>JAKSRG010000040.1 GCA_024403735.1 Clostridia bacterium
CTATGGCTCAGACAAGAGAGCACATCCTTCTCGCTCGTCAGGTAGGCGTTCCTTACATCGTAGTATTCATGAACAAGTGCGATCAGGTAGACGATGAAGAGCTCCTCGACCTCGTTGACATGGATATCCGTGATCTTCTTAACACATATGAGTTCCCAGGCGATGATACACCAATCATCCGTGGTTCAGCTCTTGCTGCACTCGAGTGCACATCTACAGATATCAATGATCCAGCTTATGCTCCAATCGTAGAGCTCATGGATGCTGTTGATAACTACATCGCTACACCAGAGCGTCCAACAGATAAGCCATTCCTTATGCCTGTTGAGGACGTATTCACAATCACAGGTCGTGGTACAGTTGCTACAGGCCGTCTCGAGAGAGGTGTTGTTAAGGTTGGTGACGCTGCTGAGATCGTTGGTCTCCAGGAAGAGCCAAAGGCAACAACAGTTACTGGTGTTGAAATGTTCCGTAAGCAGATGGATCAGGCTGAGGCTGGTGATAACATCGGTGCTCTCCTCCGTGGTATTGACCGTAAGGAAATCGAAAGAGGTCAGGTTCTTGCTAAGCCAGGTTCAGTAAACCCACACACAAAGTTCACAGGTCAGGTTTACGTTCTTACAGCTGATGAAGGTGGACGTCATAAGCCATTCTTCAACGGTTACCGTCCACAGTTCTACTTCAGAACAACAGACGTTACAGGTATCGTTAGCCTCCCAGAGGGCGTAGAAATGTGTATGCCTGGTGACCACGTAACAATCACAGCTGAGCTCATCACTTCAATCGCTATGGAGCAGGGTCTCAGATTCGCTATCCGTGAGGGTGGTCATACTGTTGCTTCAGGTACAGTATCAACAATCATTGAGTAATTAATAATTAGTTATTCATATATAAAGAGGCTTCTGAGTAATCAGAAGCCTTTTTTATTGTTACTTAGTAGTTTTTTGTAGAAGGTTAGATATATGTTATATGACAAGAATAGAGAGGGTCATTATTTCAGAATTACTGATGAACCCGTTAGTGGTGAGCAATATGAGATGCCTCCTGAACAAAACGGTAAGGTTAAGCAGTTCTTTCTTAAGTATTCAATAATTATTCTCATTATTGGTGGAATTATCTGCTCAACAGTAAATAAGCTAGTTACCCCAGGTACTAGTAAAGCTCAAGTTTTGATTATTATTGAGACGCTGGTTTTCTTAACATATGTACTTAAGGTGTTTAATAGTGAGAATTCACATGCTCGTGCAATTAAGAACCAGAAGATAATAGCGAATGTAGTCTTAGTGATTACTGTTGTTGTGACATTGGTTGGTTTGCTATATATGCTCGATGTAATCGAATTTAATATCGATACCAACTTAGCTTTGTATGTTGTTGGAGGACTTCTTCTTTTTACCGCAATAGTGTTACTAGTTAATGGATTAAAGACACTTATTAGTACAAAAAGAAGATACACATGTAGAGATGAAGCTACTTGCATAGGTTTTGATGACAGACTTGGAAGAGTAGGTACAATGGTTCAGGTTATGTCTTGTCCAGTATATGAACTTAGAGTTAATGGACAATTAGTTCATATCTATGATGGTAACTATAAGCCTGTAGGAAAGCTTCCAACGATTGGTTCAAAAGTAAAAGTTATCTATGATGAGGATAATCCTCAAGATGCAGTAATCGGTGATCGTGTTAATAACGGAGCGACTTCGATTTGCTTTGCAATGATTATGGGAGTTATATGTTTGGGCATAATCCTTCCATTAATCGCTGATAATAAAGTTCAAGAGAATAAGAGCAGTAAGGAATTGACTGTTCAAGATTACTATAAGAAGGTTAATAGGTTTTCAATTGATGATGAGTTTATTGAAGATGTTCTAGAGATAGATGGTGAGGACCACGATTTTGATATATATCTTAGAACTCTAGAAGATACTGAAGATGACATGCTTGTTTTCGAAGAATTAGATGGCCTTGATACAGAAACAGTGAATGTATTTACGTCTGTCGAAGTAGGGGACGAGTACTATTGGATTGAGCGCGATGATGGATTAGTATTAGTTCTTAAGAAGGGTTCGTATATGTATACAGGTAGTAATCTTAAGTGATGCTGATTGAGAATATATATTAATTAGATTGATAGCAGATTCTTGATATAGAATCTGCTATTTTTTGTATCGATTTGTTTAGTAGTACTTTACACACAGTTTAATACTATATATAATAATACGCGTGAAATAGTTTAGTATTATTAAACACGGAGTTTATATTATGGAAATTGGACAGAAGATAAAGTTCTTAAGACAACAGAACGGTCTTACAATGGAAGAGCTTGCCAATAGATGTGAATTATCTAAGGGTTTTATCTCTTTGTTGGAAAGAGATATGACATCTCCATCTATACAAACTCTTAAAGATATACTTGAGACCTTAGGTACTGATTTGGCGACATTCTTCAATGATGTAGAAGAAGAAAAGGTTGTATTTACAACTGAAGACTATGCATCAAAAGAAGATAACGAGCTAAAGAACATGATTACTTGGCTAGTACCTAATGCGCAGAAAAATCACATGGAGCCAGTAATAGTTACACTTGAAGAAGGTGGCAAAACTTATCCTGATAATCCGCACGAAGGTGAAGAGTTTGGATATGTAATGGAAGGAACTATTACAGTGGTTATTGGAAGTAAGAAGTATCAGGCAAAAAAAGGAGAAACATTTCTTATTAAACCTGATAAACCACATTACCTGATTAATAAGGGTAAGAGACCAGCGAAGGTAATCTGGGTGAGTACACCACCTAGTTTCTAATATATGAAGGAGGCAATGTTATGAGCGAAAAAGAGACAAAAATTCAGGGACAGCTTTTGCCAGATAAGACTGGTGCAGAGCACATTATTGAGATTAAGGACCTTTGTAAGAGTTATGATGACAACCAGGTTCTTAAGAATATCACTTTCTATATTAGAAACAATGAGTTTATTACGCTCCTTGGTCCTTCAGGATGTGGTAAGTCAACAACACTTAGAATTATTGCTGGTTTTGAGACAGCTGATTCAGGTATTGTAAATTTTGAGAACAAGAATCTTTTGAATGTTCCAGCGCACAAGAGACAGATTAATACTGTTTTCCAGAGATATGCGTTGTTCCCACATTTGAATGTTTTCGATAATGTCGCATTTGGACTTCATATCAAGAAGGTTCCAGCGGCAGAAGTTGAGGAGCGTGTTCAGAAGGCGCTCACAACAGTAGGTCTTGCTGGTTACGGTAAGAGATATATCGATCAGCTCTCTGGTGGTCAGATGCAGCGAGTTGCAATTGCCAGAGCTATCATCAATCGTCCTAGAGTACTTCTTCTTGATGAGCCTTTGGGCGCTCTTGACCTTAAGATGCGTAAGGAGATGCAGATTGAGCTCAAGGAGATGCAGCGTGAACTTGGTATTACATTCGTATATGTAACACACGACCAGGAAGAAGCGCTTACAATGTCAGATACAATCATTGTAATGAAGGATGGTGTTATCCAGCAGATTGGTACACCTATTGATATTTATAATGAGCCTAAGAATGCATATGTAGCAGACTTTATCGGTGAATCAAATATCATTCCTGGAACAATGAGTAAGGATTTTGTTGTAAGTTTTGGTGGCCATACATTTGAGTGCGTTGATAAGCTTTTCGATGAGTTCAAGACTGGTGAAGCTAATCCTGTAGATGTAGTAATTCGTCCGGAGGATATCTACGTTAAGGAAGAGGCTGAGGACAGAATTAATGGTACTGTTGAATCTGTTGTATTCAAGGGTGTTCATTATGAGATTATGGTTAAGTCAGATAACGAAGTTGATTGGATGGTTCACGACGTTGATCCTGTTGTAGTAGGTCAGCGCGTAGGTCTTACAGTTGATCCTGATGATATTCATATCATGCGTAAGTCTGAGTTCTCACCAGACCCTGATGGTTTTGGAGTTAAGGCTGTAGAGGCTAAAGAGAAAGATGCTAAGGAGGACAGCGATAATGCGTGAACTTAAGAGCAAGATTGCACTCATGCCTTTCCATTCAATTGTAATGGCATTTGTAGGCTTGTTCTCGCTTATTAGCATGTTCGTGCCAATCTTTCAGTTAAATATTCAATACGTATCACGCAGAGTGTACTCATTATTTACACTTCTCGTGAACCCTAAGTATTCAGTCACTCTAAGAGATGGAGTTATTAATCTTAATTTCTTGTCTTTCGGCGCTGTGATGTTCATTATCACGATTATCATCAGCGTTGCGGCACTCACATTGAGCCTTGGTTATTATCTATTCGTAGATAATTCCAAGAAGAGAAGAATTGGATGTATCGCTATTATGGCTTTGTTCTTCGCTAGAATTATTGTTCATATCGCGACCCTCTCCAAAATGATCACTCAGGAAATGCTCGATGAGCATCACATGACTACTCAGCGAATGAATGTAGCTCAAAACCTTTACGGAAACATCATGATTGTTGTTCTCTTTATTGGTATGGTAGCTGCTCTCTATGGTGCGTTAGGCCTTAAGATGAGCCTTAAGATGTTCGCTTATCCATACATTCTTTGGGTTGTTGTGTTTACAATTCTTCCACTTCTTCTTATATTCTTCCGAGCTTTCTTTGCTAAGACAGCAGGCGGATATGAGTTCACACTTGGTGGATTTGATGTCCTTTTCGAAAACAAGACGGTATCAACTACTTTCTATGGTATGCGAGTAACTCTTCAGGAGTATTTTTCAGTGTTCCTCAGATCACTTGATTATGCTTTCTGGACAACAGTAGGATGCTTACTCCTATCTTATCCTCTTGCGTATGTGCTCGCAGCAAGAACAAAGAGACTTCATAAGAATGGCAGCATGATGCTCATGTTATTTGTTCTTCCAATGTGGATGAACACAATGCTTAGAACATATGCGTGGAGAGCATTCTTCGGTCAGACAGGTGTGCTTAACAACTGGCTTATCGAGATGAACCTAATTAAGGAGCCAATTATGTTCCTTAAGAATGCTATCTTGTCTGATGTAATAACTAAGATTGTAATGGTTAATGACTTCTTGCCATTTATGTTGTTACCAATCTATTCAGTACTTGTTAAGCTCGACGATAACCTTACACAGGCTTCAAGAGACTTGGGTGCTAATGCAGTTCAGACATTTACAAAGGTTACATTCCCACTCTCACTCCCAGGTGTTATCTCTGGAATTCAGATGGTATTCATGCCATCACTCACATTCTTCATGATCCCAGATATCATCAGTGAGGGTTCAACTACAACAATTGGTAATACTGTACAGACATTCATCTTGAATGAGAGTAGCACATATCAGCAGGCAGGTAACGTTCTATCGTTGTTACTTCTTATCTTTGTCCTCATCACTATGGGACTTCTCCGTAATCAGGATAAAGATGCCGGCAGTGGAGGAGGTATGGTTCTATGAGAATACTAAAAAGAATAGCACCTACAATTTACATTGCTTTGATATTTGCATTCTTGTATTTGCCAATAGCAGTGTTGATTATCTTCTCATTTAATAACGTACCTAAGTCATATATCTGGGGCGGATTTACTTTTGATAACTATGTGAATTTGTTCAAGGGAAGTGACGGAGCACAGCTTTTTCAAGCACTTCTAACAACACTCAAGGTTGCTGCAATTGCTTCTGTTGTATCAACAATAATAGCTGTTATTAGCTGCCTTGGAATGTCTTACTTAAGTAAGAGAATGCAGAACACTTTGTTTAATCTGACATACATTCCTAACGTTATGCCAGAGCTTGTAATCGGTATTGCATTCATGCTTTTGTTCTCATTCCTTGGAGTTCAGAAGGGACAGATTACACTTATTCTGTCACATATCGCATTCTGCGTACCATTCGCAGTGTTGTCTATTAATCCAAAGCTTAAGCAGTTAGATAAGAACTTATCTGAAGCAGCTATGGACTTAGGAGCAACTCAGTGGCAGACATTAAGACTGGTAATAATCCCTGAGATTATGCCTGGTATCGTGTCATCACTTCTTCTTACATTTACAATGTCTGTAGATGATTACCTTATCAGTAACTTTAACGTTGATAGTACAGTTCAGACATTGCCTATGAAGATTTACTCAATGACTAAGTTCGGTGTAAATCCTAAGATGAACGCACTTTCATCGATTATGTTTATCGTAATCTTTGGTATATTGTTAGCATCAAATATTAAGAACATTAAAAAACAAGATAAAAAAGGAGTTAAGTAAATGAAAAAGGGTATTAAAAATTTTATGAGCCTCTTGTGCTCAGCTTCACTTCTTGCGAGCTTCGTTCTTGCATCAACAGCATGCGATAGCAGACAGGAGATTGTAGTTTATAACTGGGGTGAGTATATTGCAGAAGATACAATTGCGAACTTCGAGAAGGCCTTCCCACAGTACAAGGTTGTTTACCGTGAGTTCGAGACAAACGAGACAATGTATCCTAATCTCGATAACTCATATGACGTTATCATTCCATCTGAGTACATGGTATGTCGTCTTATTAATGAAGAGAGAATTCAGCCACTTGATTGGTCACTTCTTCCTAACGTAACAGAGTATATGGATCCAGTATTTAATACACTTCAGTATTCATCAGATAAGTCTTTGTCAGATGAAGTTCTCGATTATGCTATTCCATATCTCTACTGCACAGTAGGTCTTGTATATGATGCTAATAAGATTGAGCTCTCAGAAGGTACAACAGATCCTAAGGAGATTTGGGGAGTTCTTTTTGATGACAATGGTCAGAGTGTTGGTATGTATGACTCAATGCGTGAGTCAATTGGTGTAGCTCTCAACTACAACGGTTATTCAATCAACTCACTTGACGCTGCTCAGCTTGATGAAGCTCGTGAGACACTTATCGCTCAGAAGAAGGATAAGAGCCCAGCTTATGGTGTAGATAACCTCAAAGATAAGATGGCTTCAGGTGAGCTCGCCGCTTCAGTAGCATGGTCTGGTGACCACATTGTTATCCTCGATCGTGTAGATGAAATCGGTAGTGATGTAGATATTCAGTATGTTCTTCCTACAGGTTCTAACTGGTCAGTAGACATGATGTGCGTTCCTACAAATGCTAAAAACTATGAGGGTGCTCATGCATTCATTAACTACATGTACGATCCACAGATTGCTCTTGATAACTGTGAATACGTTGGTTACTCAACACCTAACACAGCAGCTCGCGATATGCTCGATCCGGAAGTAGCTAATAACCTTTACTACTATCCAGATGCTGAGACATTTGCTACTCTTGAAGTTTACTACTCATCAGCAGAATATGAAGAGAAGTACGCAGAGCTTTGGAATACAGTTAAGGCAAGTTCTTAATCTATATTTACAAATTTTCTTGAAGCAACACCCTAAAAGGTGTTGCTTTTTGTTGGTGAAAAATAGGTTATTTGAGGTTAAAATAAAAGAATGAAATGATGTATGGGAGTGAAATAGATTGGCAATTCCAAAACTGTATATAATAATTCCTTGCTATAACGAGAGTGATGTTCTTCATATTACTGCTCCTATGGTTCTTGATGAACTTCTCCATCTTATTAATACAAATAGGGTTAGTGAAGAAAGTCGCATTATGTATGTGAATGATGGTAGTAAAGATGATACATGGAAGATTATTACTGATCTAGCAAAGGAAAATAAGTACTATAAAGGAATATGTCAAAGCAGGAATAGAGGGCATCAGAATGCTGTTTTGGCAGGACTTATGGAAACGATGAATTGTTGTGATATTACGATTTCCATAGATTGTGACGGTCAAGATGATGTTAAAGCTATGGAGCAGATGGTTGATGAATATTTAGCCGGTTCTGAAGTCGTATATGGAGTTCGTGACAATAGAAATACTGATTCTTTTTTGAAGAAATTTACGGCAGAGAGTTTTTATAAGATTATGAATTCACTTGGTGCGGATATAGTTTTCAATCATGCGGATTATCGCCTGATTTCTTCACGTGTGCTTAAGGAATTTGCTGAATTTAAAGAGGTAAATCTTTTCCTTAGAGGTATGATTCCGTTAGTTGGTTTTAAAAGCTCTAATGTGTACTATAAGCGTAATGCGAGAGTTGCGGGAGACAGTCATTACACGTTCTCGAAAATGTTAGGATTAGCATTTGATGGAATTACAAGTTTGAGTGTTAAGCCATTAATGCTGATATCGATATTTGGTGTGGTTGTTTCTCTGATTAGTTTTATTGGAATTATAACTTGTATTATTAATCAGTTTGTGACATCAAATGTTGACGAATGGGTAGCTATGACATGTGTATTATGTTTTTTGGGTGGCATTCAGCTGATTGCGATGGGTGTAATAGGTATATATATCGGTAAAGTTTATATGGAAGTTAAAAATCGACCAAGATATATCATTAGCGATAGAACTCCTGAAGAGTGAGTGTGAGTGCATATGGATAAAGGATTTTTGAAAAAATCTATTGGTGAACATTGGTTAGGATTGTCTGTTATTTATATAACTGTTTTGGCTTTTATCTTGAGAATTGTATGCTGTTTTTGGGGATATCCATTGATTCTTCATCCAGATGAAAAAGCAATTGTACAGGGAACAATTGAGATGCTTAGCAGGCATTCATGGGAAGCTCATATTTACGATCGACCTGATCATTTTGAGATTAAATGTAATGCAGTCTTATTTAGTATTGTGTCTTGGGTTAAATACGGGAAACCAGCTTATGAAGCTTTTGCTGAACATGAGTTTGCATTCCATTTCATTGCTAGATTGTTTACTACAGTATTTGGAACATTTCTTGTTCCGTTGACTAGTCTTTTTACTGGTGAATTGATTAGGAAATCTGATTTACGATACAAGAAAATTATCCAGTTGATTTCTGTGATTTTGGTTGCATTCTCTCCAATTTTTGTTCAACATTCAGCTTATGCTACACCTGATGTAGTTCTAACATTTTTTGTAATACTATTCTCATATTTGCAATTGAAATATTTTGAGACGGGTGATTTAAAAGTCCTTGTAGCAAGTGTTGTTTGTATTGGTGTTGGTGTTACTATAAAGTATCCTGCTTTAATACTGTGTGTAGTTCTGGCTTGTGTTGTTATTTGGAAAGAGGGCTTTATTAACAAGAGACCATTGAATATTATTAAGTATGGATTCTATAGCATATTTGTACTTGTAGCTTGCATACTCGTTATTGCACCTAATCTCTTTACTGATATTAACATGGTAATAGATAATTTTTTGGAAGAAGCTAGGCCTAATCATCTTGGTGCAGATAACCTTGGTATAGTAGGAAACTTTAGGTTTTATTTTGATTCAGTTTTCGAGAGCATCGGCACTGTTTGCTTAATTCCATTTGTGGCTGGACTAGTTAGTCTTTTAGTGTATCGCAGAAAGGAATATGCATTTTTAGGCGTAGGTTTAGTTTTCTGGTTTTGTATGAGTTTGGTGTCACTTCACTGGCTAAGGTGGGGAATACCATTTTATATATTTTTCTATATTGTCATTGCAATTGGAATTGTAGGATTGTTAAATGGAATTTTTTGTTTTTCAAAACAAAAGAAAGTAGTACTTACTTCGCTATATAGCTTAGTGATACTTTTTACAACCTTGATATTGATTAATACCGTAATATCAGGACTATGCATAACTAAGTATTCTTTACAGAAGAGTACACTTGTATGTGCGAAAGAGTATTTGGACTGTGAAGGAATGAATGAGGAAAATGTGCTTTGTGAAGGATATACTTCATTTGATCCGAGTGCTTCTAAATATGTTCCCGTGTATTTAAGATTTAGTATTAATGATGATGGAAGTGTTAGCCTTAATGAGGAATGGAAATATAAGAAGTACATTATGATAAGTGACTCTTATGTGAGTAGATACATAAGAGAACCTGAGAGATATGTGGAGCAGTGCACCATTTATAATTCTATAAGTAACGATTACGAGTTGTTGTATAGCGTTATTGCTAATGGTAACTATTCACCATTTTCAAATGTATTTAAAAATATAGTGTATTCATTTGAATATTTGGCTTCTGAAAATGATGTAGTAGGTTCTAGCATTTATATTTATAGATTAAATGCAGAGTAAATATATTGTTGAGAGATAGTCTTTTGAAGTGTTCTCATTTGGTGTAGTTGCTTAATATACACTTGAAAATGAGAAATGTTTTTTATTTGATTTTTTTTAATATAGGAGTATAGTCTAATAGTTAAACTATTACTTCGAGGAGATAAAAATGGAGACAACTAATGGCTCTCGTACAGAGATTAATTTTGCCAAGCGAATTGTAATCAAGGTTGGCACATCAACAATTACTTACGAGAACGGTCGAGTAAACTATTCAAATATCGATCGTCTTTGTCGCGCCATTGCAGATCTTATGAATTCGGGTAAGGAAGTCGTACTCGTAACTTCAGGTGCAATCGGTGTGGGAATTGGATGTCTTAAGCTCCCCGAGAGACCAACATCTATGCGTGATAAGCAGGCTGTAGCAGCAGTTGGTCAGTGCGAACTTATGAATTCTTATACAAGAAGTTTCTCTGAGTATTCATATGTATGTGGTCAGATTCTTCTTACTAAGGATGACCTTCTTGATAACCTTACTAAGTCTAATATTTCTAATACAATCGAAGCTTTGCTCGAGAAGAGAATTATTCCTGTAGTTAATGAAAACGACTCAGTATCAACAGCCGAGATTCTTCACAATGGTACATTCGGTGATAACGATACATTGTCAGCACATGTTGCGTGTCTTGTTAATGCAGATATGCTCATCATCCTTTCTGATATTGATGGTTTGTATAACGATAACCCACGTACAAATCCAGATGCTAAGAGAATTTCATTCGTAGAAGATATTACTCACGATATGCTCGCATCTTCAACTGGTGCTGGTTCTAAGCTCGGAACAGGTGGTATGTACACTAAGTTAACAGCGATGCAGAAGGTTACTTCTTGTGGCATTAACGGTGTTATCGCTGAAGGCTCTAGCCCACAAATTCTTGACTCAATCTTGAATTGCGATGACGTAGGAACATTCTTCCACGCTAAGGCTCCAATTGTATAATTGACTAGTTCGAAAACAAACTGCGACCATCCTGCTTCGAATTAAGCGGGGTGGTTTTTTGTAGCTAAAAATCCCCATATAAAAAGTCACCATCTAGATTTTCTAGGTGGTGACCTTGGTTTTGATTAAGGTTAACCTGGCTGATTATTAGGATCATTAGGATCTGTTGGCTCAGGTGTAGGAGTTGGTGTCGGAGTATGGATAGGACATGGGTAATTCTCATTAGGTCTTAAGTAACTAGAATCAACGTAGTAGTCACTATAAGTTGTACCTGTGTTGCGGCAGTAGTCTGTCGCATAATAACCCGAGCTACAAACTTCATACTTACTAACTGTATCAGGTGCATCGAAAGATAATCCACTACAATCGTCGTGTATTCTCGTCATTACGAAGAACCAGATTCGAATAGCATTACTTCTATCGACTGAAGGGATAACAGTTTGTCTAAGTCTGTTGTCGTATCCATACCATACTGCACATGTGTAGTATGGTGTATAACCACAGAACCACTTATCAAGGTTATCATCTGTAGTACCAGTCTTGGCAGCTGCAGGGATTACCTCGCCAGCGGCGTTGTAGATTACCTGGGAATTACCCGAAGCTGTACCATAGTAAATTACATCCTGAAGCATATTAGTCATAAGGAATGCAGTCTCTTCAGTAAATACTCTGTACTTCTGTGGATTAGCCTCGAGTATGAGATTACCTTCAGCATCAAGTACCTTAGTATAGGCATAAGGCTCAGTATATACGCCCTTAGATGCGAGTGTGTTATAAGCACCAGCCATCTCGAGAGGTGTCATACCGATTGTGAATGCACCAATTGCCTGGGCTGGATATGCTCCATCAGAAGTTCTGTCGATGCCCATTCTCTTTAGGAACCATAGTGCAGTGTCGCCACCTACATCGTTCCAAACCATTACAGCGATTGTATTCTTTGAACGAGCTACAGCCTGTCTGATAGTCATTGGACCAGCATAGGATCTATCAGCGTTAAGTGGCCATACCTGATCCGGATTATTAGGATTAAGGTGGCTCTCCTCATCAACATAGAGCATTGCTGGTGAGATAAGCTGCAATTCAAGTGCTGGTGCATAATCGATAAGTGGTTTCATAGATGAACCAGGGGATCGATGTGCATCCGTCGCTCGGTTAAGTCCTAGGTTAACAGTCTTCTGTCCATATCCACCTTGCATTCCCGCTATGGCACCGGTCTGCGTGTTAATAACTACAATTCCGGCCTGCGGCTTCTCTGGGAGGTCGACCAGTAGTGAAGGGTCCGTCTGGAATAAGTTCTCTGTCATTACCGCTTCATCTAGGACTGCCTGAACATTAGGTTCAAGTGTTGTATAAATTCGGTAACCGCGGTTGTATACAAGTGTAGCTGCGAGCGAAGTAGATATGTTACGCTGTGAACTTAACTTATTGATTACTTCCTGAACTGCATACTCTGAGAAGTATGAGTTTATAGTAATAGATGTGTTGTTGCTGTTAGTCTTGAATACGAGTTCAGTATTGAGTGCTTCCTCATACTCTTCATCTGTGATGTAGCCTAATTCGAGCATCTTACCAAGTACAATTCTTTGACGAC
The DNA here is from genome assembly GCA_024403735.1 of Clostridia bacterium. Taxonomy (GTDB): domain Bacteria; phylum Bacillota; class Clostridia; order Saccharofermentanales; family Saccharofermentanaceae; genus Saccharofermentans. The sequence continues at coordinate 12,663 of JAKSRG010000040.1, forward strand.
GAAGTGCATTACGTCTTCCAGATTCACGAAGTGGATTATAGTAAGATGGGCTTTTTGGAAGGCCTGCGAGAAGTGCACATTCAGCTAGTGACAAGTCCTTAGCATTCTTGCCAAAGTAGTTCTGAGCTGCAGCCTGAATACCAACATAGTTATTACCCATTGGGGCAAGGTTGATATAAAGCTCGAGGATCTGATCTTTGGACAAATCCTGCTCGAGTGACATAGCTGAGAACCATTCCTGAACCTTACGTGAAGTAGAGTGCTCATCCTGTCCTGAGATCAACTTAACAGTTTGCTGTGTGATTGTTGAACCACCGTATGTAGCAGTACCACCATTAGCGAGAGCTGATAGGACAGCACTACCGATACGCTTAATATCAATACCTGAGTGTGAATAGAAACGCTCATCTTCGATAGAGATGATAGCTTCGTCGATGTAAGTATCTCGAACTTCACTGAATGGAACGTAAATTCTATCTACATTCTCATTACCAATGAGCTTAGCAATTTCATTGCCTTCGCTATCATATACAAATGAAGTCTGTACTTCTTCAGTCTTTGTGAGTTCGCCGATTGTCAGTGGCTCAGCTGTTGATACATATCCTAATAGCATTCCGCTACCGAAACCACCGAGTACAAATAGTAGGCAGAGGGTGAAGACGAGAAGTATCTTAAATATGTCGCCAGCGAACGAGAGTATCTCGTGTCGTAAGCTTCTGTTAAAACCAGATCTAGTCGGCTTACCCTTGAGAGTAGAGCGTAGGTCAGATGCTAACGCTGTCCTCTCTGGTGGAACCGGCTTAGTGGTTCGCTGTCTATTATCCATAGAGTTACCTCTTATTATTTTTATTATTAGATAACTATTTTACCATTTAATATTGATTACATGATAGTTTCTTCTAAATTGCCACAAAGGTGTTACAATCTATATTAGAAAAATATCGCAAAGGGTATGCTATGTCAGAGAGAATAACTGTTCGTGCATTGGGTAATGAAGCTCAAGGCATTGGAACTCTAGCTAATGGTAAAACTATTTTTGTCGAGGGTCTTCTTATTGGTGAAGATGCTCTTGTTGATGTTGTTACTGAGAAATCACGTGTGGCAACAGGTGCGGTTGTTGAAAGATTAAGTTCGTCACCTGATAGAGTTGAGCCATTTTGTCCTCACTACGGTAAGTGTGGTGGCTGTTCATGTATGCATATGACATATGATGCACAAGCTAGTTTTAAAGAGAATAAAGTAAGAGAAGTGCTTTACCGCGTTGGTCGCATTGAAGATGAAGTTATTGATAGTGTTTTCAATAAGGTCGTGCCGTCATTGAAAACAACCTGCTACAGAAATCATGTGCAGTACGCAATCGGAGGAATGGCGATTGGTTTTCGAGCAAGGGACTCACACGAGATTATCGAGATAGATAAGTGTTTTCTTGAATATGAGGCATTTGGACGACTTCGTAAAGTCCTTAGTGATGCGTTCCAAAATTATCCTACTGAGATGTTCTCGACACTTATCTTAAGAGGCTCAGAGCGAACCAATGAATATCTTGTTGAGCTCGTAACAGAGACTTCAGTTCCACATGAGTTAGTTATTAGAGATGCCAAGAAGTATATCGAGGCTACTAATCTTGTTGATCGTTTTGCTGAAGTTTTGGATGGCGGAAAACTCATGGGTGTTGTCCTTCAGATTTGTTCAGACCAGAGTAGTAAACGTTATCGAACAGGTAAGCGCGTAGTCCTTAGCGGAGTAGATTACTATCACGAGAAGTTACTAGATAGAGTGTTCAGGATTAAGGCAGGAGCATTCTTTCAGGTTAATACTGAGCAGGCAGAGAAGCTATATTCAATTGTTAAAAAGCACGCAGAAGGCTCAAAAGTCTTATACGATTTGTTCTGTGGCACGGGTTCCATTGGTTTATGTGCAGTAACTGACGAGCAGAAGTTGTATGGTATCGAAGTGTCTCCTGAGGCAGTAGCATCAGCAAAGGTGAATGCTGAGTTATCAGGAGTTAAGAATGCTTCGTTCGTGGTAAAGCAAGCCGAGAGATTTGATTTTGAGTCATCCAAGTTCGATAGGGCAGATACAATAATTGTTGATCCTCCTCGTAAGGGAATGGATGTGGCACTTATCGCTAGACTTCTTAAGATGGCACCAGAGAAAATCATTTATGTATCCTGTGACCCAGCAACTCTATCACGTGACCTGAAGATGCTTTGTGATAAGTACGAGATTAAGTCGGTCACACCAGTAGATTTGTTTGCGAATACAGATCATATAGAAACAGTATGTTTTCTGTCGCAACTATCTGAAACTCAAAAGATGTAAATGAGAGTTAAGTTCACTTTATATAGAAATGTTAAGATTACTGGTATGTCTTAACCTACATTTTGAGTTGGTTTTTACAACAAATGCTTATAGATTTAGTGCAAACCACCCATTAATCGGGTGGTTCTTTTATACCAGAATTTCGTATTTGTTTTCATTTAATTTTCAATTATGCAAGTTTTCCTAAGTGTATTTTTGTTAAACTGACGGTAGCAACGGCTTAAATATTTAAAAGTCAGAATTAAATAGCTATGGAGGATCATATGAAGCATCAGATATTTATTAGTTATAGAAGAAGCACAGGAGAAAATCTCGCTCATTTACTATATTATCGACTTCAAAATGATGGATATAATGTTTTCTACGATATTGAAGAAATGCGAAGTGGAAAATTTAATGAACAATTATATGAAAAGATCGAAGAATGTGAAGATTTTTTGCTTGTATTGAGTGAGAATGCTCTTGATCGTTGTAGTAACGAGAATGATTGGGTACGACTAGAGATTGAAGAAGCAATCAGATTAAAAAAGAACATAGTACTAATTAGAGGAAGAGGATTTAAATTTCCTGAGCACCTTCCAAAAAGTATTGATGAAATAAGACGTTTTCAGGCGATTACTGCGAGCAATGAATTCTTTGATTCAGTTATTAGTAAATTGGAAGGCATGTTCAAATCTCAGAAATCTATTTCTAGTGAGGGAAGAAGTGTTCCTGATATAAAAAGCAAGATGGAACAACTATATTCAGTGACGGCTTCATATAGAGAAGCTTTCAAAAAAGGTGATGTAAAAGCGATTAATGAGGATACTAAGAAATTAGCCGAATTGTTACAAGAACTCTATTATTTCTGCGAAAAGAATAAATACTCTAAGGTTAATTCTTCAATTGTCGAAGTTGGATATTATATAATTGAACGATATAACAACTATGTCGGCTATTATAATCAATTTGTCAATTCTAGTAATCGAATGAGTGAAACAGCGCAGTTATATGCTCTAAAGGCAGAGACTGAATTTAAAGAATTCGTAAATCACTTAGCTAGAATGATTGCTATGTTTGAATAGGAGATTTATGGGATATATTCTAGATATCTCTTTTGATGACGAATTTCATAAGAACAAGATAATGGTATTTCTTTTGTAAGTGAATAAACCGACTAACTATGTTTAGAATCATATTGAAAGACGAATAACAAAAGAATGTTTTTGCTATTAACGAGTTATTATGAGTGTTTCCCATGTGTTTTATTGGGTTGCTATTGTAAGTTGTTTATGAACTAGTAGATGCTAGGGGAAATGTGCTTTTGCGTTGTTTTAGTGAAGGAGATAATAGATGGCACATCGTTTCAAGTAATCATAATTCAGCTATTTAGATTGAACAACATTGATTTTGAGAACGATGTAATCGAGGTTGGAGTGTTACGATGAAAATTATTAAGACATTTTTGGCGTCTTCAATTGTGAAATTCAAGCAAGATCGATAAGGCAGACACAGTAATTGTTAATTCTACTCGCAAAGGAATAGATGTAGCATTTATCGCTAGACTACTTAAGATGGAATAGGAGAAAATTATTTATGAATCCTGTGACCCAGCAACTCTATCACGTGACCTAAAGATGCTTTGTGATAAGTACGAGATTAAGTCGGTCACACCTGTAGATTTGTTTGCGAATACAGATCATATAGAGACGGTATGCCTTTTGTCGCAACTTTCTGAAGCTCCAAAGATGGAAATGCGAGTTAAACTCACCGAATTTGACCTTACAGAAGCTGAAGCTAAGGCTACCTACTCAGATATTAAGGAATATGTTAAGGAACACACTGGATTAAAGGTAAGCTCACTTTACATAGCACAGGTTAAGCAGAAATATGGAATTATAGAAAGAGATTGCTATAACCTACCAAAGTCAGATGACAGCAGACAACCTAAGTGTCCTGAACATAAAGAGAAAGCAATTGTAGAAGCATTAAAACACTTTAAGATGATATGACGATTAATAGTACAGAAGGTTGGATTTATTTCCAGCCTTTTTCGTTGAAAAATAAGGTCTGTTAACCAGAAAAGAATTGCATGTGTTTGTTATAATTGACTGTAGAGTTTGAGTATAAAATTCAGGTTTATCTAGTATTGATAAGCGATCTGCTCCTATTGTCCCTGTAGTTATAGTTTTACTCTTTTTTACAGCTGGTGTATACGCAGGATTGTTTTCCTCTTCCATGCTTGCTATGGCAGTAGGTATGCAGAATATTATGTGTTTTTCGGTTGATGAACAGGTTAAGTGGCGAAAATACGAGTTGGCTATGGGAGAAAGAAATAACAAAGTAAAAAAGTTTAGATGGAGTTGAAGACAATGAAGAATATTTTAATTATCGATGATGATATTTATATCAACGATATGCTGGA
>JAKSRG010000041.1 GCA_024403735.1 Clostridia bacterium
AGGTGATATTGTGGATAACAAATATGTTCCGTTGATACTCGAGGTAATCGATTGTATAGAGGCAAACATTAAGAACCGCAGTGTAGCACAGGAACTTTATGAGACGATTGTTGCTGATCATTATTGGTTCCCAACTGTATTCTCAGTATCTGTCGGAAAAACTTTTGACGATTATCTTATCGCAAGAGTTCTATCCCATTCTGCTCATGAATTAATTGACACTCGTAAATCAGTTACTGAGATTGCCAAGGAGTATAAGTTCGGCTCTCAGCAGACATATTCAAATCTCTTCGCTAGTGTTATAGGTACACCTCCACATGTATTTAGAACTGAGAAAAATCTTGAGAGATTAACTGAAGTATTTGTTCCTGATTCAATTAGAAACAGTGATTTGGATACAAGCGATGTCGTTATCACAGAGTTGCCTCCAATGACTGTCGTATCGATTAGCCTATATAAGAGCAATTCCAGACAGAGCAAGGTTAAGATGACACGTGAGATTTTGGAACCAAAGGTATGGTCCAAGCTCGTTAAGTGGCAGATGACATTTGCTTACTATCATTTGATGGGCAACACAGGTAAAAATCCTGGCATCTCCAAGCTCAGTAAAATGATGGTCGCAGGCGGATATCATTTAGCTCCTGTATCTAGATTTTTTGGATTTTCCACTACATTTAACAGCGTTGATGTAGGCTATGAGGCATGGTCAATGATGAATTATCCAAATCATGAGATTTTTTCAGATGATAAGGATATTGAAGTAAAGCACTTTGATGGTGGATTGTATATCATGTTAGAAGTGCCAGAGAACAAGTATAGTGAAATTAGTAATTATTGGCTCGCACTTCATAAGTGGATTTTAAACAGTGGCGATTATACATATGGTGACCACCAGTATTTAGAAGAATATATAACAGTTCCAGGCAAGGGAGGCTTCCACGGTAAGAAGCTATATATGCCTATCAAGAAAGTGGAAGATTAATCACGAGACCTGCTCGAAAACTAGCAAACAAAAATCATTAATTCAGATAATTTTATAAAAACGGGCTTTTTTGTACAAAACGGCCTGTTTTTATCGCTTTTAGTAAAAAATTCAATAAATCTTAACACGAAAAAGTAACCCCGGATAATTGTAAAAGAATCCTCAAGTTAGTATAATGCTTAATGGCTGATAGTATATCTTGGTGTGCCCAAATTATGGGGACATGAAGGGCGTGCTATCACTTTTGAACGACTAGTTGACAGGTCTTGCGGCTTGTTTTCGAGCGGTTCAAATACATTGAGTTTATTAAAGTATGAAAGGAGTAAATCGATGATTTACAGTTATTTTCCTGGATGTACGCTTAAGAATAAAGCGAAAGATCTTGATCTGTATGCCAGAGAATCTGCTAAAGCATTAGGCTTCGAGCTCGAAGAAATCCCTGAGTGGCAGTGCTGTGGCGGTGTTTACCCACTCGCTTCAGATGAAATTGCTACAAAGCTTCCTTCTGTTCGTGCTCTTGCAGACGCAAAGTCAAAGGGACAGGATTTGATCACAGTATGTTCAGCATGTCATCACGTTATCAAGCGCGTTAATGATGATATGGCAAATGTAAACGATATCCAGACACGTGTTAACAACTACATGGGATTGGATGAGCCATATCTCGGTGAGACAACAGTTCTTCACTATCTTGAGGTACTTAGAGATCGTGTTGGTTTTGATGAGCTTGCAAAGAAGGTTACAAATCCACTTACAGGTCGTAAGATTGGTGCTTACTACGGATGTTTGTTACTCCGTCCAAGCGCAACAATGCAGTTCGATGATCCTGAGAACCCAACAATTCTTGAGGACTTCATCAGAGCAATCGGTGCTGAGCCAGTTGTTTATGCTATGAGAAACGAGTGCTGCGGTGGCTACGTTTCTTTGAAGGCTAAGGACCAGGCTGAGTCAATGGTAGATCGCGTATTGTCATCTGCTAAGGCAAAGGGTGCAGAGGAGCTCATCACAGCTTGCCCACTTTGCATGTACAACCTTACAAAGAATTGCAAGGGTGAGGGTATGAAGGTTTCTTACTTCACAGAACTCCTCGCTGAGGCTCTTGGAATCAAGGAGGTACAGTCATGAAGACAGTAACAGCAGACCAGATTCGTGAGATTAGTGGCGTAGATACAAGAAAATGTATGAAGTGCGGTAGATGTTCAGCATCTTGCCCTGCATACGATGAAATGGATATCAGACCACATCAGTTTATCTCCTATGTTCAGAATGGCAACATTGAGCCACTTATGAATTCAAAATCAATCAGCAAGTGCCTTTCTTGCTTTGCGTGCGTTGAGCGTTGCCCACGTAATGTTAAGCCAGCTAAGGTAATTGAGGCTGTTCGTGTATCAGTTCTCCGTCAGAGAGGCGAGACAATTCTCTCTGCAGACGAGATGCCAGAACTTCTCGATGAGAATATGCCACAGCAGCTCTTGATGAGTGCTTTCCGTAAGTACAAGAAATAAGTTGGTAAGTTAATTACGCGACATAAAGAAAGGTGATAAATAAATGCAAAGAATTGGTGTATTTGTATGTCATTGCGGAACTAATATCGCGGCTACTGTTGATGTTAAGAGAGTTGCTGAGACACTCTTAAAGGAGCCAGGTGTAGTTCATGCAGAAGACTATCAGTATATGTGTTCTGAAGCAGGACAGAAGTTGATCGGTGACGCTATCAAAGAGAAGCAGCTCACAGGTATCGTAGTATGTTCATGTTCTCCACGTATGCATGAGAACACATTCCGTAAAGCAGCTGAGCGTTATGGCATTAACCCATACCTCGTTGAGATTGCTAATATTCGTGAGCAGTGCTCATGGATTCATAAGGATAAAGAAGAAGCAACAGAGAAGGCTATCATCCTTGGTCGTGCAGCTGTAGCAAAGGTTATGCTCAATGCTCCACTCCAGGCTGGCACAAGCCCTGTTACTAAGCGTGCCCTCGTTATCGGTGGTGGTATCGCTGGTATTCAGACAGCTCTCGATATCGCTGATGCTGGTTTCGAAGTAGATATCGTTGAGAGAACACCTTCTATCGGTGGTAGAATGTCACAGCTTGATAAGACATTCCCTACACTTGACTGTGCTGCTTGTATCCTCACACCTAAGATGGTAGAAGCTAACGCTCATGAGAAGATCACACTCTTCACATGGTCTGAAGTAGAGAAGGTTGGCGGCTTCGTAGGTGACTTTAAGGTAGACATTCGTAAGAAGGCTCGTTATGTAGATATGGACAAGTGTACTGGTTGTGGTGAGTGCCAGGCTAAGTGCCCTAACAAGAAGACACCTAACGAGTTCAACCGCGGACTTAATAATCGTTCCGCTATTTATACTCCATTCGCACAGGCTATTCCTAACGTTCCAGTTATCGATAAGAATGCTTGTACATACCTTAAGACAGGTAAGTGTGGAGTTTGTGCAAAGATTTGTAAGGCTGGTGCTATTAACTACGAGGCACAGGATGAAATCATTACAAGAGAGTACGGCGCAATCGTTGTTGCTACTGGTTTTGATACAATCAAGCTCGATAAGTTCAATGAGTACGGCTACAACACAAACAAGGACGTTATCACATCACTCGAGCTCGAGCGTTTGATGAACGCTGCTGGTCCTACAGGTGGTCACGTTGTACGTCCTTCAAATGGTGAAGATCCTAAGACAATCGTATTCGTACAGTGCGTAGGCTCACGTGATACAACATGCAGAGGTAAGACATACTGCTCAAAGATCTGCTGTATGTACACAGCTAAGCAGGCTATGCTCCTCAAGGATCACTATCCATGGCTTGACATTCACGTATTCTATATCGATGTACGTACACCTGGTAAGAACTTCGATGAGTTCTACCGTCGTGCAGTAGAAGAATATGATGTTGATTATATTAAGGGTCAGGTTGGTAAGGTTTCAGAAGCAGAGAACGGAAGACTTCTTGTTCAGGCTTCAGATCTCCTCGACAACCGTCAGATCAAGATGGAAGCAGACCTCGTTGTTCTTGCAACAGCAATTGAGCCAAATGAGGGTGTTCGTAGAATCGCTTCTATGCTCACAGCTTCTATTGATACAAATGACTTCCTTACAGAAGCACATGCTAAGCTTCGTCCTGTAGAGTCACCAACAGCTGGTATCTTCCTCTCAGGTGTTTGTCAGGGTCCTAAGGATATCCCTGAGACAGTTGCTCAGGCTGGCGCTGCTGCTTCTAAGGTTATCGGACTCCTCTCTAAGGATCACCTCGTTACTAACCCATGCACAGCTAAGTGTAATCAGGTTTACTGTAACGGTTGTTCAAACTGTGAGAAGGTTTGTCCTTATGGTGCTATCAGCTATGATGAGCAGATGGTTATCAGATTTGGTGCTCGTGAGACAACTCGCGTAGCTACAGTTAATACAGCTCTTTGTCAGGGTTGTGGTGCTTGTACAGTTGCTTGCCCATCTGGTGCTATGGACTTACAGGGATTCTCTAATAGACAAATTCTTGCGGAGGTAGATGCTATATGTCGATGAACAATTCTGAATGGAAGCCAAAGATCGTAGCTTTCTGCTGCAACTGGTGTTCTTATGCAGGTGCTGACCTTGCTGGTTCAAGCCGTCTTGCTTACCCTGCAGATGTAAAAATCATTCGTGTACCATGCTCTTGCCGTGTAAACCCAATGTTTATTCTCCGTGCATTCCAGAAGGGTGCAGATGGAGTTATCCTTTGTGGTTGTCACCCAGGAGACTGTCACTATTCAACAGGTAACTACTACGCTAGAAGACGTATGACAACACTCTTCTCAATGCTCGACTTCCTCGGTGTAGAGAAGAATCGTACTCATGTAGAGTGGGTATCAGCTGCTGAGGGTGTTAAGTTCTCAGCTACAATGAATAAGTTCATTGAGCAGGTACGTGAACTCGGTCCTAACGTAAGATTGGAGGATATCAGATGCAAGCAGAATTAATCGCTAGAGCAAAAGCTTTACTCGCAGATGGAACTGTTGCTCGTGTCCTTGGTTGGAGAAAGGGCGATACAGATTTCAATGCAGAGCCAGCTGTTTTCGAGACAGCTGAGAGCCTTGATGAATTCGTATATGACGGATTCTGCGGAGCTAACTTGAGCAAGTATATGATTAAGAATTCAAAGCTCGAGGGTAAGACACTTGTTTTCCTCAAGCCTTGTGATACATATAGCTTCAACCAGCTCATCAAGGAAAATCGCATTAATCGCGATAATACATACATTATTGCTGTTGGCTGCTATGGTAAGCTCGACATCAATAAGATTAAGGCAGCAGGTAATAAGGCTATCCTTTCTGTTGCTGAAGAAGGTGCAACACTCAAGATCCATACAGCTTATGGTGATGCAGAGATGGCTCGTGAAGAGGCTGTTCTCGATCGTTGTAAGGTATGTAAGGGTGGTAAGCACGTAGTATACGACGAGCTCGCTTCATTCGTAGACGAAGAGAAGCCAGCTGCTGAAGGTCGTTTTGACGAAGTTAAAAAGCTTGAAGCTATGAAGCCTGAAGAGAGATTTGCTTTCTGGCAGGGTGAGCTCTCAAGATGTATTCGTTGTAACGCTTGCCGTAACGTTTGCCCAGCTTGTAGCTGTATCAAGTGTATCTTCGATAACAACAACTACGATGCTGCACAGAAGGTAAACACATCTTCATTCGAAGAGCAGATGTTCCATATCATCCGTGCTTGGCACGTTGCTGGTAGATGTACAGACTGTGGTGAGTGCTCAAGAGTATGTCCTGAAAACATCCCACTTCACCTCTTGAACCGTAAGTTCATTTCAGATATTAACGAGTTCTATGGTGAGTTCCAGGCTGGTGAGGACACAACATCACGTGCTCCACTCACAAACTTCACAACAGATGACGTTGAGCCATCAATCGTTAAGGAAAGGGGTTAAGCAAATGTTTAAGATTACTAATGATCAGATGCCAAAACTCCTTAAGGCTATTGCTGAAACAAAGGATTTATTCCTTCCTATCAACAATAATGGAGTAACAAATTTTGGTTTCTACAAAGAGGATTGCACACCTGACTTGGACACTCTTAGAACTGTAAAGTCAGCTAAGGATGCATTCTTCCCACAGAGCGAAGGTTTGTATGCTGTTACTACAGAAGATGGTAAGTTCACAATCTCTGAAGAAGAGTATTGCAATAAGGACTTCGTAGTATTTGGCGTTCGTCCATGTGACGTTCGTTCATTCGTAGTACTCGACAAGGTATTCCTTTCAGATCCTGTTGATACATACTACGCTGCAAGAAGAGAGCACGGTATCGTTGTTTCTCTTGCTTGTCATCAGCCAGATGAGAGCTGCTTCTGTGCTACATTCGATATCGATGCTGCTGAGCCAGAGGCTGACGTAGCTATGTGGAATATCGAGGGCGGTTACGCTTGGGAAGCTAAGACAGAGAAGGGCCAGGCTCTTACAGAGAGCATCAAGGCACTCCTTGAGGAAGCTGACGTAGCTAAGGAAGTAGAGACAGAGAAGAACTGCATCCGCACAATTCTCAGTGTTCTCCCTAACAGTAAGCTCGATGTAAGTGCATTCGGTGCTGGTAAGACAGATGATCTTTTCAACAGCCCAATGTGGACAGAATTATCAAATGCATGCCTCGGCTGCGGTACATGTACATTCTCATGTCCAACTTGCCAGTGCTATGACATTAAGGACTTCAATACAGGTCACGGCGTATCTCGTTATCGTTGTTGGGACTCATGTATGTATCATGACTTCACACTTTGTGCTCACGGTACAAACAGACAGACTCAGATGCAGAGATTCCGTCAGAGATTTATGCATAAGCTCGTTTACTTCCCAGATAGAGAAGGAATGTTCTCATGCGTAGGTTGTGGTAGATGCGTAGATAAGTGTCCTCAGTCCTTGAATATTGTTAAGGTAATTAAGCGAATGGGAGGTAACTCTAATGTGTGATTGTGGAAATGAAAACAACAATGTATTGTTGCCACAGATCGGAGTAATCACTGACATTCGTCGTGAGACACCAGACGTTAAGACTTTCCGTGTTGTTGGTAGAGATGGAAAGAAGCTTTTTGAACACATGCCAGGCCAGTGCGCAATGGTTTGTATTCCAGGTGTAAGCGAAGCAATGTTCTCAATTACTTCATCTCCAACGAATAAGGAGTATCAGGAATTCTCAATCAAGCAGTGTGGTAGTCTTACAAATGTACTTCACAACTTGCAGGTTGGTGACGAGGTGCTCGTTCGTGGACCTTATGGTAACAACTTCCCAGTAGACACAGTTCTCAAGGGAAAAGATCTTTTGTTCATCGCTGGTGGTATCGGTCTTGCTCCACTTCGTTCAGTAATTAACTACTGTATCGATAAGCGTGATGAGTACGGTACAATCGACATCGTTTACGGTGCTCGTTCAGCTGATGACCTCGTAAGACTTGATGAGATTAAAGATGTATGGATGAATGTTCCTGGTGTTAATGTTCACCTTACAATCGACCGTGAGCAGGAAGGTTGGGACGGTCACGTTGGATTTGTTCCTAACTATGTTAAGGAACTTGACCTCAACGTAGACAAGGTTGCACTTCTTTGTGGACCTCCAATCATGATCAAGTTCGTTCTTCAGGGACTTAAGGAACTTGGTTACACAGATGAGCAGGTTTACACAACACTTGAGCTTCGTATGAAGTGTGGTATTGGTAAGTGCGGACGTTGTAACGTAGGTAACAAGTTCGTATGTAAGGACGGTCCAGTATTCCGTTACGACGAGATTGCTGCGACAACAGGTGAGTTTTAATAGAAGGAGAATAAATTCATGGAAAATATGGTTAATGTATATTTCTTTGGTAAGAAATACAGTGTACCAGGCGCCCTCACAATTATGGCAGCTATGGAATACGCTGGTTACACATTAAAGCGTGGTTGCGGATGCCGTCATGGTTTCTGCGGTGCTTGTGCAACAATGTACAGAATCAAGGGTCAGAATGAGCTTAAGACATGTCTTGCTTGTTCTACAAAGGTTGAAGAGGGTATGTATATCGCATCTATCCCATTCTTCCCAACAGATAAGAGAACTTATGAAATCAATGAGTTGGAAGCTAAGCAGCAGGTAATGATGGAGCTCTATCCAGAAATCTACAGCTGTATTGGTTGTAACGCTTGTACAAAGGCTTGTACACAGAGCCTTAACGTAATGCAGTACATCGCTTATGCTCAGAGAGGCGACTTTGCTAAGTGTGCAGAAGAGTCTTTCGACTGCGTAGGTTGTGGTTGTTGCTCAGTTAGATGTCCAGCTGGTATCTCACATCCAATGGTTGGTCTCCTTGCTAGAAGACTTAATGGTAAGTACATTGCTAACGAGGCTCAGCACTTGACAAAGAGAGTTGAAGAAATCAACGCTGGTGAGTTCGATGAGATGATTGAAGCTTATATGAACAAGCCTGTTGCTGAGATGCAGGATCTCTACAACAACAGAGACATTGAGAAGTAATAAGGAGGGAATAAGATGAGCGCATTATATACAGATAGCATGATGGAATCTATCAAGAAGGTAGAAGCTTCTAGAGCTGCTCGTATGGCTACAGAGCCAAGACGTTTGACAGCAGACGAGAAGGATGCACTTTTGAAGGAGTTCCATCCTGATTACAACGACGCATCTTTTGCAGAGATTAAGGTTGGTCCTAACAAGGGTCAGCGTGCTCCATTGCAGCTCGCAGAAATGCTTCATTCAACAAGCCGTCTTATGACAGACAAGGTTGATATTTCAAAGATCGATTACGATGTAGACGTACTCGTTATCGGTGGTGGTGGAGCTGGTTCTTCATGCGCTATCGAAGCACACAATGCTGGTGCTAACGTAATGATCGTTACAAAGCTTCGTATCGGTGATGCTAATACAATGATGGCTGAGGGTGGTATCCAGGCAGCTGATAAGGAGAATGACTCTCCAGTTCAGCACTACCTCGACTGCTTCGGTGGTGGACACTTCGCAGCTCGTCCAGAACTCGTTAAGAGACTCGTTATGGAGGCTCCAGACGCTATTAAGTGGCTCAATGAGCTCGGCGTTGAGTTCGATAAGGAAGAAGACGGTACAATGGTTACTACACACGGTGGTGGTACATCAAGAAAGAGAATGCACGCTGCTAAGGACTATTCAGGTGCTGAGATCATGCGTACAGTTAGAGACGAAGTTCTTAACCTTGGTATCCCAGTAGTAGAGTTCACATCAGCAGTTGAGCTTATCATGGACGATAAGGGTCAGGTAGCTGGTGCAGTTCTCCTCAACATGGAGACAGGTGACTACTCAGTAGCTCGCGCTAAGACTGTTGTTATCGCAACTGGTGGTGCTGGTAGAATGCACTACAATGACTTCCCAACATCTAACCACTACGGCGCTACAGCTGATGGTCTTGTACTTGCTTACAGAGCAGGTGCTTCACTCCTTTACCAGGATTCAATCCAGTATCACCCAACAGGTGCTGTTTACCCAGACCAGATTCTCGGTGCTCTCGTTACTGAGAAGGTTCGTTCAGTAGGTGCTCAGCTCGTTAACGTTGATGGTGAGGCTTATATCCACCCACTCGAGACACGTGACGTTAACGCTTCTGGTGTTATCCGTGAGTGCCGTGAGGGTCGTGGTGTTGAAGCTCCTAACGGTAGAAAGGGTGTATGGCTCGATACTCCAATGATCGAAATCCTCGGTGGTGAGGGTACAATCGAGAAGAGAATCCCAGCTATGTTCCGTATGTACATGAACTATGGTATCGATATGCGTAAGGTACCTATCCTTATCTTCCCAACACTCCACTATCAGAATGGTGGTGTAGAGATTAACGGTGATGGTTTCACAACTAAGATCCCTAACCTCCTCGTTGCTGGTGAGGCTGCTGGTGGTATCCACGGTACAAACAGACTTATGGGTAACTCACTCCTCGACGTTATCGTATTCGGTAGAAATGCTGGTAAGAAGGCTGCTGCTAAGTACAAGGATGTTACACTTGGTAACATGAACCTTGACCACGTAGCTGCTTACGATAGCGAGCTCAAGTCAGCTGGTTGTGACACAGGTGTTGTATCACCTAAGCTCCTTCCTAACTATGCTAGACACGAGAGATAATTCGTAACAAATAGTATTCGATGATGAGTAGAGGCCCTTGGGCTTCTACTCGCTTTCGATTTTAAGGAAATTTTAAATATCAAAGGAGAACAAAGATGAGAGACATTAACGTAAGTCAGCTTACTGACGTTATCGAAAAGCTTTGTATCGAAGCTAACTACTATCTCCCAGGCGATGTTAAGTGCGCTATTAAGACTTGCAGAGCATGTGAAGATGGCGAGATTGCTAAGGGTGTTCTTGATAACATTATTAAGAACTTTGAAATCGCTGATGCAGAGAGCGTACCTATCTGTCAGGATACAGGTATGGCTTGTGTATTCCTTGAGATTGGTCAGGATGTTCACTTTGTTGGTGGCGACTTAACAGACGCTATTAACGAGGGTGTAAGAAGAGGTTACGGTAACGGTTACCTCCGTAAGTCAGTTGTTAAAGATCCAGTTCGTCGTGGTAACACAGGCGACAACACACCTGCAATGATCACAACAGAGATCGTTCCTGGTGAGAACGTTAAGATTACAGTTGGTCCTAAGGGCTTCGGTTCAGAGAACATGTCAATGATTCGTATGTTCAAGCCATCTGCTGGTCTTCAGGGTATCAAGGACTTCATCCTTGAGGTAGTTGAGACAGCTGGTCCTAACCCATGTCCTCCAATGGTTGTTGGTGTAGGTATCGGTGGTACATTCGATAAGTGTGCACTTCTTGCTAAGAAGGCTCTTATGAGACCTATCGATTCAGAGAACCCAGATCCATTCTATGCTGACCTCGAGAAGGAAATGCTCGAGAAGATCAACGAGCTTGGTATTGGTCCTCAGGGCTTCGGTGGAAAGACTACAGCAATTGGTCTTAACATTGAGACACTTCCTACACATATCGCTGGTATGCCATGTGCAGTTAACATTAACTGTCATGTAACACGTCACAAGACGGAGGTAATCTAATATGGCAGCAAGAAAAATTACATTACCACTTACAGAAGAGCTCGCTAAGACTCTTAAGGCTGGTGACGAAGTACTCGTTTCTGGTGTTATCTACACATCACGTGACGCTGGTCACAAGAGAATGTGTGAATCTTTGGCAAAGGGTGAGGATATCCCATTTGATCCAAAGGATGCAACAATCTACTACGTAGGCCCTACACCTGCTAAGCCAGGTCAGGTTATCGGTTCAGCTGGCCCTACAACATCAGGTCGTATGGATGCTTATGCTCCTACAATGATGTCTGTTGGTGCTAGAGGAATGATCGGTAAGGGTGCTAGACTTCCAGAAGTTATCGATGCAATGAAGAAGTACTCAGGTGTTTACTTCGGTGCTATCGGTGGTGCTGGTGCCCTCCTTGCAAAGTGCATCAAGAAGGCTGATCTCATCGCTTTCGAAGACTTGGGTGCTGAAGCTCTCCGTCGTCTTGAAGTTGAGGATATGCCACTTGTAGTTATCATTGACTCAGAGGGTAACAACCTCTATGAGATTGGTAGAAAAGCTTACCTCGATTCAAAGAAGTAATAACAATTCATTTGAATAAATATTCCCTGGTGTATTTGTGATATACCAGGGTTTTATTTTGCTTGCAAATAGATAATCTGAATTATGTACTATGTCGGAAATGGACCATAATATTTGGATACCCGAATACTATATATTTCACCGAATAACAAATATAATTGATACATGTTTGAGAAATCATACATAAAAGGGAGAAAAATTTATATTAAGGGGGATTATGAAATGGAAAGATGTAAGACATGTGGAATTCAGATTATCAGTGGCAATGTTTGCACAAAGTGTGGATGCTTCATTAATGATGAAGCAATCGAAATAGCAACAAAGGAAGATCACATCAAAGTACTTAATAACATGATGATGAGAGTTCGTGCATTAGATAATGCAAATAAGAGCCTCAACGAGTATGTAACACCACCAAGACCAGCAGCACCAGCAGAGAAGACATTTTGGGGTTGTTTTTGGCCATACTTAATTGTTGCAATTGTAGTCGGAAATATCGTAACATTCTTTGGTGGAATTGCAGGAGTAATAGCTTTCTTCGTCTCTATATTTATTGGTATTTTTGTAGCAAAGACAAGAAGAGATAACTACAATGAAGCAGTATGGGCAGAGTATTCATCAAAAATGGAACAGGCAAAGAAGTATCCACAGCGTTCAGAACTCGAGGCTACAAAACAGAAGTGCAAGAAAGATTTGGCACCATATCTTAAGTATGTACCAGCAGCGATGATGGAAACAAAGGCAGTTAAGGAATTGATTAATAACATCGAAACAGGTAAAGCTAATACAATTAGCGAAGCTGTTGAAGTTTATCAAAAAGGTAATATTGTGGAATAACAAAAAGGGGTTGCCTCTAGTTAAGAGACAGCCCCATTTTTATGCAGAAATATGTGGAATTATAGATTTAGAATACATGCAACTAGAACTGTAATTGATGCTGCAATGAATGCCACTCCAACGACTTCATTGAGTATATACCAAGGAAGTTTGTCATTGATAATGCAGTTGTTAGGATTAGCTGGATCAATTTTAATAGAGGCAAGTTCACCCACATGAGGGAAGTTTGCATTGCTTTTGTAGTGCTTACCATCGTAAACTGTGAATTCCTGATTATTCATAGTAAATCTATATACTGGGCAAGAGGATACATAACTAGTATGCTTAGTAACATTAGATTTATCATTAAATCCAATACATTTACCCTGAACCTCCTCAGTGCATTTGATTTTAAGACGAACATTCTTAATGACTGGACCAAAAGTAAAAATTATTCCTACGAGTAAGAAGACACCAAAGAAACTATAAAGAATAACAGGATTCTCAAATATATAGTCTGGGTTATCCATAGCCTCAATAGCTTTGTAACCGGCGTATACAAGGCTAATGATTATTGTGACTACTACGACTGATATTAAGCATCCTAAGACGTCACTTTTAGCCTGTTCTTTGTCGATAGGTTCACGTTCTGTCTGTTCTTTGGCTAATTTTTTGAGTTCCAATATGGATGTAATTCTCTCATCATTATCTCTGAAGTAATCAAATGTATTTCTAACATATCGCATATAATAATCATCCCCTTAAATAAACATATTAATTTTACAAGAATTTAATCGAAAAAAACAAGCTTGCTTGTTGGTGAGCAATTCTTACGTGAAATAAGATATACTAAAAGGTGGCTTGCGATTAAGTGTATCGAATCTATATTATGGGAGAAAACTATGGAAACATATAAGCACAAAGTGCATTATTACGAGACAGATAAGATGGGAATTACTCATCATTCCAACTACGTTAGATGGATGGAAGAGGCGAGAGTAGACTATCTCGATAAGATTGGTTGGAATTTCGCTAGACTTGAGTCTATGGGTATCGTGTCACCTGTAACTGGTATTAATGTGTCTTATAAGGCTCCAAGTACATTTGATGAGGAGATTACTATCTACACATCAATTGCTGAGTTCAAAGGTGTGAAGCTCAAGATTAGATACAATATGGTTAATAGTGAAGGAAAGACTGTGTGCGAGGCTTTTTCTGAGCACTGCTTTATGAACCTTCAGGGTGGGTTCATTAGATTTAAGAAGGATTTTCCTGAGCTTTACGAAGCTTTCACTAGCAGAGTAGAAGGTGATGAGGTAAATGAGTAAGGGTAAGAAGATTACTATAGCTGTTGTAGCGGCGATTGTTGTATTACTGACCGCGGTGACAGTGTACTTCTTAACTTTTAGCTATAAGCCACTAGATAGTGTACATGTAGCATTAGAAGATCAAGATGGAATTAATGTAATTGAGGAAGATGGTTTTATTGCCTTTGAGCCAGACGCGTGTGAAGGGATTGGATTTGTATTCTATCCAGGTGCGAGTGTCGAACCAGAAGCATATGCTCCACTCATGCGAAAAATTGCTGATAACGGCGTTTACTGTGTAATAGTGAAAGAGCCATGTAATCTTGCTTTCTTCAATAGCGATGCGGCTGATGAATTCCTTGAGCTCAAGGGAAATAGTATTAGTAGTTGGTATGTTGGCGGACACTCACTCGGAGGATGGGTTGCTAGTAGTTATGTCGCTGACAATATCGCGAACTACGATGGACTTATTCTTCTTGCAGCCTATTCAACAGAGGATATTTCTGATAGTGGCCTTGGAGTTCTGTCTATATATGGTGAGAACGACGAAGTACTAAGTAGTAATACTTATTCGAACAACAGAGATAACCTACCAGACGATATGGAAGAGATAGTAATTCCTGGCGGCAATCACGCATATTTTGGAGTTTATGGTGAGCAGAGAGGTGATGGCGAAGCGACCATAACTAATGATGAGCAGATTGTTTTCACGAGCGAGGCCATATTACGATTTGTAAAAAAATAAGCCTCATTTTACATTTATTGCTGAAATGTGATAATTATCACCATAATTTGACAAGCTAATGGTAAAATGTGTGCATTAATTTATCTAAGGGAAAAAGAAATGGAATTTCAGGAATTAATTAAAAGAATTAATGAGCTTTATCATAAGTCTAAGGAGGAAGGACTCACTGAAGCTGAACTAGCTGAGCAGGCTAATCTTCGTAAGCAGTACAGAGCTGCAGTACTTGGAAACTTCTCATCTCAGCTTGACGGTATCAAGATTCAGCATGCAGATGGTTCAATAGAGCCACTTAAGAGTCGTAAGAAGAAAGATGACTAATGTACCTAATAATGATATTCACACAACAGTTAATGAGGATATTGTAAGATATGCATGGCTAGGCCAGTGTGGATATAGTTTTAAGTACATGGATAAGTTCATCTTTATCGATCCGATGCTCAATGATTGTCTCGATGAAGTAGGAAATAGTTGCAGGCATTACCCAAGCCCTATTGATGCGGCTCAGGTTGCCTGCGATTTTTATTTTGCGACACATGCGCATATTGATCACCTAGCTCCAGAGACTGCTCAGAAGATATACATTATGAATTCCAACTGTAAGTTCATCGTTCCATCAGGAGTAGTGGAGATTGCTAGAGGCCTTGGAATTCAATCAGAGAGCATCATTGGAATTAAGCCAGGCGAGACTATCACATTATCAGAAGGTATTACTGTTACTGCAGTCTCAACAGCTCATCCTAATCACGTATATGAGGATAAGCCAGAAATGTCAGTAGGATATGTACTAAAGCTTGGTTCAAAGACGATTATCCATACTGGTGACGGTTACCTTACAGATGAACTTGTTGATCAGCTCAAGGAGCATAAGGGCGCAGACCTTCTTCTTTCACCAATTAATGGACGTGAGTGTGAAGTGACAAAGGGTTTTATTGGTAACATGGACGCCAAGGAAGCAGCAGAACTAGCTATTCGTATAGACGCGAAGTTAGTAATCCCTACACATTTTGATATGTTTATTGGTAATACAGCCGATCCAGAGGAATTAGTTAATATCATCAAGGAGCGTGCTCCACAGATTGAGGCGCGTGTTCCTAAGCTTCTTAATTTGTACGAATTATAAGTGAGCCAATTAGCCGCATTAACATAAGAGGAGACGACTATGAATCAGATTGTAATGGTAACAGGAACAGGCAGAAGTTATGCACTCGGATTTAACCTCGCTCTTCGTTATCTCGAAGATGGCGACACAGTAATTGCTACTGTACGTAAGACTTCTGAAGATCTCGATAAGCTTAAGGAACAGTATGGCGATAAGCTCATTATCCTTACAATGGATATTGGTAGTTCAGATTCTGTTAATGCTGCTCGTGCTAGCCTCGAAGGTCAGGTTGATCACATTGACCTCATGATCAACAATGCAGTAACTGTATCTCCTGATTGTGATAAGGGATTTTTTGATGCGAGCTTAGATGAGATTGCTCCTGCACTTAATGTTGCTGCAGTTGGTCCAATGCGTGTAATTAAGGCTTTCTATGATCTCTTAATAAAGGGCGATAAGATGTCTACAATCTATAACATCTCATCAGAGGCTGGTAGTATCACTAAGTGCTATCGAACAAATATGATTGATTATGGTATGTCAAAGGCTGCACTTAATATGGCAACAATGAACCTTTTCAATACATTTAAGGGTGATGACCGCATTAATATTTTCTGCATCCACCCAGGCTGGATCCGAACAAACGGTGACCCAGATAACCAGGCACCTCTATCTTCTTATGATGCAGCTGAGATCCTTCGTAAGCTTTTCGAGGAGAAGAGATATGATAAGGAAGGATATCGTTTCCTCACTAACCTTGGCGAGGAGTATCCATTCTAATAAGTAGCCAAGATATTAATTCGATTTAAATAAGCCATTGCTATTAACCTTACTAACGAGTGAGGGAAGGGCAGTGGCTTTTTTGAGCAATAAGAAGGCTCTTCACGTTTTCTTGGGGAATGCTGATATTAGTACTGGCGCCTGCTTTACTCTTTCCAGTACAAACATTTGATAGTATCTGCGGAAAATTTGTACTGATATTTGTACTGGAACGCCTAAACTCACTCTCAGTACAAATATTTGATAGTATCTGCGAAATGTTTGTACTGATATTTGTACTGGAACGAAGACAATGCTTAACGTCCAATTCCCCAAGTTTCCGGGAAGAACCAAAGAAAAACACAGGCTACCTTAGTGATAACCTGTGCCTAGTAGTTTGCTGTGATAAAAATTAAGCTTCAGCGATAACTTCTACTTCAACAAGAACATTCTTAGGAAGTGTCTTAACTGCAACACATGAACGTGCTGGCTTAGATGTGAAGTATGTGCCGTAAACTTCGTTGAATGCTGCGAAGTCGCCCATATCAGCTAGAAAACAAACTGTCTTAACAGCCTTGTCGAGTGATGAACCAGCTGCCTCGAGTACAGCCTTGAGGTTCTCGCATACCTGAGTTGTCTGACCCTTGATATCTGTAGCTTCAACTGCGCCTGTAGCTGGATTGATAGCAATCTGACCTGATGTGAATACGAGACCCATTGTAACCTTAGCCTGTGAATATGGGCCAATTGCATCTGGTGCATTCTTTGTATAAATAGTTTCCATAAATATTCTCCTTTATCTAAAACCTGGCAGAATACCCCCACTTCTTAAGTGGGGGATGAATGCCCT
>JAKSRG010000042.1 GCA_024403735.1 Clostridia bacterium
AACATCTAAGGAGTTCGCTGGTCTTTGTGCTAAGGCTGGTATCCTTGCTTAAGATGATTACATAGTAACAATGACCTCCGTTGGTGACACTGGCGGAGGTTTTTTGTGCGCTGAAATATTCAGATTATTTGTAAATATTGATTATATGTCTGAAATTCTAATGAGACTGATTTTGAATTGTTCAGACTATTCGCAAAAATATTGATTTAGTCTGAATTTTCAAAGGTGATTATTTCTTATTATTCAGATTATTTGCGTTGTTTGATTAATAATCTGAATTATTGATTTCAGTAATTCAAACTATTTTTCATTATGAGAATTTCGTCTGAATTTATAAGTGAATGAGAGCTAGAGAATTCAGAAAATTTGAAGATTTCTTTCATTAGTCTGAAGTTTCAAGAATATGCACATCCAAATGTTCAGACTATTTTTAATATTATTTATTAAGTCTGAATTTAAAGGAGATGGATCGTACTTGTAGGTGATTAGTATGGGATTGAACTTATACAGTAGAACCAAAATATAAGTCCAAATTCAAAGATGCCTTTTTCAAAAATGTGCACTTATAGATCAAAACGAAAATATAAGTCCAACAAATCCGCTACTTTGAACTTATATCACAAAACATAAAAATAAGATCAACAGGCATAGATAATCAACTTCTGTTTTTTAGTTAAGCTTAATTTCATTTCACACTATGGAATAGAAGAAAGGTTCGTTTGTTGTATACTGAACCTATCGAAAATGGAGAGTTAAGCATGGTAAAAGCAGTTATATTTGATATGTATGAGACACTGATCACGCATTTTAGGGCGCCACTATATTTCGGCAAAGAAATGGCGGAAGATGCTGGAGTACCCGAGGACGTATTCGTTAATGCATGGCGAGTAACTGAGGATGACAGAGCAACTGGTGTGCTACCAATGGATGTTGCGATTGAGAAAGTGTTGAAGCAGGTGGGGTACTATTCCAAGGAGGCTTCAGAGATGCTATTTAGGAAGAGGACTGAGAATAAAGAAGAGTGTTTTCGACATCTGCATGAGGGAATAATTCCGATGATGGAAGCCTTGAAGGCGCGCGGAGTTAAGGTTGCCCTTATTAGTAATTGTTTTACTGAGGAAGCTGCTGTTATTAGAAATAGCGTGTTGTTCTCATATTTTGATGTTGCCATGATGTCTTGTGAGCAGGGTGTTAAGAAGCCTGATGAGGAGATATTCTATCGCTGCCTTAAGGAGCTAGATGTTGGTGCCAAGGAATGCGTCTACGTCGGAGACGGTGGTAGTAGGGAATTAGAAGTAGCAGAAAGTCTTGGCATGAAGCCGTTACAGGTTTGTTGGTATCTTGTTAAGGGGACGAAGCAGCCAGTGTGGAGATTACCTGAATTTACGCAGGTTGACGATCCGATGGGCGTGTTGGACTTCTGTGATTGATATAAAGAATTTACTTTAATTCAATCTCTATCTCTATTTTGTACCAACCATTCCTATAATCTATGTTTGATACGCCATAGCGCCATGAACCTCTGTAGATACCAGGTGTGTTTGCGACAGCGGTAATGAAATCGAGGCTCTTGTTGTAGATAATTGATGAATTGGATGGGAATGACATTTTGTAATGTCCTTTTCCTTTGGCAGCAATTCTTTTGATTAAGTTTTTGAAGTCAGCTTCAGTGTTGATTTGAGTTCGTGAAGTAACACCGTTTTGATATACCAAGTCCAGTTCAGGTGTAATGCCAGTAGCCTTGGTATAACTGTACTTCCTTCCTGTGCAGGCCGGGAGGAATTTACAGATATCATCTGGAATGTGATTAGATTTGAACTCTGCGTCAGCGCAATTAAAATACACGTGAGATACGATGTCTTTGTGAGATTTATCGTATGAATCATTCCAAGTAATGTCTACATTATAGAATTCACCATCGAGACAAATAATATTCCATGCGTGAGGTCCCCATGGTGAACCAGCAGCTTTTCGAGCTTTGCCAGAAACATAGTAGCAAGGAATTCCAAGTTTATTCATAAGGAGCTGGAAAGCCTTGGCGTACCCAGCGCATACAGACTTTCTGTTGACGAGGGCTGAATATGACGTCTGGTCTAGTGGATTATCTATGTAGTCAATTAGTTTAACCAGTTTGTCATTAATTGCTAGTTCTTTATTGAAATCGCTCTTGTTAGGTATTCCAGAGAGGAAGTTCTGAATGGCTTTCTGGAATTTGGCATCGTTCGTAGTATAAGAAGATGCAAGTGAGTTATAAGTGAACGCTAATTTGATAAGAACATCTGATTTAGTCTTTCCATTAATTTCTCCTGAAACCCAGAACAAATCTGGATATTCGTACATTACATATTTGAACACCATTGCTCCTTCTTCAAATGTTAATCCGAAAGAAGGGCTAACGTCTATTTGTGGAAGGCGACGTTTAAGTGCATCTCTAATCTGGATATATAATTGCTGTTGCTTTGTGTTGAGATGATAATAGTATGGAAAGTATGTGGAGTTACTATATTTCATAATTTGAGCGCCTCTTTTACGATAGTGAACTAATACATAGATTATACGTGTTTTGAACCCCTA
The DNA here is from genome assembly GCA_024403735.1 of Clostridia bacterium. GTDB lineage: Bacteria > Bacillota > Clostridia > Saccharofermentanales > Saccharofermentanaceae > Saccharofermentans. The sequence goes on from JAKSRG010000042.1 coordinate 2,575, forward strand.
TAGAGATAAAGCATACAGATGTTTACAGTATAGTTACCTTTGTGGTGCAACAAAAAATCTCAGCATAGACTTGATGTCTGATGCTGAGACTGTTGTTGGCTATTTAATTTTTCAAACTAAGAATTATTCGAAAAACAATGGAGTTGAGAAATATCTCTCTGCTGTATCAGGGAGAACAGTTACAACTGTCTTGCCCTTACCGAGCTTTTTGGCGAGCTTAATAGCTGCTGCTACGTTAGTACCGCTACTGATACCGCACATGAGGCCCTCTTCCTTTGCGAGACGCTTTGATGTGCTGAGGGCTTCTTCATCTGTGATTACATATACTTCATCGTAGATATTCTGGTTCAAGATATCAGGGATGATACCGTCGCCGATACCCATCTGGAGGTGAGTTCCGATTGTACCACCTGCGAGGATGGCAGCATTCTCTGGCTCAACAGCCCAGATCTCAATATCAGGGTTCTGTGCCTTCAATACTTCGCCGATACCTGTGAGAGTTCCACCTGTACCAATACCTGAACAGAAACCGTGGATTGGACCAGCTACCTGCTCCATAATCTCGAGTGCTGTGTGGTTCTTGTGTGCGAGAACATTGTCTTTATTAGCGAACTGCTGTGGAACGAATACCTTTGGGTTCTTTGCCTGCATCTTAAGTGCTGTCTGGAGACATTCATCAATGCAAGCACCGATATCGCCAGCATCGTGAATGAGCTTAACTTCTGCGCCGTAGTGACGAACGAGTTTTCTTCTTTCTTCACTAACTGAGTCTGGCATGATGATGATTGTTCTGTAACCCTTAACTGCGCCAACGAGTGCGAGGCCGATGCCCTGGTTACCAGATGTAGGCTCAACAATGATTGTATCCTTGTTGATGATGCCGCGCTTTTCTGCTTCGTTGATCATATTAAGTGCAGTTCTTGTCTTGATGGAACCACCAACATTAACTGCTTCGAATTTTACCAAAATCTGGGCTGAATCTTCGTCAACCATTCTATTAAGTCGAATCATTGGTGTATGACCAACTGCTTCGAGAACATTGTTGTAAATCATAGTTTTTCTCCGTAAAGAATTAATTAGCCTATGCATTATATCATGTTTGTGAAACGTTGGTTTATTTCTGATATTAAATAATCGAAACTGATGTATCTTATTTAAATCATTTTTAGAATTAGTTTATATAGAAAATCAACCAATAGATTAGGAGGATCATTTATGGACTTTACTAACTGGAAATGGATTAACGAGAGCTCAATTGAGACAAATGGTGATAAGGTTAAGATTTATGCGCCAGCAAAGAAATCTATCAAGGTTGGTATTGAGGCACAAAGCCCAGCTGGTGAAGGTGGAATGAGAGTATTTAGTGACCTTAAGCTTGAACTTAAGACCGTTGAGAATTTAAGGGCTGGCATCTGATTTGGCATAAGTTCGCAACACAATTTGCAAATAATGTCTCGTATCTGACATTCTTCAAAATTTGAAGTGATAGAATTGCTTTGCTTTAGGTATGAATTTGATTATAAGCTGGTGATTTTTCGATGGGTAAAAATGTTAGAGATATGACTTCTGGAAATATCTGGGGACACCTTATCTGGTTCACTATTCCGCTTCTTACGGGAACTATTTTCCAGCAGCTCTATAACATGGTCGACACGATTATTGTTGGTCATTACGTTGGCACGACTGCTCTTGGTGCAGTTGGTTCCATTGGTTCGCTCAATTTTCTGTTTTTCTCATTATGTAGCGGACTAGGTTCAGGTATTGGTATTCTTGTTGCTCAGTATTTCGGTGGCGGTGAGCATGGCAAGGTTAAGAGCGCAGTCGCACAGGCTATCTACGTTACACTCGCAGCGGGTCTCCTTATGAGCTGCATTGGTGCATTTCTTGCTCGTCCAATCCTCACACTCCAGAATACTCCGCCAGAGAACTTCGAGTACGCACTCACATACATGCGCATCGTGTGTGGTTTCTCATTCATTAATGCAGTCTATAACAGTGTGTCATCGATTATGCGTTCATTGGGCGACTCGAAAACACCTCTTAAGTTCTTGATGCTCGCTTCTGTTGTGAACATCGTCTTAGATCTCCTCTTTGTAGTTGTCTTCAAGTGGGGAGTAGCAGGTGTAGCTATAGCAACAGTAATCTCTCAGTTCATCTCTGCGACAGGCTCAATCATTTACGGCTATAGACATAATCCATACATGAGACTTAAGAAGGAAGACTTCAAGGTTAATCCAATGATTATTAAGCGTGAGGTAATGATGGGTCTCCCATTAGCGCTTCAGTCTTCAACAATCGCTATCTCATGTGTAGTACTTCAGAGAGTAGTTAATGGATTTGGTTCAACTGTAGCAGCTGCCTATACTGCATCTAACAAGATTGAGCAGTTAGTTCAGCAGCCATTTAACACACTTGGTGTAACAATGTCTACATTTGCTGGCCAGAATTATGGAGCAGGTAAGAGAGAAAGAGTTTATAGCGCAGCTAGAAGAGGTATGGTCCTTGTAGGTGGCTTTTCGCTTTTGATGGTAATTGTAATGTACACATTAGGACCTGTAATTGTAGGTGGCTTTGTTGATGACACTGGTGCTGAGGTTATTAAGATTGGTTCAGCAGGACTTAGATTTACGAGCCTTATGTATATTTTCCTAGGTGCTATTTATGTAATGCGTGGTCTCCTTAATGGTGTTGGTGATGTTAAGTTCGCACTCATTAATGGTGGAGTTGAAGTTGCTGGTCGTATCGGTTTTGCACTTCTTCTTATTCAGGTATTTAACGTTAATCACATGGCTGCATGGTACACAAATGGTCTTACATGGAGTATCACAGGAATTATTAGTGTGTTGAGGTTTGTTTTCGGAGGCTGGAGACATAGATTTCCTAAGGCCCATAAAGAAGCAAGTAATACTGCTGTAGCGAAAAGTAATTAGTGCTACACTAGGAGTTATCAGAGGTTTACTAACACTTATAGGAGGAAGATGAGATGAGACTAGGTATATCATCTAATTTCAATGTAACAGGTGCAGATGATTGGGCTAAGTCCATGAAGGAATTAGGCGTTAAGTCATGCGTATTCCCACTCGATAGCAGTGCTTCAGCTGAACTCGTAGATGAGTATGTTAAGGCTGCAAAGGAGAATGATATTGTTATTGCTGAAGTAGGTATTTGGCGTAATGCAATCGCTACTGATGCGAGCGAGGCAAAGGCCAATCTCGACTATAGTATCAAGCAGCTCGCACTCGCTGATAGAATTGGCGCTCGTTGCTGCGTTAATGTAGCTGGTTCATGTGGAGCTGTATGGGATGGCGGCTACAAGGGTAACTACAGTAAAGAGATGTGGGACAAGACAGTTAAGATGGTTCAGACTGTAATTGATGAAGTTAAGCCTAAGAATACTTTCTACACACTCGAGCCAATGCCTTGGATGGTTCCTTCTTCACCAGAAGAGTACCTCCGCCTCATTGAAGATGTAGCTCGTGATGAGTTCGCAGCTCATATGGATATCATCAACATGATTAACTGCCCAGATAGATACTTCTTCCCAGAAGATTTTATGGACAAAACATTCTCGCTCCTTGGTAAATACATCAGAAGCTGTCACCTCAAGGACATTAAGCTCGAAGGCTACACATTCGCGCTCCGTGAGGTTAAGTGCGGTGTAGGTGACTTTAACCTTGAGCACTACGCTAAGGTGATTAACGAGCTCGACCCAGAGATGCCAATAATCATTGAGCACCTTACTTCAGATGAGGAATATCGCGAGAGTTTCGCATACATTACTGATAGATTAGGTAAGTTCATCGTATAATGATGCTGTGACCCGCTCGAAAACACATTACCCTAAGATCATTCGGAGGATATAAAAATGGCAGGAGATTCAAATAAGATTACAAGAGAATATTTTGACAGACTCTTGATATCTACAAGATACATTGATTCAGAGCTCCCAACAACTGAGGTGGAGCTCTTCGGACGTAAGTTCGCTACTCCAATCGGAACATCAGCATTATCTCACCTCGAGGGATGCCACGAGAAGGGAACAGCTGAACTTGCAAAGGGTGCTAAGCTCGCAGATGCAATTAACTTCGTTGGAATGGAATCTTATGAAGGCGAGATTGACGATATCGCAGCTGCTGGTGCTGCTACAGTCAGAATTATTAAGCCACATGAGAAGAACGAGGATGTTATTGCTCGCATCAACAAGGTAAAGGAGCTCGGTGTTTTCGCTGTGGGCATGGATATCGATCATGCTTATAACGGCAACGGTGGATACGATGTAGTATGTGGTCTTCCTATGAAGCCAAAGTCTCTTGCTGATATGAAGTCTTTCGTTAAGGCTGCTGGTGATTTGCCATTCATCGTTAAGGGTGTACTTAGCGTAGAAGATGCTGTTAAGTGCGTGAAGATGGGTGCCGCTGGTATCGTGATCTCTCATCACCATGGCATTATGCCTTACTCAGTTCCACCACTTATGGTTTTGCCTGAGATTAAGGAAGCGGTTGGCGATAAGCTCAAGATTTTCCTCGATTGCGGCGTAGAGTCAGGTGTCGATGTGTATAAGGCGCTCGCACTCGGAGCAGATGCAGTCCTCGTTGGTCGTGCACTCATGGGACCACTTAAGGAGAACGCTGCACAAGGTGTTGCAACTAAGATTAAGGAGATGAATGGCGAACTCATGGCTATTATGGCCCGCACTGGATTTAAGAGTGTTGCTGAGATGGATGAGAGTTGCCTTTATGAGCTCTAAGAATTAATTTGATTTGGATTATTAAGACTGCCTAATACCGAAGCGTTGTGCTTTGTTTAGGCAGTTTTTGTTTGAGTAGCAAAAATAGAATATTTGATTTGTTGTATAATCTCCTAGGGTCAAATCCAGGAAAGGTAGATAAGTTATGAGTAAGGAAAGCAGAGTAGCAGCGAAGTATAAAAAGATTGCTACACCACTAATTAGAGTGAAAAAGATCACTATGATACTTTTTGCAGTGCTTCTTATACCTTCATTTATTTGTCTTATTGGTTTCTTTCTTATCCAGTCGGCTAGAAGTATTCTATCTATTGGTTTTGTAGCCTGCTTCATTCCATATGCGATTCTTCTTACAATTCATGAGAAGATTGAGAAAAAGGCTAGAAAGCCAGATATGATTTCATATCAGATTGAAGAGTTTATCTCTGAGAATAATCTTACTGATGCTCAGATTGATGAGCTTGATAGAGTTCTTGAAGATATTCTAAAAGGTACTTGCACGATGAAATTCGCTGACAGCCTCATAACTTTTACAGATGATTTTGTTGTAAGATACGAAGAGACAAAGTTCTTGGTATTCTTAATTGCCGCTAAGATTTCAGATATTAATGAAATTGCGTTCATTAGAGAGAACAACGATAAGAGAAATGTCCTGTATCTTTTACGCTACGGTCAGGAAAACGACATAGATATCGAATTTAGTTTAGAAGAATATCCAGACGGAATTGAGAAAGTTGATTCGATACTTAAATCTTATCTCCCAAATCTAGAGATAAAAGAAATAAGTTCAGAGGACTACGAGAACGAAAGAAGAGGTTTATAAATGAAGGTAGAATCAAAGTATTCAAAGAAGCAGAGAGAAATTGCTGCTCCATATGCTAAGAAGGCGAAAGCATTTAAGATTGCGACACGAATTATGAGTGTAGCGACAATCTTGTTCATAATCGTCATGCTTGGCATTAGCGCTTATGCACAGGTGTTGATGTGCGTAGCAGGGGTGATGGTCATTGCGACTGCGATTGTTTTCGCGAACTTCCAGACAAATGATAAGAAGGCGACGAATATCGAGGCAGTAGCAAATCAGATTGACGACGCGATTAATGAATATAACCTAAGTGCTTCTGATGTCGATACGATTGACAGAATTATGGAGGATATGAAGAACGACAAATACACTGTTAAGTGTGAAGATGTGCTTACTACTTTTACGCCTGACATGATTTTTAGTCTGTATCCAAGTGATATTTTGACCTCTATAAGTTTCTGTCTCATCTCTGAACTTACTGAGATCAAGGTTACAAAGTACTATATGCCTGCACTCGATAATACTGAGTATGCATTTGATTTTGTCGACAACAAAGAGATGGGTTTTAGTATTGATTTTGACACTAAGATCATGCCAGATGGTAAGGAGAAAATAACTAAGCTCATCGAGGAGTACTATCCACAGGTTAAGATTACGATTATGCCTGATAAGATTGAGGATTTTGTTAAGTAATAGCTGTTAGTAGAATTAATGTTGACAGGTATGCTGTTCATCCACATGGTGCCAAGACTAGTGGATACGTGTACGAAGGCAAGTTTGTCCTCTTGGAAGAAGCAGATGATTTCTTCACATTCTCGTATGTTGAGTACTTCTCCTATAATGAGAAATACTTGTGAGTATTAATAATTTGATTATCAAGAAATTCTGTTTGACACAGCCTTTTTAACCTTATATAATCACATTCAAGTGAGTGAAACAGAGTAATGTTTTACAAAGCGAATTATTGATTGAGTTAGAAGCTCAAATTTTATAAGTTGATTACTTTATAATCAGTGCCAAGCGCACATCATCTTGTGAAACGGTCAATATGAGTAGCATTTGTTGCAGAACTCTGAGCGCATAGAACATAACCTTCCCGTGAAGGTTGAATATGTAGATTAATCGTAGAAGCAGATGGTGGCCCCCCTGCTTCTTTTTTATTGCCTCGAATTCGTGGCAATAGACGATACGACGATATCGAAAACAAGCTGCCTCGATTATAAGTTGATATAAACGATTGAGATGAGACTAACGGAAAGTGAAGGCTACGATGAATCAGAGATCAGCTCCAATTTATGAGGCTCTCGAGCGCTTTAGAAGAATGCGCGTTGTGCCATTTGATGTTCCAGGACATAAAAGAGGAAGAGGTAACCCAGAGCTTGTTGAACTCCTTGGTGAGAAATGTGTAGGACTTGATGTTAACTCCATGAAGCCACTCGATAACTTAGGTCACCCAGTATCAGTTATCAAGGAAGCAGAGGAGCTCACAGCAGAGGCTTTTGGCGCTGCTCATGCGTTCATGATGGTTAATGGTACAACTTCTGCGGTTCAGACAATGATTCTCGCAGTTATCAAGGCAGGCGATAAGATTATCCTTCCTAGAAATGTACATAAGTCAGTTATTAACGCACTTGTCCTCTGTGGCGGTGTTCCTGTATATGTTAATGCGAAGGTTAACCATAAGATTGGTATCGCTCTTGGTGTTGAGGTAGATGAACTCGAGAAGGTTATCAAGAAGCACCCAGATGCGAAGGCTATCTTTGTTAATAACCCAACATATTACGGTATTTGTTCCAACCTTAAGAAGATTTGTGAGATTGCTCATGAGCATGGAATGAAGGTACTTGCTGATGAAGCACATGGTACACACTTGTACTTCAACGAGGATCTTCCAATCTCAGGTATCGCAGCAGGCGCAGACCTCGCTGCTGTATCAATGCATAAGTCTGGTGGTTCACTCACACAGAGCTCATTACTTCTTTGCGGTGAGGGTGTGGATAGTGAATATGTAAGACAGATTATTAATCTTACACAGACTACTAGTGCTTCATATCTCTTGCTATCTAGTCTTGATATCTCTAGAAGAAATCTTGCACTTCGTGGTAGTGAATCATTTGCTAAGGTTTCAAGAATGGCAGAGTATGCACGTTCAGAGATTAATGAGATTGGCGGTTATTACGCTTATGGCAAAGAGCTGATTGATGGCGACAGTGTTTTCGATTACGACGTAACAAAGTTATCAATTTACACACAGGGTATCGGCCTCACAGGTATCGAAGTATATGACCTCCTTCGTGATGAATACGACATTCAGATTGAGTTCGGTGATATTGGTAATATCCTCGCGTATATCTCAATCGGAGACCGTATCCAGGATATCGAGAGATTGGTAGGAGCACTCGAGGATATTAAGCGTAACTTTGGACGTGATGGTAGTGACCTCTACTGCGGTGACTTCATTCAGCCAGAAGTTATTATGTCACCTCAGAAGGCTTTCTATTCAGAGAAGGAGCAGGTGCCACTCGGTGAGACTAATGGTCGTATCTGCGGAGAGATTGTAATGTGTTATCCTCCTGGAATTCCAATCCTTACTCCAGGTGAGAGAATTACAGATGAGATTATTGAATATATTAACTTCGCTCGTGAAAGAGGCTGTTCACTACAAGGAACACTCGATCCTAAGGTAGAGTTAATTAACGTTATTAAGGAGGGCTAAGTTCATGTACGGAAAACCAATGGACATCTGGTTCTCACAGATGGATACGGACAATGTTAAGACTTCTGTTCGTGTCGATAAGCAGCTATATAGCGGCGAGAGTGAGTACCAGCGAATTGATGTATTCCAGTCCAAAGAATTCGGCAAGATGATTGTACTTGATGGTGACATCATCTTCTCGGAGGCGGACGAATTCATCTACAACGAGATGGTTTGCCACGTGCCAATGGCAGTTCACCCAAATGTTAAGAGTGTACTAATCATCGGTGGTGGAGACGGTGGCGTAGCCCGCGTACTTACTAACTACCCAGAGATTGAAGTTATTGACGTAGTTGAGCCTGACGAGATGTTCGTCGAGGTATCACGTAACTTCTTCCCGGAGACAGCTAAGGGCTTCGATGATCCTAGAGTAAAGATTCACAACATGGACGGACTTCGTTATCTCCGTCGCTGTGTTGGACAGTACGATTTGATTATTAACGACTCGACTGATCCATTTGGACATACAGAAGGATTGTTCACAAAGGAGTTCTACGGCGCATGCTTTAAGGCTCTTAAGGAAGACGGCATTATGGTGTACCAGCACGGCAGCCCATTCTACGATGAGGATGAGCAGGCATTCCGTTCAATGCATCGCAAAGTTTTCAAGTGCTTCCCAATCAGCCGAGTATATCAGGCATCAATTCCTACATGCCCAGCAGGCTACTGGATGTTCGGCTTTGCATCAAAGAAATATCATCCACTCAAGGACTTCAAGCCAGACGAGTGGAAGGCAAGAAACATTAAGACATGGTATTACACAACTAATCTTCACCGTGGTGCTTTTATGCTCCCTAAGTACGTTGAAGAATTACTAGAAGAAGAGGAGAAAAGAAAATGAACAGATTACTTATCATTGGCTGCGGTGGCGTAGCTTCAGTTGCAATTCACAAGTGCTGTCAGAACAGCGAAGTTTTCAAGGAGATCATGATCGCATCTCGTACTGTATCAAAGTGCGATGCTCTTAAGGCTAAGCTCGAGGGTAAGACTGCTACTAAGATCTCAACAGCTAAGGTTGATGCTGATAATGTTGATGAGCTTGTAGCCCTCATCGAATCATACAAGCCAGATGCAGTATTGAACCTCGCTCTTCCATATCAGGATTTGACAATCATGGACGCATGTCTTAAGACTGGCGTTCACTACATCGATACAGCTAACTATGAGGCTGAGGATACAGAAGACCCAGCATGGCGTGCTATCTATGAAGAAAGATGCGAGCGCTTGGGCTTCACAGCTTACTTCGATTACTCATGGCAGTGGGCATATGAGGAGAAGTTCAAGGAGGCTGGCCTTACAGCACTTCTCGGTACAGGATTTGATCCAGGTGTAACTTCAGTATTCGCTGCATATGCTAAGAAGCACTACTTCGACACAATTGACACAATCGATATTCTCGACTGTAACGGTGGTGACCACGGTTATCCATTCGCTACTAACTTCAACCCAGAGATTAACCTCCGTGAGGTATCAGCTCCAGGTTCATACTTCGAGAATGGTAAGTGGGTTGAGATCCCTGCTATGTCAATCAAGCGTGAGTACAACTTCGAGGGTGTAGGCATGAAGGATATGTACCTTCTCCACCACGAGGAGATTGAGGCACTCGCTCGTAACATGCCAGAAGTTAAGAGAATTCGTTTCTTCATGACATTTGGTCAGAGCTACCTCACACACATGAAATGTCTCGAAAACGTTGGTCTCCTTCGTACTGACGCAATCGAATTCAACGGTCAGCAGATTGTTCCAATTCAGTTCCTTAAGGCACTTCTTCCTGATCCAGCTTCACTCGGTCCACGTACAGTTGGTAAGACAAACATTGGCTGTATCTTCACAGGTAAGAAGGATGGTAAGGAGCGCAAGATTTACATCTACAACGTATGTGATCATCAGGAGTGCTACAAAGAAGTTGAATCACAGGCTATTTCATACACAACTGGCGTTCCAGCAATGATCGGTGCCATGATGGTACTTAATGGTGACTGGCTCAAGCCTGGTGTATTCACAACAGACGAATTCGATCCAGATCCATACATGGATGCACTCAATAAGTGGGGACTTCCATGGGTAGTAGATGAGAACCCAGTTCTCGTTGACTAATCTAAAGACTATTAACTCCAAGTGAGGACAGAAATGAATCTTACAGATATTAAGACACCTGCATATGTGCTCGATAAAGCAAAACTCATAAAGAACCTCGAGATCCTTCGTGATGTCGAGCAGAAGTCCGGTGCGCATATTTTGCTCGCGCAGAAAGCCTTCTCAATGTTCGCAGTATATCCATTAATCGGTGAATATATTTCAGGAACTACCGCTTCAGGGCTCTATGAAGCCAAGCTAGGATATGAGGAAATGCATAAGGAGAATCACGTATTCTCACCAGCATATAAGGAGGATGAGATTGACGAGATTGCTAGCATCTGCGATCACGTTATCTTCAATTCTGTCGCTCAGGTTAAGAAGTACGCAGCTCGTATCTGTGGTAAGACTAGCTGCGGCCTTCGTGTTAACCCTGAGATATCTACTCAAGAGGAACATGCTATCTATGACCCATGCGCACCTGGTTCAAGACTAGGTGTTACAAGGGCTAACCTTGATAAGGCGCTCGCTACTGACCCAGATTGTATTAAGGATATCGAGGGTATTCATTTCCATACTCTTTGCGAGCAGAACGCTGATGACCTCGAGACTACTCTTAATGGCGTAATAGAGAAGTTCGGAGACATTATCGCCAAGATGAAGTGGGTTAACTTTGGTGGTGGTCATCACATCACACGTGATGACTACGATAGAGACCTCCTCGTGAAGATTGTTACTGAGTTCAAGGCAAGATTTGATGTAGAAGTATACCTCGAGCCAGGTGAAGCAATCGCCCTCAATGCTGGCTACCTCGTAACTGAGGTCATGGACATTGTTGATAACGATATCAAGATCTTAATCTTAGATGCATCAGCAGCTTGCCATATGCCTGATGTACTAGAGATGCCATATAGACCACCACTTAGAGATTCTGGTAAGTGGGGCGAGAAGGCGTATGAATATCGTCTCTCATCACATACATGTCTTGCAGGTGATATCATCGGTGACTACTCATTTGATAAGGAGATTAAGGTCGGCGATAAGCTTGTATTTGAGGATATGGCTATTTACTCAATGGTTAAGAACAATACATTCAATGGTATTGGACTACCTGACATCGATATATTGAACGAAGATGGCACTGTCCATGTAGTTAAGAGCTTCGGATATGGTGACTTCAAGGAGAGACTATCATGAGACGAATGCCAGCTGAATACGAAGCACACGACGGAACAATCCTCATCTGGCCAGTAAGACCAGGCTCATGGACATATGGCGGTAAGGAAGCACAGGCTACATTTACTGAATTAGCCCGAGTAATCGCACAGAGTGAGACCCTTTATATGTGCGCATATGGCGACCATCTCGAAAACGTCCGCGAAACATTTAAGGATGACCCTAACATCAAGGTCCTCGATATCGAGACTAATGACTCCTGGGCTAGAGATATTGGCCCAACATATGTTGATGAAGACGGAGTTATCAAAGGCACAAATTGGAAGTTCAACGCATGGGGTGGAGACTATGATGGCCTCTATCTTAACTATGAGGAAGATGATGCCTTCGCTAATAAGTTCTGTGAAGTTACTGGCTACGATACAGTTGATGAGCATGATTTCGTCCTCGAGGGTGGATCAATTCATACAGATGGTGACGGAACTCTTATCGTAACTGAGACTTGTCTCTTAAGTCAGGGCAGAAATCCTCATATGACACGAGAGCAGATTGAAGAAAGACTTAAGCGAACTCTTGGTGTAGAGAAGATTATTTGGCTCCCATATGGCATTAATGGTGACGAGACAAACGAGCATGTTGATAACATTTGCTGCTTCGTTAAGCCAGGTGAAGTTGTTATGTCATGGACTGATGACGTTAATGATATTCAGCATGAGATGTGCGAAGCTAATATGCGTGTTTTCGAGCAAGTCAGAGATGCTAAAGGTAGAAAAATTAAAGTTCACAAGATGCCTCTTCCAGCAGTACCAGTAGTAATCACTGAGCATGACGCAGCTGGTTATGTGTACGAAGAGGGCGAAGATACGAGAGAGGTAGGTGAGAAGCTCGCTGCTTCTTACGCGAACTTTTATATAACTAACAAACATGTAATTGTGCCACAGTTTGGTGACCCAAATGACAAGGTGGCATGCGATATTTTGGCTAAACTATTCCCAGACAGGGAAGTGTATCCAATTATGGCTAGAAGCATAATCGTTGGTGGTGGCAATATCCACTGCATAACACAGCAGATTCCGAAGGGAGTATGAACACTATGAGACAGATTACAGTAGCTGCAATTCAGATGCAGATGTCTAAGATTGTTGAAGAGAATATCGCCAAGGCGGACAAGATGGTTCGCGAGGCAGCAGGCAAAGGAGCTAACGTAATATTGCTCCCTGAATTATTCGAGCGTCCATATTTTTGCCAGGAGAGATGCTACGAGTACTATGCTTATGCTACTCCTGTTAGCGAGAACCCAGCTGTACTTCATTTCCAGAAGGTATGTGCTGAGCTCAAGGTTGTTATGCCAATCAGCTTCTATGAGAAGGACGGCAATGTGTTATACAACACAATCGCTATGATCGACGCAGATGGTTCAGTGATGGGTGTATATCGTAAGACACATATCCCTGATGACCACTACTATCAGGAGAAGTTCTATTTCACACCTGGTAATACTGGCTTTAAGGTATGGGACACAGCGTACGGTAAGGTCGGCGTAGGCATCTGCTGGGATCAGTGGTTCCCTGAGACTGCTCGTGCTATGGCTATTATGGGTGCAGAAGTCCTACTATATCCGACAGCGATTGGTTCAGAGCCTATCCTTGATGTGGACAGCATGGAGCACTGGAGAATATGCATGCGCGGTCATTCAGGTTCGAATGTAGTGCCTGTAGTTGCAGCTAACCGAATTGGTATAGAGGAAGTTAATCCTTCTGAAGCTAATGGTGGTCAGAAATCTGCGCTTAAGTTTTTCGGTTCATCTTTCATTACTAATGAGACAGGCGCGCTCGTTCAGGATGCTTCACGCGATAAGGAAGAGATTTTGGTATCGACATTTGACCTTGATGCGATTAACGAGGCTCGCCTTAGCTGGGGACTATTCAGAGATAGACGTCCAGAGCAGTATAAAATCATCTGCGAGTGATAGAAATATTTTGATACTCTATACGTAGTTTTACGACAGTTTCATTGAACTGTTCATTTGTTTACAATTTGTTTACCAATCGAATTGGCTAATATCAAAAAATGCGTTCA
>JAKSRG010000043.1 GCA_024403735.1 Clostridia bacterium
ATCTTGTAACAAATCTTAGTTCTGAAGGATTAAATAAGCATCCCCGTACTAAGATCAGTACTAATTTTTGAAATCTTGTAACAAATCTTAGTACTGAAGGGTTAAATAAGCATCCCGTACTAAGATCAGTACTAATTTTTGAAATCTTGTAACAAATCTTAGTTCTGAAGGATTAAATAAGCATCCCCGTACTAAGATTGGTACTAACTTTTGAAATCTTGTAACAAATCTTAGTACTGAGATAGGAGATTGTTTATTTTGTCGATACTTCGTACTTTTTGTATGTGGTTATGCATTATCAATCTTGATAATCTCTATTCATGAATACATTTACTTATGAAAAACCAATTGAATGGTATATTGCCAGACTTTCTTATCTTTATGAGTCAATATCAGAACTCCCAGATATTCGTCTGGGACAACGTTATACTGCAGATGTAATCAAAATCCATACAACCCCCTATCAATATAGTGTTATTTCCAAAAATTCAAAGAATTGGTCCTCCATGTATGCCCTCTACACTAGAAAAATAGAGTTAAATAACCAAATATCACTACTAGCTAGTGAACTCAAATCCATATACCACACCACCTACGAGAAGGAGCGCCCACGTTTCAAGATACTTCGCAATGAGGCATCTAACTTCGACATGAACTTCTACGGCCAACTCGTGGATGAAGCTTGTACATTTCCTAAGAGTAACCAATTAGAGTTTGATGGGCACAACTTTAGATCAAGATTTGAAATGAATGTCGCTCAGGAACTTAAAGCACTAGGGATAGCATACAAATACGATAGCGGCATCCAGCTAACTAACAGAACTATATATCCAGATTTCGCCCTTGCTTTCCCTGAGTTTAACAAGTGTGCATTCTTTGAGATCCTGGGTCTACTTAACGACCCTAAATATGTTAACGATAACATAGAGAAGCTAAGGGATTACTCTAATAATGGGATTATCTTAGACAACGATGTTTTCACTCTGGGTTCGACTGGTACTTCAATGCCGAATACCACTAGAATAAGGCAAAAGATTGTTAGTATCATTAGTGCCATGTGCGCGATGTATGTGATACCTATTCACTAAACGTGCAAACAACCACATCACCAGCGAAGCGCGTGGCCACCCCCAACCCAACACTAGCCCACACCTTCTAACACTCCTAATCTTCCCCAACAAATTAGCACGTTCAATTCGCTAAATACTAGATTTTACCAGTGGCTTCTAAAATGTATACTGAAGCCATAAAGTGAGTTTTAGTGATGAATATGCGCTTAATTATCTATATATAACCACTATATGATATATTAGGAGCACGGAGGATTATGATATGGAGAATGAGAAGTTTGAATATAAGAGTAAGGGGTTCGTTAATGAGTTAAGACGTATCGGTTCTATCGATAAGTTCGAGACTGGCGATAGAGATTTGAATGCTTATTTCCAGGCTAAGAAGAGAAGAGCAAAGAAACTCGGACTTGAGGTTGAAGAAAGCTACGGCAACGTAGAAGTTTATGAGGCTTCAACAGACAGAGCTAAGAGCTATAGAGATATTAGCTACAATATCACTCATGAAACAATTAGATTGAGACATGACGTTACAATCAAGAAGAATGGTAGAAAGCTATTCAGCCATTCAAGTTTTGATGGTAATGCAAAGATTGATGTCGTTGACCTTATTGATAAGAACTTCCTCCCTAAGGATGACTATTCATGTCCTAACTGCGGTAACTTTGCTAGCGCCGAAATTCTTGGTACTCAGGGTTGTCCTTATTGTGGTACTCATTTTGAACTTCCACAGCTTTTTCCAAAGGTTACTGCATACACATATAGAGAAAGGTCTGTAGACCTAAATAAGACTGCTGGAGCTACATCCAAGAAAGTTGCTTTGACTGCTGCTGGTATCGGATTTGGAATTGAAGTTCTTATCAGCATTGCTTTTATGATCGATCACTGGCCAAACTTGATGGTACTCATTCCATACTGGATTGTTGCACTATTCATTCTCTTCTTTGTTGTGATTATTCCTTATGCAATTTCTTATAATTTCCTTTCTACAAGAAATCAGTTTAGACATAATATTCACGGTATCAAGAACAACAAAATCGAAAGAGCGAACGAGAAGTCTAACGAGAACTTTGAGAATGATATGAGAGCGTTCAGCCCTAACTTCAATTTCCAGTATTTCGCATCAAAGGTTTACAGCCTCCTTGGTTCTTTGATTTTCGCTGAGAGTGCACAAGAAGCTCCTTCATACAGAGGTCCAGATCCAAAGAATTACTTTGCTAATATCGTTGATTATCTTCCAATCGGTATTAAGCTCATTTCTTTCGCAGCTGAGTCAAAGAAGTTCGCGTCTATCGTGCTTTCAGTATTTGCTGATACATACATCTACACAGGAGATAAAATTGAGCACAAGAAAACACAGTTCACATTTAGAGTTACTAAAAATCTTAGCTACCCTATGAAACTCCTCTTCTCACCTAGAACTTACAACTGTAGCGGTTGTTCAGCTACATACGACGTAACAAAAACACCTACTTGCCCATACTGCGGTCGTCCACACGAAGTTCTCGACTTCGACTGGTTCATTGATGGTCCTGTTGAAGGCAAGTTCGTTGAGATGAACCTCATTGATATCCACGATAAGGTTTAATTGACCATCTCGAAAACAACCTACAAAACATAAATAAGCGGGCTCTATTATGAGCTCGCTTTTTTATGTGAAAACAAAGCGCTCTACCCATCACGTGGTGCGACCAATATCGAGTCGCTGACACTTCGCTTTATCACTTTATCATGTTATAATGGCAAAGCGCATTTAAGCTAAAACCTAGGAGTTATTTATGGATAAATTAGGAGCGATTTTCACCCAGTTGTTGAACGGTTTCGGGTTCACTCTTGGTATTTTCTTTTTCACAATTATATTCTCAATTCCACTCGGTCTTCTTATTGCTAAGGGCCGTATGGCGAAGAACAAGATCGTTAGTGCTATCTTCAGAGTTTATATCTCAATCATGCGTGGCACACCACTTATGCTCCAGCTCCTTCTCGTTTACTTTGGACCATATTATGTGTTCAAGGTTAGTACTGGTAGTATTCAGGTTGGACCTTTCAATTACAGATTTATCGCAACTGTAATCGGCTTTTCATTGAACTACGCAGCTTATTTTGCAGAGATTTTCAGAGGCGGAATTCAGTCAATGCCTAAGGGTCAGTATGAAGCTGCTCAGGTACTTGGTTTTACTCCACTCCAGACATACTTCAAGATTATTCTTCCACAGGTTGTTAAGAGAGTTCTTCCATCTGTTACTAACGAAGTTATTACTCTCGTTAAGGATACTTCACTCGCACAGGTTCTCGCTGTAACTGAAATGTTTACAGCAGCTTCTAAGCTCGCATCTGCGCAGGTATCTGTAGTTCCATTCGTTGTTGCGGGTGTTTTCTATTATGTCTTCAACGGCATCATCGAGATCATCATGCACTCTATTGAGAAGAAAATGTCTTACTATCAGTAATTAGCAAAGGAGATTATTATGAGCGTTCTAGAGATGAAAAACATTAAGAAATCCTTTGGTGATCTCGAGGTCCTTAAGGGTATCGATTTGACAGTTGAGAAAGGCGAAGTTGTTGCAATTATCGGACCTTCTGGCGGTGGTAAGTCAACACTTCTTCGTTGCGCTACAACACTTGAGACTGTTGATAGCGGAGACATCACAATCGCAGGCGACGTTTTGTGCGCTTCACCTTCTGAAGGCGCGAAGTCAGTGTACTGCGACAAGAAGATGATGCAGGAAGTAAGAAGTAGATTTGGTCTTGTTTTCCAGAACTTCAACCTCTTCCCTCACTTCTCAGTTAGAAGAAACATCACTGAGGCACTCATCCACGTGCACAAGAAGTCTAAGGAAGAGGCCGACAAAATCTGCGACAACCTCCTTAAGAAAATGGATATGTCTAGCAAAGCTGATGCTTATCCTTGCCAGCTTTCAGGTGGTCAGCAGCAGCGTGTAAGTATTGCTCGCGCACTCGCTACGAGCCCTGATATTATCTTCTTTGACGAGCCTACTTCTGCCCTCGACCCTGAGCTCACAGCTGGTGTCCTCAAGGTTATTCGCGAGCTCGCTGAGGAGAAGATGACAATGGTTATCGTAACTCATGAGATGAGTTTTGCTAGAGATGTTGCCGACAAGATTATCTTCATGGCTGGCGGCGTTATCGTTGAGCAGGGCCCTGCTGAGGAGCTCATCAACAACCCTAAGGAAGAGCGTACTAAGGCTTTCCTCGCTGGCTACTAATTTGTCCGTCCCAAAGACGCGCGACTTGACTATATCGAAAACAAAATGCCCCGACTTCGTACTCGCCTTGAGTTCGAAGCCGGGGTTTATTGTTGTGTGTATCCGTTTAGTATTGGTTATTAATCATCTATTGAAATTGTTGTGCCAAATACATAAGCACCCTTAGACACCATGAAACCTTCTTCAGTCTCTTCCCATTCAATCTCGTTACGCTGACCCTTCTTTGAAGTTACAGTCTTATCAAGAATATCGTCACCTTCGTATGCTGCTAATTTAAATCTAAAAGATCCTTCTGGGTCTTTAGCCTCGAACTTGTAACCATCATCAGTTTCCTCAATTTTAAGGTTATCCAATATCTCATCTGCAGTTGCTTCGTATAGTTTGTCGTCGTCGCGATTTTTCATATATGAGTAAGTTTTGTCAGTTACGAGAAGTGTGAAATCGTCCTTCTCGATCATGATGAAATGCTCATAGTAATAATAATCTGTGTCGCCACTAAAATACTCGTAATCGTTCTCAAGTGCGAGATTGAAATACATATTGTACTCGTCGTCCAAGTCCTCAAGGAAATCCAAATCGATATCGGATAAGTCGTATGAATTAGCTACCTTGCCTCTAACGCCGATTGCGATTGGGTTTCTGTCATCTGGAGCCTTGATGAAATCTTCGAAATCATCTGCATCCATATCAACTGGGAACACTGGCGCAAATACGTATTCTTCCGAGCAATGCTGCTCAAAGTATTCACTCTCAGTATTATCAAGCGCCAATTCTACGCTCACTTCACTCACGTCAATATCCTGCTCATCTGCAACAAACTTAGAAGCAATCTCCGTGAACTCATCTAAGTGCTCATCTGTGTAAACTTCACCAGTCTCAATATCAAGATAATATGTATACATCACGTCATCATCAGTAAGATAGCGGCCTGACACATAAGTTGTGAGGTAAAAATTCCTTGCTTCACCGTTGATTACTACAGCGTTACAAAATTTTACTTTATATCCGAGTTCGTCCTCGAAATACTCCTTAGCTAATTCTTCACCTATCTCTTCGATAGCCTCACGCTCTTCGTTGGTATACATAGACTTGTCACAACCAGTAGAAATCAATGTGCAACCTAGAATTGAAGCAGCGACTAAAGTGCCTGCAATTGTTTTCCTAAACTTCATAAGAATTTCTCCTCTCAGATATCTATCCACCCATATGATACCACATTATTCACAGTTTAATATTAACAATTTGTGAATATGACAATATCGAAAACACCCTGCCACGCCAAACGCATTAATTTCCTAACTTATAAACGTCTGTAATCTGGAATTCCTAACTGTCTGGTAGCCTGCTCATAGAAGCGTTCGTCGATATGTGGCCACACGTGAGGCGCACCTTCCTGTTCAGCTAGATTATGAATAAGTCTATTAAACTCAATTATCTTATCGATGCCCGTTGTAAGCGTATGGACATTATGATTAACGAACCACTTGCCACTCGCCATTAGCCCAGACTTATAGACATCTTCTATTACCTGCTTGTTATCGTAAGGAACATGGAGCTGAATTGCCTTCCAAATATGCTGACCACCCTCATAATCATCCTCGAGCATAAGGCACTGAGCGATACCTACCTCATCGATTGCTATTCCAACACAGCCCGAATTGAAGAAGGTTTTGTGGCCAAACTTCACAACGCATGGGTAATGAGTGTGTGCACTCAAAAGGTAATTAGTAGGAACTTTGGCTGTCCATTCTGCTGTATTAGTACCATCTGGGAACAGCAATTCCCTAACATTCGTAGGTGAACCGTGGCAGCAAGTAATCGGTGGTAATCCATCTTTGGAATACGTGAAAGTGATAGGTAGCCCATCAAAGAAGCCAAAATCGAAGTCCTTCAATTGTTCATAAGCGTGAAGTAAATTGCCTGATGCTGAATTCCTAATCCATATCTCATCTGTCCTGCCCTCGCGAATTGCCTTACGCTGATTGAGCATATATTCTTCGCGGTTGCCCCTAATGACGTGGCACTTATGTGTATCAATGAATTCATAGAGGAAATCCAAAGTCTCGCGTGTATAAGGTGTGTCTGACACGTAGTCGCCAAGCAAAAAGTACTCATCACAACCACTGGCTTCTAACTCCTCGGCAGAAGCCTTGAACGCCAAAACATTGCTATGGATATCTGACATTACACCAATTCGCATAAATACCTTCTGCCCTCACCTTAATCTAGCGGGCTATTATGATTTATTATATGAGCTTCAGAGTGCAGATGCATCCCACTTATCCATCAACTCTACAAACTCGGCTATCGTGTGCACTTCATCAAGCTTGTAATATAGTTCCTCATGGGCTTCTAGGGTTTTCTCGACCACCTCACGAGGGAATTCGCAGTATCTCTTTGGTCCATTGCTGTTAGGGTACATTCTAGCGAAAGCGTCGCGATCAAAAGGTTCTTTTTCTACACTCATAGGCAACCTCCTATTCTTATTCTGCTTCATTTAGCTAACTGCACTTATCTAAATTTTCGCAAATCACAAATCCAAATTCAAGAAATTCACTATATTGCTCCATAGGATTTTCTCTTCTTCTTCTGCAGACAACCCCAAAGCCTTAAATCTTTCAACATCGACATCAACTGGCCACATTGGATAGTCTGAACCGAAGAATACTCTTTCAGCGCCAAAAGCATGGATCATGTCCTTTGTGCCCTGCGCATCAACCCAGTTCATAGTAGAAGATGAATCTACCCACATATTTGAGTAACCAGAAAGCTTAGTAACAGCCTCTTCCCACACGCTCCAGCCGCCGAAATGAGCACCGATAAACTTCAAGTCAGGGAGACGCTCGAGGATCACGCGTGTCTGATCTGGATTAGAGAACTTAAATCTTGGATCACCTGTATGAACGAGCACAGGGAGCTTATAGTCTGATATTACCTTGCAAAGCTTGTACGCCTCGTCAGAATCGAGCGCGAACTGCTGGAAATCAGGATGAAGCTTAACGCCCTTGAGGCCGAGCTCGATGATGTTCTCGATATCTGCCACATAATCTTCAGATGCTGGGTGCATCGTGCCGAACCCAACCATGCGATCAGGATGGTCAGCCACTGAACCAGCGATGAACTTATTGATAGACGCCACCTGCATCGGAGTAGTGGACACTGAATGAACGAGGAACATAGACACGCCAGCCTCATCGCCCTTACGAACGAGGCGCTCAACGGTGCCTATCTTATCGAACTTCATGTCGTAGAACTTGCCGATACCGTCAGATGCGGCGCGCGCAATTTTCTCAGGATATATATGACAATGTGCATCAAAAATCTTCATAGCTACTCCTATTCCCTACGCGAAGACCTGCTCGAAAACACCCTCGCGCAATAACAAATAATCAATAAATCAAATACTGAGCAATGCTCAAAATCACAAGTCCAACAACGTTGGAAACAAGGAAGAATACAAGATACTTATTAGTATCAGCGCCCTCTGACTTGCCATAAATCTTCATCGAGATGAGACTCGCAAGTGACGCAATTGGCGTACCGAGACCACCGATATCGACGCCAATCAGGAGCATCTTGCTGTTATCTGTAAAACCAGACAAAAGCACTGCAGCTGGCACGTTAGAGATTATCTGGCTAAGGCCAACTGAACACCAGTATGTCTGTTTGGAGATGAGCCCAGATACGAATTCCTGTACTGCTTCAATGCGGCCGAAATTGCCAGAGAAAACAAAGAAGCAGACGAATGTCAAAAGCAAAAAGAAGTCAGCCTTAAGAAGGATCTTAGGCTTTACAATTAGCATCACAACTACTACGATGCCGAGTGAAATCCAGAAGTTTATGATGACCTTGAATACTGTAAGAAGGCTCACTACAAATAGCAAAGCGCAAGAAGCAGCAAGCTTAATATCAACCTTCGCTGGAGCCTCGGTAGGAATATTAATTTTTTTACTCTTCAAGAATAGAACTGAGATAACTACGCCCAAAAGACTTATGCCAGCGATAGGAAGTACAGCACCAAAGAAGTCTGCATTACTCATCTCGTAACTGTTGTAAATATAAAGATTTTGTGGATTACCTACTGGAGTAGCCATGCCGCCCATGTTAGCCGCAATAGTCTGAAGGACTACTACTGGGATGATGTCCTTCTTACGATCAACCTTGGTTAAAACCGCGATTGCGAATGGTACGAATGTGATGAGCGCCACGTCGTTTGTGACGAGCATCGCAACGAAGAATGGCAAGAGGACGAGCACCATATTGAGTGCGAGACTAGACTTACATTTGAGCATGAGTGTCTGCGCCATTTTGCTGATGAAGCCTGCTGCTTCAAGGCCTGCGCTGACAACCATAAGACAGAATAGTAGCACTAGTGTTCGTAGATCGATGTAGTCTAGATATTCTGCGGATGGTTTAACAAAAAAGCATGAGATAACCGCTGCAATAAAAGCAATAACGAGGACTTTCTCGCGTTTGATAAATGCCCAGATTTGCTGCATGTGATCGCCTCTTTCTACTGATAAGTACTTAGTTTGCGACCAATAATATATAACTTTTCTTGGGCGTAAACAATGTTTTCGAGAAGGTCAACGTCTCAAATGTAGAAAAACGATAATAAAACGTAAAAATTTTGCTATGAAAACAGCCACCTTCCGTTTATAATATAACGCGTACTTATATAAATAAGTAAAGTTTCATGCATGAAAGGAGATTAAAAATGCAGCACATTGACATTAAAGAAATTTACGAGAATCAGGAGCTCATTAATAATAACGTAACTGTATGCGGTTGGGTTAGAACAGCACGTGATTCTAAGAACGTTGCATTTATCGAGTTAAATGATGGAACAAGCTTAAAACACCTACAGATTGTTGTTGACAAGAATTCAGGCATCGAACTTGAGCAGGCACTCAAGCTCGGAACTGCCCTTAAGGTTGAAGGTAAGCTTGTTCCTTCAACTAATAATATTGTTGAGATAAATGCTTCAGCTATTGAGGTTTTGGGTATCGCTCCAGCAGATTATCCACTCCAGAAGAAGAGACATACTCTCGAGTTCATGAGAACAATGCCTCACCTTCGTCTCAGAACAAACACATTTAACGCAGTTTTCAGAGTTCGTTCAGTTATGGCAGCAGCTCTTCACGAGTTCTTCCAGAGCAAGAACTTTGTATACGTTAACCCACCTCTCATCACATCTTCAGACTGTGAAGGCGCTGGTGAGATGTTCACAGTAACAACTCATCCATATGGTGCTACTTTCGAGAGCGCTGACGAGTGCTACGCTAACGACTTCTTCGGTAAGAAGGCTGGCCTCTCAGTATCAGCACAGCTCGAGGGTGAGACAGCAGCTCTTGCAATGGGTAAGATTTACACATTCGGACCTTCATTCAGAGCTGAGAACTCTAACACACCTAAGCACCTCGCTGAGTTCTGGCACGTTGAGCCAGAGGTTGCTTTCGCTGAGCTCCCTGACGTAATCGCTCTCGCTGAAGAGATGGTTAAGTACGTTATCGGCACAGTACTCAAGAAGTGTCCTAACGAGATGGCTTTCTTCGACAAGTTCATGGAGAACGGTCTTATCGACAGACTTACAAAGCTCATCAACGATGACTTCGGTACAATCACATACACAGAGGCTATCGAGCTTTTGAAGAAGGCTGACGTTGAGTTCCAGTACCCAGTAGAGTGGGGCTGCGACCTCCAGACAGAGCACGAGAGATACATCTCTGAGAAGATCTTCAACAAGGCAGTATTCGTTACTAACTACCCTAAGGAGATTAAGTCTTTCTACATGAAGCAGAACGCTGACGGCAAGACAGTAGCAGCTGTTGACCTCCTCGTTCCTGGCGTAGGTGAGATTATCGGTGGTTCAGAGCGTGAGGCTGACTACGACAAGCTCGTTGAGGCAATGAACATCCGTGGCATGAACCTCGACCTCTACTCAGACTATCTCGACCTCCGTAAGTTCGGTTCAGTACCACACGGTGGTTTCGGCTTGGGCTTCGAGCGTCTCATCATGTACGTTACAGGCGTTAGCAACATCCGTGACGTTGTTCTTTTCCCAAGAACAGTTAACAATATTCGCTAATTTCAAGACGAACTGCTCTTTATTGGGCGGTTCGTTTTCGAATATATCGAAAACATCATCGTATAAAATTAATGAGGTATAAAAAATGGCAAGTAAAGTTGTAATTCCAGAGAACTATGAAGCAAAGCTCTCTCTTCGTGAGACACAGCACGCTATCAAGCACGTAAAGGACACATTCCAGCAGGCTTTGAGCTTCGCGCTCACACTCGACCGCGTATCTGCACCACTCATCGTTAAGAGCGGCAGCGGTATCAACGACGATTTGAACGGCGTTGAGCGTAAGGTTGAATTCTCAATCAAGGAGATCGACACAAACGCAGAAGTTGTTCAGTCACTCGCTAAGTGGAAGAGAATGGCTCTCCACCGCTACGGCTACCAGCCAGGCGAAGGTATCTACACAGATATGGAAGCTATCCGTCGTGACGACAACGTTGACAACATCCACTCAATCTTCGTAGATCAGTGGGACTGGGAAAAGGTTATCACAGCTGACCAGCGTAACGTAGAGTTCCTCAAGGACACAGTTCGCGCTATCGTTAAGGCAATCGTATACACAAAGCGTCAGACATCACTCCGTTACCCAGAAATCAAGAACAAGATTAACGAGGACGTATTCTTCATCACATCACAGGAACTCCTCGATATGTACCCAGATCTCGACACAAAGGCTCGTGAGCGCGAGATCGTTAAGAAGTACGGCACAGTATTCATTATGCAGATTGGTGCTCCTCTCTCTAACGGCGAACCACACGATGGTCGTGCACCAGACTACGATGACTGGGCATTGAACGGCGACATTATGATTTGGAACGAAGTTCTCCAGGACGCATTCGAAGTTTCTTCAATGGGTATCCGTGTAGACGCTACTTCACTCACATCACAGCTCAAGGCTAAGGATGCTGAGGACCGCCTCCAGTATGCTTACCACAAGGGCATCATCGACGGCACACTCCCACTCACAATCGGTGGTGGTATCGGTCAGTCACGTCTCTGCATGCTCCTTCTCGAGAAGGCACACATCGGTGAAGTTCAGTCTTCAATCTGGCCAGAAGAGATGTACAAGATGTTCGCTGATAAGGGCATCACACTTCTCTAATCTGCTTTTAGTTTGTTCATTTAGGGCCGCCTCTCAGTTCGCTGAGGGGCGGTTTTTATATGCGTGGATTTGTGGCCGATTAGCGCACCGACTATCTCAAATTATCATTCGCGCTGGTGTTCAGATTAGCACTCGAATAATCATTCAAACCGCTGTTAAAATTAGTGCTCGAAAACACTCAGCAAGAGTAAATGCAAGACTAATGCTTCTGACTCTTGCTATTAGTCTTGATATCTATAAATTTCATGCTCAAAATCACCTTCAGCAAGAGTAAATGCAAGACTAACGCCTCTGACTCTTGCTGTTAGTCTTGCTGATGAAATTACGGTCACAAAATTCAGAGCAAATGTAGCACTAACTCCGCCGACTCGTAAGTATACTTTTAATAAACATCACAATAATCGTTAAACTAATTGAGCAAATAGTCGAATGACAAAATAATGATGTAAATATAAAATATATTTGTTTAGGAGGGTTAATTTATGAATAAGCAGAATTCTAGGGTATTAGCTGCTTTGCTTACAGTGATTATGGTCGTGAGCCTTTTTGCTGGAAGCGTATTTGCAGCTCCAACAAGCAAAGTAGTGCTTAATGTAACTACTACAGACATGAACGGAGATGTGTGGAAAGAGTTCGCCGGTGTCGACGTTTACGAGTACTACAGATCAATTCTCGAAAATATCGTTCTCAGTGGCGCAACAGATCCATTCTCTGTAACATTTGAATTTCTCGATGCAAGTGATAATTCTGTTGCAACATATACCAAAAATATTACCGGCGCTGGTGCATCCCTTAAATATCTTGTAGATTCAGTTTCATTACATGGAGCTACAAAGGCCCAGATTACAATCGATAACTTCACAGGAAAGCTTAACTTTTTACAGCACCGTGGCAGTGCTGCTGATTACTACACTCTGGATGGAACTACTTATACATCAGTTGCTGATTATGGTTATTATCCATCTGGACCTACATCAACTATTGATTTCAGTGAAGATGTAGTAGATGGCAGTGATATCACTCACGATCTCGTTTACTGCGCCCCATCAACTACTGATGTTACTTTCACATTTGATTCTTATGATGGAATTGTTGATCCATCTTGCGAGTACAATTTCTCATTCGCACTTCTTTGGAATGGAACATCTTATGCTGCTTATGTTGACTTAGACCAACTCTATTACACATATAGCGGTGATACAACAAAGCACACAACATATTCACCAAGCTCAACAGGTCTTGACGATAGACTCTATATTTGTAGTTTGAAGCCTGGCGAGAGTGTGACTTTCTACAACGTTCCTTTTGGTGTTCAGTTACATCAGGGAATGAATTTTCCACCTTTTGAAGTAACAAATAACATCTACACAGGCACAGCTACACCACCTACAATTCTTACAATTGATGGAATCAATGTTGATTCAGCAACTTTATCTTCAAACGGCATCGGTCAGTACTTTAGAGCTAGTTTTGAAGTAACTGCAGAAGGTGCTTCTGACGCTGGTAATTTCCTCTCAACTAGTGGTGTTTTCCTTCACACATATGGCAACAGTTTCAAAATCAATGTGTTTATGAGCAGACTTAATACTGAATTCTATTTCACAAAGGAATACAATTCAGCAGACTTAACTTGCGACCCAGACGAGATGCACGAATTCCAGGTTAAGTTCACTGATACTATTAACAACGTTCCATACACAAATCCAATCGCATACGCTATCTACAGTGACCCAACTGACGTGATTGATGAAGATAGCGACTGCATCCTCGGAACACCAGATTCTAATGGTATTCTTACTATTTATGTAAAGGCCGGCGAGATTGTTAAATTCGGTAGATCTTACTCTAGTACTTTTGCTAGCAGCCTAACAAACCAAAACTTCAGCCCAACTTGGGTATACCCAGAATACGGTATGATCCCTTCAGGCGTTAAGTACGAGATTATCGAAAACAGTACAGACTACACTGCAACTACTACAGGCGTAACAGAAGCTGCGCCTTATGGTTATACAACATCATATCCTGGATATTCAGCAGGTGCTACAGTTCAGGATTTTATGGATTTCTACGATAATAAAGTAGTAGCACGTAATAACGTACTCGGCTTTGACGTAACTAGTCCTGTATTTACAAATACACGTAACACTGGCTCACTCAAGATTGAAAAGGTTCTTACTGATACTACTTCAACAGTAGATGCAGCTAAGAAGTATGAATGTGAGATTACTTTCACAGATACTGCTCCTAGCTTCCCTGCTACACTCCCATACACTAGCACAACTGGTGCTTCTGGCGACATCACAGTTACTAAGGTTGGCACAGTATCTGGCATTACTACTTACGTAGCTAGCGTATCTCTCCTCAAGGACGAGAAGATTACTATCACAGGTATCCCATCTGGTGCTACATACGAAGTAAAAGAGACATCTTCTTCAGCTGATGGATTTACAGTTACATACACAGGCGACACAGGTGTTATCGATGCAACAGCAGTATCTACTGCAGTGATTACTAACGAGTTCATTCCTACTCCAACACCAACTCCTTCTGTAACTCCTACAGTTACTCCTACACCGGAGCCAACAGCTACACCTACACCTAGCCCAGTGCCTACAGCGACACCTACACCAAGTCCAGTTCCTACAGCAACACCTAGTCCTGTACCAACTGCGACAACAACTCCAGCGCCAACTGCTACACCAATCCCAACACCTACTCCTGCTAAGGACACAGGCCTCTCTAAGACTGGTGAAGCAATCGCTACTACAACAATCGTAGCATTCGCGCTCATCGCAGGCGCCGCAGCAATTGCCGCAACACGAACAGCAATCAACAGACGTAAGCACGATAGCAAGTAATCACTAATTCAAGCAACAACAAAGAGCCTCTAAGCACTAGCTTAGGGGCTCTAATTTTGTGTAATAAATTGACCTGTTCGAAAACATCCCGCCGCATTTATACGACCTGCTCGAAAACACGCTGCTCGCCAGTGGGAGGCCGTTCTTATGCCACGCATCACATTTACGTGCCACGCTCTGTATCAATACTCAGTAAGTAACCTGATTTCTACCATTGTTCTTACTGTGATAGAGGTTCTCGTCAGCCTTCTGAATTGTCTTCTCTAGCTGGAACTCATCGCTATAATCGAACGCGCCAACTGAGATTGTTGCCTTAATCTTCTGGTCGCCTGCATCGATTAGCATTCGTTCGATGTGCTCGCGTAGGGTCTCGAGAATGTCCTTACTAACCTTTCCCGTCTTAGGAACGATAAGGAATTCCTCGCCGCCCCATCTAGCAATGTAGCAATCCTTGCACACTTCCTGCATGGCCTTGGATACTGCGATGAGGACATCGTCACCATACTTGTGACCGTAATCGTCATTAATTTTCTTAAATTTATCGATATCTGCGATTGCGATCCAGCTTATGGACTTAGCCTCCTGCATCTCGCGGAGCTGACCCATGAGATAGTGTCTGTTATATAGGCCAGTCAGATTGTCGTTGTGAGCCATATACTCGAGCTTTTCTTCTGAAGTCTTAATGACATTAATGATGATAGCCGTATAGATGATTAAGAAAAAGAGTACGAAAGTCGAATTCATCAAGAAGAACACGTGGCTCGCTGTCTCTGGAACTTCGTACGAAGGACCATTGGCAATTGTGATTCCAGTGCTGATGAGGTATACAGCGACCAGAGCGATACTGGATAGACCAACTCTAGATTTCGAATCCCCAGTTTTACGAGCGAGATACTCACTATAAAACGCAATCGGAATAAGCGACATACAATAGAGATTGAAACCAAAATCAATTCCAAGACACACAGTCGCTGCGCCCATGTAAATAGCAATTGTACAGTACACGGCCCAGAAGAACGCCTTAATTCTGCCTTTACGAATGAGTTGGTAATAATAGATATACAAAACAAAAGTTGGCACGCTGTGGTACACCATATAATCCACATGATAGTAGGCGAATACGCCCATAAGGCCTGCTACGCATAGCATGAGCACTGTGTTAGCCATTAAAGATAATTTGGTTATTAACTTTGAATTTGATGTGTCCACTATCTACTATTCCCTTGTAAATCAAAGATATTTTATATGATACTACCTACTCGCGGTCTGATGGATTAATAAAATGTGAATTTTTAAGTCTGCACGTTGTTTTCGAGCGCATCAAAAAGGGGCACCCAAAGGCACCCCTCAAACTTATAGCTTTCGTATCTTATCCCTTTTCCTATTCTTTAGCAATTCGTCGTACTCAGGACCGCTCATCTTCAACTGGCATCCGCAACAAGGGCATACCACCTGCCTCTGAAATCTATAAGGGAATATCGGAATAAAGAAAAGTGTGAACCACGAAGCCGTCGTCTGCAATACAAAATTCATCTCACGACAGCAGTGCGGACAGATGAAACTATCATTTACTCTGCCCCTATGATGAACGAAGTGGTGATTACCAAAAATATAAATCATTAGTTATCACCTGTTATGAAGTGACCCCTGTCAAGCATAAATTCTTAACGGATCACCACAT
>JAKSRG010000044.1 GCA_024403735.1 Clostridia bacterium
GCAAAGAACCTGCTAACAATTCACCATCAATTCCAATTGTTGCTTCATATTCTCCGTAATATTGCGAAATCGGAACCAATTCAAATCAACTTGTTATTATCGCTTTTATCCCATAGCTTCTATAAACTTAGTAATCCCCATTAGTATCTCTTCAATATCTTCATCTAACCATTTTTTATCTGTAGTTCGAAGTCTATTCATGTAAGATTTATTCTTAAATGTTATTTCAAGCCTCCTAACGATATCTCGATTATTTTTCTCTCTCATTTTTGAATCACTGAAAATATATGACTCTAGACAAACTTGAAGTTTTTGAGAATCAATTCTACTTAGTAGAAAATATAAATCAAAAATATCTTTATATCGTGTAGATACGGCACCAAACCTTAACAGCGAACGCAATTTTTCTGCAAACATTTGCTCGTTAGAATTTATCAACAAACTAGCCCCTTCTTCATCCCAAGCAATATCAAAACAATATTCTTCTTGTTCAATGTCCAAACGATTATGCACTCCAAAATCCAATTTGCTTACTAACGTATTCCCAAAATCGTCTATTAACTCAATATACACTCTTTTTCCGTGATAATCTTGTTGCTTAAGTTCCTCTATTTCACCAACCCTTAATAGCGATAATCCATCTATGCAATTCAAGTAACTAATAAACATATCTATTGATTCATCCGCCAATGAGTACCGAATAAAATCAATATCCATATCCTGTGTTGCTCTACGAGTATTCTTTGATTTACTTCGCATGACAACTCCACCTTTAATCGTTACATTTCTACTTATAGAACTATTCGAAATTGCCTTAAGAATCAAATCTTGACACACTTTTGCCTGAGCATTGGCATCTCCATATCCATTCTGTATTTCAAATTCAATCATTGCATTTAGGTCAACCATCACAAAACCTCCATCTGCAAAGCTTCCATTATCATTCTAGATTTTGGCAAAACCATAGCCATATCTTGAATCATTTGAATATCCAAACCATCAATAATCTTTCTGTAATTCACCAATATTTCCTTATAATAATCAAATGGCAATTTATTCTTATTTCTTAACAATTCAACCAACAAACGCTCCTTGTTATACATGTATATCTCAGTATTACCATACTTAATCATCTCTGCACCAAAATCTAAGTACTCACTATTCTCAAAAATCTGAACAACTCTCGCATCTGCAATTTTCGATCCGGCGCGACCAGTAGCTAGATAATATTTATCAGGAATAATATCTGTCAGTTGATGATAATAATATGCACTATTAAGTGTAAATATTGCTTTAGGGTATTTTTTTGATATAACTTGATACTCTGGAATATATCGTTTTTCAGAGTAAAGTCCTTTCTCAAGTTGAAATAAAACTCCATTTGCTACTAATTTTCTAATATTGTATTTACTACCAAATTTATCAACGCATTCATTATAAGTTAAAAGCATGTTTTACCTCTTTATCTGTATTTTTCATCTTTTTACAGATATTTAGGTAAATTGTATAGCATCTTTTACTCTAAATCAATTATCATTAAATATTTTTAAGGTCTTATCAACTGTTCTATCTCATATTATACTCAACTAGATTTCCATTAATGGTATATCAATATTCTTTAGTAGAATATCGTTATTATCTGTGTCAGTATCAAACACAAAGACTAGAATTGTATTCTCAGCTAGTGTTCTAAGTTTCAAATCAGTCAGTTTTTCCTGCACAACATTTAACACTTGAATCTTGCCAGGCTGTATCAGTCGCATATCTGTTTTCAATACTTCAAACAGACGTCTCTCATCCTCACCTTCCACAAAATACTGGTATATATCTTTCATTTATTTGCCCTATTAGATATCTGCTAATTCATAAATCTTCTCTATTCATAATTCTCGTGATAATACAAATTGATTCTAATACACATGCTCTTAGCAATGTCCTCAATAGATTTATTTGCACTATAGTAATCTGCGAGTTCCTGATCAACAATCGCCTGTAATCCAAAATCTCTTACTATCAAAGTATCTGCAACTTGGGCATACTCGCTATATACTTCCCAGTCTTTATCAGTTACCACACCATCATTCCATGGCGTAAGATTCTTTACAGCTCTTTTATATAGATTGTCAACACTAAGAGAAGCTGAATTATCAATCCAGTACTTATAATTATCCATTACCTTAGTAACAACTGGATAACGTTGATTAGATGATGAGATTTGTTCCACCTGCATTTCTTCACTCAGCAGACAACGAGCAAACATCCAACAAGCATCCAAGTGTTCAGTTGATGAAGATATCGCCATTAATGCTTCTGGATTTGCAAGATGAACACTTCCATACAAAGATGGATATCCTACAAATGTTAGTTTCTTTCCAGCACAAAGACTGTCAGCTCTAAACATCTGAAGCTGTGAAATCATGTACGCATCTTTTGATAATAAAACTGTACTATCCAATACATCAGTATAGAAAGAACCACCACTAGACAAATACACATCTGGCGAGCAACCATAATTAACCGCATATTCAATCAAATCAGTTAATTGCTCTTCCGTAATATCATATGTACCAGTATTCTTGTAATTCTGCTCAACTATCTCCTCTATTGAATAGATCAAAGCATCTTCTAATAAGTTGCTGGAAGACTCTCCCATATACAGATTAATATCTTGAGGCAAATCATTCAAATCATATATAGACACTTCATTGGAAGGAAAATATTCTTCAAGTCCTACCATACCATTTACATAATATCCACTCATCAACTGATAGCAAGTTCCATCACTATTCACTATCATATTGCGCACACTAGGTTGTAAATCCTCAATACTGATTTCACTGTCAGCTTCAAATAAAGGCACAAGGTCTACAACATATCCATTTCTTCCTAGATAGTTATAATCATAGAAATTACCAAAATAGATATCTGGCGTTTTACCTTCACTAAGATCTTTCATTAGTTCAATCTGAAATGCTTCTACCGAACCAGCTTCTTCAATTCTGAGATCGTAATCATCTAGGACAAGACGATACTCATTCTGAGAAGAATTATAAAGATACTGCAGATAATCAAGGTACAAACTTCCTGCAAAATTTGTTCCGCCAAGTACTATCTCTTCTCTATCTAACATATTGAGATCCAAATCAACTTCAACAATTACAAGTTCTACATCAAGCATATTAGAGTTATGTAAGACTACATATCTTTCGTCATCAATTCCAATGAACACGCCATCATCAGTACCTGGTGCACCTGGATAAAGTAGAGTATTAACTCCACTTATGCAGAGTGTTTTCGATAAGTCCTGATCATCAATCTTATATACATCGTGTGTGACATCATCGAAAACATATCGACCCGAAACGTACTTTCCCCATGTTTCAGAAGGTGAATAATCACCTAAAACTGAACCTACAAAACTCACAGAGTTACTATCCCAATCCACATTATAAGCAACAGGATTTGTGCGATTCAAAATCAGATAACCATCAAAATAATCGGCAACATCAGAGATATCATCTGAACCAATTCGCTTCACAATATTGCAATCCATATCATATAAGACAACGCTACCATCAAAAGCAACGACAAAACCATCATCTGATAGAGCCAAAATAGCTGAATGGTAATTAGGATTATATCCATCTATTGCTGATTGCTTGACAATAGTATTGGTATTGAGATTATAAATAGTTGCTTTGCCGCCAGAAATCATAGCAATAGTATTCTGGTCACACATTTTTGCAGCAACAAAATCCACATCAAATACTGTCGTATTCGCAATCTTACCGTCTCTAATCTCAATCAATTCATTGTGATAATCAGAATAGTCATCTGAATATATCTTTGTGAAAACATAATATGTGTCTTCAAGATACTGAGCATCAATGACCATAGACATATCAGGAAGATTTACAACAGTGGAGTTATAACATAAATTCTCGACAACAAGATTATCAACCTCAGACACAAGCTCAGTCTCATTAAGTTCTGTAGTGTTACTGCAAGAACTTAATAATAGTGAGGCTACTAATACAATCAGCAGCTTATTAACAAAGTGCCAAATGTCATTTAATCTTGCCATCGTTCCTCCTGATATTTCACAAATAACATACTTAACAATAAATATACAGTTCAGTTAGAACTATATTCAACAAAGCAACTATAAGTCTATTTCTGTTCATCTATCATAGTATTAACACGATCTTCGATTACCTCTACAACTTGCTCAATAGACTTCTGATTAGAATAGTATGCCTGTAGTTCTTCATTCATTATCACCAATGAATACTCATCACACAATGAACATGTATTTGCACTTTCAATGCATTTCTTGTACTCATCCAAGATTTCCTCAGAAAAGAAATCAACAAATCCATACAAATTTTCAAATGAAGTATTAGCATACTCCAAAGCTCTATCTGCAAAAAAGTCATAAGCTTTTCGGTTGATTGGATTATATCTTTCATTCGTAATCTGAACATCATAACTCAATAATTCTAAAGCAAAACTTGTAGCTAAATCCTTATTACTACAGCTACTCGTTACAGCAACAGATTCATAAATATTGGCAATTGGGCCATTCATACCATCAGCAGAAGGTAAACCATAAAAGCTATAACCACTTTTTTTGATTTTTTGTATTTCAAGATCAAAACTAATCATACTCAAATCAATATACTTTGAACCAGTATTTGCTTCGTTTAGAAATCCATCTTCTGGAATGTTCTTAACCAAGCTACATATAGACTTAAAAGTATCATTCAAAACAATATGATCATTCTCATCATGCAAATCATCGTATTGGCTTTTCACTAATATTTCAAAGGCACCCCTTCTATCGGCTGAACAAGCAATAGGGTCATATCCTGAGCAGTTTTCTATTAGTGTTTCGTATTCATCAAAAGTAACACCCGGTTTATCAGAAGACCATATATCATCTTTAATATATAATCCAGCGACTGATGCACTAACTGGAATCTGATAAATACAATCATCCTCCATCTTGTAAGCATTCAAGATGTTTTCGAAATAGTCTTCAAGATTAACTTCTGGATTCTCGTATATAGATGAATATAGGTTAACCAAATACTCTTTCTGATTAAGGAAATTGAATTCTCCAAAATTCAATAGTATATCAGGACCAACTCCTGCTACTATATCTTGTTTTAATTGGCTCAGAATAGCCATTCTTTTAGCACTTCTAGTATCAGATACTTGAGCAAGTTCTTGAGGCAATTCAAAAGCAAAATAATTATAATCCATCGTTACTTTCAAGAAGCAATCGGAGCTTCTTGAATTGAATGATTGAATTGCATTTGCTTCCATAACACTCAATTCATTGAATGGAGCTAGCATTAATATTTGCTTTCCTGAATTAGGATTTTTCTCTTCCTTCTTAACTTCCAATAGTTTATTAAAACTAATCTCTCCTCCAGCATAAAACTGACTTCTTGCAAATATATATTCATCACCAGATGCATACATTAGTGTACTGTTTGATAACACTGAAAGATTACCATTAGTGTCATTGAAATTGAGTTCCAACTTCTCCTCACTTGTATCGATATCGTATTTCCAAAGATTAAGAGAATGATCTATTTGATAGATACAACCATCTTCCATCATATAGCCATACCAATATTCTTCGATAAAAGTCTCATCTGAACTTTCAAAAGTATTCTCACCAGATTTCAAATCAAGAGAATAAACACCTTTTACATGAGTCTCTTTATCTTCCGCCAATAATCCCACTTTGTAATCATCTCTGATATACCAGTTCCAAACTATCTCATTAACATCAATGACCTTTTGAGTCTCACCATCGATAATCAAAAAAGAATTCTTATTCTCATATCCATCTGAATATGAGAACTGAATATAAGTAATTCCATTTTGAGAAACCATTTTGTAAATGTATGTGTTCTCTGCATATTGATTTTCAAAATTAACCTTCACTTCATCCGTTAGCGAATTTGTATTCTTATCAAAAGAGTACACACAATAAGATGCACCGTTTTCTATCATCTTATAGAAACAAAAATACAGTTTCTGATTATCAACAGATACGCCACACAAATTAACCCGCATACTGTTGTCAAAACATTTGTCCATATCAAGGCAACATTCTTCATCTTCATAAAAAATATGAAGCATATTGCGAGGTTCTCTCGTTACTGAATCAAATGCTTCTGATAAAACTTTAATCTCCGGTGTAACCAACCATGTATAAACAGATTCGTTTCCAGTTAAATCTTCGTTATATATTTTCTCCTCGCAAGAATACCATGGATCAACATCAGACACATAAGTAGATGTAGACAGAGGTAACTCTTTCTTTTTACATCCTATGAACATCATAGAACAAAGAGTAAATATAAGAAGGCTAGCAATTCCTTTTTTAAAATACGAATCCATAAATCAAACCTATAGTAAATAACTTTTTCAAAATTAATCCGCCTCGTTAGAGTAATAATAGATAACTACTGGCTGATCATCGACTTCGTTTGGATTCTTCCAGTCTGTCCAAAGCAATAGACCTATAAGTACTAAAGCAAAAATTATTATCAATCCAACAACAACAGCAAATAGCTTTACATTAGCTTTACGAATTGTTTCCAATCTCATATCTTCAATAGCCATTGTGATTTTACTAATCTCAGATGCTATATCATTTTCTGAAGTTTCAACTGTTTCACTATTCGTATGATTATCTAGTTCAATATCTAGAATAGTTTTTAACTTCACTAATTCTTCATGAGAAGGATTGAACTTATCGTGTTCCCATCTTGAAATAGTTTTAACTGAACAACCCATCCTAGTAGCTAATTGACTTTGCGTAAGATTCTCAGCTTGCCTTGCTTCTTTAATTTTGCTTCCAATACTTCTGTTAGTCATAGACACCTCCCAAATCCAAATTCTCATATTCAGACATGAAAAACAACGGACATTTATGTCCAATTATATGTCCCTTATTGCTTTTTTACACATTTTAAGCAAAGTTAAAGCCCCGCAAACGCCGTATTTGCAGGGCTTCTAACAAAAATCTGATTTGGCGGAGAAGGAGGGAGTCGAACCCTCGCGCGAGTTGCCCCGCCTAAAGCTTTAGCAAAGCCTCCCCTTCGGCCTCTTGGGTACTTCTCCAAACGCTATAATGCTGACTATCTATCAGCGCAAAATATAATAACATAAGAAACATCGTTTTGCAAATATTCATAATAGAAAAAACCTGCTCTCCAAGGAATTTTCTTGAAGAACAGGCTTTTCTCGAATGCCGGAATGAGTGAACCGTCATTCAAAAACGAGTATAAAAATGATTACTGGATATTCTCACGCCATGTAACTGGATGGAACTTCTCCTTAAGTGGAAGAAGTCTCTCATCAACATCAACACGAAGTACTGAGTTGAAGTTGTTTGTTGCCTGCATCTGAGCTGCAAAACCAACAATTGCTACGATTTCCTGATCATTATAGAACTTGCGAAGTGACTCGAAGAGCTCATCTGATACTGCTGTAGGATCCTTAACGATCTGCTTACCGAGGTCTGCCAAGATCTGCTCGTTCTCCTCAAGTACGAGGTTATCTGCATCAAGACCAAGTTCCTTGAGGTCGCTGATGAAGAACAATGAGCACAAAAGGCATCCGTTTGTTGTAGATACTGAGTGTGCATATATTGTAGCTGCCTTAAGGCCTACGATATTAACGAGGCTCTCCCATGAGCCGTACCAACCCATGAATGCCAAATATGTTCCATAATCTTGGAGCATTACGAGCTTCATGTTTGTAACCTTGTTCTTTGATGCCAAAGCCTCGTATGCTTCCTTTGCCTTTCCTGTAAGTTCGTTTGGCTGTAATAAATTAACTCTTGCCATAGTAATAATCCTCTCTTTCAAAATTGTTTTTTAGATTTCATTAAGTTCGCCATTGATTGCGGCGATTATTGCTTTTGTAAACTGGTCTGCACAAGAAGTGCTTCGACCACCACATCCAATTCCCTGGAGTGTCTCAATAATTGTTGTAACCTTTAGTCCTTCGACCAACTTGCTGATTGCTTTTAAGTTGCCGTTGCACCCGCCTTTGAATGCAACGTTTTTGACAACATCTCCTTCCAAGTCAAAGCTAATCAGGTTGGAACAAGTTCCAACAGGTTTGTATTCGTAATGTTTCATAATGCTTCACCATCCTTAAATAGCGAGCTTCAAAATCTCTACGAAAGTCTTCTCATCAAGTGGAATATAGTGACCAACAGATCCATTTCTTGTAGCTCTCTTAGCCATCTGCTCGAAGTCCTTATCGTCAATTCCAAGTTCAGACAACTTAGTTCTGAGACCCAATCCTCTGAAGAACTGCTCGAGTGTGTCAGCGAGTGCGAGTGCGTTCTCTTCCTCTGTTGATGTATACACGTCCCCATCGAAAACACGCACATTCAACTGAGCTAACTTCCAAGGCTTAACCTTAGCAACGTATCTGATCCATGCTGGCAAAACAACCGCCATTCCCTCGCCATGTGTAATTCCGTACTGACCACTAAGTTCATGCTCAATTCTGTGTGAACCCCAGTCACCAATTCTTCCTGTATCAAGAAGATTGTTGTGAGCAATTGTTGCGAGCCACTGAATTTCTGCTCTAGCATTCAAGTCCTTAGGGTTTTTCTTGAGCTTCTTACCATTAACAAGAAGTGCTCTTACACCACCTTCGATAAAATAATCAGTAACATCTGTGTTCTTCACATCTGAGAAGTATCGCTCCAACAAGTGGGATAGGATGTCCGCTACACCTGCTACTGTCTGGAACTCAGGAAGTCCAACTGTGTATGCTGGGTTCATTATCGCGAACTGTGGAATAATTCTGTTGTCTTCGAAGCCGAGCTTCCATTCACCATTGGAAAGAATTGCTGCGTTACTTGTCTCTGAACCACTTGCAGGAAGTGTACTTACTACACCAATTGGAAGTACCTTCTCAGGATTTACGCCCTTCTCGAAAAAGTCCCAAACATCGCCATCATAAGGAATACCGAGTGCTGTTGCTTTAGCTGTATCAATTGAGCTTCCACCGCCAACTGCGAGGATGAAGTCAACTCCATTAGCTTTACCTTCTGAGACTAACTGTCTTACAAGTTCAATAGAAGGATTAGGTACTACATTACCATTCTCATAAAAGGCAATGCCCTTCTCTTCTGTCGCCTTTTTAACTGCATCATAGATGCCAAGTGTCTTAATAAAATCACCACTGTAGACCAACAATAAACTCTTAACATGTAGATCTTCAAGTAATGTGCCAAGCTTATCGAGTGCATTCGCACCGTAAACAATTTTGGCGGGATTATAGTATTCGAAATCAATCACTTTTATACCTCATTTAACTCGTTATCTTATTAATTGATTGGTACAACTGCACCGTCGTACTTACCTTCAATAAATGTCTTAATCTCATCGCTCTGGAGAACTTCTGCAAGTCTCTTAAGTGATTCGTTATCCTTGTTCTTTGCATCTGCTACGAGGATGTTTGCATATGTCTGAGCTGCAAGACCATCGTTTGCTTCTACAGCAAGAGCATCCTTAACACTAAGTCCACCTTCGATTGCGTAGTTACCATTGATTACTGCAGCTGATACATCAGGAAGTGCGTTAACGAGCTGTGATGGATCAATTTCTACGAACTCAATATTGAGTGGGTTCTCAGTAATGTCATTAACTGAAGCGAGAATACCTGCGCCATCAGCGAGTTTGATGATACCTTCCTGCTGGAGGAGGAGCAATGCACGTGCTTCGTTTGTTACGTTGTTTGGAACTGCAATCTTTGCTCCATCTGTAAGTTCATCGAGTGAACTAATGTTAGTTGAATAAATACCAAATGGCTCGTAGTGAACTGCACCGATTGATACGAGATTGCTGTTGTTCTCCTTATTAAAGTCATCCAAGTATGGCTGGTGCTGGAAGAAGTTCGCATCGAGTGTTCCCTCAAGGACACCTGTGTTAGGTGTTACTACATCTTCAATCTCTACTACGTTAAGTGTGATACCTTCCTTAGCGAGAATATCCTTTGCCTGGTAGAGGATCTCTGAATGAGGTGTAATGCTCGCACCTACTGTGATAACCTTGTCGTCCTTCTTCTCTTCCTTTGAGCTGCAGGCAAATACTGCGAATGCTGTTGATACAATCAATGCGCCTGCGATAATCTTGTTAATAATTTTGTTCTTCATAATTAATACCTACTTTCAAATCTATAGTTTTTTGATTAATGTCTTATTTTCTTTGCTGTAAATACTCCGCTCTCCTGAATAATCTGAACGATTACAATCAAGATGAACACTGTTATGAACAGCACGTCTTTCTGATATCTGTAATATCCG
Source organism: Clostridia bacterium (assembly GCA_024403735.1). Classification (GTDB taxonomy): domain Bacteria; phylum Bacillota; class Clostridia; order Saccharofermentanales; family Saccharofermentanaceae; genus Saccharofermentans. The sequence goes on from JAKSRG010000044.1 coordinate 10,352, forward strand.
TAGTTAAGAGCGATTGCTCCTAATCCGCCACCTCCGATACAGCCCGCCATTGCGCTATATCCAAGGACTGTTGCCATGTTAATTGCTGTTCCAGAAACGAGTGATGGCATTGCTTCTGGCAAGATGAACTCTGTTACTATCTGCCATGAATTCGCACCCATCGACTTAGCTGCTTCTGTAATTCCGTAAGGAATTTCATTAAGTGACTGCTCAACCATTCGTGCGATTATTGGAATTGCTCCAACTGTGAGAGGCACGATGCTCGCCTCAGTTCCGATTGATGTTCCGACGATAGCTCGTGTGAACGGTATCAGGAACACCAGTAAGATAAGGAACGGAATTGATCTGAAGATGTTAGCGAAGAGCGCCAGAATTGAATTCACTATCTTTTGCTCAAGGATTTCACCTTTGCCTGTAATCTTAAGAAGTATTCCGTAAGGAACTCCAATGATGTACGCGAGGATTGTTGATACGATTGTCATCTCGAGTGTCTCAAGGACGCCATTTCCTATAAGGCTCCATATCTGACTTGTCATTCAATCACCTCCTTACTAATCTCCATTGGCTCCATTCCAATCTTTGTGAAATAATCTTTAACAATCTTGTGTGCCCTAGGATCGAGTGGGAATTCAACAATCATCTGTCCGTATCCAATTCCACCTACGCTTCTTGTATTGGCACTTAAGATGTTCACTGATTCACCTGTTTCCTTAACCAAGTTCGCAATGACTGGCTCTGTGGCTGCTCTGCCATCGAAAACAATTCGGTAACACTTCTTGATTGTCATGTCGAACGGATTGTCGCCTGTTACTGTTGGGAGGATTAAGTGCTTTGCTGCTTCTGACTTAGGGTTCGAGAAAACATCTTTCACATCCCCTATCTCAGCGAGCTTACCGTGATCTACAATTGCTACCCTGTGGCAGATCTTCTCGATTACGTCCATCTCGTGAGTGATTATTACTACTGTGAGCTTCAACCTCTCGTTGATATCCTTGAGGAGATTTAAGATTTCCTCTGTAATCTTTGGATCGAGTGCGCTTGTTGCCTCATCACAGAGCAGAACTCTTGGGTTCATCACTAGCGCTCTCGCGATTGCTACTCTCTGTTTCTGTCCTCCTGACAGCTGCGCCGGATACGCTTTTGCCTTTTCTTCAAGACCTACAATCTTTAGCATCTCGAGTGCTTTCTCTCTTCTTTGCGCCTTCGAAACTCCTACAAGTTTTAGCGGAATTTCAACGTTAGCAAGCACCGTCTTCTGTGATAAAAGATTGAAGCTCTGAAAGATCATGGCGATTTGTTTTCGAGTAGTTCGTGTTTCTTTTGAATTAAGATTGCCTAATACCTTGCCATCGAAAACAACCTCTCCACTGGTGACATCCTCCAATCGGTTCAGCATTCGTACCAATGTACTCTTGCCCGCGCCGCTCATTCCGATAATGCCAAAAATCTCACCCTCTTTTATCTCGAGACTTATGTCGTCTACGGCGCGTACCTCAGAAGTTTTGTCTTTGAAAACTTTGGTAACGTTATTCAGTTGATAGATTGGTTTGGTATCAGCCATTTGTTATCACTCCTTTGCCCAAAGACCTGTACTGAAATATCGATCTCCTCTGTCTGGTACAAGGATTACGATGTTAGCATCAGTAACTTCCTTTTCTAATTTTCTAGCTGCGGCATATGCTGCTCCTGATGATGAACCAGCTATAATGCCTTCCTTCTGGGCTAATTCCCTAGCGCCCGCGAAGGCTTCTTTATCATTAACTTTGATAACCTTGTCCACTAATGAGATATCCAAGGTATCTGCTATGAAATCATTTCCTATACCCTCAATGTTGTAGTCAGCGTGCTCACCGCCTCCGATTGTTGAACCGACAGGATCAGCGAGGACTGCCTTGATATTAGGGTTTTGTTCCTTAAGGTACTTAACAATTCCTGTGAGTGTTCCACCGCTTCCAGCTCCAAGTACGATGTAATCGATGTTGCCATCTAAGTCTTCGTAAATCTCAGGTCCTGTAGTCTCATAATGAGCTTTTGGATTACTCTGATTTTTGAACTGTCTTAATGCGATCGAGTTAGGAATTTCTTTAAGTAACTCTTCTGCTTTGCGGGCTGCTCCGAGCATCCCTTCTTCTCTTGGTGTATTAATAATCTCGGCGCCGAGCGCCATCATAAGCTGTTGCTTTTCTATTGAGAATTTGGTTGGAACCACGAAGATAACTCTGTAACCTTTACCGAGCGCTGCGAAAGCAATTCCTAATCCAGTGTTACCTGCCGTCGCCTCGACTATCGTGTATCCAGGCTTAAGTAATCCCTTCTCCTCAGCGTCTTCAATCATGTATTTACCAACTCGATCTTTAACGCTGCCTGCTGGATTATAAAGCTCCAACTTCGCATATATTCTTGAACTTAGTTCGCGATTAATACTTGATAACTCAACGAGTGGTGTGTGACCTATCAAGTCATGCATGCTCTTATAAAGTGCCATCCCTAATCACCTCAAATTCTTGACTTTTCTATCGCACCGATAAGGTCTTCAATGAGGTCTTCACTATCTTCAATTCCGACTGATAATCTTAGGAGACCATCTCCAAGACCAGCCTTCTCTCTAATATCCTTTGGAATAGAAGCATGTGTCATTGATGCTGGATGTTCAATAAGTGACTCAACTCCTCCAAGGCTTTCCGCGAGTGTAATTACGTGGAGATTTCTGAAGAGTGTATTGATATCATGTCCTTCAGTAAGTTCGAATGAGATCATCGCGCCACCGTTTTTCGATTGCTTCTTATTAATCTCGTAACCAGGATGTGTCTCAAGTCCTGGATAGTAAATCTTCTTAACATCTCCTGAAGCCTGAAGTGCTGCGATTATCTTCTCGGCATTTGATACATGTCTATCAAGTCTTACGCCGAGTGTCTTAATCCCTCTAATGAGGAGGAATGAGTCGAATGGCTGAAGTATTCCTCCAATCGCATTCTGAAGGAAACCAATCTTCTCAGCGAGCCCCTCATCCTTGACTACTGCAAGACCTGCGATAAGATCACTATGACCGCCCAAGTACTTAGTAGCACTATGAAGTACGATATCAATTCCGAAGTCCAAAGGTCTCTGAATGTAAGGTGTGTAGAATGTGTTATCTACGATTGAGATGAGGTTGTTGGCCTTAGAGATCTTTGCAACTGCCTCGAGATCTGTAATTCCAAGAAGTGGATTTGTTGGTGTCTCGATGTAGATTGCCTTTGTATCAGCTGTTATAGCCTTCTGGATGTCATCTAAATCTGAAGTGTTCACCTGTACATACTTGATGCCGAACTGCTTGAAAACTTTATCTAGAATTCTAAATGTTCCGCCATATACATCATTTGAAATGATAATCTCGTCACCTGACTTGAAGATGCTGAGCACTGTTGAGATTGCTGCGAGGCCAGAAGCGAAAGCAAAACCGTACTTACCATTTTCGAGTTCTGCGATAAGTTCTTCGAGGGCCTTTCTTGTAGGATTTCCTGATCTTGAATACTCATATCCTTTGTGCTCACCTGGAACAACCTGTGCGAATGTGCTTGTCTGATAGATTGGAACGTTCACCGCTCCTGTCAATTCGTCACCGTTAACACCGCCGTGGATTAACTTAGTTTCGAATTTGTAATTGTTATTTTTTACTGTCTGCTTGTTACTATATTCACTCATTTTTATGTCCTTCTCGTTCGCGATTATTTTTGTGATTTTCTGTGGTTTTTATCGCTTTTTCCCTAATTTTGGGTGCAAAAAAACCACCGCATACGCGATGGTCAATTTCTAATCAATTTTTTGATTAAATCAACACAATACGTATGGAACAGTTTTTGAATTGTCGTTCATGCAACAACACATACAGACTGTCATCTTTTCTGTCATCATTACTGTCTTCATACGTTCATGTCTCCTTTGCTTTTAGTTTAGTTTTTGTCGTTTGTTGGCGGTGTGTTTTCGATTAGTTCGTACCGCCCTCGTGTCAGCTCTTTCGTGTCTTTCCTGCTGACGTGATTATATTACTACGCACAGACTGATTTGAAAAATCATTAAATTCTATCATCAGTGATAACTTTTGCTTATAACTCTTTATACTTGAGCAATTCCTCCACATAAGCCTTGCCGTACTGAGACAATTCGCTTCCTTTACGAGTGATGTAACCGATTATGAGTGGGTCCTCCTCCTCGAGCTTAACTGATACGAGACCCTGCAGAACCGCATTATCACCAGCGAGCATACCTGAACCGATTGAATAACCGCCAAGTTCAGCGATCATCTCCATTGAAGTCGCACGGTCCTCAGACTTGACGAGCTTATCAAAATCAAAGTCCGCCATAGCCTCCTCAGTAAGATACACGTTACTGTCATCACTCTGATCAAATGAGATACATGGATATGCTCGAAGTTCCTCAATCGAGATAGTCTCCCTTTGAGCGAGCGGATTATCCTTCCAGAAATATGCATACGTCTCGCGCTGCATGAGCGGAACGAACTCGAGCTGGTATTCCTTGAGAAGCTTTTGTAATACATCTTTAGTCGCACCTGAGTAAGATACAATTCCTACTTCGCTACGAAGACTTCTAACATTCTCCAACACGTCATTCGTCTTTGTCTCGTGAATTGAGAATATAAACTTGGCTGGATCGAACTTCTTAATTACATTAGTAAAGGACTTAATCGCGAAATTGTAGTGCTGAGTAGATACCGAAAACCTCTCCTTATCCTTGCTGTCAGATAAATACCTATCCTCGAGGATCTCATACTGACCGATTACTTTCTTAGCATACTCAACGAATTCTCTACCTTCATCAGTGAGAGACACACCCTTACTTGTTCGCGCGAAGATAAGTATTCCTAGTTCCTCCTCTAGTTCATGAACGCTAGATGAGAGGGCTGGCTGTGATACGAATAGCTTTGCTGCCGCCTCGCGAATTGAATTCGAACTGGCAATCTCGAGTACATACTTAATCTGATTAATATTCATGTGATAACCTCTGCTTATATGTCTTTGTTCAACATTCTACTACAAAGTATTACTCTCGTGTATTTCTATAGAATTATGCAGCACCCTCCGATTGTTCCTATTCAAATATCACCTTCAGCAAGAGTAAATGCAAGACTAACGCCTCTGACTCTTGCTGTTAGTCTTGATATCTATGGATTTCATGCTCAAAATCACCTTCAGCAAGAGTAATTGCAAGACTAACGCTTCTGACTCTTGCTGTTAGTCTTGATATCCATGGATTTCATGCTCAAAATCGCCTTCAGCAAGAGTAATTGCAAGACTAACGCTTCTGACTCTTGCTGTTACTCGTGCTGATGAAGTTATGGTCACAAAATTCAGAGTAAACGTCTAACTAACCGCAGCGACTCGTACAATTACTCTGAATATCACCCTTTTTAGCAACTGCACACATTAAAATTCAGAGTAAATGTAGCACTAACTTCGCTGACTCGTACGTTTACTCTGAATATCACCCTTTTTAGCGACTACACACATTAAAATTCAGAGTAAATGTAGCACCAACTTCGCTGACTCGTACGTTTACTCTGAATAATGCCAAATTGGGTATTCTAAAC
>JAKSRG010000045.1 GCA_024403735.1 Clostridia bacterium
AGCAGGGGACTGAAAATCCCCGTGTCGATGGTTCGATTCCGTCTCTGGGCACCAAACCTGACCAACTGAACTGGTCAGGTTTTTTTTTGCAAATTTTCAGGTTTTTGATGTGAAATTCTATTTTACTATTCGCTACCAAAAACTCTGTTTATTTTGTGGTTCGGTTACTATTATTTTAATAATACTTGTATTATTATTAGTGGCGTAGTTGTTTACAATTGCTCTCGTTGGTGTGAGTACTATTTTTAAGAGGTTGATATTTTATGGATAAACCGTTTTCGAAGTCTTCAGATGATATTTGCGGTGAATTAAAGACTGATCTATCTCAGGGTCTATCACAGGCAAAGGCAGAAGAATTATTAGCTAAGAATGGACCTAACAGTTTAGGTGAAGGTAAAAAGGTTCCTTTGTGGAAGAAGTTTTTGGCTCAGTTCGCTGATGCCATGGTATTCATTCTTATAGGCGCAGCTGCATTGTCTGCTGTAATGGCTGTTAAAGAAGGTGGAGGGTTCGAAAGCTGGATAGATGTTATTGTTATCCTTGCTATTGTTATTTTGAATGCTATTCTTGGTGTTTACCAGGAAGGCAAAGCTGATGAGGCTATTGCTGCTCTTAAGAAGATGAGTGCACCACAGACAAAGGTTATTCGTGATGGCAAGGTTGTCATGATTGATTCTGATAAGGTTGTTGTTGGTGATGTTGTTAACCTCGACGCTGGTGATTCTATCTCAGCTGATTTAAGACTTACATATTCAGGTTCTCTTAAGGTTGATGAGTCTTCTCTTACTGGTGAATCTGTTCCTGTTGAGAAGGATGCTGAAGCAATCCTTAAGGAAGATACTCCAATTGGTGATCGTAAGAATATGGCATACATGGGTACAGCTGTTACTTATGGTCGTGGTAAGGGTGTAGTCGTTGCAACAGGTACTAATACTGAACTTGGCAAGATTGCTAATAAGCTTTCTTCAATTGAAGATGAGGTTACTCCACTTCAGAAGGGCCTTAACTCACTTGGTAAAATCCTTGCGGTTGTATGCCTTATTGTTTGTGTAATCGTATTTGTAGTAGATGTATTTGTTCAGAAGCTTGGATGGGATGAAGCATTGATGACTGCAGTATCTCTTGCAGTTGCTGCAATTCCTGAAGGGTTGTCAGCTGTAGTTACAATTGTTCTTGCAATTGGTATGACTAAGATGGCTACTAGAAATGCTATTGTACGTAAACTTCTTGCTGTTGAGACACTTGGTTGTGTTGATGTAATTTGTTCTGATAAGACTGGTACACTTACACAGAATCAGATGACTGTTAAAAAGCTCTTTGACGGTAATGACGTATATGATGTAACTGGTAATGGTTACGGACCAGAAGGTAAGATCTTAAACGCCGATGGTGAAGAGGTTGCATTAAATCCAATTCTTATAAGATTGGTTCAGGCAGCAGTTCTTTGTAACGATGCTTCAATCAGTGTTGACGAGAGTGGCAAATATACATGTATTGGTGATCCAACAGAAGGAGCACTTACAACACTTGGTCTTAAGTGTTCTATGGCTAGTGCAGATATGAATCAGAAGTACACAAGAGTAAATGAATTGCCTTTTGACTCTGATAGAAAAATGATGACAACATATCACACAGGAATTGTTCCATCTAAAGTTATTTCACTTACTAAGGGTGCTCCTGATATTGTTCTCTCAAGATGTAAGAGATATTTTGATGGTGAGCGTGAGCAGGAAATGACTCCTGAGTTCATGAAGAGAATTGAGAAGATTAATCACGGATTTGCTTCAAAGGCAATCAGAGTTTTGGCTTTTGCATATAATCTTCATGACGATGCTAATGTTGCTAGATTTGCAGACGAAGAGGATATGGCTTTTATCGGTCTTATCGGTATGATTGATCCAGCTCGTGAAGAAGCTAAGGAAGCTATCAAGGTTTGTCAGGAAGCTGGTATTAGAACAGTAATGATTACTGGTGACTATAAGGATACAGCAGTAGCTATCGCAAATGACCTCAATATGATGGGTGAAGGCGCTGGTGCTATGAGTGGTTCTGAGCTCGATGCTGTTACAGACGAACAGCTCCTTACACTTTGTGAGACAACAAATGTATATGCTCGTGTATCTCCTGAGCACAAGGTTAGAATTGTTGAGAGCCTTAGAAAGAAAGATCACATTGCTTCAATGACAGGTGATGGTGTTAATGATGCTATGGCTCTTAAGGCAGCTGATATTGGTGTAGCAATGGGTATCACTGGTACAGATGTTGCTAAGAATTCAGCAGATATGATTTTGATGGATGATAACTTTGCTACTATCGTAAGTGCAGTTGAAGAGGGTCGTATTATTTATGCGAACATCCGTAAGTTTGTATCATTCCTTCTTTCATGTAACGTTGGTGAGATTTTGGTTATCTTCCTTATCTCATTAATTCCAAATTCTATTGTTCCAGGTATTGCAGCTCCACTTACAGCAATTCAGCTTTTGTGGCTTAACCTTGTAACAGATAGTTTCCCAGCATTGGCTCTTGGTAGAGAAAAGGGTGAACCAAACATTATGAAGGTTCCACCACGTTCAAAGCATGAACCAATCATTAACAAGTCAATGAAGATAAGCATTGCAATTCAGGCAATTGCGATTTTTATAACTGTATTTGCAGGCTTTATGCTTTCACTTACAAGCTCAAGTTCATTCTTCTTTGACAGTGGCATCGAGGCTATTAAGGGAGCTAGAACAGTTGCATTTGCAACACTTATTCTTGCTGAACTTTTCAGAGCATATGCTGCTAGATCAGAATCAATCTCAGTATTTAAGATTGGTTTGTTCAGCAATAAGTTTATGAACATTTCAGTTTTGGGTTCAATTGCATTGTTGTTTGCTGTTATCTACATCCCAGGTGTTAACAAAATCTTTGATAATGTAATGCTTAATCCAACAGCTTGGTTAGTAATTATTCCACTTGCACTTATCCCATTTGCTGCTAGTGAGATTTCTAAAAAGATTAGAAATAAATAAGTGTTTGCAAGATAATAATACTTGTGGTATTATCTAACAGCTAATATTGAAGATATTTCACGGAGGCATACTTTTATGAGTACACTAGCAATTGTGCTTTCAGTTTTAGATATTATTTTTGCTCTTGCTCTTGTTATCCTTTTCCTCGTTCAGGAAGGTAACGATCAGGGTATGGGTGTTATCGGCGGTGGTGCTGATTCATTCTATAATAAGTCTAAGGGTAGAACTATGGAAGAGAAGCTCAAGAGATATACACTTTTCTGTGTATTGTTTTTCGCAGTTGTTTCAGTTCTTCTTTACCTTTGTGTAGCACGCGGTTGGTAATTCTGAGTAATTAGTATTAAATCGGTGACTGTCACTTCAATTAGTGAGTGACAGTCATTTTTATTTGTTTAACTTTTGGGGATAAGACGTAGAATATAGATATAATGGTATTGAAGAGAGGTTGATAATAAATGCGTAAGAGAGTTAGTGCAGACGTTGCAAGAAAAAAGGGATTAGGCCTTTATTCTTCAACTTCTGTTAGTTTTAGACAGAAAAGCAGAAATGCTGTTGATAAGCCAATGGAGTCAGATAAGCCACAGAATTTTGCAGAACTAGCTCCACGTGGCCCTATGCAGGTTAAAAATCAGGTAGTTGGAACATTAGTTGAGAATGGAGAAGGAGGAATTGTAATTCCAGATCCATCTTTTAAGGAGACTAATTTCGGACCTGTTTATATAAGTAAAGAGAATATGAATGGCGCGCCATACAGAATGGTGGTTGTTGCTGAAGTTCTAAATCCACAGTCATCTAATCAGACTTTCAGAGGAAAGATTGTAGAGGTAATAGGTGATGTAGGTAATAACGATGTAAGAATGGCGACTGTAATGCATCAGTTCGGATTAAGCCAGACATTCCCACCTTTTGTTATGGATGAGGTTAAGGATTTGCCAGTAAATCCACCTGATGATGTTATCGAAGCTGAGATTGCTAAGGGCAGAAGAGATTTAAGAAATCTTCTTACTATTACAATGGATGGCGAAGAAGCTAAAGATCTTGATGATGCTATCTCTATTGAGCCTTGCGAAGATAATTGCTATAGACTTTATGTTCATATTGCAGATGTATCTCATTATGTAAGAGAGAAGACTGAATTAGATAAGGAAGCTTTCTTAAGAGCTACTTCTGTATATCTTGTAGATAGAGTAGTTCCAATGCTCCCACCAAAGTTATCTAATGGATTGTGTTCGCTTAATCCTAATGTGCCAAGATTAACTCTTACAGCTGAGATGTTGATTGATGAGCATGGTAATACAATTGCTGGTGATGTATATGAATCTGTAATTCAGAGTAATATGCGTACAAGTTATAACGAGTGTTTTAAGGTGCTCTTTAAACCTTCTAAGGATGATGTCGAGAAGTATGGTGATATCATTCAGGCGCTTTGGGATATGAAGCGATTAACGGATATTCTTAAGAAGCAGAGAGATGATAGAGGAGCTATCAACTTTGATTTCCCAGAGACTAAGGTTGAACTTGATACGGAAGGTAACCCTGTTAAGATTTATCCATATCCTATTAATTACTGTCATGGAATGATTGAGCAGTTCATGATCGCTGCTAACGAGTTCGTAGCTCGTAAGTTCGCTATGCTCAATTATCCATTCGTGTATAGAGTTCATGAAGATCCTGACAGAATGAAGATTACTAGATTCTGTACTGTAGCAAAGAATTTTGGTGCTATGGGTACTATTAGAGGAAAGATTACTCCAAAGGTTATTACTGATTATATGTCTACAATTAGAAATGAATCAGTTAAGCCTTGTCTTGATACAATTCTTTTGCGTTCAATGGCTAAGGCTAAATATTCACAGGATAATCTTGGACACTTTGGTCTTGCTTCTGAATTCTATTGTCATTTTACAAGTCCTATCAGAAGATATCCTGACTTATATATTCACAGAATTATTAAGTCATATCTTCACGATGAAAATTTGCGTAAGCATTTTGCTGGTTTGGTAGCAGAAGTAGCTGACCATAGTTCTGATATGGAGAGAAATTCAGTTGAGGCTGAACGCCAGTCAGTAGCAGTAAAGGTTGCTATGTACATGCATGAGAGACTTGGTGAACACTATGTAGGTAAAATCTCTTCAATTATTGGAGCAGGTGTTTTTGTTGAGCTCGAAAACTCATGCGAAGGATTTGTAGCTTTCAGAACAATGAAGGACCACTATATTTTCGATGAGGTCACATTAAGAGCTGTTGGTAGACATTCTGGAAATACTTTGATGATTGGTCAGGAAGTTAATGTAATAGTAGCTGCTGTTGATCTTGATTTGAATAGAGTGGATTTTGTTTTCGATGAGAACGCGCCAAAGAAGTCTAAGTCTGAAGATCGAGCTTCTAGTAAGAAAGATAGAGATACTGGTAGAAAGTCATCGAAAAAGGGCGAGAAAAAGGCCTCTTCTCGAAGAGAAAAGGTCCGTGTTAATGGTAAAACTAAAAAGATACGTAAACTCTCATCTAAGAGACCAAAACGTAAGTGATTATTCTTCTACGATGTATGGCTTAATCTTTGCGATGAAGTCTGCACAGTCGTCAGAGAATATTTCAAGATTAATTGGCTTTGCGAGGTCTAAGCTAAAGATACCCATAAGGCTCTTAGCATCTACTACGTAACGACCTGATACGAGGTCAATGTCATAAGGACAGAGATTTGTAAGTGTAACGAATTCTCTGATTGCATTAATGTCGCTAAGTTTGATCTTGAGTTTTGTCATAACTAATTCCTCCATTCCATTTGTTACTTGAATAATAGCATACATTAGTGTTGAATATGCACATGGAATTGTAGGATTTGTTAGTTGTTTACTAGTATTTTTTTGTGCAAAAAAGGGGAATAAAGTGAAGGTTTATTTTTACACACTAGGTTGTCGTGTTAATCAATATGAAACAGATGCTGTTCGTGAGCATTTTCTTGAAGCTGGATTTGAATTAACTGAGAATCCAGAGGATGCTGATGTTTGCGTAGTAAATACTTGTACAGTGACTAGTGAGGCTGACAGAAAAAGCAGACAGTCCCTTCGTAAGATGGCAAGACTTAATCCTAACGCTATTATTTGTGCGATGGGTTGTGCTGCTGAGATGACTGACGGATTTGTTGATGCAGATATTGTCTGTGGTACAAGGGATAAGCATCTTTTGCTCGAGAAGTTACAGGAATACATTTCAAGTAACGCTAAACTTGATCATAAATCAGAGCATGCTGTTCCACCAGTAACAAGAGAAGATACTTATGCAGATTTTGGAACAGTGCTCTCACCTGAGGGAACTAGAGCTTTTGTTAAAATCGAGGATGGTTGTAATAACTTCTGCACATATTGCATTATTCCTTTCGCTAGAGGACGAGTTGCTAGTAGAGAGAAGAATAGCATTTTGGAAGAAGTAAGAAATCTTAGCGAAAGAGGCTTCTCGGAGATTTGTTTGACTGGTATTCACCTTTGTTCATATGGTAAGGACAGAAATGAAGATATTATGTCTCTTCTCGATGTTATCGAAGAGATTTCTAAGTTTGATGGTGTTAAAAGAATTTCTTTGGGATCTCTTGAACCTAAATCAATAACTGATGATTTTATTAAGGGATTAGCTTCTATTGATAAGATTAGTCCACATTTTCATCTATCACTTCAGAGTGGTTCAGATACTGTCCTTAAGAGAATGAACCGTCATTATTCTACTGAATTGTATCTTGATAGAGTTAATGAACTTCGTAAGTACTATCCAAATATGTCACTTACTACAGATGTTATTTGTGGTTTTCCAGAGGAAACAGATGAAGAGTTCCAGGAGACTATTGATTTTGTAAAGAAGGCACGTTTCAACAAAATCCATGTTTTCCCATATTCAATTCGTAAGGGAACAAAAGCTGCTTCGATGAACCAGGTTGATGGTGCGATTAAGAAGGAAAGAAGTAAGAACCTTATCGAATGGTCTAATGGTGCTGAAACTGATTTTGCTAATTCTTTTGTAGATAAGGATGTAGAAGTTTTGGTTGAAGCGTATGAGAAAACACCTAAGAGTACAATTCTTAAGGGTTATACCAATGAATATGTGTATACATTAATTACTTCAGATGTTGATAATCCTGAACATTATATAGGTAAGATTATTGAAGTTAAGGCAATAGGCGTAGCTAATATGCAGATAATAGCTAAATTTAGTGTAAAAAATAGCTTATAATTTTTCTGTAATTGTTCGAAAATATGTTACAATATTGCAAATGGGATACTATAGGAGGGAGTAGGCAATGGCTAATTCAGAAACAACGAGATTTAATTTCGCTACTGATAAGCAAGCAAATGCTAGAGAGATAATGACTCTTGTTTGGCAGGCGCTTCAGGAAAAGGGTTATAACCCTATTAACCAGTTGGTTGGTTATTTTATTTCTGGCGATCCTACGTATATTACAAATTACAAGGGTGCTCGAGGCATTATTAGAAGAATGGAAAGAGATGAGCTTTTGGAAGTTATCATCACAGATTTCTGTTCTAGACTTCAGAAGAACGATTAATTTTTCAGAAGATGGCCGATTTGCTAATCGGCTATTTTTTTGCCGGTATTTGTGGAGGAGATTATAAATGGTTAATGGTCGTGTAATGGGAATTGACTTTGGAATGAGACATATCGGAGTTGCTTTGTCTGATGTATTAAGAATTACTGCATCAGGATATGAGACAGTTAACTGGAACGGTGTTGATCCAGAGAAGGCAGTTCTTCGTATTGCAGAGATTGTGAAGACAATGGATGTTAAAGAGATTGTCATGGGTAAGCCATCAAAGACAGATGGTACTATTAGCGAATCTGAGCGTAAGGCATATGCATTTGGTGAGATGTTAGAAGAAAAGACAGGTATCAAACCTAGTTTTCGTGATGAGCGTTATACGACTGTAATCGCGTCTAGAATGCTTCACGAGAATAACATTAAAGCTCAAAAGCAGAAGAAGATTATTGATCAGGTTGCTGCTGAGATTATTTTGAGAGAATATTTGGAACAGCATAGAGTTTGATGTTGCACCAAAGATAACGTAAACAGCGCGAAATGTTATATTGATATGTGTTATAATTGATAAGATTAATTCCATTTAGGAGGTTTTTGATAATGGCTAAAGACGAAAAGGATTTAGAGAAGATGGATTGTAACGGCGAGTGCGAAGGTTGCGACGGCTGCGATGATATGGAAGAACTCATCACTTTGAAGGATGAAGAGACAGGCGAAGAATTCCAGTTTGCTTATGTTGACGCTTTTGATTTCAACAACGAGAAGTACTGTGTATTGCTCACAATGGACGAAGAGCCTGAAATGATCATCTTCAAGGAAGTTGAAGGTGAGAATGGCGAGATTAACATCGAGTCACTTGATGAGTCTGAAGAAGACGCAGTTTACGATTATTACGATACACTTTGCGACGAGTATTTCGAAGATGAAGACGACGAAGAGTAATCGTTTAAAAAATCTTTTTAAGCCAGAGAAACTGGTTATTACTAGTGATAAGAACGCGAATGATGATTTAATCGTCATTCGCGATACTTCTAATGGGAAGTATTATTATTTATCTGTAGTTGATACATTTTTCATGGAGAAGCATGAATATGTTGTAATGTACAACTATGAACCTGATGATGGTAATCATCGTAAGCCTGAACTTGTTATTATGCGTACTAAGTTCCAGAAAACAGGCGAACAGCTTTTTTATTCTATTAAGGATAATACTGAGCTTAATGATGCTTTTGATGCATTCATGAGAAGATACTATGAAGCTGGTAATGTTGGAAAGCAACACACTAAGAATTCAGTTTTCTTCAATGATCCTTCCGAAGTTGAGTATTATTCAAGTTTCGATTCCAAGAAATAGGATGTCTTGATTTATGACTGTTGGTTCAGCCCAATCAAAAAATAAGGGTAGAGTTTGGGAATGGATATTCCCATTTATCTTTTCTATTGCAGGTGTTGCTATTCTTTTTGCAGCGCAGTTTGCGACTGCATTAGGATTTGTAATCAAAAAAATTGATTATTCTAAGTACGAAGGTACTTATAGTTTTATATATTCAGTAATTGCAATCATTGCATTGCTTGCTTTTTCTCGCTTGACGAGAGTGTTTTATCTTGATTCAAAATCTGGATTGCTTATTAAGAAACCGCTTGTGAGTGAAGTTCTTTTTACAATCGTAATAGCTATGGGCTTATTAGGTGTTGTTTCCATCTATATGATGCTCGTGAATATTCTTGCTAAGGTTGGTGGAGATACTTCAGCTATAGCTTCAGAACTTGAAGAGTATGAGACAACAATTGACAGATATAGTGATATAGCTGTAGAGGTTGTTCCATTTTTTGATAAAATTCTTAACTACATTGCAGTTGCTGTTTTGGTTCCTATCGCAGAGGAGACATTATTTAGAGGTATTATCCTTGGTCATTTCCTTAAGAAGTATAATGCAGCAATCTCAATTATAATTTCTGCTGTTGTTTTTGGTTTGCTACATGGAATATCCATTCATATCGGTTATGCATTGATTAGTGGTCTCGTTATTGGTAGCGTTTATTATTTCACTTCTAATATGATGATGACTGTTCTAATTCATATGATATTTAATTTCTTTGGTGGTACGCTGTCTGTAATTCTTTCTGATGGTTGGTTCAATATTCCAACAGAGACTTACAACAATATCTTAATCAGGGCTACTTCTGTTGAGATCCTTTGTATGACACCGGCAGTTATTTTCTTTATAATATTGTGGACGCGTAAGAGTAAAGCTAACAGATTAGCTGCTGAAACTAAAGAGGAAACTGCAGTTGAAGAGTGAGTTTTAGAAACTGATTTTATAGAGGTCCTAAATGAGTATATTTGGAAAAATGAAACAGAGATACGTTAGATTTAGACAACGTAGATTATTCATCTACATTGTTACTTTTATCGTGCTGTTTTCGATTGGAACAGGTATTCTTGCATGGATTGGTATTTTTGGATCAAGGTCTGAGCTTTGTTCTGTAAAAGTATCTACTAATTCTAATTCTCTCCAGAACCTTCAGGGTTTAGGTGTTAATTTGGACTATATTCCACTTAATAATTACGTTAAAAATCCATCCTTTGAGTCAGAGAAAGTTTTCGATACCTTCGTGTTATCTGATTCCAAGGAAGACTACATATTCATGACACCAGAGGAACAGGAAAATCTTATTCTTAATGAGAATGCCCTCATTGGTAGTCTTGCTAGATTATATACAATCGACGAGCGTGGCGTAATGAGCCTCATTGTTGAATCTCCAATTACTGATTATACGAGTGCGAGCTTCGGTTCACTAGAAGATATCGAAGACACAAACTGGTATTGGACACAGGATCCGCTTCAGGTTGTTGCATCTTATCAGAATGTTTTATCAGGTGTAACTGATAGTGGTAAGTTAGTTACTGATATTTCATCTGGCTCGTTTTCTAAGCTTATCGAAGCAGAAAGAGATGTGTTCGTAGGAGTTGATTCATCTGTTTCTAATGTTATTGCTGTAACTTCTAAGGGATCATTTTATTACTCTAGTGATGGAAAAAACTATATTAACAGTATTTCCCTTGGTGAGGATACTGAGCTTTATGGTCAGCTGAGTTCAGGCGAAGTATCAATTGATGATATTTGTGCATTTAAGGATAATGCGTTCGTAAGATTGTCTGATGGCAGACTTCTTGTTTGTAACAATACTTCAGTCTATGAAGATAGTTGGTTCGATAATAATGTTAAGTATGTGACTAGTACAGATGAGAAAGTTTATGTAGTACTTACAAGTGACAAAGTTTACTCATCTACTAATGGAATGATATTCAATGAAGAGAAAGAGATATTTTCTTTGTTTGGCGCTTCTCGTGTCAAAGACGTATCCTCATCTTCTGATGCTAGTGCATTTCTTCTTAATGATAACCAAGTAGTAACAGTAGGTGAAGATATCAACGTTATAGAGATGCTTGATAGTACTGTCGCAGTTAGAGTGTTCGATGAACGTTGTCTCTTAGGAGTGCTCGAAAACGGCTCTATCTATATTGCTACACCTACAAATACAACAATGCTTACTGGTTCTGAGCACGAGTATGAGAATGTATTCCTTACAAATGACGAATCAGTGATTTTGCTCACACCAGGTAAGCTATATTCAACAAATGTTTATATTGGTATTAAACTCGAGCAGCATATTCCAGAGGGAAGTGTATATGCTGGTGATATCTGTTGTATCGAGAAATCTATTGGTGCGTGCCAGGGTTATGTATATTCTTCTGAGAATGAAGATAATGTATCCCTTTGGAATCTCTCATCTCCTGTTATGTCTTGGGACATCTATGGAAATGGTACTTCTGTTACTACTGTTGAGGATGCACCTGTTGGTTATGGTGAGAGATGTGCTCGTATGCTTGGAACAACAGATGATTATCATGTTATTTCTCAGTCACTTGCATCCTGTGGTTCAGATTTGTTTATTGATAATGCCTTCTTGAGAATTGAACTTCAATTGATGCAGGTTAAGTGTGATAACCCAACTGTTAAGATTTGGTTGTCATCTGAAGGCTGCGAAGATGTTGGTTTTGTAGTAGATGAATGTAGTAGTAAATTCACAAGATATTCCAATGTCTTTATTGCTTCTGAAGATTTGGTAAAGAGTGAGAATGAGATAAGACTTAATATCGCATTTGAAGGTGTAGGCGAGTTACGTATTGATGGAGTATATATGGGTCTTGATAAGTATCAGGAGCCAAGTATTCCTCAGGAGTTTACAGATGCTATTATTGATGCTAATCCTAGTGCTATAAGACTTAACAATCTTGGAATTGGATCTTTTGGTGTTAGTTATGATGCATTATTTGCATCATCAGCTAATTCTAATGCTAAGTATATTAACGATGTTGGTCTTGTTAATAACTGCACTTCGCTTGAAGAGACAATGAGATTAGTAAAAGATAGTGGTGCATTCCCATGGTTTGTAATCGGTTCTAGTGCTGATCAGAATTCAATTGATGCCTTACTTGATTATCTTTGTGGTTCAGTTACATCTGAATATGGTAAAAGAAGAATTGATAACGGAACTGCTGTTCCATGGAGTAGACAGTTTAATACAGTCATTGTAGAAGTTAATGATGCTGATGGAATATTCCTTAGCGACTTACAGAGAAGTGCATATGTGAATTATGTAATAGGATTGTTTAAGCAATCTAGTTATTATAAGGATTTCAAAGATAGCATTACTTTTGTTGATGGAATGAACTATGATGGCGGATCAATGCTTTCATTTGCAGATTATCACTGTACTCAGTATGTCGATGATGGTGTTTACGATGTAGGTATTACATATATCGATAAAACAAATCAAATGTATAAAGAGATTGGTACATTAGCTCCTCGTGTTAAGCTCAACGGTGGACAATCTGGTGAATATATTTCTTCGCTCGATTTTATCGGAGGCTTTGGTGAGAGTAATATCTCGTTAGGTGAGTGTGTTGTATCTTTGCTCGCAGATGATTCATCATTTACTCGAATGATACTTGTAGATGTGAATGTTGATTATGATGAAGTAGCATATGGCAATTTATTCAGTGCGAATACACTTACGATGCTCGATGCGATTAGTATTTTGCGTTTCGATGGATATGCAAGTAGATTGTATTGTGAAGTACAGAAACCTCTTTCAGAGACAGCTCCTGTATCTCTAGAGACTTTTAATAGCAATGTCGGAACTTATATGTTCAAGACTGGCAATAGTTATTATCTTGTGATTGCTAATGCTTCTGATGGACAGCAGCAGTTCTTCCTTGATGGTAAAGATGTTTCAATGCAAGGCGCACAATTAACAAGATATGCAACAACTGGTGAAGAACTACAGACTGAGACTATTAAGAGATTAAAAAATAGATATACTCTTCAGGCTGGACAAGTTTTGGTTATTAAGTTAACAGAATAAGATTTTCACTGTTGCTTTTTTGTGCAAAAATGCTAAAATACTTTTAATGAATAAACCGTTGAAGAAGAGTGAGTAAATTCTATGATGCTTTTACAGAGAGTCGCAGATGGTGGGATTGCGATAAGATAGTAGATATTGAATGGACTTCTGAGGGCGAGCAGAAATGCTAAATAGCATAGTATGTGAGACGTAGTAGACGCTTCGTTAATTTGTCAGCATATGATGGTATGTAAAGAGGGTATGGTTTATCTATACCAAGCCGGGTGGCACCGCAGGATGAATATAATTCCTGTCCCAGCACTAACAAATGCTAGGGGCAGGATTTTTTGTTTTCTGTCCCAAATAAAAAGAAAGGGGACATAAAACAATGTCAAAGAACGAAATTCCTTACAAGATTTTTTTGAATGAGAGCGAGATGCCAACACAGTGGTATAACGTTAGAGCTGATATGAAGAATAAGCCAGCTCCACTTCT
>JAKSRG010000046.1 GCA_024403735.1 Clostridia bacterium
ATTATAAAAATAAGTGCAGATGCATCAATTACATCTACACTTAAATAGTACGAAAACTGTGATTAGCATTAAATTCCACGTCCTTAACAGATGCTCCTGAAGCTTGTAGTTTCTTAACTAATGGTTTGAGCATCAAATCTGGTGGAGCGATTTTATCGAACTTCGCCTCCACGACAAGGATCTCATGACCTAGAAGGTTCTCATAATTATTCGTAATCGCGAGTTCGTGATAGTTATATAGGGCGTTCTCGAAAACTTCACTCGCTGAATTAATCTTTAGGCACTGACCCTCAGTCTCAATCATCAAAAACAAATCCTTCTCAAGTTTGTGCTGGAAAGCTGCACCAAGATCATATGCTGCAAGCGTAGCAACGCCCTTGATAAACGGTAATTCCTTAGTTGCATTAATTACAGTCATGCCGCCCATACTGTGACCTATGAAGAAAATATTCTCTGGGTCGATATTGTACTGCTCTGATATTGCTGGGTTATGTGCCCACTTGGCAATCGCAATAAGATCATCCTTAAGGTTAGTGAACAAATAGTTGCCCTCTGAACCCCACGCACCTCTGTGATTCATATGAATTACAACACAGCCCATTCTCATGAGTGCGAGCTCGAGATCGTTATTAGTCGTATATCCAGGGAAACCATGTGACATGATTACTGTAGGATATGGGCCTTCGTATCTCTTATCTGGTTCGAGAAGATAACCATAGATATGGCATCCTCCACTAATAATATTAAGCTCGTGAATATCTGGTGAGTATTCCTCAACTCCAGATGCATCATATTCGAATTCCTTAAAAGCATTTGCTGCAATCATTTTAGTCACCTCGTTTCTGATTAAAATGTTACAGCACGTTCGCCCATCTGCATAATTCTTATAATTAATAAGGTGTTATAAGTTTTAGTTATAACACCTTATTTCTGCTATCTCTTATTCCTCAGTTTCCTGATTGGCATTCCACCAGAATTAGCCATTAAGAAACCTACAATATTCACGACAATCACTATCAGGCCATACACTAATACTATTTTCCATTAATTCTTCAATACCATAAATGCTAATAACTTTTTATCCTCTTGAATTTGAGCGGATCTTACCTACTGCTGCAGCACCAATCCAGAATACAAGGATGAAGAGTATCTGAATTCCAAATGCCTTATAAACTTCATCGATGTTGTAAGCGATTGCGCCTCTAGAATATGTCATGTTGTTAACATATACGAACCAGTAAGATGGGAGAAATCTACCAACCTTAAGTACGCCTTCACCCAGAACATCCATTGGAACGAACTCGCCACCCAAGAATGCACAAGCCATACCAACGATGTTTGTGAGCATGTTGATGTTTGTTGCCTTGATCTTGAAAGATGTAATGAATGATGTCATTGATGTGATAACGAAAGTTGCAAGAATAACATTCACTACATATACAACACCATACTGCTGGAGGTTGTTGCTGTCCTTACCAATGATGAACATGATAAGGAGGAAGATGCCTGAATATGCTAATCCGAATAATGTGATTGCAAGTGTGTTAATAAGATTTCTCTTTGCTCTTGATACTGGAGCTGCCTCGATACGAGCTGAAAGGTTTTCCTCCATACCGCTAAGTACAACTACACCAGCTGAGAAGCAAATGCTTGAGAAGAGTGCGTACCAGAAATACATTGCACCTGAGAAAACGATCTGGTTCTCATTTGCTGGTGCCTCGCCGTCTTCCTTCATAACATTAACTTCTGAATGCTCTTTAACAAGTTCGTTTGTTTTAATAACTGCTTCCTCTTTTGAGTAGCCCATCTCAACATAGAGCTTATATGTTGAGATATATGTATCTACCTGGTTCTTAATTACATAAGCCTGAACGCCAGATGGAAGACCTGCTACATAATCAATTGAGATATCCTCGCCTGCGAGCACCTTGTTTTCGAACCCTTCAGAGAACTTGAGTTCATGCATGTATGTTCTGAAGAATAAGAGGTTTTGAACAGATGTATCATCTCTGTCGCTTACATCCTCAACTTTGTTCGCCTCTGAGAGGAATGCGATAATACCCTTTGTAAGTTCTGAGTTATCTTCATCAACGTAACAGATCGTGTATGCATCTTCTTTGAAGATTGAGTCTGAAGTTACTCCGAACATTGAACCCATTGCTACTACGAGCACTGAGAAAATAACTGTGTAAATGATGATAAAATTCTTATTCTTATTAAGTAAACGAAAGAAATTCTTAAACAGATTCATAACTTTCACTCCTTAGAAGCATTGCTGAAACAACAAGCATAATAACTACTGCAACTGCAAGTTTTGCAAAATTAATATAGAGGTCACCCACTTCATCCCAAGTTGTAAGACGATAGAAAATCATCTTAATAACTGTTGATGGAAGTACTCTGTTAAGGATTGGGCAGTACTTCTCGATTGTGCCTGGAATATCTGCGATGAACTCACCACTTAGAAATTCCATAACCATAATAATTCCAAGCGACTTGTTGACTTTAGTCTCCACGTTGCCCTTGAAGAAGAAGGCAAGGATAATACCCAATGAAATAGAGAAGGCATTGCTGAGTACTACTGCTACAATGATTAATCCTGGCTTAGCAAATACGGACTTCCCGAAAACAAACTCAATGATTGCAAGATGTCCCATAGAAATAAGGCTATTTACAAGAAGCGCTGCGAAGAAATTGCAAGCAATAAGTTTGAACTTGGATTCTGGTGACAACGCAATTCTCATACCTTCATATGAAGCATTGGCTCTTAGGTTATTTACAATATAAATTCCAGCCATATAGTTGAACATGATGCCCATAACTACAGTTGAGATGAAATACCAGAAGTATGGATCCTTACCTGAAGAAGCTTCATCAACTTCGATGTAGCTCACATTCTCCTGAACCTTATCTGCAATCTCCATAATCTTTGTTGGATCCTTAGAGATAGCATCTTCGATAATTGAATATTTAACGTGATAAGTATCTGCAATCTGACGAACGATCATACCAGTTGCTGATTTGTATCTAGCTGGAAGAAGAATTTCGATTTTGCCATCTGTAACTTTGTAAGCTGCCTCAATCTCCTCTTTGTCAAAAAGCTCTTTAAATTTATCACTATCACAATAAGTTACATCAAGATCAAGGTCACTCTCACCATTTTTATACTGATCATTAAGTGTTGTGAGAAGTTCTTTGAAATTCTTCTCGTACATTGAGTCGCCCTCAATTGATACCGCAATCTTACGAGCATCGATGCAGTTCTCCTGCTCGTTAATTGAGCCAAAACAGAAATAGAAGAGAACCATCAATACAAGTGGGAAAATTGCAGCCCAGAAAATAGCTTGTTTTCTTCTAACTAACAATTTAACTGAATTAAGAAACATATCTTTTTACCTCTAACTACTCAATTACTTACTCGTCACGAAGTTCCTTACCAGTGAGCTCAAGGAATACATCGTTAAGTGTTGGCTGAACTGAGAAAATCTTCTGCATCTTATAGCCGTTATCCTGAAGAAGATTGATAATATCAACTACATTATGCTTGCCTTCACCAGCCTCAACCTTGAGTGTTGATTCTTTGTAATCAACAGAGAAAATATTTTTCATTGCTTCAATCTTCTCGATTACTTCTTCTGCTACACCAGGAACTTCAATTGTGATGAGCTCATTCTTCTTGATCATCTTCTTGAGTTCATCTACTGTACCGCTCGCGATTACCTGACCCTTATCAATGATCGCTAGTCTTGTAGCGAGGCGCTCAACTTCTTCCATGTAGTGTGAAGTGTAGACGATTGTGCATCCCATTCTCTGAAGCTCTTCAATGTTATCGAGGATTTTATTTCTTGACTGTGGGTCAACTGCTACTGTTGGCTCATCGAAGAAGATTAACTTTGGCTTATGAGCAATTCCGCATGCGATGTTTAATCTTCTCTTAAGTCCACCAGATAACTTCTTAGGCTTGAACTTTCTGAAGTCATCGAGCTCAACGAACTTGATTGCCTCATCAACGTACTTCTTACGAGTTTCCTTATCCTTGATGTAGAGGCCGCAGAAGAAATCAACGTTCTCCTGAACTGTCAAGTCCTCATATACTGCAACTTCCTGTGGAACAACACCGATAAGTCTCTTCAAATCGTAAGACTTAGGTTCCATCTTCTTACCGAATACTTTGATGTCACCCTTGTCATACTTGAGAAGTGAAAGGATACAGTTAATTGCTGTACTCTTACCTGAACCATTAGGTCCAAGAAGACCAAAAATTTCACCTTCGTTAACGCTAAGTGTTAAGTGCTCAAGAGCAACGATTTCTTTATACTTCTTAACTAAGTTCTCAACCTTGATTACTTCTGCCATATTAATTTGTCTCCTTATAGATTTCTTATATGTCTGCGCCTGTCGCGCCTTATTTATTGCTTACAATGCTATTATGCTTCTCCCTATGAATTTCAAATAGTGTCACGAATAATGAGTTCAATATGACATTTGTCATGTCTTGTATCGTTGACACGTGATTAGTATTTCTGAGCATGCAAAAAGCCTGGGGTAATCCCAGGCTTTCAATCTCTTATTCCATGTTATCTATAAATTACATATTCTCTTCGAGTAATTCTTTCTTCTCTCTTCTGATTGCAGCAAATCCACAAGCGAATGTTGAATAAACAATTGCCATTGGGATGAACTGGATCATTGTTCCCTTTGTGATGCTCTGAATAATTGAGAGTACTGTTCCAACGCTTACGAGTGCGAGTGTTACATAAAGTGCGATCTCTGTTCTTCTAATGTTCTTCATAATCTTATCCCCTGCGCTTAAGGCCCGCCCGGCCGTTCTCTGTTCTTTATGGTTAAAGTATATCTTTGGGCACAGGGTCATTCCATTTATTCTCCTTACACGAAACTTACATTTATGAAAGATTTGACCCGCGTGCTAACAAAACGCCTCCCCTAATGAAGTGAACTCACTTCACTAAGGGAGGCAGCTAATTTTCGTGTTCTTCACGTAAACTCGGGGAATTGGACGCTTCAGTGCTCCAGTACAAATATCAGTACAAATTTTAGGCGCGTACTATCAAATATTTGTGCTGGAAAGAGTAAAGCCGCGCCAGTACTAAAATCAGCATTTCACAAGAAAACGCGAAGAGCTAGTTTTCGATATAGTCATATGTTATTTACTAGTAAGGATCATTCCACCAATATTCATGTTGTTCAGATTACCATCTGGAGCAGGCGCTACCGTGTCGTCTGTCTTAATCACGAACTTGTTAATTCCATCAACTAATACGCCTTCAGGAATATCAATCAAGGCCTTGCCATCATTAATCACCAGTGGGCCAACCTCGACATCATTTACAATAAGGCAATTACTATAATCTAGCTGATATGTAATGTCGAGCTCGAGTATATGAGCGGAACTAGAGTTGGAATAAATATAGAAGCTACACGTATTTCCAAGGAACCACGAACCATTCTCGTCTGTTGTGCCCCAGCCTTCACACTGGTTACGGATATCACCCGTAGCAGAGTAATTTATGTACTGACCTTCAGCGAACTTCTCGAAGTCTCTTTGTCTACTAAAAAATCTGAGTTCCTTTGTCACATAGAATAGTCTATATGAATCGCTGGTTTTCGAGTTATCAAGACTAATTACCAGAATGAACACATATGAACAAAGTAATAGTCCAGCGAGAACGAAACCCAAAATTGTAATTATCTTATTAGAAGCAACATTATTTTTCTTAGCCATAACATCACCTCATCACACGAAGAACGGATCTAGTGTGATCCAGCCCTTGATAAATACAAATTCGAAGAATATCGCACCCAATGCCACAACAACTTTGAAGTACTTATTGAACTTCATGTAGTCGTCGACAAAGCAGAGGAGCAATACAAAAGTAGCGATCATGTATCTTGGAAGGCTCTGAAGATGTGATGAGCAGCCCATTACCAAGATGATAAGTGGAAGGGTAGCTTCATCGTACTTTTTCTTATAGAACATATATCCAATGAGTGTCGCCGTAACTATGAACGATATAAACAGCAAGATGAGCGAATAATTCATAACCATCGCATTCTTAACTGCTCTAAATACGCCAATATTCTCTCTATGCCAGCCACGCTCAACATTCACGAACGCGAAGCCGTCGCCAAGCTTAATCTTTAAGTACAACATATATGAGAAGATGCCTGAAGGGATAATGAATGTTCCAAGTACCAATCTCATATTAGTGATGTGAACAACTACGAAATCCTTAAAAGATCTGTGTCCTTTTGTAGTTGATGCAAAATATTCCATTATGCAGTTTACGAGCACCACGAAAACAAACATTACACCTGGACTTCTCGTCGCAGATAATAGTGCGCCCGCGATACCCATCTTGATATATTCCTTCTTCTTAAGGAAATAGAAACAGAATATCAAAAGCATCATAAATAGCGCTTCTGTATATACAATTGAGAAATAAAATGAATAAATTCCTAGTGACATGAAGCCAATAAGGACATACGCTTCACTTAGTGACTTACGAGTAAGCATCACATATTTATATGCGAAGTACTCTGATACCATAAAGCAGATGGAACTAATAGACATTCCAATAATATGGAAATGAGTAATTCCTCCGAATAGCTTACTAACAAGCCATATACATAATGGATATAGTGGAAAGAAAGCCCATACCGCCTGACCATTATCAGCCTGAATGAGTTCGCCTGCATCGATACTCTTATAGTAATTCACATACCAACCAGTATCCCAAATATTAAATCTTGCTATGAATTCATGGATGCTCCAAGTTCCAAATACATTGTGATTAATCACGAGCATCGAGAAACGAGAAATTACAAATAGCACTAGAATATAGAGAACAATCATTAGTTTCTCTCTACGCTTAGCTAACTCAGTAATTCTCCTTAAATCCATATAACTCCTTATTTGTGGTACTTCTCGTTACCAGCAATCTTAAATCCACGATATAACTGCTCAAGAATAATAAGTCTTGTCATCTGATGTGTCAGAGTAATATTTCCAAGACAAATTCTCTCATTCGCCCTCTTAACGAGCTCAGGTCCGAGGCCGTTACTACCTCCGATTACAACTGTTAAGTTAGATCCTCCGCTCTCTAATCCCTTGATCATCTTTGAAGATAATTCCTCAGATGTTAGGAGCTTACCATGTAGGTCCATAACCCACACATGCTCATCTGGCTTAATCTTACTTAACATCGCAGTAGCTTCCTGCTCGAGCGCCTTAGCAACAGGAATTGTATCTGGCGCATCTGGCACTTCAACAATTGAAACCTGCGCATACTTTGATAGACGCTTCAGATATTCACTGATGCCATCATTGAGCCACTTCTCTTTAATTTTTCCAGCGCATACAATCTTTATTTTCATGGCAAAATCACAATTCCTTCTGTTGGTTCATATCTCTTAGCAACTCTGAGTTCATAATCCTCGCCAAGCTTATAATTATTCTCCAAAAGAATGCTCACAACAGTACCAAGCGCTAGCTCAGGTACATTATTATTCTCACTAAGATGTCCAAGGATAAATTTACGTGTGCCAGAAGCGATTAGGTCAATCATTGTATTAGCACATTCTTCATTACTCAAATGGCCATAAAGTCCACCAACTCTCTTCTTGAGCTGATAGTCATAAGGTCCATAGATGAGCATCTCGTTATCGTAATTTGCTTCAATCAGTATTCCATCAACGCCCGTAGCGAGGTCCATAATATCAGGTGTCACGTGGCCTAAATCAGTCATAATCATGCAAGACTTGCCTTCGTGATCAACTCTATAGCATACCGAGCCCGCCGTATCGTGAGGTGTCTCGCACCATCTTACTACTACATCTCCGTAGCCCCCATCGAAAACAACCTCTTTGCTCATAAGTACATTATCAAGTTCAAGAGCATGTGGCTTTTTACACCATCTATTGAACTCATGAAGGGTATTACTTGATGCATAAACTGGTGTCTGATATTTGCGCACAAAAACATCCGCACCGCTGATATGATCAGAGTGCGAATGTGTCAAAAACAATGCATTTATACTATTTGGATCTGTGGAAACTTTTGCTAGCGCCTCTGTAATTCTCTTGCAGCTGTGTCCACAATCAAATAACAGATTAAGTCCCCCAACTTTTACAAGAATTGAATTACCACTACTTCCACTAAATAAAGGCAGAAGCTCAAAACTCGAACTCATCCTTATGCCTCATCATCTGAAACATATTCAGAATTCTCTACTCTCTCGATAGTAGCACCGAGTGCAGTAAGCTTCTCTACGATGTTCTCATAGCCACGATCAATTCTGCTAGCTGATGAGATAAATGTTGTGCCTTCTGCATTAAGAGCTGCACATACGAGTGCTGCACCTGCACGAAGATCAGTAGCATTTACATATGCTGATTTGAATTTATCAATACCATTAACGAGGGCAATTCTCTCCATACATGTAATGCTTGCACCCATTTTCTGGAGCTCAGCTACATACTGGAATCTTGATTCCCATACATTCTCATGCATCTTACTCATGCCTGATGCAAGACACAATAATACTACTGCCTGTGGCTGTAAGTCTGTAGGGAAACCAGGATATGGAGCAGTCTTGAAGTTAGTACACTCAATCTCTGTTCCCTCATCCTTATATACACGAATAGAATCTTCATCTTCGTCAACCTGATAACCCATCTCACGCATCTTAGCTGAGAGTGGCTCCATATGAGTAGGAATAAGATTTCTAATAGTTACATCACCATCAGTAACTGCTGCTGCAATCATATATGTACCAGCCTCAATCTGGTCAGGGATGATTGAATAAGAGAAGTTACCTGGAAGTGTTGGCACACCAGTAATTCTGATTGTATCAGTACCAGCACCCTTAATCTTTGCACCCATTGAGTTAAGGAAGTTAGCTACATCTACGATATGTGGCTCACGTGCCGCATTGATGATTGTAGTTGTTCCCTGTGCCTTTGTAGCAGCGAGCATTACATTAATAGTCGCACCTACACTAGCAATATCAAAGAATACTCTTGTACCCTTAAGTGGATTAGCCTCAAGCTTAATGATACCGTTATCAATATCTCTGGCATTAGTACCCTTAGCACCCATAGCCTTAAATGCTCTGAGGTGATAGTCAATAGGTCTTTGACCGAAGTTACATCCACCTGGAAGTCTTAAATATGCCTTACCACAACGTGCAAGAAGTGCACCAAGAAGATAGTAAGATGCTCTGATCTTAGATACTTCTGGACCAGTTGCCTGATAAGTATTAATTGTTGTTGGATCAATTCTAAGTGTATATGGACCAACCTCTTCAATAGTTGCTCCAATCTTTCTGCATAAATCAACCATTACATGAACATCAGAAATATCTGGTACATTCTCAAGTGTACATGGTCCATCTAACATCATTGCAGCGGCCAAAACGCCCAATACAGCATTCTTACTACCGCTTATACTTACGTCGCCTTTTAATGGCTTTCCGCCAATAATCTTATAAGAATACACGTCTATCAATTCCTTCCGTGTCACTGTTCTTTATTTGCCTTGCTGTCAATTGCTCCAGCCTCATCGAGCACTTGCTTGACAGCGGATCTAATAGGTTCTGCCTTTTCAGAAGGCTTAGAAGTAGAAGTCGTAGACTTCTTCTTCCCCTTCTGCTTCTTATCAAATAATTTCACACCTGTACTATTATACATTTTTTTCTCCCCATTTGGGTGAATATGTATAACCTCTTTTTGTTCCAAAGTAGAGAATTCGTCTGCTTTTTTACCACTATCAGCCTTAGGTGTCAATGTTTCTTGATTTTTCGGTTCGATTGGAGCTTTTTGAATAGGAGGAGTAATATTCTGCTTTACACTCTGCTGAACAACTGGCTGTCTTAGAAGTTCCTGAGCCTCTTTCTTTTTCTGTCGCTCAAGTTCTTCGAGCTCTCTTTTCTCTTGCTCAATTCTAGCTTCTTCTTCAAGTATTCTCTGTCTTTCTGCTTCCTGCTCGAGTACTTCAGCTGCAAATTCAACAGCCTCAGCCTCAAACTTTGCTTCTTCACTAGAAACTATAGGTTCAACCATAACCATAGTTTCGTCCTCATATTCACCGTCATCTTCTTCGTCTTCATAGTCGTCTACGAATACATAAGTCAACTCATCAACGAGGTTCGCGAAGTGCTCATCTCCAAGAAGTGTCAAAATCTTAATCTTATCTGAATCTGAAATTCTATCAATCTCAGTTACTTCAATCTTCTCAAGGTGATCAGCAATAGCCTGCACTCTTCTAGACTTAGCGTATTCCATGCCTTCAGCTACTAAGAATCTGAATACAACATTATAGTATTCATTCTCAGGTGTAACACCAGCCTTAGCGTCTTCATATACTCTATTGAATACCGCTTCAGCCTTAGGAAGGAATAATGTAAATGTAGATCCAGAATTTAGAACTGAAGTTACATTAATTGTTCCATCATGTACATCAGTCAATTCCTTGGCAATAGCAAGGCCTAATCCTGAACCACCAACTTCACGTGAACCAGAGTTATCTACTCTATAGAAGCGCTCGAAAAGATGATTAAGGTCATTCTTAGGAATACCTCTACCGTTATCTTCTACCTGGATACCAATTCTATCTCCAGTAGTAACGATATTTACCTTTACTTCGTTAGGAACTGTCTTGTCGTCATATTCAATATACTTAACAGCATTAGTTAAGAGGTTAGTAATAATTCTTACAATCAACTTACCATTACCAAAACCCAATGGATAAGCATCTTCCTTTGGTGGAATAATCTTAACGTTCTTTGCTGGTGGATAATCATTAAGGTTACCAATTGACTTCATTACAATAGAATATGGATCGAATGTGCCCATCTTCTTGAGCTCGCCCTTATTGGACAGTGTTAAGAAGTCCTCAACAATATCTTGCATTCTCACAGCATTACTAAGAATTCTATTAGCCCATCTCTTAATCTCGTCGATTGATTGAATCTCTCCAGCATTTAACTTATCTACGAAATCCTCTGAACCACGAATTACTGTAAGCGGAGTTCTAAGTTCATGTGAAACATTTGCAGCAAGTTCCTTCTGTCTTCTCTCGTCATCTTTGATCTGAGTAATATCCTCAACAAGGATTATATGAAGTCTCTCAATAGTAGGAGCATCCTCATTCTTCTCCTTACCAGCATATTCAACTTCTCTCTGAATTATTTTCATCTCGAAAACTCTTGTTTCAGCCACATAAGTAGTTCTAATAACATCAACGCCGTTCTCAATAGAAAGTAAGTAGTCAGACTTAAGGTGATTATCCTTATCATAAGTATCTAGGAACACCTCGAAAGACTTTGGAATTCCATTTCCAATAAAAGCTCTCATGTCCTTGATAGCCTGATTAATGTAGATAGGATCACTCTCGGCATATACAAGAATTCCTATTCCTACATTCTCAGTAATAGACTTCTGGATTGCACCCTGATGCTCAGACTCCTCTAACTCCTTATAGAAAAACTTCTTAAGTGAAGTATTGCCTAGTAAGTATCCGATAATAATTCCGAGCGCAACAAAAATGCAGCCAACAAGAACTATTAGCCACATATATTGTTTCAGTATTGGATTAATTTCAAGTGATAGAAATACTAAAGAGTTCATCTTACTCGATATCTCTTGGGAATACGTATCCTGAACCTCTTCTAGTGATAATGTACTTAAACTTGTTATTCTCACTGCTTGGTTCAATTTTCTCGCGTGTACGACGAACAGTAACATCTACAGTTCTCTCATCACCAAGATAATCATACTCCCAAACCTTGTTCAAAAGTTCAGATCTAAGACAAACACGTCCAGCGTTGCTCTCAAGATATTTAAGAAGCTGGAACTCACGATTTGTAAGTTCGCAAGACTGCTCATATCTATAAGCCTGCATTGAATCGAAATCGATAATCAACTCACCACCGCAGTATACATGTCTATTACCAGTGTTAACTGCCTTAGAATCCTTAACTTCAGTAGTATAGCTAGCTCTTCTAAGCTGCGCATTAATTCTAGCAAGGAAAACTCCCTTGTCATATGGCTTACCAATATAATCATCAACACCAATACGAAGTGCCTCAACCTGGAAATCAGGATCCTCACCACGAGCTGTAAGCATAATAATAGGTGTGCTGTAATGAGCTGCACGGAAATCCTCTGTAAAAGTATGACCGTTATAATTAGGCATCATCCAGTCAAGAATAATAAGGTCTGGATTTTGCTCAGTTGCCATCTTGTAGCCTTCGCGAGAATCAGTAGTGCTGATTATCTCATAACCAAAGCTACTAAGCATATCAGTAATCAAATCAATAATATCTTTCTCATCATCGACAATAAGAATCTTAGGCATAAAAAGCTCCTTATATTTATAAACATCTATATGAATTTAACGCTACAAAAATAGTATAACACTAATATTACAAAATATTACAAGGGATAAACAAAAAAATCGCAATAAAAAAGTCCTTCAACGTTTAAGCGTTAAAGGACTTATATAATCTGGCAG
>JAKSRG010000047.1 GCA_024403735.1 Clostridia bacterium
AGACATGTTGTGTAAAGTCTTTCAGCAAAGCTCTCAATTCCATCCTCTTCAACTGGAGTAGGAATTGGTGTTGGAGTTGAAGTTACTGTAGGAGTAGGTGCTGCTGTTGGCTTACTATCTGTAACTGGTGTTGGATTTGCTACTATAGGAGCTGTAGTAACAACTGGCACTGGAGTAGGAGCACTTGTTGGTTTAACAGTAGGAGCTGGAGTATTAGTTACTACTGGCTTAGATGGTACTGTTCTTACAGCTCCGCACACATTACATGTTGCATCATACTGATCATCATAAACGTGATCTGCCGCTACTCTCTTAGCACCACAAAGTGAACAAGTGTCAGAACAAGCAAATGCATATTCGTGATTAACTTCTCTTGTCTCACCACAATTAGCACACTTATCTGAACATGGTGTTTCAAAATAATGAGGAACATCGTAATCTCTTACATAATTACAGTTATCGCACTTCTTCTGACAATCGAATGTATATGAATGAGGAGCTGTTCTTACAAAGCCACAAACATTACATACAGGATCACAGTCGTTATCATATACATGATTACTAACAGTTCTTACTTCGCCACACTTGTTACAGTCAACATCACAATCATTGTCATATACGTGACCACTAACTGTTCTTGTCACATAGCAGAGATTACAAGTAGTATCACAGTCATTTGAATATGTATGAGTTAATCTATCTGGATACTTAGCTTCTCCACATGTTGAACACTTAACCAAACAATTATCATCTGCAAAATCGTGTGTAATGGTAACCGTTGCAGTATCTGGAATATTGTAAGTACCAAACATTTTTACAATGTTGTCAAAGTCACATGGATAAGTAAAACTCTGTAAATCATTAGCTCGTGTGAAAGACTGATTTCCATACCAACCAGATGTTTCCTGCGTATAATGACTTCTAATTGTTAGTGTTTTAATACCATAAATCTCACAGAATGCACCACCACCAACAGATGTAAGTGTAGATGGAAGGCTTATCTCTTCAACTGATCCACAAACGTAGAAAGCACCATGACCAATTGAAGTCACACCCTCAGGGATAATAATCGCAGTCATCTTTTTGCAGTTCTCGAAAGCTGCTTTCTCAATTGACTGAAGACCAGTATTAAACTCAACTGTTGTAAGACCTGAACAATAGTAGAATGCCTTCTCTCCAATAGTAGTTACACTACCAGGAATGTTAATTGAGCTAAGAGAAGTACAGCCGTAGAAAGCCTCACTACCAATTGAAGTTACACTGCTTGAAATATCAATAGACTTAAGTGAAGTACATTTGTAGAATGTCTGTCTCTGAATACTCTTGATTGTTGAAGGAAGTGTTACCTCTTCCAATCCACAATAACCAAAACAGAAATCACCAATTGCTGTCACTCCCTCTGGAATATTGATGTTCTTTAAATTCTTACATCCGTAGAATGCTTTTGAATCAAGTGTTTCAAGAGTACTAGGAAGTTCGACACTAGTAATGTTTTCCATGTTATAAAATGACATGGATCCAATTCGTGTAATACCTTCTCCAAGAATAATTGTAGTTACGGATGAATCAATCTTATCTGTAATTTCAGTACTGAAATAAGTTCTTCCTGTACCATTAAGGACAGCTTTGTCATAAGTTCCATCGCCATTCTCATCGTACATTGTGAACGTAATGTCTGGACCATAAGATCCTGTTGCAGAGCCAGCGGCATTTACCTTAAATGGAGCAATCGCTACAAATAAAGTCATCGCCAGAAGACCTGCTAGAAAACCAGCAGCTTTTTTCATATCTTCCTCCAATATTTAGTTTTCTCATTTCCTTTAAATTCTAGATTATAACGACTACTGGCTAAAAATCAAATTTTTCATAATAAAACGGACCCCCAAAGGAAGTCCGCTCATTAATAAGCATAATCATTATTTCAACCTTATACCAATCTCAACACATAATTAATTCCTGGAGTAAGCTCGGCGCAGATCTCATTATGTATCTCTTCCATTGCCTGCTTTGTCTGAGGTGTTGAATTAATCTCAGCTCCATTAACCAAATCAATTGCCTTTGTCTTACCGTCTGGTATCTGCAATGTAGCAACTTCAGTATATGGAAGATCTGAACGGACAATGAGTGTATCGTTATCGTATAAGAACAACTGAACACCTGCTGGTGCAGAAAGCTTAACCATTGAAGTCTGATAGAAAAGATCTCTTATTGCATCCAATACCTGAACTGGATAATTATAAAGATCACCCATGTTATCAGGAATTGTAATAACAGAAATATTTCCGTCTGCATATGGGAAACGAATAACAATTGGGAAGTTGTTGTCAGTGCCAAATGCACCTGCCATCTCCCACACATCATTTGTACAGTAATCGAGCTGTGGAATAATAATCTCCTTAGCTCCATAGTACTTGCCACCAAGACCGACACCATGGTTCCAAGATACACAATATTCTCTTGTTAATGTCTTTCTTGTTGAATATTTAATTGATGCGAACTCATCAAAACGAGCTCCCATCTTTCTAACAAAGCCACTAGTAACAGTAACGTTGGCACCATTCATGAGACTACTCTTCATAAGACTAACAATTTCTTTGTCATCAGCGGCGCTCTCTGCTAAGAATATATCCTTAGCATCAACTGGATACTTAAGGCATGGTTCCATAGGAATACCACACTGACCGAGGTAGCTATGAACATTATTCTCACCACGACCATAAGATGGGTGATAAGCCATAACACCTACTGGATTACCAAGTTCACCAAGATATGAATCCATCTCGCTGAATGCTGCTCCAAGTGCTGGTGCAAAAGTGCCAAAAGCCTTGTTGTGAGTAAAGCAGCTATTACAGAACATTGTTGCTTCAGGTAACTTTGAGAACAATGTAAGATATGCCTGCTCAAGATATGAAGTGAGGTTATATGTACACTCGAATGGATCGAACCAACCACCGAGATTAAGTCCTTCACCTACACTTCCATAAAGGCGCATTGTTGTGTAGCTAAGATACTTAGGAAGGTGCTGAGCTGAATATGTTGGATTACGTGTCTCAGTACCTGTGTAGATAGTATCGAAGATCTCAGTATCTGCTATGAGGTCATAACCAGTCTCAGTAAAATCTTCGAACCACTGTGGATATTTAATAATAACGTTAACATCAGGATTAATAGCCTTTGCTGGCTTCATTACGTACTCTCTTGCAACTTCCTGACGCTGCTTAAGTCTGAATTCAGACCAAGACATTGAGCCTTTGTTCTCAATACACTTCTTACAACGGCAGTTAGAGAAGAAAAAGTCGTCGAATATGAACTCATCGAAAACACGTGCATTCATCTCAACTGATTTCTTAAGAATATCGAGATCCTTATCACTTGAATAGCAGATTGAAACGAAGCCGTCCTTCTTACCATCAGCGGCACATGTAGTAATACCACCAGAAGTACGGATGCCCATCTCCTCGAACATATTCTTAACCTTGATAATCTGTTCCTCTGGAGCAAGACGCTGGTCTCTCAAATTCTCAATATAAACATGTCCAACCTTAATGTGGTCAGTAATCTTCTGAAAAGATTTCTTATATTCTTCGAAGTCCTTGATATCAACAATTGTACCAACAGGACAATATACACTTACGTTAAAATTCTTATAACTCTTATTAGCCTTACGACGAATAGTTGCAGGTAATTCTCTATCTGTTGCCATGTTACCCTCCATGAGAAACTTTAATGTCATCTAGACCAATTATCACACAACAGCTCATGAGAGTAATCACAGAAAACAGATATTTTTTATTAAATCTTTACGTAATTAATCTTAGTAATTGAACTTATCTATTAAGCACTTACAAGGAACTGTGAGAAATCAAATAAATCACCTAATGTTGTGCCTGTCTGTTCATCGTGATATTCACCACTAAGATACTTTTTAACATATCTTACTGCCTTCTCTTTGCCCTCCTCTGTTAAGAGCATCTTATAGATAGTTGCAGTATTTCTAGCATCAAATAGTGCATCATGCATCTGACCTTCAAAATCAATATCAAATGCTCCAAGTGCGTTAAGTAGTGAAGTAGATTTCCTAGCACCAGATACAGTGTCAAATTCACACTGTAGATCAATCCAATTATTAACTAGAGTTAGCAAGTCTCCTTCAATCTCAATATTCTTAAGTGCGCATTCCTGATTAATCTGGATTATATCTGAGTCGCTCCAAGAGTATATCTTTACTTCTGTATCGAAGGAGAATGCCCAACTAATAAATTCCTTAAGCCCTTCAGAAAAATTACACTGACCTTCGAGCTTCGCATCACTAATACCTGTAAGATCCTCAATCTTAGGGGAAATATGCTCGATGTATTCAGGCTTAATATACTTCTTGAAAGATGAGATTTCTTCATTCTGTTCATTGAGCATTACTGCGCCAATCTCGATTATCTCTTGTCTACATCTCTTACGCTCAGCCTTATGCGCTTTGCTAACCTTCTCCATCTCTAAATCAATAAAAATGTGTTTCATAATTCCCCAATCCTTTCTTACAAATTAATAATTATGCCTATTCACTAAGTCTTTGTGACTTATATGTATGAAATATACTCCTTCGTTTGTCCGATTTTTGGGTCTGATAATGAAAATAAAAGTCGATTATTTTACGAAAGCATATCTATTAGCAAAATAGATATCAACAAACACGAAAAGCCCGATATATAACGTTTTCGAGCACTAAAAAACGCATGACACACAGTTACAACGAACTGCATAATCATGCGTAAATACTAGAATTTATGCATCAAACAGACCCGACTAGTAATCAGATCTCGCCCTCTTTAAACTTGGTCATAATCTCATTTGTAAGACTATACTGGTCAGGCTGCAAAACAACCTTGTCTCTTGTGAGCCACTCAGCTACTGCGAGCTCGGACTCATCACGATTGATTGTCGTATCACCATCTGCTTCACATACGAAGCCAGCAAGAATATCGTATGCCACACCCCAAGGCTGAGACTTGTAGTAAGTGATGTTCTTAACCTTAATGCCTGTCTCTTCCATAACTTCACGAGCTACAGTCTCTTCAAAAGTCTCACCAATCTCAGTAAAACCAGCTACGAGCGCATAATATGGAACACCGCGGTTGTGATTGTACTTAGTTAGGAGCATCTGATCCTCGTCCTTAGTCGCACCGCGCTTAACAACACCAACTATAACAGCAGGACAAATCTTAGGATAAACTGTATTGCCACATTTAGGACATACAACTGCGCGCTCAGTCTCGCTGTGATTAGTTCGTGAACCACACTTACCGCAGTATCTGTTGATTTTGTACCAGTCTGACAAGTGTTTTGCTGTGAACGCCTCGAAAACACCCTTCTTACTAACGTCTTCTACCCTTCTAAACTCTCTGATCTTCATGTATCCATAACCTTCTGGAACACTAACTTCATCGCAGTCAGCAAGGAAAACTTTATCCTCATCCATTGAGAAAATATATGTCAAAGTCTCAGGTTCCTTACTAAACTCAGACAAACGAGGGAAAGATTTACGGCTACTGCCATCAGCTTCTGGAGTTAGCTTAGTAAGTATTTGACCATCTGAATTGAAGTGCATTATGAGGCTGTCCTTAGTAGGAACTTCAGATGGCTTATAGCTATTATTTAACTTATGTGGGTATATATCCTGAATCATATTATGACCTCATTTCGATTAATACTTGAGCGATTATACATCAGTAACATCAATTACCACAAATTCAGACTTGCAACCACTCTTGAAAAGTATCTCCCAATCAGAGATACCAGAAGTTACGATGAAGTCAGTACCAGAGCGTCTCTCATAACCATAAGTCTTATCATTCGCGCCAATCCATACACCAACTTCATTAACTGGCAATAACTGACCACCATGAGTATGTCCTGAGAGAACAAGATCACATCCAGCTGCTTCTTCATTATCATAATCATTAGGCTGGTGGTCCATAAAGATTACATATTTACTATCATCGAGTGAAGCCATAATCTCCTGAGCTGAAAGTCTAGATGAACCTCTCTGTGTCTCCTCTGATTTATCCTGTCGTCCAACAATATAAAACAAATCATCAACAAGAATAATGTCATCCTGGAGTACAGTTACACCATTAGCTTCGAGCTGTGATATGAGCATAGTTCCATCATATCCACGAGATGAGTTATCACCGTAACCCTTATCGTGATTACCAAAACTAAAATACACCCCATACTTAGTCTCAAGATGAGATAACGCTTCACACGCGTCCTTCATATCAACAAAACTAGTGCTGTCATCGACGAAATCACCTGTGATAAGCACTACGTCAGGGTTGCAGGAATTAATCTCTTCTACATATTTGATGAGTTCTTTACCACTAAAAGAAGTACCTACATGCGAGTCAGCGAACTGAACAATTCTAAGGGAGCCGAGTGTTTTCGATGTAGTCAGAGAATAATTAGTCTGCCACACGTGAAAGAGCATATAGTAGCATGAACATAAGTAAGCAACTGTGATTACAATGGCTGCAATCGCATTAATTTCGCGCGCAATATCACGCTTGGTTACTTTGCGGATAATGAACATAATGAGATCGCATATCGCCCAAATCAGGATAACGTGCAAGAGGACGATTATCGCGTTAATAGCACTCATCCAGATTGAACAAATAGCGAAACCAGCGACAATAATCACGATAGACAAAAGTATCTTACGGCTCTTTTTACTGCCACCAAAGCGCTGAATGAACCCAAGTTTCATCAATCGGTTAATCAAGAAAATAAAAGCACCAACCGCAGCAACAATAACTGCGAGTGCGATGCCTGCCCACATAAGCATTCCGTTCATGTAATACCTCTAAATTTGCTTTTGAATGTACTATATCAGAAAAAATAGTCCGAAGGTATCTCATCGATTACTCATTTGACGAATGTTCGTCAACATTTTATACAAAAATAGACCCCTGAAACCTTATCTTAATAAAACTTCAGGGGCCTTGTTATTTCTAATCAAATAGGATTACTCTTCATCCTCAGACTCGTCTTCTTCGATATCTTCTTCATCCTCGTCCATTTCGTCGAGCTCGTCCTATTCATCCTCATCGTCGTCTTCACCCTCCTCCTCATCGTCATGAACAAGGAGACCAGCTACTGCAAAGTTAGATGTTAACCACATAAAGAAATCGTATGGACGAATAATGCTAGATTCTTTACTCAATTCTTTATCAGTCGCTTCATCGATATCTAACTCATTGAGGCTGATAAGGAATAGTTCGTGACTATCCTCGAGCTGTCTCTTAACACTATCCTTGTACTTAAATCGTGACTTAATAAGACTTACTGGGAAATAGTAAACATTTACCTTGTCGCCATCCTCAATAACACCCAATGTGAGGAACCAGTTATAAATGAATGGCATAAGATCTTCTTTCTTTGAACCGAAAATCCATGTGTTACCATCGCAGAACTGCTCAATCTTACTAGCATCTTCGAACTTTGTATAAATGACTTTACCGTCAATGTCTCTAGTCTGCCAGAAAACCTTCTCAGACTTTTTCTTACGGTAATAAATAATCGTGATAATACCTGCAGAGAATAGCACCATAGGAACAAGGAACATGAGTGTGCTACCAGTGAGCATCTTAAGTATTCCTGGCAATACGAGTACAGAAATAAATAATCCCAACATACATCCCCAATAGAGAACTTTAATTCCCGCACTCATTGGCTGACGGTGATTTTGAACCTTCTCCACCATTCTTGATATCATTTTCTCTGATCTACTTTTTGCCATACTATCATTCCTCTGTGAATTTATTCTCTAACATTCTATCAAAGTCGCGGTTGATGTAAAGCTTATCAATATGACTAGCTCGAAAACACCCTGCAACAATGTCCTAATTCAAAACAAAAGTGGCATCCTACAAAAGAACACCACTTATACATTTTACTTCTTACTCAATAACTCTCTTGCTTCTTTGCACCACTCAAGATATGCCTCATATGACTTAACACCAAAAGACACTGTTAGGTAGTAGTACATGTGATCTTCGTTATCTAGTGCCTTAGATAGATTACTCTGATAACAGCGAAGAATTTCCAAATCTCTTTTAATATCAGTCTCAAAGCTATCAATAGAATTAAGTGTAATCTCTTTACCACCAACTCCACCAAAGAATACTTTAAGCAGTGTCTCATACTTAAGGTCGTTCGTTGCCTTAGTATCTTTGAGCCATTCCTTAAGTTTGTTCTTACCAGCTTTGGTTATCTCATAAGTTATCTTATCTCTGCCATTAATACTTTCATTAGTGCTAGTGATAAGCCCTTCTTCTTCCATTGCAGACAAACTAGGATATATGCTACCGAAGCTACCTTTCCAAAAGAAACTAATAGTTCCATCAATTCTTTTCTTAATGTCATAACCAGATAATCTCTCGTGAGATAGTAGTCCGAGGATTACCATGTCGATCTTACGTTCTTTACCCATTTACAATACTCTCAACGAACTTATCAATCTTAGTAGAATTATCCTTTGCATCTTCATGCTTCTTATCAAGAAGTGATACTGAATTCTTAAGGTTAGGCAACTGACTAGCTAATGCATCCATACACTTTTTAATCTCGCCACCACCACAAAGTGTAAATACTGAAGTAACCTTCTTTGCTGCATCAACATCCTTAAGGAAGGCATTAATAGCAGGAACTCCCTTACTATTCCAGATTGGTGTACCAAGAATAATCTCATCGTAATCGCTCATATTCTTCTCAAGTGGCTTAATCTCAGGGATTCTCTTCATTGCTACCTGACCACCACCTACAAGGATCTGTGCAAAGAACGCCTTTGGCATAGGCTTAACAGTATCAACTCGTAAGATATCTGCTCCTAACTTCTCAGCAATCTTTTTAGCAGCTTCTTCTGTATTACCTGACAATGAATAATAAACTACAATGCGTTTCATGAGGCCCTCCTACTATTAATCAAATACTCAAAGATTAATATATCAATTTGATATATTCTACAATGATTAATTTGTAATTGCAACTTATAAATGAATGTTATAATCACAAATAGATACATGACTTAATGAATAGGAGTAACTATATGGATATAAATAAGATTTTATCAGTATGCGATCACACACTTCTTCTCCAGGGTGCTACTTGGGATGAGATTAAGAATCTCTGCGACGATGCAATGAAATACGAGACTGCATCTGTATGTATTCCACCATGCTACGTTAAACCAGCAAAAGAGTACGTTGGTAACAACATGAAGGTATGTACAGTAATCGGCTTCCCTAATGGTAATATGACTACTGCTACAAAAGTATTCGAGACAAAAGATGCTATCGCTAATGGAGCAGATGAGATTGATATGGTTATCAATGTAGGTATGCTCAAAGCAAAGAATTACGACTATCTTCTTAACGAGATTGTTGAAATCAAAAAGGCCTGTGCAGATAAGATCTTAAAGGTCATCATCGAGACTTGCTTATTAACTGATGAAGAGAAGATTAAGATGTGTGAAATTGTCACAGCATCTGGCGCTGACTTCATTAAGACATCAACAGGCTTCTCATCAGCTGGAGCTACATTCGCTGATATTGAATTGTTCGCTAAACACGTTGGACCAAACGTAAAAATCAAAGCAGCTGGCGGAATTTCTTCACTCGAGGATGCAGAGAAATTCATGAACCTAGGTGCTAGTCGTCTAGGAACAAGCCGAGTAGTAAAGATTGTTAAGAGCCAAAATTAATATTAACCCAAGGCATTTATCGCAGTCAGTATCATTAACATACTGGCTGCATTTTTATGCTTTCTTCCATGTGAACGCTCCCCCACTTAGCTTCGCTAGAAGTTGGGGCTTCGTGAAGCCATAA
>JAKSRG010000048.1 GCA_024403735.1 Clostridia bacterium
CACCTACACCAGGTGGAACAACACCTACACCAGGTGGAACAACACCTACACCAGGTGGAACAACACCTACACCAGGCGGAACAACACCTGCTCCAGATGGAACAACACCAGCTCCAGACGGAACAACACCAACTCCAGATGGAACAACACCAGCTCCAGACGGAACAACACCAGCTCCAGACGGAACAACACCAGCTCCAGATGGAACAACTCCTGTTCCTACACCTGTTGGTACTGTTGTAACAGGTATTACAACTACTGTTTCTGATACAAATCCAGAGACAAAGGTTGATACACCTGATCAGACAATCAACTATAGCTCTACTGATAAGACAGTAACTATTAAGATTGAGGGTACAATTGTAAATCCTAATGGTGATACAACAATCATTATTACTGAGTCACCTAAGTATGGTGAAGTAATTGTTAACTATGACGGAACATTTACATATAAGCCTACTTCATCAGTTTCAACTACTGATTCATTTAAGTATCAGATGATTAATAACGGTAAGACTGATGATGGTATTGTTACTTTGATTACATCAACTTCAGTAACAACTAATGTAGGTTCTGGCACAGGAACAAATGGTGGTTCATCTATCGGCAGCACAGGTGAAGTTGCAATTGCAATTACAACTAGAGCAGGTATTGCTCTCTTGTTGGCTGTTGCTATCGTAGCTGGTGCTAGAAAGATCATCAACAGAAAAGATGAAGAGTAATTGATTAATAATTAGTCTTTATGAGGTCCTCTGAGCTGCAAAGCTCTGGGGACCTTTTTCGTTATAATCTCTTAATGATAATGAGTTATTTAGAGGTTTAGTATTGACTTTATCACTTTAGTAGAGTAAAGTTTTGTTAATCGTTTCTAGACAATTTATATCATTAAACCGTTGACGCGGAGATAACGGTGATGATGCTCCCACAGAGAGCCGGCGATGCTGAGAATCCGGCGGAAAACAAATCATCAAATGGACCGCTGAGGGTACAGTCAAAGGATAGTGTTCTATCTGAGTATTCTGTAACGTATGGCATACGTCAGTTGCCGGAGATATGTTAGTATTTCGCTAAGTGCACCAATTTGGTGAATCAAGGT
The DNA here is from genome assembly GCA_024403735.1 of Clostridia bacterium. GTDB lineage: Bacteria > Bacillota > Clostridia > Saccharofermentanales > Saccharofermentanaceae > Saccharofermentans. Next base: position 1,097 of record JAKSRG010000048.1, read on the forward strand.
GGCACCACGGATTTAGTTTTTAATTCGTCCTTGATAGTTTTATCTATGAGGTAAGACTATCAGGGACTTTTTGTTTACCTGATTTTTGAAGCTCATAGCAAAATTAGGAGGTATTAGATGATTATTAAACCTGAATTGAACGAGATTAAAGAGTATGCAGCAAAGAAGGAGTTTAAGTGCATTCCAGTTAGCACTACTATTCTTTCTGACATTAGAACTCCTATTGAAGTTCTTAAGATTTTGAAGAATGTATCAAGCCATACATACATGCTTGAGTCAGTTGAGAATACAGATAAGTGGGGAAGATATACTTTCCTTGGTTTCAATCCTAAGATGGAAATCACATGCATGAACGGTGTTATGAAGGCTGGCGATATTGAAGTTAAGACTGATGATCCAGGTAAGTTCTTAAGACAGATTGTTGAAGCTCATAAGAGCCCAAGACTTTCTTATCTTCCTACTTTTACTGGTGGTCTTGTAGGTTATTTCTCATATGACTACATTAAGTATGCTGAGCCATCTCTTAATCTTGATGCTGAAGACAATGAGAATTTCAAAGATGTAGATTTGATGCTTTTTGATAAGGTAATTGCTTTTGACAACTACACACAGAAGATTGTTCTTATAGTTAATATCAGTCTTGAGAATTACGAAGTTGAATATAACAATGCAATCATTGAACTTAAGAAGCTCATTGAACTTATTAAGAATGGCGAACCAATTAAGGAACAGCCAGGTAAGCTTCTTAGTGAAGTTAAGCCACTTTTCGATAAAGAGCGTTATTGCAATATGGTGCGTAAGGCTCAGCATCACATTAAGGAAGGTGATATCTTCCAGATTGTTCTTTCAAATAGACTTGAGGCTGATTACGATGGTAGTCTTTTAAATGTATATAGAGTTCTACGTACACTTAATCCTTCACCTTATATGTTCTATTTCTCTGGTACAGACGTAGAGGTTGCAGGTGCTTCACCAGAGACACTTGTAAAGCTTGAGGATGGATCACTTTATACTTTCCCACTTGCTGGTACTAGACCTCGTGGAAAGACAGATGAAGAAGATAAGGCATTAGAAGCTGACCTTCTTGCAGATCCTAAGGAACTTGCTGAACATAATATGCTTGTTGACCTTGGTAGAAATGATATCGGTAAGATTTCTGAGTTCGGTTCAGTTGAAGTTGTTAAGTATCACTCAATCGAGAGATATTCACATGTAATGCATATTGGTTCTACTGTTAAGGGTACTATTAAGAGTGATAAGGATGCATTTGATGCAGTATATTCTATTCTTCCTGCTGGTACACTTTCAGGTGCTCCAAAGATTAAGGCTTGTCAGCTCATTAATGATCTCGAAAACAACAAGCGTGGTATCTACGGTGGTGCAATCGGTTACATTGATTTCACAGGTAACCTCGACACTTGCATCGCAATCAGAATTGCATATAAGAAGGGAAAGAAAGTATTTGTTAGATCTGGTGCTGGTATCGTAGCTGATTCAATTCCGGAGAATGAATATCAGGAATGTATTAATAAGGCCGCTGCAGTTGTTAGAGCTATTGAGCAGGCAAATGACGAAGAATTATAAGAAAGGAGAATAGAATAAATGCTTTTACTTATTGATAATTATGATAGCTTTTCATATAACCTCTATCAGCTTATCGGTTCAGTTGAGCCAGATATTAAAGTTATTAGAAATGATGCAATGACAATTAAAGAGATTGATGAACTTAATCCTGAAGCTATTATTATTTCTCCAGGTCCAGGTCGTCCAGAAGATGCAGGTGTTTGCATCGATGTAGTTAAGGAATTAGGCTCAAAGTATGTAATCCTTGGAGTTTGTCTCGGACATCAGTCCATCTGTGCTGCATATGGCGCAACAGTTACTTATGCTAAGCAGCTTATGCACGGTAAGCAGTCAATGACTAAGGTAGATAATACAGACGGTCTATTCAAAGGGTTAGATGAGATGGTTCCAGTAGCAAGATATCATTCTCTTGCAGCTGATCCAGATACAATGCCAGATTGCCTTAAGATTACTGCTCTTACAGATGATGGCGAGGTAATGGCGGTTAAGCATAAGGAATACGATGTTTATGGTGTTCAGTTCCATCCAGAATCAATTATGACACCTGATGGTAAGAAGATGCTAAAGAACTTCGTTGATATTGCAAAAGCTAAGAAGAACTAATCGAAAACAATAAATCACAAAGGAGATTACTACTATGATTAAAGAAGGTATTATCAAGATCGTTAACAAAGAAGACCTCACATATGAAGAGGCATATACAATCATGAATGAGATTATGGATGGCGAGACTACTCCTACTCAGAATGCAGCTTTCCTTGCAGCTCTTTCAACAAAGAGTGCTAAGGCTGAGACAATTGATGAGATTTCTGGTTGTGCAGCAGCTATGAGAGAGCATGCTACAAAGGTTACAACAGGTTGTGATCATGTGCTCGAGATTGTTGGTACAGGTGGAGATGGAGCTCAGTCATTCAATATTTCTACAACATCTGCTTTTGTTATTGCAGCTTCTGGAATTAAGGTTGCAAAGCATGGTAACAGAGCTGCTTCATCTAAGTCAGGTACAGCAGACTGTCTCGAGGCTTTGGGTGCTAATATTTCAATTGAACCAGAGAATGTACCAAGACTTCTTGCTGAAGCTGGTTTCGTATTCTTCTTCGCTCAGAAGTATCACTCAGCTATGAAGTATGTTGGACCTATCCGTAAGGAACTTGGTTTCAGAACAGTATTTAATATCCTTGGACCTCTTACAAACCCAGCTTCACCAGATTTCTTCCTTCTCGGTGTATACGATGAGTATTTGGTTGAGCCAGTAGCTCACGTTCTTAAGAATCTCGGTGTAAAGAGAGCTATGGTTGTTTATGGTCAGGATAAGCTTGATGAAATCTCACTTTCTGCTAACACATCAGTAGCTGAACTTAAGGATGGTGAGATTTTCACTTATGATATTTGCCCAGAAGTATTTGGCTTCAAGAAGTGTCAGAAGGCTGATCTTGTTGGTGGTACACCAGCAGAGAATGCTGAGATTACAAAGGCAATTCTCGCAGGTGAGATAACTGGTCCTAAGCGTGATGTAGTTCTTTTGAATGCCGGTGCTGCTATTTATGTTGGAGGTAAGGCTGATACACTTGGTGATGGTATCAAGCTTGCTGCTAAGCTTATCGATGATGGTTCAGCAACAAAGGCAATGAATGCTTTCATTGAGGAGTCAAATAAGTAATGAGTAATATCTTAGAGACAATTGCAGAAGCAACTAAATTGAGAGTAGCAGAAGCTAAAAAGACTGTTAGCCTTGATGAAGTTAAAGCTAAGGCACTAAGTATGCCAGTTGGCGATTTCGTTTTCGAGAAGGCCTTAAGAGCAAAGGGTATGTCTTTTATCTGTGAGTGCAAGAAGGCATCCCCAAGTAAGGGCATTATCGCTGAAGACTTCCCATATCTTCAGATTGCTAAGGATTATGAGAAAGCTGGTGCTTCAGCAATCTCAGTCCTTACTGAGCCACAGTGGTTCAAGGGTGAACTTAGCTATTTGAGCGAGATTGCTGCTAACGTGAATATTCCATGCCTTCGTAAAGACTTTACTGTTGATGAGTATATGATTTATGAGGCAAAGGTTGCTGGTGCAGCTGCTGTGCTTCTTATCTGTTCTATCCTTACTGAAGAACAGCTCAGTACTTATATGGGTATCTGTGATACTCTTGGTATCTCAGCTCTTGTTGAGGTTCATGATGAAGATGAGGCTAATATGGCTGTTAGATGCGGTGCGAGAATTATTGGAGTTAATAACCGTGATTTGAAGACTTTTACAGTTGATCCTACTAACTGTCTTAGATTACGTAAGATTATTCCAGATAATGTTGTTTTCGTAGGCGAGAGTGGTGTTAAGACACCAGAAGATATTAAGACTTTGGAAGATAACAAGGTTGACGCTGTTCTTATTGGTGAATCAATGATGAGAGCTGACGACAAAGTTGCTTTCTTAAGTCATCTTAAGGAGCTCATATGACACGAATTAAGATTTGTGGATTGAGACGTGAAGAAGATATATCTTATGTTAATGAGATTGGTGCTGATTTCGCAGGATTTATTCTATCCCCTAGATTTTGGAGATATGTTGAGCCAGCAAATGTAAGAGAATTGAGGAGCAGTCTTAACGGTGAGACACAAGTTGTTGGTGTTACCGTTGACGAAGATGTTTCTTATGTGGCAAGTCTTGTAAATGATGGTACAATAGATATCGCTCAGCTTCATGGCAAAGAGGATGAAGACTATATTGAAGAACTAAGACGTCTTACTGATGGTAAGGCAAAAATCACTAAGGTTTTCATTATCAAGTCTGATGAGGATATAGTTAAGGCGAAGAATTCGTCTGCTGATTATATTCTTCTTGATTCAGGAACTGGAACAGGAGAGACTTTTGATTGGAGACTTATAAGAGACATCGGCAGAGATTATTTCTTGGCTGGTGGACTTAATCCTGATAATGTAGCTGAGGCAGTTATTAATTTTCATCCATATGCAGTGGATGTTAGTTCTGGCGTTGAGACAGACAAGATTAAAGATGTGAATAAAGTTAAGCTTTTTGCAGCTAATGTGAGAAGCATAGGAGGCTAATATGACTAACGCTAATGGTAGATTTGGCGTTCATGGTGGACAGTATATTCCTGAGACACTTATGAATGCTGTAATTGAGCTTGAAGAAGCATACAACCATTATAAGAATGATCCTGAGTTCAATAAGGAACTCGAGGAGTTGTTCAACGAGTATGCTAATAGACCAAGTCGTCTTTACTATGCAGATAAGATGACTAAGGATCTCGGAGGCGCAAAGATTTATCTCAAGAGAGAAGATCTTAACCACACAGGTGCTCACAAGATTAACAATGTACTTGGTCAGGCGCTTCTTGCTAAGAAGATGGGTAAGACACGTCTTATCGCTGAGACAGGTGCTGGTCAGCACGGTGTTGCTACTGCAACAGCAGCTGCACTCTTTGGTATGGAGTGCGTTGTTTTCATGGGCGAGGAAGACACAAAGAGACAGGCCCTCAACGTATATCGTATGAGACTTCTTGGCGCTGAAGTTATTCCAGTAAAGAGTGGTACTGCTACACTTAAGGATGCTGTATCTGAGGCAATGCGTGAGTGGACTTCAAGAATTGCAGATACTCACTACTGCTTAGGTTCAGTTATGGGTCCTCATCCATTCCCAACAATCGTACGTGATTTCCAGGCTGTAATCTCAAAGGAGATTAAGGAGCAGATCATGGAGAAGGAAGGTAGACTTCCTGACGTAGTTATGGCTTGTTGTGGTGGCGGTTCAAATGCTATCGGAACTTTCTACAACTTTATCGAAGATAAGGATGTTCGCTTGATTGGTGTTGAGGCTGCTGGTCGTGGTATCGACACATTCGAGACAGCTGCTACAATTAATACTGGTCGCCTTGGTATCTTCCACGGTATGAAGTCTTACTTCTGCCAGGATGAGTACGGTCAGATTGCTCCTGTATATTCAATCTCTGCTGGTCTTGATTACCCAGGTATCGGACCTGAGCATGCTTGGCTCCATGATACAGGTCGTGGTGAGTATGTTGCTATTACAGATGACGAAGCAGTTAATGCTTTTGAGTATCTCTCGAAAACAGAGGGTATTATCCCAGCTATCGAGTCTGCTCATGCTATTGCATATGCAATGAAGCTTGCTCCTACACTTGATAAGGATAAGATTATTGTAGTTACAGTATCTGGTCGTGGTGATAAGGACTGTGCTGCTATTGCAAGATACAGAGGGGAGGACATTTCAGAATGAGTAATATAGCTAATGCTTTTAAGAATGGTAAAGCTTTTATTCCATTCATTACATGTGGTGATCCTGACTTAGAGACAACAATGAAGATTGTTCACGAGATGCAGGATAACGGTGCTGATTTAATCGAGCTTGGTATCCCTTTCTCTGATCCTACAGCTGAAGGTCCAGTTATTCAGGAGGCTAGCCTTAGAGCTCTCAATGCTGGTACAACAACAGATAAGATTTTCGATATGGTCATCAAGCTTCGTAGTGAAGGTATTACAGTACCAATGGTATTCATGACATATGCGAATGTAGTTTATTCATATGGTTCTGAGAGATTTATCTCTAAGTGTAAGGAAATTGGTATCGATGGACTTATTCTTCCTGATATTCCTTATGAAGAGAAGGAAGAGTTCTGGGATATCTGCGTTAAGTATGATATTGATCTCGTATCACTCATTGCACCTACATCAGAAGATCGTATTGCAATGATTGCCAAGGAAGCTAAGGGATTTATTTACGTTGTAAGTAGTCTTGGTGTTACTGGTACAAGAAGCACAATTACAACTGATATCGGTGCTCTTACATCTAAGATCCGTGAAGTAACTGATGTTCCATGCGCTATTGGTTTTGGTATTTCTGGACCAGAGCAGGCAGCTAAGATGAGCGCTCACGCTGATGGTGTTATCGTTGGTTCTGCTATTGTTAAAATTGTTGCTCAGTATGGTAAGGATGCTCCTTCTCACGTAGGTGAATTCGTTAAGTCTGTAAAGGGCGCTATCTCTTAACTAGAAAATTAGAATAGATTATTAAAGCTACTCGTTCTTAATCAATCAAATAAGGCGAGTAGCTTTTTTATGTGGCTAATATTAATTAGTGCCTGATACTGTTAATAATGCTATCGTAGTCAGAACATTTCTTAACTTTAAGTAACTGCTTAATCTCACGGTCAATACCGTCGAATGACGATCTCCAATATGTCCATAGTTCTTTCATACGGTAGAGAATATTGATATCAGGTGACATCACTACTTTGTATTCCTCGTAAAGAAGGTCATGTAGTTCCCAGAAACGCTGATAATCTATATTAGTATTACCAGTGAGTAGTTCATCTGTGAGGGAAGGATTAGATATTAGACCACGACCAAGCATCACTGTATCTGGGGTATGATTTATCTTCTTGCAAAGAATGTTGTAGTCAATCTTTGAGAAGATGTTTCCATTATATACAAGCGGGCATTTAGCATGTTCGAGTGCATATGAATAGAACTCGTATCTTGGTTCGCCTTTATAGAAATCTCCTCTAATTCTTGGGTGGATAATAAGCTCACTAAGAGGGAACTGATTAAAGATATCGATTAGTTCGTATATCTCCTCTGGATTAAAGTAACCTAACCTTGTCTTGATGGATATATTAGTATTACTCTGCGCGCTAAAAGTATATATATCGCTTAGAAATTCCTGGAGATTATCTTTGTCGGTTAGAAAACCAGCACCTTTACCTTTGGCACATACAGTTCCAGAAGGGCAACCGAGATTGAGATTAACTTCTTTATAGCCCATATCACCAAGTTCTTGCATTGCATTTATGAAGAACTCTGACTTTGAAGTTAGTATCTGAGGGATAAGGTTGATACCTATATTATTCTCCGGTGCGAGATCTTTACGCTCTTTGGGGATCATGGAATATTTCTCACATGGTGAAATAAATGGAGCGAAATACTTATCAATCTGACCATATAACTTATTATATGCGTTGCGGTAAATATGTCCTGTTAGTCCTTCAAGAGGTGCGAAGTAGATTTGCATAGAGATTTCCTTTAAATGTATATAGTGCTCTTATTCTCGCACAATTTTGGTGTGATGCAAGAAGTAGGTTGTTTTATAGTTGTTTTCGAAGGTAAATAATGTATGTAATTGTGGCTAGTTTAACTAAATCACGCAAGAATTCCCCTACTTCAAGGAGCGAGTATGTAGTCTTCGGGCTAAACGTATCTATAATCGAGCGAGTAAGCAGGGGATGAATTGCAAGAAAAAATAGGTCTAAAAATAAAAACGAACACTTGTTCTATTTTGAGAAAAGTGCTATAATATTATCAGTCGAATATGTAAGGAAGTGACTGATTATGAATAGTA
>JAKSRG010000049.1 GCA_024403735.1 Clostridia bacterium
TGCCTTACCAGCCTTAACCACATTATTAAGACCTTCCATCACTTCTTCCATTGGAGTGTTGTAATCCCACATGTGGTAGATATACAAATCAACATAATCCATACCAAGATTACTAAGGCTCTGATTAATTGAGTTCTCGATATGCTGCTGACCACTAATATTGTTATCAATCTCATCCTGTGTTCTTGGTAGGAACTTAGTAGCGATAACATAATCCTCACGTTTTGCCAAATCGCGAAGTGATCTTCCTACATACTGTTCACTTGTTCCGCCTGCATATCCAATTGCTGTGTCATAGAAATTGATACCGTTATCAAGACCATACTTAATTATCGATTTTGACTGAGCTTCATCAAGTACCCAACTATGCTGACCTTTAGTCGCATCTCCAAAACCCATACAACCCATGCATACTCTTGATACGTTCAAATCTGAATTACCTAGTTTAATGCATTTCATATCATCAACCTCCGATATTCATCATCTGATCAATCACCTCAAAAGTAATCTTTCCATTAAGAATTTTACCTTCATAGAAATTCGCAGCAGGAGCTGACACTTTAAGTTCCTCAAGGGTATTACCAAAAGAGCTTCCACCAGAAGTAGCGAACAAGATAATGTTCTTTCCAGCGAAGTCATATGCCTCAAGGAATGTATTAATAATTGTTGGTGCTACATACCACCAAATAGGAAATCCCAAGACGATAGTGTCATAACCAGAAACATCTGCATCTTTACTAGCGAGTTCAGGACGAAACTTCTTATCATTCATCTCAATACTGCTTCTAGACTTCTTATCCATCCAATTGAGATCATCTTTTGTATAAAGTTCAGAAGGAACAATCTCATACAAATCTGATTGAAGCAACTCAGCAATAGCCTCTGCCTTTTTCTTTGTTACTCCACTGGCACTAAAATATGCAACTAATGTCTTTCCCATATTTGCCTCCAACCAAAAGAATGTGCAGGTCTCCCCACACATTCATTATAAAATCACCATGCATCTATGTCTAATACCTATATCTTATTGTTTGTTATGCTCCAAAAGCATAATCACTTCAATCAACTTTTTTACTGCCTGAGACGAAGGAATATTACGCCTCCACGCAATAATTGTACCAAGCGACATCTCAGGATAAAGTCTTCGCTGCACCAGAATATCAGGAGACCAGTATTTACAAGCACCTCCGATTGATAATGGATAACCTAGCCCATTCCTAGCAAATATTCCTGCATTAGTTCCAAGATTACTCGTATATGAAACATTTATATTTTTATAGTCTTTACCAAACCAATTAATCAGCTCACTCTGAACACCAGCCCTCTCTGGAAATATGAGAGGTTTATCAATAAGATCTTCCTTGGTGATAAATTCTTTCTTAGCTAATGGATCATCTGGTCTCATTCCTACAACCCAATAATCCTTATTAGCAAGTCTAATATAATCTAGACCTTCAGTTGTTGTTGGCTCCAAAAACAGTCCAATATCAACTAATCCTTTATCCATCATCTCATGAACTACATCCGCAGTTGCCGTATGTATGGCTATAGTTACTTTAGGATATTTCTCTTTGTATTCTTTACAAATATTAGCAAGAGTCTCAATAGCAGTGAACTCGCCGCATCCAATAGTAATAGAGCCTTCGATTAGTTCACTATCTCCTTTAAAATCATCAACAATCTTATCTTCGAGTTCAATAATCTCGAGTGCTCGTCTCTTTAGCAGAATTCCATCTTCAGTAAGAGTAACTCCATGTCCATTACGTTCAAAAAGGACTGTTCCCAATTCTTTCTCAAGAAGTGCCAGCTGTCTCGATAGAGTTGGCTGAGTCATATGAAGCTGTTTGGCCGCATTAGTAAAACTCTGTTCCTTAGCTACCATAAGAAAATATCTTAATACGCGTAACTCCATCTCTGTCACTCCCTTCTAACAATTGTGATTTCATCAAAAATATAATACTTCATCCTTAACCATCCCGCCCAACCTGTACTATAATCAATACCAAAAAGGAGAGATTATCATGTGGAAGATTAAGCATATTTTCGATGGTGATTACGGTTGTGAAGAACGCGACTACGATGAACCAATGGTATCTGTTACACTCATCAACGAAGAAGGCGAACTACGAGTAATATCTGTCGCTGATAGTTACCTCACCCAAAATAATCTCGACACTGGCTCCATCTGGCCTGACGATTAATCGCTAGACTAACTTCATTAAGCCTTTGGAAAACGCTCTGTCTCCACTACTTCAAATCTATATTTCTGCTGAGCCTCAGGATACTTCTCGTGATCAACCTCACTCATAAACATCTCATATGGTCTAGCACATGTCTTATATGGAGCATACAAAGCCTGATAGATAACTAGCTTTTCACCAGTCTCAGTATGAGAAGCAAAAGCTAATATTTTATATAAATACTCAGCAGTATCTTGAGATACCCATTCTCTTTTAAAGTGCTTTACGATGTCTCCAATCTTAATATCTCTTTCCATAACTATTATCCCTCTACAATTAACTTAGTCCTTAATACAACAATCAACTTTCCATAGAAAGCTTAGTAGCAACTTCAGAAGCGAGTATAGCGTTCTGGATAATCATATGCTTTTGAGTTTCCATACTATCGCTGCCCATCTTCTCTTTCACATACTTCATAAGATATCCAGTAATCGCCTTACCTGACACTTTATCCTCAACACTCTTAGCTACAGCTTCATCAATGACCTCATTCATCAAATCAGCATCAACTGCATACTCCTCATCGATAGGATTAGCTAGTATCATACCTGACTTAATGCCGAACTCATTTTTGACCTTATAAGTATCTGCTACCATGCTTACATCATCCATTCTGCATGTGAGCTTAATTCCGCTTGTTTTAGCCATATATGCAGGAAGTTCATCAGTTTTATATCCAATCACAGATACAGCCTTAGTCTCAAGATATTCCATTGTGAGATTGAGGTCCAATATTGACTTAGCTCCTGAACAAACTACAATGACATTCCTCTCAGAAATCTCATCTAAATCAGAAGATATATCCATAGATGTTTCAGCACCTCTATGAACTCCTCCGAAGCCACCACCTGACACAACAGGGATCCCTACATAATCAGCGATTACCATTGTCGCAGCTAATGTCATAACACCATTTTTACCCTGAGCAATAATCTGAGGTATCTCTCTTCTAGATGCCTTTTGCATCTTTCCTCGCATACTGCCAAATAGGTCAACATCAGCTTCAGTCATGCCGACCTTAACTCTGCCATCAATAATGGCAATATACGCAGGAACAGCTCCAGCCTTTCTAATCTCGTCCATGACCTTCATCGCTGTTTTACAATTCTCTGGATATGGTATTCCTTCAAAAGTTCCGCCAGTCTCAATTGCTACTATTGGCTTATGTTCATCGAGCGCCTTTTTTACCTCATCAGTAAAATCAATATATTTATTTACGTTCATTTTAATTCCCAACAAACTGTAGTTACTTAGTCTTCTGTTTTCACGAACTCTACAGTTTGTTCCTTCATAGATATTTTACCAACTTTGTATCCAAATCCAACCAACTCTTTCTTATATGTGAGGAAAGAATGATCAATTGGCACTCCTGCAATATTCATAATCTCTTGGAATGTCAATTTGAAAGATGTCTCACCTGAATTAGCTACATGTTTCCACAAAGCATCGTACTTACTCATTAATGCGCCTCCCCATTTCCAAATAAATGTAATTATCTCACTTTTTCCTCTCCAACGGAAATCGCCGCAAATAAAAACGAAGAGGAAAAAGCTTCCGCCTCTTACTCTTCGCTTCTGTCGTAATAATCTTCGAGCTCTCTTCTACAAGATAGGAACACCTTGGCTAGCTCTGCATCAAAATGAGTACCCGCATCATGTTCAATTATCGAGAAGGCCTTGTCATAGGAGAATGCTTCCTTATAGCAACGCTTTGATACGAGCGCATCGAAAACATCCGCCAATGCCATAATTCGTGCCTCTACTGGTATCTCATCACCCTTGAGACCACAAGGATAACCAGTTCCGTCAACCTTCTCATGATGGTAATGAGCTACGTTCTCAGCGACCTTAACAAAATCAGGTTCTTCTACATCAGATAGGATTTCACTTACCATGTGATAACCAATCTCAGCATGCTTTTTCATAGTAGCGTACTCATCATCAGTGAACTTGCCTTGTTTTCGAAGGATCGCATCATCTACACCAATCTTACCAATATCGTGCATTGGCGCACTTCGTATAACGAGGCGAAGGAAATGCTTATCAAGGCCATTATCCATACCCTCAAGTTTCTTAGCAATAATTCGTACTACATCACTTGTTCTCTTGATATGACCACCGGTACTAAGGTCACGAGATTCAACCATTCGCGCCATTCCGATAATTGTCTTCTGCTGGATAGAACGAATACGTCTTGTTGCAGCATGTACCTCAGCAGACAACTCTTCGTTATAGTGTTCCTTGAGTTCCAAGGCGTTATGATGCTCTGTGTCATCTCTAAGTTCAATCGTATATCCCATATGTACACCGATTGCATTACTTACGATATGAATAGAACCAATATAGTATCTACCGTTCAAAGAAAATGGCTCAATATCTACATGAACATGCCCCTTAGAATTGATAACCTTATCTTCAACCTTCTTTATCTGATTAATGAGCTTCTTTAAGCCATCACTGCAACCACTAATCTTCTGTCCATGCTCAAACTTTTTAAGTTCTGGAAAAACCTCTTCCATGAACTTATCGCAACCCTTATAAATCTTCTTCTTATCAAAAGTAAGGAAGCCTACACGCTCAAGTTGTTCAGCGATAATTGCTTCATTCTCATAAACAGTATAGAGATTTGAATCATAAACTGGTATCAACGTACCAATTATTATGAGGCAATATGAAACTGGAATAAGCTCGTACTCAAAATGAATTAATCTCTCAATACCATAAGTAACAACGCCAAACAAAGCCAAAACAAACATAGCAATAATTCCACGTCTGTTGACAGATTTATTATTAAGAACCGTATAGATAATTATGATAAATGCCGCTGCGATATAAATAACCATAGTTAATGGACAAAGAATGTGAAGCGGACCATAATCTTTCAGAAGTATTGTTACTCCATTTTTCTGAATAATAGAGGCACCTTTATAGAACAAGTCACTATGACCTATCGTGCATACAAAAGCAAAAGAAATAGTCTGCAATAATAGTATCGCCATACCTATGGCTCTGTGTAACTTAACATGACATATCTCCATTACCAGGAACAAGAAAAAAGCCGGCAGGAACATTCCACCAACATATGAGACAATCTGGGCAACAATAGCGCTCTCTAAATCTTTAGCTATTGTTACCATAAAATATCCAAGGTTCGAAGCAACAGCACAAAGGAAAATAATTACCTGAGTGGTACTATTTCTAACATCAAAGAGTTTGAGCCAAAACAGCGCGCCTACGGATACTAAAAGGCATGCAAGATATAAATAGGCCATGTACCTATGTCCTTTCACAGTTTTCTTAAATTATAAACTGATTTAATACTTACAATCTTGAACTTTTTATAAATTAATTTTACTTTTAGGCAAAATACTTACACTTTTGAATAATACTCATCCCTCAAAATGGAGTAATACATTCTTCCTTCATAGTGATCAACGCGCCAGAAGAAGTCTCTTAAAGTGCCTTCATAAATAAGCCCGCACTTCTCAATTACCTTGCGTGAAGCTTCATTAACTGTGCGACAACAAATCTGAACTCTATTTAGGCAAATCTTCTCAAAGCCATAGCTAATAACTGCTTTAGCTGCTTCTGTCGCATAACCTTTACCCTGGAAAGCAGAACCAATACAGTACTCAATCTCAGCGTAGTTATTCTTGCTATCAACAAGATAGTATGCGATTTGTCCTATACATTCATTTGTATCCTTATCTATAACAGCCCAACGATAGTAATTTTCTTTCTCATAAGAAGAAATGTACTTATCAAGAAGTTCTCTTGCCTCTTCTTCAGTTACATATGCAGGTTCACCATATCCCCACTGGACTTCAGCATCCGCCACCCAGTTTCGTCTCATCGAAGCATTATCTTCATATTCAAATCTTCTTAGAATCAATCGTTCTGTTTCAATAGTATTTGTACCAACATTAATCATCATATTAATCTCCTACTCTACAGGATGCATCACTCGTAATCGCTTGCCCTCATTCGCACCAAAACCAAACTTCTCATAGAATGGCACCTTATTAGGAAGCGCACATAGTTCAACAGAAATCTGAGTGTCTTTAATGCCATTATCATTTATGAATCTCTTAAGTTCATTTATTAGAATTCGGCCAATACCCTTCCCCTGATACTCAGGCTTTACAACAACGTCCTTGATGTAATAGCAAAGTCCCATATCGCCTATCACTCGAGCCATTGCGATTACCTGGTCCCCATCGAAAACAGATACTCTGAAAAGCGTATTATTCATAGCAAGATTTGTTTGTTCTAGTGTAGGAGCTCCATCCCATACACTACTCCATAACTCAATGAACTCTTCAGCTGTCAGTTCATTATGTTTAATTATCAATTTGTCCATATTCACTTATTATCTCCTCCAAAACATCTACTGCATTCGCAACCATCTTAGGACAGAACTCAGTAAAGAGATTATTGTCGAAACAATACTTAACACCTTCTTCAGTTCTTACATCACATCCAAGTAAATCGTTGCAAATATATGAACCACTTACTTCAGCAAATCTTTTCATCATAAGATCGTTAACTTGATTTGCTGTCTCTCGGCTTTGTGAGTCTACCTTGTCGTACTGCCCATACAAAAGTCCCAGTACCATCAAGGCTCCAGTACATGCACCACAAACCTCACCTTTTCTCATGCCTGATCCAAAGCAGCTACCTAGCTTTAGCGCCTGTTTTTCAGAAAGTCCAACCTCATCTTTAAATGCAGCGAGAACTGCCTGCGAACAGTGGAACTTTCTACCAAAATATTCATTTGCTAATTCTCTATGTGTCATTA
>JAKSRG010000005.1 GCA_024403735.1 Clostridia bacterium
AAGGTTAAGAATACTCCTCTCCAGATGCTTCTCCGTGGTCAGAATATCCTCGGTTACAAGCACTATCCAGATGAAGTAGTAAGAATGTTCGTTAGAAAGTCTGCAGAGAATGGTATGGATATCTTCCGTATTTTCGATGCTCTCAATGACTTCGATAACATCAGAGTAGCTGTAGATGAGACAATCAAGTGTGGTAAGCATGCACAGGGTTGTATCTGCTACACAACTTCACCAGTACACACACTCGAGAAGTATGCAGAAATGTGTAAGGAACTCGAGGCTATGGGTTGCCACTCAATCTGTATCAAGGATATGGCTGGTATCTGTGGTCCTCAGGAAGCTTATGATCTCGTTAAGGCTATTAAGGCTTCAACAAAGCTCCCAGTATTCCTTCACACACATCAGACAACAGGTCTTGGCCCTCTCACATATATGAAGGCTGTTGAGGCTGGTTGTGATGGTATTGACTGTGCTATTTCATCATTCGCTGGTGGTACAGCTCAGCCTGCTACAGAGTCAATGAAGTATGCTCTCGAGCAGATTGGTTTCGAGACAGATCTTAAGGATGATGTTCTCAAGGAGATCGCTGATCACTTCGCACCTGTTAAGAAGAAGTTCCTTGATAACGGTACACTTAACCCATCAGTTATGGGCGTTAAGGCTGATATCCTCAAGTATCAGGTTCCAGGCGGAATGCTTTCTAACATGATTGCTAACCTCAAGGATTTGGGTGCTATGGATAAGTTCGACGAGGCTTGTGCTGAAATCCCAGCTGTTCGTAAGGATATGGGTTATCCACCACTCGTTACACCTCTTTCACAGATGGTTGGTAACCAGGCTGTTCAGAACGTTCTCTTCGGTGAGAGATATAAGAGCATTTCTAAGGAAATCAAGGCTTACCTCCGTGGTGAGTATGGTAAGGCTCCAGGTGAAGTTAGCCAGGAACTTATCGACAAGTGCTGGAAGCCAGAAGAACTCGTTCAGGGTAGATTTGCTGATAGTCTCGAGCCTATTTTCGAGAAGACAAAGGCTGAGCTTGGTAAGAAGGCTCGTTCTGACGAGGATGTTCTCTCATACATCGCTTTCCCACAGGTAGCTGAGAAGTTCTTCGAGAAGCGTGAAGAGAAGGAATCAAATACTGTTAAGTACACAATCGAGAAGAAGGAGGACTAATCCTGATGAACCCTATCAATGTTGTTTTGGCATCAGGTAAAGAAGTTCTTCCAATGAACGAAGCCCTAATGGACGCAGGCATCGTTATCCTCATCGTATTCGCAGTTCTTTTCATTATTTTCTGCCTTATCTCTATTTCAGGTGCGATTTTTGCAGCTATTGATAAGTCAGCAAAGGAAAAGGTTGCCGCAGCTCCAGCTCCTGCTACTCCTGTTGCACAGGATACTCAGGTTCAGGCTGCTGAGGAAGAAGAATTCTCATCTGGTACACTTAAGCTCAAGGGCTGTGATGAAAAGACAGCTGCTATGATTATGGCAATTGTAAGTGATAACACAGGTATCCCTCTTTCAGAGCTCGTATTCAAATCTATTACTCTTGTTGAAGAAAAGAATTAAGGAGAGTCTTACCTATGATTTATAACGTAACAATCAATGATAAAGTTTATGAAGTTGAAGTTGAGAAGGGCAAGGCTAATCTTCTCAGAACAACTGATGTAGTAGCTGCTCCAGCTCCTGTTGCCGCTGCTCCTGTTGCTGCAGCACCTGCAGCAGCTCCTGCTCCAGCAGCTGCACCTGCAGTTGCAGTTTCAGGTACACCTGCTACAGCACCAATGCCAGGTACAATCCTCGACGTTAAGGTTTCTGTTGGTCAGGCAGTTAAGGAAGGCGACGTAGTTGCTATTCTCGAAGCTATGAAGATGGAGAACGAAATCTTCGCTCCATGTGATGGTAAGGTTGCACAGGTTTGTGCAGCTAAGGGTTCTTCAGTTGCTACTGGTGATCCAATCATTACAATCGGTTAATTAGGAGGCCTTAATTAATGTTAGACGTAATTACAAAGTTATGGAGCACATCAGGCTTCGGTACTCTTGACTGGCGTTGCTATGTCATGATTGGCCTTTCCTGTGTTCTCTTCTATCTTGCAATCGGCAAGAAGTTCGAGCCACTCCTCCTTCTTCCAATTGCTTTTGGTATGCTCCTCACTAACCTCGCTGGTGAAGGTGTTTTCCACCCAGCATGGTTCCAGGGTGAGGTTAACTGGGAAGAAGTTGGTAAAGAGCCTGGTCTCTTCGATATCCTTTACCTCGGTGTAAAGCTCGATATCTTCCCTTGTCTCGTATTTATGGCAGTTGGTGCCATGACAGACTTTGGACCACTTATCTCTAGACCTTCAAGCCTTTTCATGGGTGCTGGTGCTCAGTTCGGTATTTCATGTGCCTTCATCGGTGCTACAGCATTAGGATTTACAGGTAATCAGGCTGCATCAATCGGTATCATCGGTGGTGCTGACGGTCCTACAGCTATCTTCGTAACATCTAAGCTCGCACCTGAACTTCTCGGTGCTATCGCTATCGCAGCTTACTCATACATGGCATTGATTCCAATGATCCAGCCATTCTTCATGAAGCTTCTTACTACAAAGAAGATGCGTCAGGTTAAGATGGAACAAGCTCGTCCAGTATCAAAGATTGAGAAGATTTGCTTCCCTGTTATCGTAACAATCGTTTGTATCCTTATTCTCCCATCTGTTGCTCCACTTATCGGCTGCCTCATGCTCGGTAACCTCTTCAGAGAGTGTGGCGTTACAGACAGACTTAGCGATACAGCTCAGAACGCTATGTGTAACATCGTAACAATCTTCCTCGGAACATCTGTTGGTGCTACAGCTATCGGTACAAACTTCCTTAAGCTTGAGACACTCAAGGTTATCGCACTTGGTCTTGGTGCCTTCTGTCTCGCTACTGTTGGTGGTCTCCTTATTGGTCTTCTTATGTACTTCGTTACAGGTGGTAAGGTTAACCCACTTATCGGTTCAGCTGGTGTATCTGCTGTTCCAATGGCTGCTCGTGTTGCTAACACAGTTGGTCAGAAAGAGAACAAGAGCAACTTCCTCCTCATGCACGCTATGGGTCCAAACGTTGCTGGTGTAATCGGTTCAGCTGTTGCTGCTGGTGTACTCCTCAGCTTGTTCGGCTAATCCAGTATTAGAATTAATCTGATATATAAAGCCTCGCTCCTACTTAGGAACGAGGCTTTTATTATGCGTAGAATTATCACTACTCCTATACCATTACAGTAATATACATCACACATCACTGCCCTGCTTTTGTTATCCTAGCTATCTAGAGCTTCTGATGCGCCTTATACGCTCTTACAGCGCTTGCAACATTATGGACGTGACATCCCACCATGACTAACTAGGTCATGATGGGATTATTTAATCTCTTATATTGAATTACTATATTAATGATACAAGTACTCAAAATACTTAGCATTAACAGTGATGTCAGAGGAGAATATAAAGCCAAGATAGATTTCAGCATTCTTAGGGAAGCCTAACTTCTCTTTGTGTTCTTCATCAAGCTCAACAGCAATCGCCTTATTTGAATCATCATATACAAGATATTCCTTAGGGATCATAGAGATATCACCCAAATCTTCAAGAGGAGTAAAAATCTCTTCATTCTTATATATCTGCATAGATTCCTCATCCATTAGGAAGAAATTATACACGCCAGCAGTAACTTCTGCATTTACTGCCATATTCATCATTCCGTTGTAGTACTCTTCAGCAGAATCAAAGCTCATTGTAGTGCTACCTACTGTAGCTGTATGAGACTTAGAGTATTCAGCCCAATCAAGGAAACCCTGAGTAGCGTACTCATGTCCTTCTTCTGTCATAGTACAGTTAACAAGACCACCTGTGAATACATTGAGCTTATCCTTAACAACGTCTCTAATGTACCATGCAAGACCACCTATCAGGAGCAAAGTAACAATTACCATTGCAAGATAATAATCTACAAAATACTGCCACTTCTGCTTGCCAGTCATTTCCTTGAGTTTACTACGTTCTTCTTCATAGTAAGCTGTAACCTTATTTTTCTTTTTACCATCAACTGGCTTCTTTTCCTTAGGTTCAGCATCCATTATTGCTGAAGCTTTGGCTAGTTCACCCAACTCCTTACGAGATGCGGCATATGAAGAATCAAGTGCTGAATAACTTTCCTCTTCGAGCTCGCCACGGAACTTAAATCCTTCTTCTTCGTCCTGCGCGAACTCCTCTGGGTGCTCCTCACGATACTTCTGCTCAACCTTATCGAATTCCTTATTAAGTGTTGTTGCCAAGAAGAATGTAACTGCTACAACTGCTACAGCTGCAATAAGTGGAAGCCACTGAATATACCAAATACATGCAACGATAGCTGCCAAATTAAGAAGGAAGATACCAAGAAGCTGGAAGAAGTGAGTAAAAACAAATGTTACTGTACCCTTATAAAGCTTCGTCTTCGTCATCTCAAATCTTGAAATCATTGGGAAAATAACCATTCCAACGAAATTTGCAACACAAGTGATAACGATCATAGCAATAAGATATGGAATTGGTATAAGTCTAATTCCCTGCTCTAACATCCATGCCCAGTCAATATAAATAAGAATATAAATAATAAACTGAGTAATCCATACTGGAGTTGCATCTTTGAAATTGCTCTTGAACGCTGCGAAGAAAGATTTAACAACTCCCTCGCCTTCATCTTTAACAAGCTTCATTGCTACATGATATTTAGCAGATAAAGCTGCACCAATTGTAATTACCGGAATACAGCAAAGAAGGAACAACAACTGAAGAATCAAGAAGTTAGTAATGGTTCTCAGGAAGTTCATTACTGGTCCGTCCATCTTAAGAAAATTCATCTCTTAACCTCGGAAATTCAAAATCTAATACATTATAACTGAATATCAATACTCTTTGTATCATCAGATATGGCAAATTTAAAAGCCTTACCATCAATAATAATCTCGTATTCGCCTTTAAATCCATCAATCACAAGTGCACCATTCTCATCAGTAGTAGAAGTTCCCTTTGTAGACCACTCTTCCTTAACTAATTTCTTCAAGTGCTCGAAAACAGGCTTTGGTGAACAATCTCTTCTTACTACACCAGATGGTGCGTTAAGCCACATTCCATCTGTGAAGTCCCACATTGTCATAGCCTTAACATTCTTATTTGCAAATAGAATTCTAAGCATCTCATCAAGATTATTCTTCTGGATCTCTTCGTACTCTGGTAAGCTAGGCCAATCCTCAACCTGCCAGTCGTTAAGATCATCGATATAAGCAGGAACAGGAGTACCAGATAGCAATGTGTTCTCTGTGAAATGAATAGGAAGATTAAACTTACTAAATCTCTCGAGTACATCGTAAGTCTTCTCTGCGCCCCAATAACCCTGGTGCTGATGTGACTGAATACCGATTGCTGAAATCTCTACGCCAGCATCCAAACATCTATTAATCAGATCCTCATAAGCTGGTGATGTATTAAAGTCATTAAGAAGCAAAGTAGCATTAGGATTACACTCTCTTGCCTTATCGAAAACAGTCTTAACAAGTTTAACCTGACCAAGCTCATTACAAATACGTGTTATAGCATTATCATACTTATCGAACTTTGGCATAATTACTACTTCATTAATTACGTCCCACATATCTACAACACCCTTAAAGCCTACAACTTCACGCTCAATACGTTCAAGCTGCTTCTTAAGGATAGTTTCATTATCATATTTCAAAAGCCAATCAGCACATACTGTGTGCCAACATAATGGATGTCCTTTAACTGTTACATTCTTTGACTTAAGGAACTCAGCAGACTTCATAAGACCTTCTGTAAAAGGCTTACCTTCTTCCTGTTCAAAGTTTCCCCAATAGAAAGGTAATGTTCCATAATTAAATACCTGAAGCCAAAGATCAACTCTCTTCTTGAAGAAATCTTTCTTATCAGCCATCTCCTCAGGAATATTCATATAAGGTACTACATCAAAAGCTCCACATCCAAAAAGGAACTCATGATTTGTTAATCTATAATCAACGCTTACATTTGAAGCGGGTTTTCCATCTTTATTAATAATTCTAACTACAGCAGAATTTATTCTATGACTAAAATCCATAATATCTCCTAATAAAAAACCTGCCCCAATGAAGTATTAGGGCAGGCGTAATTTTTAATAAGAATAAAGAATTACTCTTTGATACCACCGATTGTAAGACCTGTAACGAAGTATCTCTGCAAGAAAGGATACAAAGCGATAATAGGTACGATAGTAACGATTGTAGCAGCTGATCTAACTGTGATAGGTGTGATTGTAGCAGCTGAAGCAGCTGTCTTACCACCTGAGTTAGCGTTACCGCCCTGGTTAGCAACAGAGTCGAGGAGCTTCATCAACTCATACTGGAGAGTTGTATACTGATCGTTCAACTTGTTATAGAGCATAGCATCGAACCATGAGTTCCAGTGTCCTACAGCTACGAACAAAGCGATTGTAGCGTAGATTGGCAAACACAATGGAGAAATGATGCTTACGAAGATTCTCATGTAACCAGCACCTTCGAGCTGAGCAGATTCTTCAAGTGAGTCAGGGAGACCAGCCATGTATGTTCTCATAACCATGATATTAAATGCACTAACCATACCAGGAATGATGTAAACCCAGAATGAGTTTGTCAAATGCATATATCTGAAGAGGAGCATTGTAGGGATCAAACCACCTGAAGCATACATTGTGATTACCCAGAAGAGTGAGAGACCTGACTTAAATACAAATCTCTTACGGCTCAAGATAAATGAGAGCAATGCGTTAGCTGCAAGTGCTGTAATTGTACCAAGTACTGTTCTAAGAACTGTAATCTTAGCACCCTGCCAGAAACCACCCTTAGCAAATACTGTCTTATAACTCTTAAGTGACCACTTACGTGGGAGAAGGTGAATACCACCACGAACAGCATCAGCACCATCATTAAAAGAGTATGCCAAAGTGTTCAATACTGGATATAGAGTAACAATTGCGAAAAGTACCAAGAAAGTATAGTTGCAAATGTTAAATACTAAATCAGATGTTGCCATCTTCTTTTTGCGTTTTTTAATTGCATATTGATCCATTTACAAACCCTCCCTTAGAACAAACGCTCGTCGCCAGTCTTCTTAGCAATGTAGTTACATACTACGATGAGGATCATAGAAACTACTGTCTTGAAGATACCAGCAGCAGTACCAAGTGAATAGTCAGACTGTGAGATACCATACTTCAATACAAAAATATCGATTGTCTGTGATACAGAGATGATAACGTCGTTACCCAAGATGTACTGTACTTCGAAACCAGCGTTAAGAACGTTACCGATATTGATGAGCAAGAGGATCATAATTGTTGGACGAATACTTGGTAATGTTACATATAACATTTTCTGAAATCTACCAGCACCATCGATAGAAGCAGCCTCATAGAGAGCTGGGTCGATAGATGTAATAGCAGCGAGATAGATAATAGCGTTAAAACCTGTCTCCTTCCAAACATTGGAAATTGCTACGATAGCCCAGAAATACTTTGTATGCGCGAAGAACATTATAGGCTTCTCAACGAAATGTAAGTTCATCAAAATTTCGTTAATTACACCTTCTGATGATAATGAATCATGTACGATAGCACATACGATGATCCATGAAAGGAAGTGAGGCATGTATGAAATTGTCTGAATGCCTCTCTTAAATAATTCGTTCTTTACTTCACTAAGCAAAATAGCAAATCCGATTGCTGTAATGAAGGAAGAAACGAGGTTAATAGCACCCATACAGAATGTGTTACGAACAACTCGTAAGAAGATACTGTTAGGTCTAAAAAGGAATTTAAATTTATCAAGTCCTACCCAAGGAGATGAAAATCCAGTCTTCATCTTGAAGTTCTGGAATGCCATTATCCATCCAGCGAGTGGAAGATAATAGAAAATAATACCATAAATTACGTAAATTGCAGCAATAAGAATAAGAACCCACTGACGATTGAATTCCTTCTTTGTAAGTTTTACCTTATTGATATCTGGTTGTTTTGGCTTTCTAGCTGTCAAAATACTCATATACCACTTCTCCTCTAAAAAAATGCGGCAGTCACAGACATTTCCATGACTGCCACACAATATTTTAGTTTACTTTACAGAAAGCTTTAATAATTAATTACTAATTATACAGCAGCTCTTCTGTCGAGCTCTTCCTGCATCTCATCGAGGAAGGCCTGTGGGTTACAAGCATTGTATGCATCCATGTATGCTGCCCATGTTGATTCGAAATCAGAAGCAGTAACTACCTTTGGCAACCACTCATGCTTACATGTACCCATATCAACCCAAGCTACACCACCTTCAGTGTCGTTTGTCATAGCATTTGAGTAAGAATACATTGGATACCACTTAGCTGGACGAGCGTCCTTATCAGAACCTACCATGTCAGGGTAACCATGTGCACCGTATGCTTCGAAACAATCAACGAGTGGCTGAGCAAGACCTGCGAAGAACTCTGAAGCCTGCTCCTGTGGCTGCATTGCGTTGATACCATCCTTAGATGTACCAAGCCACTGTGGCATATATGAATATGTACAGCAGTGATCAGCCTTGTAGCCTTCATCCTTCCAGTTGTCTCTCATCTCTTCTGTTCTGTAGTATTCACCATTCTCATCTACGAGATAGTCAACACCCTCGATACCCCAGAAACGGAGATCGTGAATATCCTGATCAAGGATATCGTTAAGGAACTTAAATGCCATATCAGGGTTTGAGCAACCTGTTGTTACTGCACATCCTGAAGAGTTGTTAAGTGTATCACCGTAAGCGTGCCACTGCTGCTTCATGCCCTTTTCAGCTACGAGACCGAGAGGTACATAGTCACAACCGAGGTCATCAAGACCCTGCTGAGCATATGGGCCAGCGATTGAATATGCGAAATCCCAGTACTGGTCACACATACCAAGAACACGACCTGTTGAAAGCTTTGTGATGTACTCATCGTATGTCTGAATAGCGAACTCACTATCCATGAGACCCTTGCTGTATACTTCGTTCAACTTCTGGAAGTACATCTTAGCTGTTGGAGTTGTGTTGTAGTCAACGATCTTTGGATTCTCTGGATCGTCAATATTTACGATAACAGAACCATCGTTTGGATAACCATCGAGGAACTCTGGAGCGTTCTCGATACAGAAGTATCTCCAGTCATCACAGAGAGCTGTGTAAGGAATAACTGGTGTTCCATCTGGCATCTCTGGGTTAGCTGCAGCGTATCTCTCGAGGAGGTCAAAGTACTCATCAAGAGTTTCGATCTGTGGGTAGTTGTCCCAAGCAAGTACACGAACCTGGATCCAGAAAGCCTCGTCGTTATGACCTGTAGCCTTCTCCTCACCGTATGAGTTACAGAATACGTTTGCCCAGTAGATCTTACCGTCATCCTGTCTGAACATATCCCACTCTTCGTCTGAGTAGAGTTCCTTAAGGTTTGGATACTTCTCAATATAATCATCCCAAGCTACGAGACAGTCAGCTTCGTAAAGCTGCTTCATTCCGTCACCACCATCGATGAAATCAGGGAGTGTACCAGATGCAATGATAGCACCTACAGCTTCTTCAGCTGTCTGACCTGTGAGCCATGTCTCCTTTACAGAAACACCTGTCTTTTCAGCGATGATCTTCTGAATCTCGTTACCATCGTTGATTTCGTTACCAGGCATAGCTGAGAACATTGTCATTTCGATGATCTTCTCTTCAGAGTAAACGCTTTCACCTGCTGCGTTTGTTGTGTCAGGAGCCTCTGTGCCCTCACCAACATTAGCCTTCTTGTCTGAACAAGCTGCGAGAGCTGATACAGCAACAAGAGATGCTAAAACGATAGAAAAAATCTTCTTCTTCATTTTTTCTCCTCCTTGTATTTTTGCACACCATGTGTGCTATTCACGTAAAATTATATGGTCGTATCTCTTGTTCAACAACCCTATAAAATCTTACAAAAATACCGAAAAATTCTACATGTAGGAGAAACTCTAGACTATAATTTATCCCGTATTTTGAGCGAAACGTTTTGTTACTCGCCCCTGTTGTTCTTCCTATACTTAGATGGTGTACAGCCCTTAATTTCAATGAATTTGCGGATAAAATAGTCGCAATCTTTGTATCCAACTTCCTCCGCAATCTGGTTAATCTTCTTATCTGTAGAGATTACCATCTTGGCTGCTTCCTTGATTCTATAATTTGTCAGGTAATTCTTAAAAGACATGTCATACTTCTTCTTGAATACCTGTCCAAGATATGAACTATTAATATGATATTTGTCGCCTAAATACTTAAGGCTGATGTTTTCGCTATAATGATCCCTAATCTCAGCTTCGATCTCAGCTAGAATTCCTCGGGATATACTCTTACGAAGTTCCATGAGGTAGTTAGCGTACTCTGTAGCAAAACGCTTCATATGCTGGCTACTACCACGGATGAGTGAACTATCTACCGCATTCTCAGAGATATACTCGACAATCTCTTCCTGGTTAATACTGTCATCCTGTTCACTAGCAAGGTGAATGAGCTGGAATAGGAGATAGTTAAGATTGAGGTCCATGATGTTTTCGCTAGCGTCACAGCTTTGGAGCTCACTATAGAGTTTGTCTACTGCTAATTCGATCTGCTCCTGCTCATTGTTCTCAATAGCATTAATAATCTCGTCGATTGAATTCTTACAAAGTACGAGACCAGACTGAGATACCTGAACTTCATCCTCATAAACATAAATACTCTTAGGATTGTGGAAACTCTTAATACTATTAAGTCTGTGGCATGAGCTATATGACTTAGATATAGCTGAGATGTTAGATACCATCTTTCCACAGAGCATACGGATAGGCTTCTTCATCATTACTTCAATCTTACGATGCATAGTGATCAAGAATTCTTCTTCAAACATATCTTTTCTGTCTGCCATATTCTCACAGTAGATGAAGCCGATATCGTAGTCATCTTCAGAATAAGACACATCGAAAATAAAATGGTTGGCGTAATCTTTCAAAACTTCACGACAAACACTATAGAGCTGCTTCTGCTCAAGTCTCAAATCGTAATCGTCGCTTTCACTATCTATATAATCAGATGCTACTTCGATATCGATAAATCTTATGCCACCTGTGAGCTGAAGATGCGAATTAACGAAATCAATATTAGATTCGTCATACTTACCTTTAATAAGTGAAATAATATTAATTCTTAAGAAAGCATCCTGCATCTGCTCCTGATTTTCTTTCTGCTTGTGAGATTCAAGTGTCAGATTAGATACATTTCTAATAATTGATAACAACTCTTCCTTCTTTACAGGCTTAAGGATGTAATCATGACAATTACTTCTAATCGCCTTCTGTGTATATGAGAAATCATCATATCCTGTGAGTACGACAAATCTTGCGTCAGAGATTTTCTCCTCGTTAATCTTCTCGAGAAGTTCAAGACCATTCATAACTGGCATCTGGATATCTGAAATAATCAAATCAACAGTATAATTTTTAAGATACTCAAGAGCTTCCTGACCATTAGTCATTAAGGCAACAATCTCATAACCTTCTCTCTCCCAATCTACAATTATCTGTAAACCTTGAAGAATATAAGGTTCATCATCAACAAGCATTACTCTCAACATATATATCTCCTTCTTATTCCTTAAGCTTATCTACTGGAATTGTGATAACGACGCTAAGTCCTACGCCCTTCTCACTCTCAATATCAAACTTAACAGAATTATCGAACATCATCTTTATTCTAAGGCAGGCATTAAGCATGCCTACTCGTTTATGTTTCTTAAGCGAATCAATTGTAACACTATTCATACTCTTACACATTCGCTCAACTTCGGCTTCATCCATACCGTCGCCAGTATCTTCTACTTCGATATAGAGAAGATTAGATTTCTTATATACACGAACGAAAATCCAACCCTGTGATGACTTAGATTCAATTCCGTGAACACAAGCATTCTCAACAAAGGTTACGAGCGTAAGTTTAGGGATCTGAATGTTTTCACAATCTGGCTCAATATCAATATCAAAAGACAATCTATCACCAAATCTATAGCTTTGGAGATAAAGATAAGCTTCGATAGACTCAACTTCTTTCCTAATAGCAACAGAGTCATTTCCCCACTCACAGTTCTGACGCTCCATGAGTGCCAGCTTCTCAATCATCTCTGCAGTCTCATCTTCACCCTTGAGCATGCTATGCATTCTGATACTCTCAAGAGCATTGAACAAAAAGTGTGGATTAATCTGACTTTGGAGTGCGAGTACTTCTGCATTCTTACGAGCGATATCACTCTCCTGCTCACGAAGCTTATCAATGTAAACCGTATTAATAAGATCATTATTAACAGATACAATCTTATTGTAGTTTCTCATGAGGTCAGCGAACTCATCTGAACCTTCGATATTAGTGATAGGAATAAATGTACCTGAATCATCACCGCCAAAAGCGACCTGAAGTTCGTTAATTCTTCTAACAATAGATTTCTCTACCCGTTTCATAATCAAGATAGGGATAACCAATGTAAATAACAGAAGAACAACAATAATCCACCATCGTTCAGCAATGATCTTGAGCACAAGAAGTTCATCGCTGAATACATAGATTGTAAAGTCTGTATATCTATACTGATAAAATCTAGTTGTTACGTAACTATTGGTGTCGAGATATTCATTAAGCGCAGCCTCGTAGTCATTAACTGCAACATTAGAGAATGGAATATAGTCATCATTACACTTAATGAACATAGGAGACTTAGAAGATAGTGACTTAAGCTCCAATCCAAGACGACCAATATCATTCTCGATGGTAATTATAAGTTCTTTACCATTTCCGACTGCTTTGAAACGCTTAACATACATAAACTTCTTACGTCCATTAAGTCTTATATTCTCGGAATCATCATTAAACACCAACAATGCCTCATCAGTATCTAGTGCCTTGAACTTCTTGTACCACGTATCATCATAATGGAGATATAACTGATGGAAATTACTACCATTCAAGATACTAGAGTTGTCAACATATACGGTGATTTTATCAATCTTAAGGGTATTGAGTGATTTAAAGAAATTAGATCGCTGGAACTCTGAATATGCAGAAATATAATCAAAAGCTGATTCATACTCTGTGTTGATGAACTCCTGGAAAATCGCATTCTTATTAATAGCGTTAGCAACAAGAACGTCATACTCAACTGTACTACGAATGTATTCCATGTACGATGCAGCTTCACTCTCACGATCACGACGATTACTATTCATCTCTTCAGAGAAGAGAGAAGTCAAAATCACTCCGTCTGTGAGGATGAGCGGAATAATTACACACAATATATAAATAACCAGGAACTTCTGGTTGATCTTGAGGTTATTCAGAAAATCTTTCTTACCCAAACGATGCATCTAATTCCGCCTTGTAAAAATAATCAGTCATATTATTATACAACAAAAAACCGACTTTATAGATGATTAACTACCATCATATAAAAGTCGGCTTGTCACTTTATTTCACAGAAACAACTATTTAATTATTTACCTGCATCAACCATTTCTTCCTGAGTTACTTCATCTTCAACATTATTAGAGAACTTAGGAACGATAACTCCGAATACAAGACAGATAACTAATATTCCTAAGACGATGAAACCTGCAGCACCCATACGCTCTGTAAATCTTACAGAAGGCTTATTAACTACTGGCATTCCGCCCTCTTCGCTGTACTTCATTGTTGCGTCCTTCATTGTATCTGTATCACAACCTGTAATGCTATATCTTTCATTTCTCATATCCCATATCTCCCTTCGATAATGTTAATTTCATTCTAGCACCATCTGTTACTTTGTAATCTAACTTAGGCCATAGATATTGGTTTCTATTTTGCTAAAAGTGCAAAATAGACGACCATTTCGAAAACACAGCGCAAAATAAAAACGCACCTCGTTGTTTTCGAGATGCGTCATTATCATTCAAACAAAACTATCAGATTAGTTCTGACCGTAGTAAGCATTTGCTCCGTGCTTTCTGAAATAGTGCTTGTCCTGGAGTTCCTGTGGAGCAGGAGTAATGTCCTTGTTGATTGTCTCTGCTCGGTAAGCCATCTTAGCAACTTCCTCGAGAACTACTGAGTTATGTACTGCCTCGTGAGGATCCTTACCCCAAGTGAATGGGCCGTGGTTCTTACACATAACGCCTGGCATAGCCTCATAATCAATTCCACGCTCCTTGAAAGAGTCAACAATCAAGATACCTGTGTTCTTCTCATAATAATCTTCAATCTCTTCCTTAGTAAGGCAACGAACACATGGGATATTACCATAGAAATAATCTGCATGAGTTGTTCCGTAGCATGGGATGTCTCTTCCGCTCTGAGCCCAAGATGTTGCATAAGATGAATGTGTATGAACAACACCTCCGACATTTGGGAATGCCTTATAAATCTCAATGTGAGTTGGTGTATCTGAAGAAGGCTTGTACTTACCTTCTACTCTGTTACCGTCGAGATCAAGAACAACCATATCATCAGCAGTCATTGTCTCATAAGGAACACCACTTGGCTTGATTACGATAAGGCCCTTCTCTCTATCGATACCACTAACATTACCCCAAGTAAAAGTTACGAGATTGTACTTTGGGAGAAGCATATTAGCTTCGAATACTTCTTTTTTGAGTTCTTCTAACATATTCTTACTTCCTTATTATTAATAATAATCTATTTAATATAATCAGACTTATCAGATCTCAGTAGCAGCCTTTTCTACTGCGAGACCCTTAACGTACTTCTCCATGAACTTATCGAAGCCATCAACGTCCTTCTTATCAGCCATTATCTCAACACTCTTAGCAGATGCGAAGATCTTGTTATTCAAGTAATCAGAGAGTGTCTCGCCATTCTTCTGTGCCATGTAAAGTGCGAGGACTGCGATACCCCATGCACCACCTTCACCAGCTGTCTCCATTACACATACTGGAGAGTTACATGCAGCAGATGCAATTGTCTGTCCAGCCTTAGGTGTCTTGAAGTAACCACCGTGACCGAACATCTTCTTAACACTTACACCCTCTTCCTTGATAAGAATATCAAGACCAACCTTGAGTGCAGCAAGTGCTGAGTAGAGGTTCATTCGCATAAAGTTAGGAAGTGTGAACTTATCTTCAGCACTTCTCATGAATAATGGGCTTCCCTTAATAAATCCAGTTACAGGCTCACCTGAGAGGTAGTTATATGATACAAGTCCGCCGCAGTCTGCTTCACCGTCAAGTGCTACGGAATAAAGCTTCTCGAACATTGCACCACGGTCAAATTCAGTTCCCATGAGCTTAGCGAACTCATCGAAAATCTTCACCCATGCATTAATCTCAGATGTACAGTTATTGCAATGTACCATGGCTACAGGATCACCTGTTGGTGTAGTAACCATATCAATCTCCTTGTGGAGTTTCTTCATTTCTTCCTTAAGTACTACCATAGCGAATACTGAAGTACCTGCTGAGATATTACCTGTCTCAACTGCAACTGAATTAGTAGCAACCATACCTGTACCAGCATCACCCTCTGGTGGACACATTGGAATACCAGCTTCGAGATCACCGTCAACATCAAGAAGCTTAGCGCCCTCTACTGTAAGTGAACCAGCATCCTCACCAGCACTTAGTACTTCTGGGAGAATTCCCTTGAGTGTCCATGAGTAATTCTTATCTGCGATGAGCTGCTGGGCAATACCGAGCATTCTCTCATCGTAGTTACCTGTCTTAGAGTCGATTGGGAACATACCAGATGCATCACCTACACCGAGAACCTTACGGCCACAAAGCTTAAAGTGAACAAAGCCAGCGAGTGTAGTAAAGTGAGCAATTGAAGGTACATGTGCTTCACCATTCAAGATTGCCTGGTAAAGATGTGAGATGCTCCAACGCTGTGGAATATTGAAGTTAAGAGCTTCAGTAAGCTTGTCAGCAGCTTCCTCAGTGATTGTGTTTCTCCAAGTTCTGAATGGAACAAGGAGATTGTCATCCTTATCGAAAGCCAAGTATCCGTGCATCATAGCTGAGAAACCAATTGCTGCGAATGACTTAATAACTACGCCATATTCGTCTTTAACATTCTTCTTCAAATCTGCGTAACACTCCTGAAGACCACTCCAGATCTCAGCCTCTGAGTATGTCCAGATGCCATCAACCAAAGAGTTCTCCCACTCCTTGCCACCTGAAGCTACAGGATTACCTTCTGTGTCAACCAATACAGCCTTGATACGTGTAGAACCAAATTCAATACCAAGTGCACATTTTCCTTCAGCGATTAAATTCTTAATGTCCATGTTAAATTTCCTCGTATTTCTATTATTTCCATTTTTTGTTAGGGCATCTGCCATTCTTGAGTGCCGCTCGTATCTCTACATAGCAGCCGCACGATAGGCATGTTCCCATATTAAGTTTCTCGCATGTTTTGCAGACCTCTAGTCTTGCATCAACAATATCTTCTTCCACAAGATCTGAACTCTTAAGAGAAGCCAGATGATCAGCAATAAGCTTCCGATAATCAATCTCACTCGCCTCTTTGAGCAGGCATTTCTTGCATGGTCTCTTATCCATTATTAAATCTCAACCTCAAGATGGAGTACTGAGCATGCTGGGATATCGAAAACAATCTTATCACCATCAGCCTTAGCACCATTGAAGTCTACGATCTTAACACAATCTGGATCGTCAAATGTATTCTTATCATCCATCTTACCTGTAATGATTGAACCCTTAACAGACTTAACTACTGAACCAACGAGATTTGTCTCAATACCATACGCTTCCTCACATGAGAGGTTCGTAATTGTGATGTGGAGCTTACCATCAGCATCCTTTGAAACAGACTCTGTTAAGTTAGGTACCTTAAAGTCTTCTTCGATACCAATCTTAGTAGTCTCGATTGAACTCTCAACAAGAGTATTGTCCTGATGAGCGCTGTACATCTTGAATACGTGATAAGTTGGTGTCTTGATCATCTGGTCGCCTTCAGTAAGTACTACTGACTGTAGAACATTTACTACCTGAGCAACATTCGCCATCTTTACACGATCGCAATGCTTATTGAAGATGTTTAAATTAATACCAGCAACAAGTGCATCTCTGATTGTGCTCTGCTGATAGAGGAAGCCAGGATTTGTGCCTGGTTCAACATCATACCAAGTACCCCATTCGTCTACCATAAGGCCAATCTGCTTATCTGGATCGTAGCGGTCCATGATTGCTGAATGCTTAGCGATATATTCGTCGATAACGAGTGTTTTCGCGAGGGTCTTATACCAGAGCTTGTCATCGAATTCAGTAGCTGAACCCTTGGCATCCCACACACCTGTAGGAACTGTGTAATAGTGAAGTGTGAGGCCATCCATGAAGCCGTGGTTATTGTTTCTTGAACCCCATGATTTGAAGCATTCCTTGAGAAGTGTCTCTGTCCACTCGTAGTCATTCTCGTTAGGTCCAACTGCGAGCTTCAAAACCTTACGGTCTGCATCATAATTCTTAACGAAAGACTGGTAGTGCTTATAAAGATTAGCGTAGTACTCAGGCTGCATGTTACCACCGCAACCCCATGACTCGTTACCTACTGCGAAATAGTCAACTTTCCAAGGCTTCTCACGGCCATTAGCCTTACGAAGATCTGCCATTGGAGATACGCCGTCGAATGTCATGTACTCAACCCACTCGCTCATCTCCTGAACAGTGCCTGAACCAAGATTACCATTAACGTATGTTTTACAGCCAATCTGATCACATAACTCCATGAACTCATGTGTACCGAAGCTGTTATCCTCAGTTACGCCACCCCAGTTGGTATTAATCATCTTCTTACGAGACTCCTTAGGACCGATGCCGTCCTTCCAGTGATATTCATCAGCAAAGCATCCGCCTGGCCAACGAAGAAGTGGGAGTTTCATCTCTCTTAAGGCTGCAACTACATCGTTACGCATGCCATTAGTGTTAGGAATATCTGAGTTCTCGCCAACGTAAATGCCTTCATAAATGCATCGACCAAGGTGCTCTGAAAAGTGTCCTTGAATCTCTGGATTAATGTGGCCTTTTTCCTTGTTAGCGTTAATCACCAACTTGTACATATTCGGTATCCTCACAATCGGAATTTGTTTCGAGTGAATGTCTTAAAACAGTACACATCACGCGCATTTTAATTAATTTATAATAGAGAATTTTAAAAATCAATGCAGTAAAAGTAACTACTATAATTTAACAGTTTGTTAGTAAGAATTTGTCGTATTGTTTAATAAATTCTTCTTGTAATAATATGTATATATGCAAAGTATGTTTTGTAGAAGAGAGGAAGATAGTATGCTTAAGATTTGTAAAACAGAGAACGGTCTTGTTAGAGGCCTTCCTGGCAATAACGCAAGAATTTCCGTATTCAAAGGTATACCTTTCGCAGCACCACCTGTTGGGGAGAACAGATGGAAGGCTCCACAGCCTGCTAGCAATTGGGAAGGCGTACGCGACTGCTATAAGTTCGCACCTATTTCTGTTCAGGACACGCCAGGTCTTGGTACAGATGTCTACTGCAAAGAATGGCATGTAGACCCAGAGATTGAGATTGATGAGGATAACCTCTATTTGAATATCTGGACTCCAGCGAAAACAACTGATGAGAAGCTTCCAGTACTCGTATGGTTCTTCGGAGGCGCATTCCAGTGGGGATATCCACCTGAGATGGAGTTCAATGGCGAGAACCTCGCTAAGAAGGGCATCATCGTAGTTACAGTTAACTACAGACTTGGCGCACTTGGCTTCTTGGCACATCCAGACCTCAAGGCTGAAGCACCTGATGCACCATCTAACTTTGGTCTCCTTGATCAGCAGACTGGACTTAAGTGGGTTATTAGAAATATCGAGAACTTTGGTGGCGACCCATCAAATATTACTATCGCTGGTCAGTCTGCTGGCGGTGGTTCAACACTTTCACATGTAACAAGCGATAAGAGCAAGGGCCTTTTCCAGCGTGCAATTATCTACTCTGGAATTATTGAGAGCCCATACTTCAGGGACGGTGTAATCACACCTAAGACATTCGATGAAGCTGCTGAATTTGGTAAGAAATTCTTTGAACTTCTCGGTGTTAATTCACTTGAAGAAGCACGTAAACTTGATGCTACATTCATCCGCGATAAGCAGGCTGAATTCAGAAATACTAATGGTTTCTTCTTCACACCAGTAATTGATGGTGTATATCTCGAGGGCGAACCATTCAAGAGATTTGTTCAGGGCAAGCACGCTCATGTACCTGTACTTGCAGGTAATACTGAGGACGAGTTCCCTAGCTACATCTTCGCAGATAGCGAGGCTGATTTTAAGGCTAAGGCTCAGGACATCTTCGGTGATAAGACTAGCGAGTTCCTCGCATTCCCTGAAGCTAACACAGTTGAGAACAACAACTGCTATGCTAAATCACACGGTATCGAAGCTTCTGTTAAGGCTGCACTCACTCATAATAGCGCACCTAGCTACTACTATAGCTTTGAGACAGATATTCCAGGTGAAGATAATCCTGGCACATTCCATTCAGTAGACCTCTGGTTCTTCTTCGATAACCTTCAGGCATGCTGGAGACCATTCGAGGGTCGTCACTATGACCTTGCTAGACAGATGAGCACATATGTTACTAACTTCATCAAGACTGGTGATCCTAATGGAACAGATGCTAATGGTAAGGAACTCACAAGATGGAACCCATATAGTAAAGAATATAAGAATGAGATGCGCTTCACTTCTACAGGCTGTAAAGCAACAACTCAGACTTCTAAGTTCGTTACATTCATCTCTGAATTCTTAGAGACAACTGCTTTAGGTGAGGCTCCTAAGGATGCTCCAAAGAATAACTTGATTAACTTTAATGCACCTAAGAAGCAGGCATTCAACCCATATCTTCCATCATGGGAGTACATCCCAGATGGTGAGCCATATGTTTTCGATGGCCGCGTATATGTATATGGATCACACGATAAGTTCAATGGTCACGCATTCTGTCTCAACGACTATGTATGCTGGTCAGCACCAGTAGACGACCTCGGTAACTGGACATACGAAGGTGTTACATTCGGAAGATTGGACGAGCCTGATAACTACGAGAACCGTGGATGTCTCTATGCTCCAGACGTTACTAAGGGACCTGATGGAAGATACTACCTCTTCTATGTTATCGATAGATTTAACTACGTATCAGTTGCAGTATGCGACACACCTGCTGGTAAGTACGAATTCTTGGGCTATGTTCACTACGAAGATGGTACACGCTTAGGCCTTAAGCCAGGCGATGAACCACAGTTCGATCCAGGTGTAATCACAGTTGGTAAGGAGACATTCCTCTACACAGGTTTCTGTGGTCACGGCGACAAGTCTCGTCACGGCTGTATGCTCACTGTCCTCGATGAGGATATGCTCACAATCAAGTATCACAAGCAGGATGAGT
The DNA here is from genome assembly GCA_024403735.1 of Clostridia bacterium. Taxonomy (GTDB): domain Bacteria; phylum Bacillota; class Clostridia; order Saccharofermentanales; family Saccharofermentanaceae; genus Saccharofermentans. Next base: position 20,502 of record JAKSRG010000005.1, read on the forward strand.
TCCTTATTCCAGGCGCTATGTATGCTGAAGGAACTGACTACGAAGGTCACGCATTCTTCGAGGCTCCTTCTATCCGTGAGAGAAATGGTATCTACTACCTCATCTACTCTTCACAGGTTATGCATGAGCTTTGCTATGGTATGTCAGATAGCCCATATGGTCCATTCAAGTATGGCGGAGTAATCGTAAGTAACTGCGATATCGGTATTGATTCATATAAGCCAGCTGACTTCCCTACATGCTATGGTGCTAATAACCACGGTAGTATGGTTCAGATCAACGACGACTGGTACATCTTCTACCACAGACATACATCAAATACATGGTATGCTCGTCAGGGCTGCGTAGAGAAGCTCGCATTCACAGAAGATGGACATATTATCCAGGCTGAGATTACTTCATGTGGTCTTAACAACGGTCCTCTTAACGATGTTGATGAGTATCCTTCATACATCGTATGTAACATCTTCGACGATCGTAAGTTCGCTTATGTTGGCGAGCACGAAGTTGCTTATGTTACACAGGAAGGTAGAGACGGCGACGAGAATGTAGGTTACGTATGTAACATCCATAATGGAACTACACTTGGTTACAAGTACTTCGATTTCAAGGGTGTTAAGGGTATCGAGCTCGTTAACCGTGGATATGGTAACGGTGTTTTCGAGATCCGCACAGAGATTGGCGGCGAAGTTCTCGCTACACTTCCAAATGAGTACTGCACAGTATGGGAGACACACAGAGCTGAACTCTCAATCCCAGATGGCGTTCACGCACTCTATATCACATACAATGGAGACGGCAATCCTTCTATTAAGAGCTTCAAATTCCTCCATTAATAAATTGAATTTCCGTGCTCCTATCGTAGGAGCGGTTATTACTACTCTCTTCCTCTGTATTTTACAGAGCAAAAGGTCATCAGATTATTTCTGATGGCCTTTTGATTTGCATTAAAAAAGCTTAGAAGTAGGTATTACCCTTACACTTCTAAGCTTATAAATATCAACCTCTTGAGATTATTTCCCCTGTCACAAGGTCTCTGACATCAAAATACATAGCATATTGGTTGAGCCACATCTCCTTATCTATATGATGGTGCCCGAAGTACCACTTCTTATAATCGACCGTCTCCCTAATATATTCTAGGAAATTCTGATTGCTATCTATCTTATATGTCATATTAATCTTCGATACAGTCTCAGCTGGAGCCTCGTGAGTTAGTATAACGTCTACAGAGTTACTACGTTTCCCAAGATTTCTAGTCGTCTCTAGCTTATCTTCTTCCGATAGCATCTCTAATTCTGCCCACAAACTCTTGCCTTCGGTGCGATATATTCTATCCGTAGATTTCGCACCTCCTAAGGCCAAGATACTCACGCCTTCAATATCAAACACCTGACCTCTCATGAGGTGAACAATCTTAGGATTACCGTCTTCGTCTGTCCTTAAAACATGTATCTTTCCACCATTCCAGTCCTTAACTGGATAATCATTAATCTTTGGAAAATTCTCATGGTTACCATCGACGAAACAAATAGTAAAAGGCTTCTCTCTAGCTAATCTATCGAGATATACTTTTTCCTGTGAGGAGCCATTGAAAACAAATCCAAAATCTCCTGCGACAAACAGATAATCACCCTTCGCCAAGTCCTTATTATATGCAAACTTATCGTATACAAATCTGGCCTTCTCACCATGGATATCACCAGTAACGTATAACTTAGAATTTCTTGCTCCTTCCATAATTTCTCCTTATATATAATAAATAACTATATTATTATGCTTAACCTACTAGAAAACACTCCGGACAATACTCATAAAGCGAAATCTGATTAGGATCAAAATGAGGCATATTCGCTGGAACTCCGTGACGCTTCACGTATTCTGAAATAAATAGCCAGTGACTAATATCCATTTTGTCTTGTTCGCAAAAAACAAACTCAATTGGATCATAGTCGAAATCATAATGCTCAGCGAAGCGCTCAAGAAAAGCTAGTGCTTCACCTGAAGGAAGTTCATTAAATCTACCTCTATACTGAAAAAGCGAGTCGTTATTAATCTCAACAGTGACAAAAGACTCTTCGTAATTAGACTTTCTTCTTACAAAGACAATATTAGTTATGCCATTTGCAACAAGATTAATATAACTCTTAAGACAATTATGCTGGGCCTTTGCCTCCTTGATGAACTCCTCGCAAGTATTTGGAACTACGATAATAAAGTCTTCATCCTCAAAAGCAAAATCCTCAGCTCTATTGTTCTTAGCTATAAGTTCATTCATCTTGCTATAATAGTCATCCTTATCCTTTGCCTTAAAAAGCAACAACTTAATGTACTCAACAGACGGAGGTGCTACATACCACTCTTCAGGGCAGGTCTCGAGATATTCATAATACTGTCTATAAAGCTCATATGTTTCATCTGAACTACAAGTTTCAAGAGCAAAATACAAATCTTCAATAATCTTAGATATAATTCCATGAATATAAGTATCATATTCGAGTAAGTACTTGAGCTGATAAGGATTAGTAATGTTTCTAACCAAGATCTTATTAGCTTTCCTAGAGTACTTAGTAATCATATCCTTACGAAGTTCTGCATCCTCAATCAGGAAAATTCCCTTAGTATCGTTAATGACGCGAAGAAGCTTGATAGGAACATCAAGGATTGCCTGTGGAGTAGAACCAATGAGATTATAGCAATCAATGCGATCAAGATAGTAAGCAATCCAGTCGAGATTGGACTTATATAAGATTTCCTTTGGACCAGCATTGAATGAGGAATAGTAAAGCTTCTCAAGAATTAACTTAGTAGTGTAATCTTCAGGAAGCTCGAAAGAACCATTAAGTAATCCTGTCTCCTCAAAGTTCATAAAGAACTCCATGCTCTCACTAATTCTCAAGATGAGATTATTCATATCAAGAAGTTCAAGAAACTCATTCTCCTGTTCAAGAGACATTCTATAGCCCTTCTGAATGATAAATCTTCTATACAATTCCTCTGAGTACAATGCCTCATTATAGAAATCAACCTCGATGTAACGCTCTCCCTTCAAGTTCTCTCTAATGAAGAGAAAGACGTTAATCAAATCGCTAAACTTCTCGCACTTAAGAGATGTTGAATAGACAGTATCGTCATCAAAACTAGGATAGTACTCGATAATCTCATCATACTCAAGATACTTATTGCTATATAACTGATTAAAAATACTGTCTATAAGTCATCACTCCTTACTTCTATGTTAGGCTCAATGCCCAATCAGGCATCCATAACAGAAATATCGTATGTATAACTGTTATCCACGTAATCGATTGCTAATCTTGTAGATGCAATATCAGGATCATCGTAAAGCTTAGTAACCTGAGCCATTGTTGGATAAATTACCTTGTTAATTACCTCGTCAACTGAAGACTTGATAATTCTAGCGCCGTACTCATTCTGAACAGCTGCCTCGACAATAGCGTCAACAGCACTATCAGACAATTCAACATTGATACGGTAACCAGCAAATACAGACTTAACCTTAGCTGGAAGGATATCTGTGAGAAGGATTGTTCTGAAGTCCTCTCTTGAAAGGCTCTTAAGAGTAACTACTGTTCCAATTCTACCCACGAATTCACGAGAAGCGCCGATACGAACCAAGTCATTACGAAGGTCAACATTAGCCTTTGTATCATCTTCGATAGTAATGTCGATTGAGTCATCTGCTGCGAGATTAGAAATCTTACATGTTGAGTATGACTTATCCTTAACATCACAGATTGTAGTTGGTGCTTCTGAGACGAAACCAATACTATGAGTTCTCTTCTCATGGAGTTCATAGAGTTCAGGGAATGCACCACCAAGAACAAAGAGGAACTTCTTTGTGCTAAGCTTCTTACCGTACTTACCCTTGATGATCTTACCTGAGATATAGTTCATAATCTCATTCTGGATCGGCAAATTAACGTTGTCTCCTGAAGATGAATGTGAAGGTCTAACAATCTTGTCAATCTCGTCAAGAAAGATAATTCCCTGCTCGAAGTCGATGCCATCAAAAATATCACCAACATCATCACCCTTGAAGCCCTTCTCTGTAAGTGAAGAACAATCAACGTACTTGTAGCCATAGCCCTTTGGAAGGTACTCCTTACAGTATTCCATCAAGGAAGTAAGTGTGAATGTCTTACCAGAACCAGACTTACCAATTACAAGGATTGGTGTAGTAATACCAGCGATAAGCTGTTCCTGAATGTGAATTGCCAATCTCTCAACGTACTCATTCTGACCAATAACATGCTTCTTAAGCTCTTCACCAATAACGATAGCAATTGGTCTCTTGTCGACAGTAGCAGGCTCAGTATCAATTTCGACTTCACTGCCATCCTCACGAACCATTTTGAACCATGGTCTGTTCTTCTCATGAACTTTGATACTATCTGTGCTACATGGACCCAAAACAGTATCAATCCATGAATTGTCCTCAGCAACACGCTCACACTCTGCGTCAGTCTTCATATCTGCTTCGATAGTAGCCGCCATAAACTCCTCAAAAGCCTTGATATCCTCATCAGTATCAGGCTCAGGAATATCAACCTTTTCATCAGGATCAAAAGAAACTCCAGTTCCAACGTCATCCTCAGCATCTGAACGGCCCGAATCATCGTCAACGTCGAACTCTTCACTATCACGAAGGAGAGCACAAAGTCTATCGATGCTACTATCATCATGCTCCTCATCGTGGTTAATTCTAGAGAACATAGGAATGCTCACAGAAGATCCGCCCTTACGCTTGAAGAACTTGTAGAGCAAATACTTGTCAGGAACAAGAGTTACTGACTTAGGATGCATCATCAAGTTCAAGAAGAGGTCCATTGTTCGCTCAACGCTATTCGCATTGTCAGAAGTGCAAAAGCCAGTGAAAGAGATAACATCTTTCTTCTTGTTGAGCATATAATCTCTACCATCAAGAATGATCTTCTTGCCTGCCTTTGCATACTTACCCTTAAGCTTGCACTTGCATGAGATTGTCATGTCGAAAGCTTCTCCAAATGGTGAGCATCTTCTGATATCAACTCTGAGGAAGTACTTGTCGTCAACCTTCTTTGCAAATGGAAGTTCAGTGCTAATCTCAAAAGAGCACTCATTACCATCTGCCAACAAGTAATCTCCAAAATAAGGTCTAATGCCTCTGCTTCTAAAAAGTGTGTCAATTGCCTCAATAACGCTGTCAATTCTGTAATCCATCATTCGATAAACTCCTAAAAACCTTAAAAAACGTGTCCTTTATTAACACCCGCTCCTGAAAAAAGCGCGCGTTAATACATCCAATCAAAATAGATCAATTAAAAAATGCCTGAAATGTTCAATGAGACTTACCTATACTTGTAGCTACTAATATGAACGTTCGCCAAAAATAAGGTTGCCAAAACTATAATTAGTTACACTCACCGTTGGCGATAACAGACATCTTGAGAATTACTTTTATACAAAGTCTAGCTATCAATACTGGTTTAGTAAGTTTTGTATTTAACTGTGTCATGTTATCACCTCTTTCTTTTTGGGAGTGGAGTTTTATAATACCACTCTTTTTCGCGTAGTCAATGAGATAACTACTACATTTAGTATTACATTTCTTGACCTCTCGATTTTCCTCTTTTTATATTATCTAACATCTATTAGGGCAAATTTTCGCAAAAAAAATTTTAACTAAATCACTAATTGGCTAATCCTTAACAATAAAATATCAAAGTTTATGTGATAAAATTTTCCCACCTTAAAATAAGCGCAAATAAAAACGGATGCTTCCAAATTCTAGGAAACATCCGTATATCAATTGTTTTAACAATATCAAGACTTATCTCATAAAGTATACGAGACCGATGAAATGGCAGATAGCACCAAAATCTACGAGCAAATGCCATACCATATGAGCGAACTTATACTTACCAGCAAAGAATACTACACCAACTGTATAGCAAATTGTTCCTGACAATACTAACCAGAAACATGGAGCTGGAGCAACTCTGTGGATACCTGTGATATAGAAAATAATCATCCAACCAAGGAGCAAATATACTGTCCATGAAATAATCTTACTAGCAAGAGACTTAGGATACATAAGACACTTGAAAAGGATACCTGCGAGGGCCAAAACCCACTGAGCAATGCACATTCCAAGACCTACGCCACCGCCTACAAGAGAGAGCCAAATTGGTGTATATGTACCAGCGATGCTCACGAACATCATGCAGTAATCCAATTTGTTAGTAACGTACTTATGTGTAGTTCCATGCTTTGTTGAGTGATACCAAGTTGATGCGAGGAACATCAAGAAAGTAGCAATCATATATACTGATATACCTACAGCATCGAGTGCAGGATTAGCACCTTCAACAGCAGAAGCTGCTTCAAATGCTCTGATAGCTGCATAAGGGATCATACCAAGGAAGAAAAGTGCCATTACACCATGTGTAACTGAGTTACCAATCTCCTCACCCACTGTCTGCTGAGTTTTCTTAAGTGTCTTAACAACTCTAGCTCCGCTTTCTCTCCAAGTTAATGCTTCAAGACCAGCTTCAAGTGGGTCCTGAGACTTCTCTTCGAGTTCAGCATCAGCACTATTGGACATAACATTCTTCCAAAAATGTTGGTTTTTAGCCATATAAAATCTCCAGACTTTAGAATTTCAACATTATTCTACATACTACATACTATATTTGCAATAGAGTTTTGATAATCAAAGTTTTATGATAATGCACCAAAACAAACCTAATCACACGATATTACTTGTTTGTATCATTCGATGGATTAGAAGGACCAAGCTGAATAACTCCACTATTCTGAGGTGGAGTAGGAGTCTTTACTGGCGCACCTAGTTCAATAACTCCGTTAGCCTTAGGCGCAGCTGTAGAAGGAGCTGGTGATGGAGTCTCTGGAGCAACTGGTGGCACAACAGGTGCAGTTGGCGCTGGCTTAGGTGCTGGCGCAACAGGTGGTGCACCAAGCTGAATAACATCAGGGTTAGTAGCAGGCTTCTTTGGCTGTTCCTTAGGAGCACCAAGATTAATAACCTTTGTCTCTCCATCTTCAATCTGAGCAGGCTTAGGAGTAGCCTCTACGCTAATCACCTTTCTCTGTTCAGGAGCAGGTATCTGCTGCTTAGCGTCTGGCGCAGTTACTTGTTTAGGCTGTGGAGCTGGGTTAGGTCTGCTATTAGGTGCAGGTGTAGGAGCTGGAGCAGGTGCTGGTGCAACTGGTTTAGCAGCAGCAACAGGAGCAGAAATAACTGTTCCAAGTATCTCAGGTTCACGTGCAACGCTCTTTGTAGAATCAACCTTATGTGTATCTGTTACTGGTGATAACTGCTCAGCAACATACGCATCACGATAAAATCTAAATAGTTGAACAACGATATAAGTGATAATAGATACTGGCATTATAAGTTTAGGAATAACAACTGCGAAGTTATTACCTACTAGCTTAGAAACACCTGCAAATGGGGCATTAACCATAGCATAAATCGCCTTTAAGAAAAACGCCTCGATGACAGCAAATGTATTAGCACCACTACCAGAAAGAACACTATCCATCTTACTCAAAAGCATTCCTGGGATATATGCAAGAAGACCATATGTTGCGGCGCCTAATGAAATCCATAGCTTCTTACGAATAGCTGAAACAATAGGAACAACAAGGATAACAACAATCACTACGATAAGACTGATAATCCTCTCTAGTAATCCAATATCTCTTGGGACAATAGCATCATATGTGAAATAATTAGGAAGAAGACAAACAAAAGATAATGCTGTAGCAATGTACAAAAGAAAAACACATGTAAAGTAATCTCTACGCATTAAATATCTCCTCTCCTATGTATTAGTCGTACCTATTTTAACACGTTAATCTATTTTATTAAAATAATAATACCGGTAACTTTGAATGAGATAAGCTACCGGTATTGATAATAATCGTTTTCGAGAACTAAATATGGGGATTAATCGTCATTGCCCCACTTGAACTTCTCAGGTCTATCACCTGTACGTCTGATATGTACGCTCTTGAGCTTAACACCTGGAGCACCAAATGCAAATCTCATGATCGCATGCTGACCGTTACTTACGCCTACCATCTTACGAGTAACATCCTTACCACCAGTTCCGTTCCATGTAATAACGCTTACAGGAATACTTGTGTAGAACACGGTCATAGGAATCTGAGCGATATCAGAAAGCTCAGATGAAGCCGTCATTGTATATTCATATAGACCAGGACGATCAACAGTAAGACCAAATACTACATCGTGACCACCAACAGTATCGAACTGCTCGAATGAGATATCACCTTCATCGTGGATCTCGTAGTAAACGTCAGCCTTAACAGGGATTGTATCTGCTGAGAATGGTGAATCAATATGCTCAATCTCATCAGCTGTACCTAGAAGTCTATCCATAGCTGGAGTATTGATAGCGAAGTTCAAAACATTCTTAGCACAACGCTGGAGATCTCTTCTCGTAATGATAGAAGGATCATTCTTCATGAACATCTCATAAGTATTGTTATCATTTAAGTGACTTCTCTCAACTGAAGAACAGCACATATAAAGATCATTCTGAGCACGAACCATATAAGAATGAGCCATTCTCTCACCCTCTTCATATGCCTTGTCACAGCAGAATGCCCACCAGTCAGTCATTACAATTCCTGTATAACCCCAATCCTCACGAAGAATTCGAGTTGTGAGGTCATAGTTAGAAGCACCATATGTACCGTTAATTCTGTTATATACAGTCATAATAGACTTAGCGCCGCCGTCCTTAACAGCAATCTCAAAGCCTCTCAAGTAAATCTCACGGAGAGCTCGCTCAGATACTACTGAACTCATGAACTGACGGAGATGTTCTCTGTTATTAACGCAGAAGTGCTTGATACAGCCAGTTACGCCGTTTTTATGAAGTCCCTGGAGCTCGCTAGCAGCAATGATACCTGTAAGATATGGATCCTCTGAGAAATACTCAAAGTTTCTACCATTAAGAGGATGTCTATGAATATTCATTCCAGGTCCAAGGATTACATCAATCTCGTTAGAGAGCATCTCGATACCGAAATACTCGAACAAGTTAGTAACGGCACCCTTACTGAATGTAGAAGCGATGCATGTACCGTTAGGAGTAGCAAAAGCATACTTACCACTATCAATTCGCATACCAGAAGGACCATCTGAACAGCAGCACGCAGGAACACCCATTGCCTGAAGTTCCTTACTTAATCCTCCGAATGCACCTGCAGTACCTGTAGTTACCTTAGGGCTACCCATTCCCTCACCACGAACAACGAGTGTTAATTCCTCATCATCGAGCTGAGCGATGAACTCATCCATTGTATTCTTGCCAGACTTAACATCTTGGAACTTAATTCCCTTATCGCCAGTCTGAATTATCTCTTCTGGGAGATTATCAATACGTGAAGCAAGAGCATCCTTAGTTCTAGTAGCTACTGGAGCATACTCGAGAACAACTTTGCCATCTACTTCCTTAGCAGTCATTCGATCATATTCTTCAATTGGAGCAAGTGCAGTATCGAGCTTCTCAACGAGAACTGTCTCAGCTAATTCAAATGAACCAGCAAGTTTTGCATCTCTAACGTTGTCACCAAGATAGAAGTTATACTTACCTGCTTCGAGTACCCATGAATAACCGAAGTCTGTTTTACAGCCATCATCATATGAAGCGAAGTAAGCAGGATTAACCTCAACTACGAGTGTCTCACTCTCACCTGGATTGAGGACGCGTGTTTTCTCAAAGCCACAGAGCTCACGAGCTGGCTTACCGAGTACGCCCTGAGGACAAGAAGCGAATACCATAGCAACCTGCTGACCCTTATAAGAACCAGTATTTGTAACCTTTACAGTAATCTTAACGTTGTCCTTCTTCTCAAAAGTTACATCAGAATACTCAAATGTTGTATATGAGAGGCCATAACCAAATGGGTACATTACCTTCTCTGGTGCGAATGTCTCGAAGTATCTATAACCAACGAAAATATCTTCCTGATAAATATCCTTAAGTCCATCACCAATACCAAAGTTACTTGTAGATGGGTAATCTTCAATCTCCTTAGCAATTGTATCTGTAAGGTGACCAGATGGAGTAGCTCTACCAGTAAGAATATTAGGAATAGCACGAGCACCAATCATACCGCCCTGCCATACATAGAGAACACTACCTGGCTTATACTTATCAACAAAATTCATGTCGATAACATTACCTACGTTCAATAAAACAATTGTCTTACTGAACTTAGCGCAAACCTTAGAGATCATCTCTTCTTCTTTGTCTGCTAATCTATATGCACCCTTGTCATCAACATTATCTCTATCTTCACCAGCAAGACGAGCAATGACCATGATGGCTACATCATTTCTTGATGCATACTTATCAACCATCTCATCTGTAAGAGACATCTCTTCCTGTGACCAAGGCTCCTGACCCCAGCCAATTCCTTTGCTAATTGGAGTATCAATATCGAACTGCTCATATTCCTTGATAAGCTCTTCATCGAGGACGATATCTGGCTCATTCTCGAGAACTTCACGAATGTTATCAATGTGTGTAACATTAACCATTCCGCCAGATCCTGAACCACTCTTATAGTAATGGTTCTGCATTCTACCAAATAGTGCAACTTTTGTTCCTTTGCTAAGTGGTAAAACGCCATTGTTCTCCAACATTACTGTACCTTCTTCAGCAACAGTAATAGCAGCTTCAAAATATTTATTCCAATCAAGTTTCTTTGTCATAACGAGCAGTCTCCTATGTCAAGAATATCGCATATAATTATATATTATAGTATCGAGTTATCAGTTATTTATATAGTAAAATTAATCAAATAATAACAAATTGTTGATATTTTAACATCTGATTTGTATTCTCAACTAATTTGGTGAAATATCACCACTCTCAAAAAACTTACAGATTGTTCAGAAGATTTAAATTTCTATTAACTTTAATATTTACCTCAATCATGATGTTGAACTTAAAATTCTTAAATGATAGCATCTCAATAGGCAAACTATTATTAATATTGGAGGCATATACATGAGCTATGAATTCCTAGATAACAAGGGTAACTTCCGTTTGGAGTCACCTGAAGCTTACAGCTACCTTTATTTCCCAGTTGGCGCAGAGAGCGGAATGATGGGTGCTGTTACACCAGAACTTGGCGGTGACCTTAAGTCATCACAGAATACTTTCCTTCTTGAGCCAGTAAGTTCTGATAATCTTCATAACAATAGATCAACAAGAAATTTCTGGATTTACGAAGAGGGTAAGCCACTTATTTCTGCAATGGGTGCTTCAGCTAAGCAACATGCTGAGAAGTTCACTGATTGTAAGGACGAAGTAACAATGTATGGTGGTCTTCTCTCACAGAAGGTTGTTCGTAAGATTAACGGTCGTGGTATCACAACTGAAGTTACTACATTTGTTCCAGTAGGTACTACAGATAAGGTTGAACTTACAAAGGTTACAATCATCAACACTTCTTCAGAAGCAATCACTTTTGTACCTACAGTTGCAGTTCCACTATACGGAAGATCTGCTGATAACATCCGTGACCACAGAAACGTAACAGCAATGCTCAACAGAATGAGCGTTACAGACTACGGTACAGTTAATAATCCTACTCTCACATTCGATGAGCGTGGACATAAGAGAAATGTCGTAAGCTACGGTATTTTCGCAGCTAAGGCTGATGGTTCTAAGCCAGTTGGTGCATGCCCAATTGCTGAGGACTTCATTGGTGAGGGTGGTTCATTCGATAACCCAAGATTCCCTATCACATGTAGTCCAATGGCAAAGTCTGGAGACAGAGCAGATGGCTTCGAGGCTATTGGTGCGAGTGTTTTCGAGAAGGTCACATTGGCTGCTGGTGAAAAGGTATCTTATATTATGGCACTCGCAATCGCTGAGATTAGTAAGCCAGCTAATACTGAAGATGACCTCGCTAATGACGCTAAGGCAATCGAAGATATCGCTGTTAAGTATCTTAACGAAGCATCTTTCGACGCAGAGTTCGATAAGCAGCAGGCATATTGGGACAAGAAGAATAACATCTCATTCCACACAGGCGACAAGGCATTCGATAACTGGATGTACTGGGTTGGAATTCAGCCAATGCTTCGTCGTATCTATGGTTGTTCATTCCTCCCTCACCACGATTACGGTAAGGGTGGCCGTGGATGGAGAGACCTCTGGCAGGACTGCCTAGCCCTCATCATGATGGATCCAGGTGACGTTCGCGCAATGCTCATCGACAACTTCGGAGGCGTTCGTACAGACGGAACTAACGCTACAATCATTGGTAGCAAGAGCGGCGAATTCATCGCTGACCGTAACGGAATCACACGTGTATGGATGGATCACGCAATGTGGCCATTCATGACAATGGATCTTTATATTAAGCAGAGCGGTGATATCTCAATCCTCGACGAGCGCGCTCCATACTTTATCGATCGTCAGATTATGCGTGGCGAGGCACTCCTCGATGCTGCTACTTCACTCGACGGTGTTAAGTGCGAAGGTTCAGTAATCGAGCATTTGTTGCTCCAGAATATGGCTGCTTTCTTCGATATCGGCGAACACGGACACATGAAGCTTCGTGGTGCTGACTGGAACGATGCACTTGATATGGGTAAAGATAAGGGTGAATCAGTTGCATTTACAGCTGCTTATTGCGGTAATTATCGTAAGCTTGCTGGTATCATTCGTAAGTATGGCGAGATTAAGGGCATTACATCTATCGTGGCAGCTGCTGAACTTAAGGGTCTCTTAGGTGTTGGCGATGGAACATATAATGCATCTATTCTACAGAACATCCTCGAGACATACTGCAATAGTGTTAAGTGTGGTTTCTCAGGTGAAACTGCTGATTACGATATTGAAGTACTCGCTAAGGATCTCGAAGCGAAGGCTGATTACATCGAAAAGCACATTCAGGATACTGAGTGGTTCGAAGATAAGGATGGCTACTCAAGATTTAATGGTTACTATGATAACGATGGTAATCCACTCGAGAACATTAGTAAGACAGGCGCTCCTAAGGCAGATGGCAACATGATGCTCACTAGCCAGGTATTCACAGTAATGTCTGGTATCGCTACTGAAGATCAGGTTGCTGAGGTTATCAAGTCTGCTGATAAGTATCTCTACGATGAGGCTATCGGAGGATATAAGCTCAATACTAACTACCACGAGATTAAGACTAATATGGGTCGTATGTTCGGCTTCTCATATGGTCAGAAGGAGAACGGCGCAGTCTTCTCACATATGACAGTAATGTTCGGTAACAGCCTCTATACACGTGGATTTAAGGATGCAGGTTGGAAAGTAATCGGTACTCTCTACCGTCACGCTACTGACTTCAACTCAAGCAAGATTTATCCAGGTGTACCTGAGTACTTCGATCCTAAGGGACGTGGTGTATACCACTATCTTACAGGTGCTGCTTCATGGCTCATGCTCACAGTACTCTCAGAGATGTTCGGTGTTAAGGGTGATTACGGTTCACTCAAGTTCGTTCCACAGCTCGTATCTTCACAGTTCGATAGCGAAGGCAAGGCTGGTGTAGACTTCGAGTTCAATGGTAAGCCAGTATCACTCACATACAAGAAGCTCACATCTTCTGACGACTACAAGGTAGGAAATATCTACGTAGACGGTGAACTTAAGGCTACTGGTTCAGTACTCGATGCTTCACTTATCGGTTCAAAGATTGAAGTTGAACTTATTTAATCTAAATAGATAACGCATAAAAATAAGAGCGTCTCTCCTATACAGGTGAGGCGCTCTTTTTTGATATGATAATCTTACTTATTTCTTTCCAGAAATAATATCTTTCAACTGAAGAACAATATATATAACTACAGACAAAGCAACCCAAATAATAGCTAAATACCCTATGAAGCCTGACATACCAGAAGTATCTTCAACACTTAATCCATAGAAATATCTAATAACTAGAATAACTAGACATATCACTAAAGAAATCACTAGAGCTAATCTTGCATTACCCTTAAAACGATAATTAATTCGAACCATACTTAATCCTCAATCTCGTCAAAGCCATTAATCTTCCTACAAATAGATTATAACAACTTCCTATCCTTGTTAAATATACTCTTCCACACAAAAAAGTCGCCTCGCATTGAGACGACTTCTTCAAATCATTAATAATCTTATAACCTCAGATCAAACCTGTGGCTCCTTGAAGTAAGGACCAACTAGCTTGATGTCTGACTTTGCCTCAGAGAGTATCTTCCAAAGGCCAGGTTCTTCCTTAGCAATTACAAAGTGTGTCTTACCATTCTTAACCTTATCGCCAATTGTATTTGTGCACTTAATAGGCTTCTTATTGGCATCGTAGAAAGAATAGTACTTTACACCACTCTGCTTGTATGGCATGAAGTAACCAACTTCCTCAAGATTAAATACTGTGAGCATGTGTCTGCTCTGTGCTGTAAGATAGTAAACAACCTTGTTATCACTAGTGATAAACCAAGTGTCTGTTCCTGCTACTCTCTTCTCCATAAGAGCCTTAGCAGCAGCTTCTGTCTTAACATTTTCCTTCTTTGAAGACTTGCCAGCGATAATACCGATAACGATAAAAATTGCAGCAAGAACTCCAATTGCAATGTAGTTCTTAGGTTCCATATATCTTTCTCCTTTTAATATAGTTTTCTCCACGACAGTGATAATAACAAAACATTGCTAAAAATACCACTGAAAATATAAATATTATTCCAATACTAACAATTCTGGACTAGCTCCTGTATAACGAATAATCTCACCCATTCTTGGCTTATCAAGATAAGATACAAGACTATACGCCTTACCTGTCTTACCAGCACGAGCAGTACGTCCAATTCTATGAAGATAGAATTCATTATCCTTAGGAATATCGTAATTGAATACTGCATCTACATCATCAACGTCAATTCCACGAGCAACAACATCTGTCGCAATCAAGATGTTAAATTTTCCATGATGGAAACCATCCATCATTCTATTACGTGCGCCCTGTCCCATGTCACCCTGGAGACATCCACACTTAAGACCAGCTGACTTAAGTACTTCATATACCTCAGTTGTAGTAGTCTTTGTATTACAGAACACAATAGCCTTATTAAAACCATTCTCCTTAACTAGGCGGATGATAGTAAGTGCCTTATCTTTCTGAGCTACCTCGACATAGAACTCATCAATTTTAGGGCGATCCTCAGCCTTAGGCATAACATCAATCTCTTTAGCTCCCTGCATGAAAGACCATGTAATATTGAGGACTTCACGGGGCATAGTCGCAGAGAATAATGCCATCTGCTTATCTTTAGGAGTAATCTTAATAATATCCTGAACATTCTTAATAAAACCCATTCGAAGCATCTCGTCTGCTTCATCAAGGACTAGTGTATAAATATGGCGAATATCAATAAGATGCTTCTCATGTAAATCTATGAGACGACCTGGCGTAGCAACAACTACCTGAGGATGCTTGGCTAGTCTTTCAGCCTGGAGTTTAATACTCTGACCACCAATTACTGCTACAACATTAAAGTGTTCAATATATCTTGCGAGCTTCTTTATCTCAGATGCAATCTGTAGAGCAAGCTCACGAGTTGGACATAGAATAAGCGCCTGGATATCTTTAGATGACATATCCAAATACTCGAGAATTGGGATTGAGAATGCGAATGTTTTACCAGTACCTGTAGGTGCCTTGGCAATAAGACACTCATCTTTCATCAAAAGAGGAATTGCTTCTCTTTGAACTGTAGTTGGAGTAACTGCCCCCATTTTATTCAAAGCATGTAATATCTCATCAGAGAGATTTAAGTCCTTAAAAGTAAAGTACTCTCTCATTAGTTTTCTACTCCTACTTCTTCTTTACCAGAAGAACCAATCGTTGTTGGAACGAGACCCATGCTCTCCAACTTCTTCTTATCATTCTCCTTAACCACTACATAGTATGGTAAATCGAAGAAATTCTTATCACGCATTTCCTTACCGAACACATTGTTGTACTCGAGTACAGAATAGTAATTCCACAAGTCCTCATTAACAACATTAAGTGAACCAAGATAGTTACCATCCTTATCGTTAACACCCATTGTTGTGAGTACAGGGTAGTGCTTATACATATCAGACAAGAACATCTGATACTGTGTCATAGGAAGACCTGCTACCTGCATTACAAGAGTTGAAAGATAGTTAAGTGAGATAACCTGAATATCAGACTCTGGAATATCGTAATTAGCCCAAATGAAGAAGTCTGTTATGTAAAGCTTCTGCATCTCTTCTGGACCAAGCTCAGCAATATCCTTAACTCCAAGGAAATTCTCGTAGAAACCATCCTTAAAGCTTGGCAAGTGATCACCAAAGAAACAGATAACAGTAGGTTCATCTACATTTGAGAAGTAAGTAATAAGTTCTTCAACAGCACTATCTGTATTACGTGCAACAGAGAAATACTGCTCAGCCTGTGTATACTTACCTGGATCTTCAACAACACTAACATCTGGCTCAAAGTTCGCATAAGACTTAGTATATGAGCCGTGGTTCTGCATTGTTACATTGAAGAGGAATAATGGCGCATTTGTCTTAGCCTCATTCTCCTCATAAAGCTCGTAAATCTTCTTGAATGAACAAGAATCACTAATGTATGAACGAATATATTCTGGTTCAGCGATATCTTCCTGAGCATAGAATGCATCAAACTCCATGAATTCATATACAGCAGGACGGTTCCAACCACTAGCAATATATGGATGCAAAGCAATTGTTGAATAACCATAACTCTTTAATACTCTAGCCATTGAACCAGCATCGCTACTAATATACTGCTGATATGGAATACTACCGTTAGGCATTCCAAGCATTGTGTTACCTGTAAGGAACTCGAACTCTGAGTTAGCTGTACCACCACCAAATGTTGATACATAGCAATCACCCTTAATAGTGTTTTCCTTCATTGAATCCATATATGGAGAATATTCTTCGCTAAGAGTAAATCCATCGAACTGTGAGAAATCTGAGTATGACTCATCCATGATGCAGATGATATTAGGAAGCTTGCCACTGAACACCTTAAGACGCTGAGTATCAGACATCTCTGCTCCTGTGAACATATCAGTACCATAATTGTCATAGATATCATCTTCAACATTCTGAAGATTATCGAGTGTATATACGCTAGGTGGGCTAACAGTAAGATACTGAGCGTTCATTGTAATAGCTACGATCATACCGTTATCTGAATAGTTAAGAGGCTGGTTCCATACGTTATTAACGATACCAAGCTTCTTCATGATTGAATTCTTTGATGCTGAATATCTGTCTGTATCGAATAGCGCGAAAACAAGGAGCGCACCAAAAGCTGCGCACAACACACCCATAACTAATCGTGATACAAGGTGTCTTGTCTGATATCTGAAACGTGACACGATTGCTGTTACGAGAAGGAAAAGACATGCAGTCATGATGAGCATGTACTTAATCTTGAACTCATATGTTCCAGCTACATTGAATGCAGTCTTAATTGATACTGCATCAAGAAGTGATACAGGCTCGCCTCTGAATTCGAGCTTGTAGAAATTGATTACAGCGATGATAAAGATAATTGTATTAGCGAACAATACAGCAAATCTAAGTCTGTTAGTTAATGCATAGAAGAAGCAATAAATAACGAAGTAGATTATGTAGTTAATAAAGTATGCTGCGAGGATTTTGTTGGCAATTGAATTGGCATTAAGTAACTCTACCAATACGAATGAAATCGCAGGCATAACTGAAAGAATAATAAAGGCGATAAGTTTACGCTTCTTGTGATCAATATTAAGTACTAATAGTGCTGAGAAACCTGTGAGGAGAATTGAACCAAGTGAAATAAAGAAAGCAAGATAATGGAACTGAGCATAACCAAACTCAGTAGTAACCTGCATCCTAACATCTGGATCACATCCTGCATAAGTAAGCTTGCCGCACTCATCAGGGATATTATTAGATATCCAAAGTCTAGGTGTAAGTGTTTCCTTTGGACCAGCAGCAGCTACTGTGAAGTCATACTTCTCGCCAGTCTTAACTGAGAGATTTACATTAAATCGTCTATATTCATCACTCTGGAGATCAGCGATATTTACGTTCTCTGAATAAATAGTCTTACCGTCTTTATCGTGAACTTCAAAAAAGATCGTACCCTCTGCATCGTAATCACAGTTGGCAAATCTAATATCAATATAATTAATCTTTGGACCAGTAGGAATAAAGTTCTGAACAAGTGGTTCACCATAAAGCTTACCTGAACGTTCACCTCTTGTACCTACGCATGATGAAACACGCTCATCACTAAATGATGGCATAAGTATTAGCAATCCAGCTATCAAAATAGCAAGTACGATGAATACAATAATCCAACGCGCTTTACTCTTTGTAAACGAAACTATATTTTGAAATTTATTTAGCTTTTTCATCCCAAATCACCAATTTTCACTCGAAACAAGATAGATTTTAATGTAAATCCTACGTAAAAAGAATATTTCCCCTCTTGTTAGAATTAACGAACTTCTATCCTTGAACGTTGCATGTATTGGTCAAAACTACTTTTTGCGGAACATCTTGATGAATGTGCATATTACAAATATTGCTACAGTGATAAGACAGATTGTTCCGCCTGGCTTAAGTCCATATAGGAAAGAAAGGACAAGACCAAGAACTGTAGAACCTACTGAAAATAGAATTGAAGTAATCACCTGCATCTTATAACTTCTAGCAATCACAGTTGCTGCAGCTACAGGAACTACCATAAGACTAGAAATGATAAGAGTACCTACAATTCTAGACGCTACAGACACTGTAAGCGCAGTAAGAATTGTAATTACAATATTAATAAGATCAACTTTGACACCAAGAATTCTTGCTGAATTCTCATCAAAAGAAATAAGGAAAATCTTCTTGAAGAGGAAGATATACAAAGCTAATACAATTACTGCAATAACTGATATAAGAATTAAATCTGTCTTAGTCGTAGCAATAATTGAACCAAATAGGAATGATGAGAAATCGGCTCCGTTAGAAATAAATCCACTTAATACACCAGCTAATCCGACACCGAACGACAGCACAACTGCAACTGCCATCTCGCTATGCATACCAATCTTTTTACGAATTCCTTCGATAAATAATGCACCTACAAGACATGCTACAACAGCACCAACTATAGGATTAATTCCAGCGATAAGTCCAATTGCAACACCCGCTAATGATGTATGCGCAAGAGAATCACCAATCATGGATAATCTCTTATGAACCATTACATTACCAAGGCAGGATACGAGAATAGATACGATAATTCCTGCTACAAAAGCACGAACCATATAGCTATAAGAGAACATTGTAAGAAGTCTATCCATTATTTGTTCTCCTTTCCGTGGCCATGCTTGTGACTATGATCGTGATTATGATCACCGTGACAACACTCACAATCCTGAGAACTATGCTTACCATGGCCTTCCTGATGCTCACAAGAAGCACAGTGGATATGACCAATATGAGTATGCTCATGATGGTGTGAATGCGCATGAATAACCTTAGCTTCTGGCATAGCTGCCTCTGCTAATGAGTGATCACTTATACAAAGTACTCTGTTGATATATGAAGACACACTCTGAAGGTCATGAGTAACCATCAAAATTGTCATCTGTCTTACAATATTCTGCTTGTGTAGAATACCCATTAATCTATCTACGGACTCGCCGTCGATACCTACTGTAGGCTCATCAAGGATGAGGACCTGAGGCTCATTAACGAGAACTCTAGCAAGCATTACTCGCTGCTGCTGACCACCAGATAGTTCAGAGATAAGTCTACCCTTATATTCGAGCATGTCTACAGCCTTAAGGCTTCTTTCCATTGCAGCAAGCTTTTCCTTACGACTTTTACGATTAGGTGCAGAAATAATGGAATAATATACAATCTCTTCTACTGTTGCAGGAAATGAGCCAGCTAGTGCACCACTATTCTGAGGAACATAGCCAATACCAGCATAGTTCTTCTTACCTGCCATCTTGTTACCGAGAATAACAACTTCACCTTCGTCAGGCTTAAGAAATCCTAGTAGAAGCTTAATCATTGTAGATTTACCAACGCCATTATCACCAATAATAGCGGCAAAATCACCTTCTTCTACCTGGAATGTGACACCCTCGAAAAGGTTCTTGTTGTCATATCCAAAAGTTAAATTGTTAACTTCAACAACATTAATCATCCGTTAACTCCTCACAGTTACAAGCCCAAACCTACCAATAGATTATGGTAGTTCTCACGCATTGCCTGAACATAGCTCATCTTATTATTATATTCCTCCGAAGTCACAGAACCAAATGAATGCAACAATATAAGCTCACATCCAGTCTCTTCGCTGATTACATATGCAGCACTAGGATTAATAATAGAATCATAATAAATAGTCTCTATTCCATTCGCACGAATGAAATCAATTATCAACGATACGGTTCTAGCATCTGGCTCAGCATCAGACGAGATACCTTCAACAGGCATCTGTGTCATTCCAACCTCACTACATATATAGCCAAAAGCCTCATGAGACACTACGATAGTCTGACCTTGTAGACCATCCTTATACTGATCAATCTCATCTTGAAGACTAGAGATATCTGCCTGATACTTCTGAGCATTATTTAAATAGTAATCTGCATTAGCAGGGTCAACCTTACTAAGCACATTAGTAATAGCATCTATCTCCTTAATAGCATTAGATAAAGATAGCCAAGTATGTGGATCAATACCATTTGCTGAGTGATCATGACCATGCTCATCGTGATGTTCATCATGGTCATCATCGTGGTCACTACCCTCAAAATCTTCAAATGCATCATTTGTAGTGTCGCCAAAAGTGATTAAGTCTAATCCATCTGATGCTATACATACATTGATATCCTTGTTATCGAGCGCATCAAGACAAGTATCTAACCAAGGCTCCATACCTGCACCATTAGCGATAAGGACATCTGCCTCTTCTAAAAGAAGCATATCATCTGTAGATAATTCCCATGAGTGAGGATCACTACCAGGCTTAACGAGGAGCTTAACATCAGCCTTATCACCTGCTACCTGACAAGTAAAGTCATAAACTGGATAAATCGTACATACAACCTTGAGCTTACCCTCTTCGAAAAATTCAGTACGCGCACAACTACAAAGCGGCAACAACAATAGTGCCACGATTAATACGAAAGATATTAAGTTAGTGCGTCTGATGGCCATATCCCCTCACAAAATCCATTACTAAAAAGCATGTCAGCAAACCTAATTAATTTAGACTATAATTATAATACATGCGTCAATCTATTAATATGGAGGCCCAATATGGCAAAAAGAGTATTCCTTGTAGTATTAGATAGTTTTGGAATTGGAAATGCAGCAGATGCTACTTTATTTGGAGATGAAGGAAGTAACACTCTCGCAGCAGTATTAGATGTTGAAGGCATAAAGATCCCTAATCTAACCAAGATGGGACTTCTTAATATTGATGACCATACTGACGAGAGAATTAAAAAGTTTATAAATGACAATTCACCAGAGGCACCTTCATTAGGTTCTTACGGCCGTCTGGTTGAATTATCAATGGGTAAAGATACAACTATTGGACACTGGGAGATTGCAGGCATCTTATCAGATAAGGCGATGCCAACATTCCCAGATGGTTTTCCAGCACTCGTACTAGACAAGATTAAGGAAATAACTGGTAGAGAAGTCCTCTGCAACAAGCCATATAGCGGAACTGATGTTATCCGTGATTATGGCGACGAGCACGTTAAGACAGGCGCGCTCATTGTATATACTTCTGCTGATAGCGTCCTTCAGATCGCTGCTCACGAGGATGTTGTTCCTGTAGATGAGCTCTACGATATTTGCGCCAAGGTTCGTGAATTCATGACTGGCGCCCTCGCTGTCGGCCGAATTATCGCTCGTCCATTCGAGGGAACTTCAGGAAGCTACAAGCGTACATCGAGAAGACACGACTTCTCCCTCACTGCGCCATCTGCTACTATGCTCGATATCCTTAAGATTAAGGGTAAGGATGTTATCTCCGTTGGTAAGATTGTGGATATTTTCGCCAATCGTGGAATGACTGAAGTTATCCGAACAACTGGTAATACTGACGGCATCAGGGTTATGCACGAGATGCAAAACAAGGACTTCGACGGACTATGCTTCATCAACCTTGTTGACTTCGATATGCTGTACGGCCACCGTAATGATCCTGTAGGCTACGCTAACGCGCTTATGGAATTCGACGATGCCCTCACGAAGTTCATCCCTAATATGCGAGACGATGACCTTCTTATCGTAACTGCGGATCACGGCTGCGACCCTTCTACACCATCCACAGATCACTCAAGAGAGAATGTTCCGCTCCTCATCTATGGCCATAACCATAGTGAAGCTAATAATCTTGGAACTATTAATGGATTTAATAATATTGCTACTTTAGTACTTAATGAGCTTTTGTAAGTGCTCGAAAACACTCCGCCTTAATTACAAAGACATGCATGTTACTACTGTGTTGATGATGCCGTGCAAGAGCCAGCTTGGTACGATTGAACCAGAGAACTTCTTCTCGTTCATGTAACCCATGTAGAAACCAAGGAGTGCTGGAAGTACTGTAAGGCATACTGTAACGCCAACATTACCTGTAGCAAGACCAAATGGAACACCATGCATAAGGCCAAAAGCAATTGCCTGAACGAGGTTACCCGCTACAAAGCCAAACTTGTTCTGAATTCTCTTAAGAAGGAAACCTCTGAACAAAATCTCCTCTGAAAGGCCTGTCTTAATGAAGCCATATACAAATGCTACTGGGATATATGACATTCCCTTGCCTGCATACTGGCTACCTGCTGAAGTAACTTCGCCTGCGAACTTATTAATGAAGAATGTTGTTAATGTGCCGTAAATAAGAACTACTGCAACTGTGATGAGGATTGTAACTAAAATATTGCCATTGCTCTTAACCTTACGTAATCCCAGCCACTTGAAGAAGCTCTCCTTCTTTCTTGCTGTGATGAGCCACCAGATAAATGGGATCAAACCGAACAATACAACCTGTAAAACACCGCTAATTAATTCTGAAACAAATACATTCATTTTCTATACCTACCTTGAAATTTCTTTACTTCGTTTTCGATGAACACAATCTAACACAAACAAAAACAGCAGTTCGGATTTAGTTGCGAACTGCTGTTTATCTGTTGTGAAATGAATTAATTTGCCCTTTTTAGCTATTGATATCGACTTGTTGATCAAGAAAATCAATTACTGCTCGATAGTAATCTACCCTGCAATAATCGTTCATAAGCTCGTGTCTATAAGACTTGAACTCGACATCTGTGACGTCAATTCCCATCGCTTTCATCTCATTAATAACCTTCTTAACACCCTTACCATACCCAGTTACAGGGTCCTGGTCACCATAAGTAAATAGACAAGGCTTCTTACAGTAACCAATCTTGGCATCTGGATTTTGGTTCCAAAGGATAATGCTAAGAAGATCTTGAAAACCCTTGTTAGTGAAATAGAAACCGCAAAGTGGATCTTCAACGTACTTAGTTACTTCATGTTCATCGGTACTGAGCCAATCAAAAATAGTCTTAGGATGGCTGATTCTCTTATTATATGAACCGAACGCCAAAGCATTAACTAACTTACCTGGCTTTTTACTACGTCCAATCTTACATAGAAAACCAGAAACAGAATGTCCAACCTTAGCTAATGGCTCTGGTCCTTTAGTTGATGAGAAAATAAATGCATCGTAGCACATTGCATATCTACTACGGGAATACATCGCACGAACCACAAATGAACCCATACTATGACCATACAAAATATATGGACCAGGGTTACCGTCTTCAACAATAAGATTATGGAATGTCAGATTATCTTCGAAAATATTCTCGTACGAATCTTTGTTATCACCAAAATAACCTAGCGGATCTTTATTAAGCTTAGAAGTCTCGCCGTGGCCTAACATATCAATGCCGCACACAGTGTATCCAGCTTCGTTAAGTGCAGCAATCATGCCCTCGTAACGCCAGATATACTCAGCCATTCCGTGACAAATCTGAACTGTAGCCTTAGGCGCTTCTGCCTTATAGATAAATCCCTTTACTTTCCTACCTGTAGCGGCTGAATCAAAAACAATCTCACTTCTATTAAGCATAATCCGTACCTACTAATAATTATCGTCTGCTTCGTCTTCCTCTGATTGATACAAGTCTCAAAAGTGTGAGCGCAACAGAAGCAAGTGCAATTACATATGTTCTACCTGCAGCTCTTAAAACCTTCTTACATCCACGTGTCTGGCTATCACCAACAAGACCTAATTCCTTAATAATTCTGAGTGCTCTGTTACTAGCATCGTACTCAACTGGAACCATAACAAGGTAGAAGAGTACAGAAATAAAATAAAGGAAAATACCACCTGTTAATACGTAATAAGACAGTGAGCTACTTGAGCTATCAAAATAATATGAAAGCAAAATACCTGCAGTTGCCAAATAACCACCTATTCGTGAAGAGATTGAAGCAACTGGTGCGAGTGCATGTCTAATTCTATAAATAAGCACACCCTTATCATTCTGGATTGCGTGACCACACTCATGTGCGGCTACTGCGATTGCAGCGATTGAACTGCTGCCTGATACTGAATCTGACAAACAAATAGTGCCATGAGATGGGTCGTAGTAATCAGTTAACTCGCCGCGAACTCTGCCAAATGTAATACCCGCTACACCAGCCTCGCGAAGAATAGCTTTGGCTGCCTGTTCAGCTGTAATGCCTGTCTCAGAAGCAACCTTAGAATATTTTTTGAATGTTGTTTTGAGCGCGAACTGAATAATAAGGCTGAATATCATTACAGCAAATGTAAGAAGAACAATAACTTCATAATCGAGAACTGGCATATCGTCACCTCTAGTATCTGTTTAATATTTAGATAGATTATAACACTCGAACAAGGTGTTTTCGATAATGTCGTAAGTCTCACAATTGACACCTCAAACACTTAATAAGTAAGATAGAAACCGAAGATATATGGAGGAACATGAATGAGCAAACTATCTAAAAAGTTACTAGCTATACTTCTGATGGTATCAATCATACTATCGCTCGCATCGTGCGCAAAAGAAGATCCCGAGCCTTCAACTCCGCACAATTCAGTACCAGTAAGCGAGCAGATATTCGACGCGGATAATGACGTTCCTTTCATCAATCACGAATGGGACCCATATGCATATGGCGAATTCTATCGAGATACATTAGGCGAACAAGTTCAGATGGACTACTTAAGTCTCATCGAGGCGATTTTGGCTGGTAATGAACAGATTGAAATATCCTCCGAATTCCACGAGCACATGTTCGATATGCTACTGACACTATTCCCTCCTTTTGACTTCGTAGTAGAAAACGTTAATTACAAAGATGGATTACTAAGTATTGAATACTACGACGACCGTAAACAGGTATTAAGCGAATTCAAGGCAAGAGTTGAAGATATCTTAAATTCCTGCATATGCGAGGGTGATACAGATATCATGAAGGCCATCGCGCTATATAACTACTTAACTCCTAGACTAACTTACGACTATGCGGCAGTTGGCAATCGTGACGCTGATGTATCTGGTTATCGCGGAATTATGGAGTATGAAGGCATCTGTCAGTCATTCGCGAGTGCATATTCATACTTATGCCTCCAACTAGGTATTGATGCCACTGTTGTAATAGCTTTTAGCGAGGATATTGAAACACACGAATGGTCAATGATTAAGCTCGATGGCGAATACTACTATGTCGATCCTACCTTTGATACTGGTATGTCCTCAATGATGTACTTTGGCTTCTCGAAAAGTTATCGCGCTGAAAAAGATAAGTATCCTATCGAATGGCAAGATGTAGGCGCAATGAAAATATACCGTGGCGACACATTCGAAGGCATTGATAGCAGTCGTTTTGATGAACTTCGCGTAATGAATTACGACGTGACGATTAGAAGAATTAACGGAACAATGATTGTCACTGGTAAGTCTTCAATAGATAACAAAGAATACTCAATAACTATAGATAATTCTTTCTGAAAAATTGGAACTTTTAATTCGTTATATTTATGTAAATATAAACCTCTTTTGATGCATATTGAAATGTTGCATCATAGTAGTTTCTATTATATATTCGTAATGTAAAAGGAGGGTAAGATTTATGAGTAATAATTCATCTCAGCCAAGCGGCGGCAATAATACTGTAAGTTTGATTGTATCCATAATTATTCTTGCCGCCCTTTTTATGTTATTTAGATACATTTGGCACGGCATCATTTGGGCTTTCAATGAATACATTGAGCTACTTAAGGTTAAATAGGGTGGAAAATGGCATATTGTTATAATTGTGGCTCTCCACTTAAACCAGAGAGCAAATTCTGCCAGGAATGCGGCACTGCTAATGCTTTAGTCCCACCTGTTCCACAGGTTAATACAGAGGCTACCCCTCCTGCTGTTCCACAGACTACGACTGAGGTTGAAGCTCCTATCAAAGAAGGAAGAATTCAGGAGTTTAGCGGCAAGATTACCAAGTGTCCTAATTGCGGTGAAGTTCTAAAAGCGTTAGCAAGTAAGTGTACTTCATGTGGTTTTGAACTTCGTGAGATTAAGTCAGCTTCATCAGTAAAAGAATTCTCTGATAAGTTAGCTCAACTAGTATCAACCAAGCAAAAGATTGACCACATCAGGAACTTCCCGATACCTAATGCTAAGGCAGATATTTTCGAGTTCCTCGTATTAGCTACTTCAAACTTCGATACCAAAAAGTATACGAACGCAATTGGAGCTGAACGAGAGATGCAGGAAGCATGGCTAAGTAAAATAGAACAATGCTATGTAAAAGCTGAAGCATTATTCCAAAGCGACAGCGATTTCCATAAATTCCAGGAACTATACGATTCAGACGTAAAAACTCTCAAAGCAGTTGAGAAAAACAAAGCTAATCGTAAGCATTACTTCTTCGGAACTGTATTGATGCTCATGGCAGCATTGGTGTTCATGATCTTGATGCTCAAGGGTTCAGGAATAATCGCTAACCCAAGACTATCAGTCACTGCACTGGCATTCTTTGGGAACGGCTTGTTATCTTACATATTCGCGCGTAAGACTAGCCTAAAGTTAGCAACATTTATTACATATTGTGCGAATGCAGTACTTAATATTGCATTCTGCTTCGTGGCACCAGGTCACCTGTTCCATGTATTAATAATCATTGCATGTGGACTTGGCGCATTTATTGATAAGAAAGCAACAAAGGAGGAATAACAAATGGGCTTATTCGACAAGATTAAAGAAGGCGGAATTATGAATGTAATCAGATGTGATGAACCATCATATCTTGTTTGGAAATGGCATCCAGAAGGAGATACAACAAAGCGCGAGAATGCGATCAGAATTGGTTCTTCACTCAGAGTTAAAGATGGTGAAGTTGCTGTATTCGTATATAAGCAGAATGAAGGCGTATACGAAGATTTTATTGTAGGTCCTTACGATGGCATTATTGAGACAAAGAACTTCCCTGTCCTCGCTAACATCATTGGTATCGCTTACGACGGTGATTCACCATTCCAGGCAGAAGTATACTTCATTAATACAGCTGGTATCGTACAGGTTCCATTTGGCGTACCATTCTTCGATTTATTCGATCCTAGATTCCAGGACTTCAGTGTACCTGCAGCGGTTCGTGGTATGGTTACATTCAAAGTAACAGACTACAAGGCTTTCGTTAAGCTTCACAGATTAATTGAGTTCAGCCTCGAAGATTTCCAGGAGCAGATCCGCGACAAAGTTATCCAGAATATCAAGGGTATCGTTGCTAACATCCCTGCTCAGACAGGTATTCCTGCAATTCAGATTGAGCGTAACCTTCCACTTGTTAACTCAACTGCTGAGACAAAACTTAAGGAAGCTCTTGAGCCAATCTTTGGAATTGATATTGTATCTACAGATATTAGTTCAATTGAACTCGACAAAACTAGTGCTGGATATCAGGAACTTAAGAGAGTTACTCAGGATGTTACAACAGCAACAGTTCAGGCTCAGACAGCAGCTGCTGTTAAGAATATTGCAGCAATGCAGGAGATTAACGCTGAGCACCTCAAGGAAACACTCCGCATCCAGCGTGAAGAAGGTCAGTATGCACAGCACCTCCAGACACAGTCTTCTAATATGGCTGCCTTCCAGGTAGGCGCTCAGACAGAAGTTGGCGTAGCAGGCGCTAAGGCCCTCGGTCAGATGGGTGCTGCTGGTGGCACATCAGTTAGTGGTGCAGGCGGAATGAACATTCCAGGTATGATGACAGGCATGGCTATTGGCGGTGCAATTGGTCAGAATATCGCAGGCACAATGAATGGTATGATGAGTCCAATGCAAAATATGGCAGCTAATGCTCAGGCAATGACACCACCACCTGTTCCTACAACAAGCTATCACGTTGCAGTTAACGGTGCAGCAACTGGACCATTCGATCTTGCTACACTCACTACAATGGCTGCTAACGGCACATTTACTAAGGATAGCCTCGTATGGAAGCAAGGCATGGCACAGTGGCAGGCAGCAGAGACAGTAGCTGAACTTGCTACAGTCTTAACATCAGGTATGCCACCTATTCCACCAATGAGCTAATATTAATCAAATAGTACTTTTGATAGATGCTTACTTATTAGTTTAAGTAAGCATCTTTTTTTGCGCATAAAAAAGCCACTTCAGAAAAATCTGAAGTGGCTTATTTTACTTAATCAAAGTTTGGAACTTGTAAGGATTACTTACCAGCTGCGCAGATTACTGAGAAATCTGGAGCCTTAAGTGAAGCACCACCTACGAGACCACCGTTGATGTCCTTCTGAGCGAAGAGACCTTCAGCTGTCTTAGCGTTTACAGATCCACCATACTGGATTGTCATAGCTGCAGCGCAGTTTGGACAATAGAGGTCAGCGATTACGCCACGGATGAACTCGCAAACTTCCTGAGCCTGCTCGTCTGTAGCTGTCTTACCTGTACCGATAGCCCAGATTGGCTCATAAGCGATTGTGATCTGGCAGAGCTTTGAAGCAGGAATATCCTTGAAAGCGCCAACGATCTGGCTCTTGATCCAATCGAATGTCTCACCAGCTTCACGCTGAGCAAGTGACTCACCGCAGCAGATGATTGGCTTAACGCCGTACTTCAAGAGAGCGTGTGCCTTCTTGTTAACTGTCTCGTCTGTCTCTGCGAAGTACTCACGACGCTCTGAGTGACCGATGATACAGTATGTTACACCCATCTTAGCAAGCCAGAGAGGTGAAATCTCGCCTGTAAAAGCACCCTTCTCTTCGAAGTGGCAGTTCTCAGCAGCGATCTTAATGTTTGTGTAAGCTGTAGCTTCAACTGCAGCAGCAAGAGCTGTAGCAGGAACGCCAAGAGCGATCTTAGCTGTGCAATCCTTAACGAGTGGCTTAAGCTCTTCGATAAGCTTAACTGCATCTGCAGGGATACCACAGTTCATCTTCCAGTTACCAGCTGCGAATGTGCGGCCGATTTCCTTATCGTTCAAGCAATCAATACCTGGGAGAACCTTACCCTCGATGAACTCGAGTGAAGCACCACCACCAGTAGAGATGTGTGTTACCTTATCTGCATAACCGAGCTTCTCAATAGCAGCTGCTGAATCACCACCACCGATGATTGAAATAGCGTCTGCCTCAGCGATAGCCTGTGCAAGAGCCTTTGTACCAACAGCGAACTTCTCGAACTCGAATACGCCTGCAGGACCATTCCAGATAACTGTCTTAGCTTCCTTAATAGCAGCTGAGAAAGTAGCGATTGTCTCAGGTCCGATATCAAGACCTTCCCAACCATCTGGGATTTCCATTGAAGGAACTACCTTAGACTCTGCATCTGGTGCAAACTCTGTAGCGATTGTTGTATCTGTAGGAAGAAGGAGCTTAACACCCTTCTCTTCTGCCTTAGCCATGAGCTCCTTAGCAAGCTCAACCTTATCAGCCTCGAAAAGTGAGTTACCGATTGAACCGCCCTTAGCAGCGATAAATGTATAAGCCATACCACCACCGATGATGATTGTATCAGCCTTATCCATGAGGTTTGTGATTACACCGATCTTATCTGAAACCTTAGCACCACCGAGGATAGCTACGAATGGACGAGCTGGCTCAGCGAGAGTACCACCGATGAACTTGATCTCCTTCTCGATGAGGTAACCTGATGCTGATGGGAGGAAGTTAGCAAGACCAGCTGTTGAAGCATGTGCTCTGTGAGCTGTACCGAAAGCATCGTTTACATAGAGATCTGCCATTGAAGCGAGCTCTGCAGCAAACTTAGGATCGTTCTTTGTCTCTTCCTTGTGGAAACGAACGTTCTCGAGCATGAGGATTTCGCCTTCCTTAAGAGCCTCAGCCTTAGCCTTAGCATCTTCGCCGATAACGTCAGCAGCAAGAGTAACTGGCTTACCAATGAGCTCTGCAAGTCTGTCTGCAGCTGGCTTCATTGAGAACTTAGCCTCTGGACCATTCTTTGGACGACCAAGGTGTGATACGAGGATAACCTTAGCATTGTTGTCTACGAGGTACTTAATTGTAGGTAAAGCACCCTTAATACGCTTATCATCTGTGATTTCGCCTGTTACTTTGTCAAGTGGTACGTTAAAGTCAACACGAACAATAACTTTCTTGCCAGCAACGTTTAAATCTTCAACATTTTTCTTCTGAACCATTGCCATAATGTTGTACACTCCTGTGATTTTTTATAATACGAGCATATTCCGCTCACTGTCTAAAATTATACAATCTCAGACACTTTTATAAAAGACGTGATTCCATCTTTTGAAATCGAATTTAGCTCAAAATCTGCAATTTAATACAAAAATCCCTAAAAGAAATTTCATTTGACGATATTTGAATTTCAAATGAAGATAAGCTCATCTAGAGTATTATTCAAAAACAACCTTAAACTTATCAGTGTTAATATTCTGTATCTCGAGGTTCATATCAACATCAGTCGACTTGAACTTCACCTCAACAGAAATACTACTCAAAAGATTTGTTAAGTTATATCCACTCTCCCAGGAAATAAGTTTGCCTGTAGACTTAGTTATTGTACAACCCTCAAAAGATATCTCACTATTGTCGCTAGGCTTCGCATACATGTAAATAAAATTGCTACCAGTATGCGTTATTTCGCAATTTACGAACTTAACGTTAACCACACCTGAACTATATGCGAATGGTCCAATCTGGAGGAAATTTCCAGCATCAGACTTCATCGTGCAGTTCTCGAAAACAACTTCTGAAGCGTTAACATCTGTGCTCGCGCAAATAGATACGTTATCAAAATCACAATATCTAAACGTTCCTGTATGGAATGAAATCTTACCAACAAGATTTGTTGTTCCTTCAAAAGTATAATTCTCGAATACTCTTACAGCTGCCTTATCAGTATCAGAAATAAACGTGATATTATTCGCTGAACCGTCAAGTGACTTGAATATACAACCGTAGAAGAACATATTGCTTCCAACATAATTCGCATTAGAAATCGTGCAATCTCTAAATGAAGCTTCACAACCAGTAAGCGTTGGGAATGTGCAGTTATCAAATGTTACCTTGTCTGCAACTGCCTGAATCCATGAAGCATTGATATAACAATTCTTAATCGCAAATCTTACGCAGCCAGCGCCATTAGAAGTATCCAAAAATCTAATATTATTTGTTGAACAATTACTGAGTCTGCCGTAGCCAGAATTTATATGATCACCTAAAAACCAAGTGACCGAGGTCGGATCCATATTGCGAACTACGCCACCAACCACTTTTCCTCTAATCTCAACTGAGTGATTAGCGCAATTCTCAATTACGTGATTATATCCAAAGCAAGAAACAACTGTACAAGTCGTTCCTGCACCGTTTTCGATAACTACATTATTTCTGTAGTACATATCCTGGCACTCCTGAGCTCCATCTTCGAAGTCTACACAAAGCGGTGTAATACTATTTCCACATCTTGTATATGTACAATTCTCAATGAGGAGACTAATGGCAGCAGAAGGTGCCATACAAGTTGTTCTTGTATCAATAAAGTCTACATTAACAATCTCACTATAGTTCTCAAAGTGCTTAGTATAAATCGATACTGTTCCATCATAACCAGAAGTTGCGATGTTCGTTCCAAGAAGTGATACTCTAGCGTATTTAGCACCACTTGGAATTGCTATCTTACGGTACTGTTGACCAGAAATAGTCTTAATGTAACCCTGATTAGCATCGTAGAAAGTTACGTAAATATACTGGGAATCTCCCATTATTCCGCGGTAGCCTTCAGGGTGTCCTACATAGATATAATCTTCATTAGGATCCCAATTTATAATCTCCGTGAGATCAATCATATTACTAGTGCTACAGTTATCCTTTGATATCTCATTACCATCGATGATTACTGTTCTCGAAAACGAAGTGAGCATAAGTCTTGGACCCCATACGCAACCACAACCAACAGTATGACCTGTTGTATTCATAATAGTGAGGTTGCTCAACGAACAATACTTATCACCTTCCATCTGGACAGTCATAATCATCTCGCCAAGATAACCAGTCTCAAGACCTAAAGCCTGTCTCTCAAATCTATCACCTTCAAGAGTACCGTTAATAAGATGTGAATCTACACATTGGCTAAACTTAACAATACATGCACTAGGTTTGTCTGCATTAGTAATCGTATCGAGTTTAATCGTGCTACCATTCAAATCCAATGTAAACTCTGTAGGCATACTAATATATGTCACCTGGTCATAAGAGACAAATTCACCATTAATTCTATATGTACCAGGGAGAAGTACAAGTTTTCTATATCCTGCAGCTTTAACATCAGCAAGCAATCTATTGATTCCATCTCTTGTAGCAATGCAATCATTAGGATCTGTGCTGTTATCATTACGAATTCCATAATCAATTAAATCTTGCTCAGACATATAGTATGTCTGCTCTTCTGTTATTGAATATGTAGCTGGATTAATAACCCACAAATCATTAAAGAGCTGCTGCGACTTAATACCAGTGCTATTATCCAATACCTGAACAGAGAAAACGTGGTGACCCTCAGATAAAGCTCCAAGTGTCAGAGTATAGTCCCCAAGTGGAACTCCGTTAATAGTATGTGAGACACCGTCAACTTCGTAAATCAGGTCGAGTGTTTTGGATGTGTCGCAATACAAATATTCAGACTGATTATAGTCAGTCAAATACAATGGGATCTGGATATTCTCACCTACTGATGGCTTAGGATTAAAGTAGTAAGTTGAGATATATGGCATCGCGAACAATTCGTCTGTATTAGGCGGTGGTGGCGTAATCACAGTCGTAGGAGCTGGCGTTGCTGTTACTATTGGTGTTGCAGTTGGCTTTGGTGTTGCCGTTGGCTTTGGCGTAGCTGTTGGGTTTGGTGTTGCCGTTGGCTTGGGTGTTGCTGTTGGCTTTGGAGTTGCTGTAGCCTTTGGTGTTGCCGTTGGAACTGTAGTCACCGAAGAATTTGAGGCACACAATTTACAAGTACCACTTGTTGTTGTACCTTTGCCATTATAATTAATGCTTCCTGTTATTATGCCGTATGACCTGCAAATACCTGCAAATTCAGGTGATTTAGCAAAGCCATTAAATACAGCTTCTCTTGTCGTTCCATTCTCTAACGAAGATACCCAGAATGCCTTACCCTGAGCATCAGAAGCTCTGCCCATAAACGCTTCATACAACACTTCTGTAAAGTGATCATTACAAAGATTTTGTGATTTAAACTCGTCACTAAATACAAAACCATATGCAACCTCACTACCAGACTGAAGATGAGAAACTAACTGTGTTGTCCAGAAAGCCATACCGTTAGCATCGCAAGAGCGACCCAACACAACATTGTAAAGTCTTTCTACAAAGAGATTTACATTAGCTGTCTTAGTGCAGTCTGTTCCTGCAATGTGATAACCTTGAACAACTCCATAATTCTTGCAAATATTTGCAAATTCAGGTGAATTGGCAAAACCACAGAATATCATCTCTTTTCTAAATCCTAGATTAAGACTATTAACCCAGAAAGATAATCCGCTACTGTCAGGAGTTCTGCCAAAGAAAATCTCATATAAACATGTAACGTATTCTGTATTAGTAAGATTTCTATTCGTAAATTCAGAACTAAAAATAAAACCATGAGCTGCTGAACAACCAGTCTCCTCACGATTAATAAGTCTTGATGTCCAATAATCAAGGCCTGATGCATCAGGAGTTCTACCAAGACAAACTTCATAAAGTCTTGTAACAAACTGCTCAATTGCATCCTTATCTACATTCACACTTGTATCAATTGTAGCTGATACTAAACTTTGTCCTTGAGCATTAACAACTTCACCTATGCTTAGAATAGGCATAGGGATAGAAGCGAACAATACAACTAGAGACAATACGAACGATAAAATCTTAGATTTTCTCATAACATCCTCCTATATCTTTTGTGAATATAACGAGAATGTTGTTTTTTTGTCAATTTCAAACAGAGTGTTTTTTCTGTAAATTTTGAACAAATTGTTAACAAGATTGATTTCTAAGCATATTTTTGCAATTTCAGCATCGTTTTCCTAGCATTCTTATAAAATATATTTAATTACTAAATTCACATCTCTATAAGAAAATATAAGATTTTTGCTCTATAATTGCAAAATTCTTATGTTGCGCGCTGTGTTTTCGAGCAAATCAAAGCTTTCCAGTCAAAATACACTACAGATTTTTCATTTGACGATATATAAATCTCCAAAAAAACAGCACCTCTATTGAGATGCTGCATAAATCTTGTTTGTCCAATTAATTAAAACTTAAAAGTTTCCTTAAGGCCTGCCCACTTCTGATCCTTATCGCTAAGGTTGAGAGGTGTTCCTTCTACTGTATATCCTTCAGCTGAAGCACTTCCATTATATGAACCTTCGAGCTTTGGCCATACAATACCAATCTCTGGATCATTCCATGCAAGTCCGCCCTCATCATTTGGATGATAGAAATCATCACACTTATAGCAGAATTCAGCTTCATCAGACAATACGAGGAAACCATGAGCAAATCCACGTGGGATAAGGAACTGCTTCTTGTTCTCTTCTGTAAGTTCAACACCAAACCACTTACCATAAGTCTGTGAATTAGTTCTAAGATCTACAGCTACATCGAAAACAGAACCCTTAATAACTCTTACGAGCTTAGTCTGTGGGAAATTCTTCTGAAAGTGAAGGCCTCTCAAAACACCCTTAACACTCATTGACTGATTATCCTGTACAAAAGTGATATCGATACCATTCTCTTCCATATCACGCTGACTATATGTCTCCATAAAATAACCACGATTGTCACCGTGAACTGCAGGAGTGATAACACACAATCCTTCAATACCTGCTACATTCTTTTCTACTGTAATCTGACCCATTATAATGAAGCCTCCTTTAAATATCTTGCTACTGCATCCTGCCATGTTGGCAATGGCTTAAATCCATTCTCAACAAGCTTACTCTTTTCAAGTCTGCTGTTAAATGGTCTCTTAGCCTTACTCAAACCGTACTCTGCAGTTGTTACCGGAATAACTTTTGTTGAAAGTCCATACTGCTTATAGAATTCAACACAGAAATCATACCATGAAATATAACCGCCCTCATTAGTTGCGTGATAATAACCATACTTATCTGTTTCAGCCATATCAATCAACAAGCGAGAAAGATCATATGTATATGTTGGAGTACCAATCTGGTCATTAACTACACGAACCTCATCGTGTGTTTTACCAACATTGATCATTGTCTTAATGAAGTTCTTGCCGTTAAGACCGAATACCCATGCGATACGAACAATATAATACTTCTCAAGGTTCTCGCTAACTGCAAGCTCACCATCAAGCTTTGTCTGGCCATAAACATTAAGAGGCTTATAATCCTTGCAGTCTGGCTCCCATGGCTTTTCTCCCTGGCCATCGAAAACATAATCTGTTGAAAGATAGATCATCTTAGCATCAATTGACTTTGCTGCAAGTGCAATGTTCTTTGTTCCGCCTGCATTAACCTTCTTAACGAGTTCAACCTTATCGTCATCTTCTGCCATATCTACAGCTGTCCATGCAGCGCAATGAACAATGACTTCAGGGTTAATCTCTTTGATAGTCTTATTTACAGCTTCCTCATCTGTAATATCAAGACATACGTATTCAGCCTTAGTAACAGCTGAATCATCATCAATACCTGCGTATTCAGGAGTAATATCTGAACCAATTCCTACATGACCACGCTTTGTTAACTCGTTAATAACATCGTGACCTAGCTGACCGTTAACACCAGTTACAAAAATCTTCATTTGTTTTACCTCACTTACTGATTAAACATTCATCAAAATTATAAAAATAATCCATCATTGCTGGAATAGATTTTTCTTCTCTATATTTCTCAACATAAACAAGCATATCATCAAGTTCAGGTTTAGTAATCACATCATCATACAAATTATCATCGAAGAAAAGCTGATAAATTGTACTAACTACCGTATAGTCACTATAATTTCTTCCTGTGAACTCAACACTATCAAAGAACATTCTAGCAGCTGAACTATAAGAGACACTATCGTTTAGTTTTGCTCTCCAATCATATAATCCAATAATATCAGCATTTCTACCAAGAATAACGCTGTATAAACGCTTGATTGGCTCAAGATCTCCAATAAACTCAACTTCATAGCCCTTCTTCTCGAATTGCTTTTTCGCCTTCTCTCCGCGGAAATAAACATACTCGTCTGGATCAATCTGAACAAAGTAGCTATCTGTAATATCATAGTTAAGAATAATCTTTTCTGGACCAAAATTACTGATTAATAAATAATTCTCGTTTTTGTCCTCAGGAAAATCCATAACTGTAACATCTTTATCGTGAAGAATAAGTTTTACATGATTTGAATTTCTAGCAGTAGTATACGCGTAAAATTTATCGATACCTAAATCATCAAAAAATCCATCATAGTTTAGTTCGACCGTAGTATCTAGATAGTTATAGACCTCATTGAAATAAGCATCCATATTAAGAAGTCCAAAATTAATCAGAGCTACAATAATAGATACGACTAAAGCAATAGAAGTCTTAAGTGTGTTAAACAATACATAAAGTACAATTGCTATAAATAAAACTAAAAATACAGCAAACCACACCAAGTCTTTATAATCATTTATCAATCCAAAACGTGTAAGTATGGATGGATTATCAACTAAGAATACAGAAAACTCACCGTAAACTTCTCTGTATGG
Source organism: Clostridia bacterium (assembly GCA_024403735.1). Taxonomy (GTDB): domain Bacteria; phylum Bacillota; class Clostridia; order Saccharofermentanales; family Saccharofermentanaceae; genus Saccharofermentans. The sequence goes on from JAKSRG010000005.1 coordinate 57,931, forward strand.
AAAAATAACGATAAAGAACATTAAGACCGTAACAGCAATATGAAGTGCATTCGCCTCAATATATGCTAATCTAAAATGTCTCTTGTCCTTATTAACAACTTTAACGAGCACATACAAAACTGATGGAACTACGATTGCACACAAAGCATCATGCTCAAAAATCTCGTTAATCTTATATAAATTCTCATAGTCGAAATCAACTATAGAATACATTACCGCATCAACTAAAGATGAAATAATCAAAGTAGCTGAGAACATTACAACAAGCTTAGCAAAAAGATTATCTACCTTATCATGCTTCTTCAAAGCAGAAATAGCTAGGAATAGGCCCATAAACAAGAGGCCGATAGAATATGTTGAGAGTTCCCAAATCTGTGCTGAGAAGATAGATAAAATATGATTTAAACTTTCTCCACTAAAATTGCGTAGTACATCAGGAAGGTACTTAAACGATGCAGCCAAGGATCCTCGAACATACATCACCTCGCCGTTATCGAAAGCCGGGTTCGAGAACAATCTAACTTCATAGATAATTCCGAATACAATAGCAGCTAAACTAATCAAAGAATATAAAACAACCTGAGGAAGAGCCTTTCTGTTCTTCCAAAACTCCTTGATATACCTAAAAGCAATAAATACAACAACACAGATATATCGCCAATCAAACAAAGCCAAAGCAGCAGTAACAAGTGCAATCAATACAGAACAGCTACTCTTGTTCTTTTCACTCTCCATTTTCAAAAGGAATAACAAACTCCAAATCAAAAAGAATAGATATGGAGTATATGAAAGTTCATCCACTCGCTCTGGGATCATAATTCCACCCAGAATTGAGAAACAGAAAACAACTACATTATTAGCTTTAGAAGAATAACGCTTTAATGTTACACCTGCCAAAAAGCCAGACATTGCTCTGAAAAACGCCTGAACACCTAGTATAATCTGCCATGATAACAAGAAATTCTTATCTTGGAATTCAAGAAAACCCTTATAGATAATAGTAGCTAATAACGAGAACTTGGGAAGCTCTATATCGCCAACCCAACTACCACTACCGCCAATGACACTATAGAATAGCTTGCTCATATCATCCACAATCATATTGTGGGAATCTGTATGAACGTTAATAAGTTCGGAAAATACAAAAATAATTATTGCAGCACAAAAAGCAACCAACGTTGAAAATTGGTTGCTTTTTGAAAAACTATCTGTATTCCTACTTAGTTTAGAACGCATTATCTATTTCCGTACATCTTCTCGTAATAATTCATGTATTCGCCACTAATAATTGTCTCCCACCAAGTCTTGTTGTTGAGATACCATTCAATTGTCTTATCGATACCATCAGCAAACTTTGTCTCAGGAAGCCATCCAAGCTCATTGTGGATCTTTGTTGGATCGATTGCATATCTCATATCGTGACCCTTACGATCAGCTACATATGTAATCAATGACTCTGGCTTACCGAGCTTAGCGCAGATAAGCTTAACGATATCAATATTCTTCATCTCATTATGTCCACCAACATTGTAAACTTCACCAATCTTACCGTTGTGAATAATGAGATCGATTGCCTTACAGTGATCTTCTACATAAAGCCAATCTCTAACATTCAAACCCTCACCATATACAGGAAGTGGCTTATCATTGAGTGCATTCGCAATCATAAGTGGAATAAGCTTCTCTGGGAAATGATATGGACCATAGTTATTTGAACATCTTGAAATAGTTACTGGGAGACCATATGTTCTGTAATAAGCCATAACAAGCAAGTCTGCACCAGCCTTTGAAGAAGAGTATGGTGAACTTGTATGAAGTGGTGTTGTCTCTGTAAAGAACAAGTCAGGTCTATCAAGTGGAAGATCTCCATATACTTCATCAGTTGATACCTGATGATATCTGATGTTTCCATACTTACGACAAGCATCCATCATTACCTGTGTACCAAGAATATTTGTCTTAAGGAAAACCTCTGGGTTCTCAATTGATCTATCAACATGAGACTCAGCTGCAAAGTTTACTACTACATCTGGCTTCTCATCTTCGAAAATCTTATAGATTGCCTCTCTATCGCAAATATCTGTCTTATAGAACTTGAAATTAGGATTCTTGAGTGCATCCTCCAAAGTAGAAAGATTACCTGCATATGTAAGTACATCTACACAGATTACCTTGTAATCTGGATACTTATTAAGCATGTGATATACGAAATTTGAACCAATAAATCCTGCTCCACCTGTAACTAATACGTTCATTCTTTTTTCCTCTCAAATATCAATATTTAATCTTACCTTCAGCTACTGCCTTAAGGTGTTTACCATATGGGCTCTTACCATACTTCTCTGCTGAAACTAAAAGCTCTTCTGAAGTAATCCACTTATTAATGAAAGCGATTTCCTCTGGAGCTGAGATTGTAATAGACTGTCTCTCTTCAATCATCTTAACAAAGCTTGCAGCCTCAATGAGACTATCCATTGTTCCTGTATCAAGCCAAGCAAAACCGCGACCTAACAACTGAACATCCAAAGCACCTTCCTTAAGGTACATCTCATTAAGAGTTGTAATCTCCAACTCGCCGCGTGCTGATGGCTTAATGATGTTAGCCTTATCACTTACCTTTGCTGGATAGAAATACAATCCTGTAATTGCGTAATTACTCTTTGGAACAGCAGGCTTCTCCTCAACAGATACTACCTTATTGTTCTCATCAAATTCAACAACACCAAAACGCTCTGGGTCGTTTACATAATATCCAAATACTGTTGCTCGATTATTCTCTTCAGCATTCTTAACAGCATTTCTAAGTGATGTGCCAAATCCATTTCCATAGAAAATGTTATCACCAAGAACCATTGCACATGCATCTTCACCGATAAACTCTTCACCAAGGATAAATGCCTGAGCAAGTCCATCTGGAGAAGGCTGAACTTTGTATGATAGTTTAATTCCAAACTGAGATCCATCACCCAACAAATTCTCAAATCTAGGAGTATCATCAGGAGTAGAAATAATAAGGATATCCTTAATACCTGCTAACATTAATGTGGATAGCGGATAATAGATCATAGGCTTATCGTATACAGGTAAAAGTTGCTTACTTGTTACCATTGTAAGAGGATAAAGACGTGTTCCTGAACCGCCAGCAAGGATTATTCCTTTCATTTTCAATACCTCACTTATTCTTTATACTTATTTAGTAATATATCCCAACTTATCAAAACATTCAAATAAATCCTCATCTTTTTCTGAAATAAGGATAGAATAGTCTTCATTTCCTGTAACATAACGCATTCCAGGAATATCAATAAAGTCAGAATGAACAAAATATACAATGCCAGGATAAGAATCCACCGAGATAGGTTCATCATTCAAATAGAACGAAGTACAATCAATAGGATATACTTTTCTTGGACCTAATTCATACTGTAAAACAATACCTGCATATCTAATTGGATATCCATAACTATGATCAGGCATTATAGCACAGACTGTAACGTTTTCATTGCTCTCAACCACATTGGCGATAATCTTAGCTTGTTCCTCAGCATTACTAATAATCTTCTTATCTTCACCAACATACATATCATATGCAGTAAGTCCAGTATAGATCATAGATGCATTCAAAATCAGAGAAACAAATAATATCTTCGCACCAGTATTTTTAACCTTTGTAGATATCAATACAAACAACAATCCAACAATCAGTATTACAGTATTTCCGATGTAGATATCAATATCTTTTTCATTTACGAAATACGCAACGCCAACCGCATTACAAGGCGCTTGAAAATGAACTCCGAATCTATAGAAACTCAAAACAATTGCAATTGTTGAAAAAATCAAAATGCCTATGTGCGCTACCACTTCTTTTGACGATAGAGTTTTGGTAATCAAGTAAACAATACCAATCATCATAAAAGGTCCTAAAACATTATCTGTATATCTTCCATACACAAAGTGAGTTAGATTTCCTGGAATGATATAAAAGAATGCATTAACGCCAATTGTAAGAATCAAAGATACTACTAAGAAAATGCTTATTACTGCATCATCGCTTAGACGCTTATTCTTAATTGAATGGATAACTCTCTTAATAAGTCCAGATACTGCAATAGGAACAACAAAGAATGATGCAGCCATTACATAATAATACTTACCTAAAAACGAAAGTACTAAATCAAGAAATCCATTCCAAGTCAAAATATAACTAAACTTATTGGACTGGCTTGAAATGTCACTACCTAACGCACCTTCACCAGAAGACCAAACATTAGCGATTACCTTTCCCTTACAAAAAGCTCCAACGACGTAGATTGCAGCCATTATCAAGAGCATTAAGATGAAATCTACTAACTTGATTTTTCTCTTTATCAATAAAATGACTACTACTAAACAAGTTGCAATTAAAATACTTATAGTTCTTTGATGGATATAATATGAAACTGTTGCCGCAATAGCGAGTAGATACACACTAAATCTAGACCTAGTGTAAGTTATCTTTATAACAAGATAAACACACATGCAAAACAACATATAAAGGAAACACTCAGGCCATGTAAAATGTGCCTGAACATAATTGGAACAAAATAATGTAGAAGTGAAAGCTATTAGTTGCGCCCTAGTATCAGAAAGCTTAGGAAACATATATTTACAGCTCTTCCACAAAAAGAGAAAAGCCATAACAAGCCAAACACCATTGAAAGCTAGCGCGATCTTGTAGGCAATACCCATACTTGGAGCAATGGCAACAATAACCGCAAGTAATACACCATAACCAAAAGAATAATATGGAATCTTAGAAATGATCTCTCCCCAATTAAACCCATTCAAATATGATGCAGTAGCCCAATAGCCATATTCATCATTAAATACGAATGGCACACCTCTATCACCAATTCCAATCAATGGAATGGCAAAAAGAATTATTATACAAATGGCCAACATAATAATGTTGGTATTCATTTTTCTTCGCTTTAGTTGCATTATTCTAATCCCTATTTCATTTATGGCTTTGGTCTTAATTCTTGTCTGGGTTTGGTTTTTTGCCTCTGTTTTTAATCATCAGAATCATTTCAGCCAATAATTTTTCCTTAATGAGCAACAATACTGTCACGTAGATTATTCCACTGACAACTACTGCAATTAGCATTGTAACTATTGAAGAAAAATTGCCTTTATATAATAGCACTAAACCAACTAATACAATAGGCAGGCTTGCAACGAAATATTTAAACAAATTTTTAACGATACTAGCTAGTGGAATGTAATTTCTAGCAGCTACTATACAGATAACAAATACAGTAAGTTCAGAGAACAAAGTCGCAATTGCTGCACCACTTACACCGTAAATAGGGATAAATATAAAATTCAATACTAAGTCTGTAATCGCACCAGCAGCAGTAGCGATTGAGATAATCTTTTCCTTGTTATTAGGAACTAATATCTGCCATGCGAGAATTCCATCAAGAGCTGAGAACAAAAGATTGATAGACAATATCTTCATAGGTATCTCAGCTTCAAAATAATCACTACCACTTGCTATATCAATAGCCTGATGGCTAAACATAAATAGTCCAACACCACAAGGAATAGCAATAAGGGCAACTATGCTGATTGCATTAAATGCTAGCTCACGATACTTCTTCAAATCTTTATTCGCAATGTAATATGATAAACGAGGTACAAATACGGCACACAAAGAAGTAATAATCTGAAGTACCATACGTGTTAACTTAGACGCAGCTGAATATAAACCAACAGCAGCATCACCCTTCATAATCTCCAACATTGTAGTATCAAGAAGAGAATAAATACTAGAAGCGATAATAATAGAAAACAAAACAGAGATTGGTTTAATATGTTGCTTAATGTTTAAATCGCACTTTGTTTTAAAATCAATCTCTTTGCGAATTCCAAAAATATTAGCAATAAGCATTCCAACATAAGGAAATACTATACCGATAGCACAAATCTCTAGATCAGCTTTATCGTTAAGGAACAACAAAACAAAAATCAATGCAATGATATTGCTTATACCAGTTCGGATTGTGATATATAAATAGTCCTCAGTAACATTAAAGAACCAATCTAGATTTAAACCGCTGGAAATCAAAAAGAAAGCGAAAATAATTATTAAGTTCTTATACTTATCTGGTGCAATAAAAAACATTCCAACATAAGCAACGAAAGAAATGGACAATGTAATAAGATTAAGTCTTATCATTTCTTTGGTTAGTTTTGTTAGTTTGGCCTTGTCATCCCTGACTTTTGCACCTTCTCTAATCGCATAAGAAGTAATACCAAAAGTAGCAAATAATTGAAAATAGGATGCAAGATTTTGGACAAACTGAACCCGACCAGTTCCTTCTTTTCCAAGAATATGTGCAGAAAAGAAGAAGACAAGTGTAGGAAAAAAACCAATAACTACAGTCTTAAAAAAATAGATTATGAAATTTTTAACTAAACTTTTCTCTCGCATTAGATTTTCCAATTAAAAGATATTAAAAATGTCCTGAAGTGCTGAAACATGCTTATTCTGATAGAGATTATACTTACCAGTAATAAATCTGCCTATGATTGAAAAGAATGCTACAAAACCATTCTTGTTCTTAAGATTATCCTGCCATGTAAGGAAATCGCACCAACCTTTAATCTCAGAGACATTACTGTAATTGTTCGAAGTAGCTATTTCTAGCAATCGCTCAGCTACAACCTTCATATCAGGAACTAATCTCTCCTTGAGCTTAGCATCAGCCTTAAAGTAACCAATTCTTGCTTTGATTGATCTGTCAGTTCTTACTCCTGCTACATTGTTACCATGCTGTCTGTAGTTAATGAGTTTCTCATCTATACATCCAATCTCACCGTAAACAGGTGCTACAAGAGCAAACCAAGCATCGTGAAGACAATTCTTCACTTCTGGAACAGGCAAAGACTTAACAGCGAATTCTCTGTCAACCGCCATTACAGCTCCAGTAACATAATTAGCAGCAAATAACAATTTATAAGGTTCTTTATTAAAGATAAACTTCTGCTTATCTGGAGCAAACTTAATTGAAGTCCAAAGATCAGTGATTGGATTAAGACTACCATCTGTAACCCATGAATTTGAGAAAAGAAGCTTACAGTTAGGATGCTCTTTAAAGTATGAAATCATTTTCTCAACTTTATCTGTCATCCAAACATCATCTTGATCTGATGTAAAAACAATATCGCCTGTACAATTTGAAATGGCATTTGAAAAGTTTTTCACAACACCTTGATTTGTCTCATTGACGATAATCTTATAATCAACACCACTATTATCAAGAACGCGTCTAGCAATCTCAATTGTTCTGTCTTTTGATATGTCATCGCAAAGAACTATTTCGTCTGGCTTAATAGTCTGATTCAAAATACTATTAAGCTGTTCTTCGATAAATTTTTCACCGTTGTAAGTGCAAAGAGCTACAGATACTTTCATATTAAACTTCCAAATACTGATCGATATATCTTACCTTTGAAATATCAGCCTTACGACCGTCTTTAATTCCTCTAAATCCCTCTTTGAGTTTTGCCTTCTTATCCTTCTCATAAAGAACGACTACCATCAAACGGCCATATAATTTAATGTTGTACTTAAGTTTGCTAATAGGGTGCTTTCGCATGCAATATACAACATTTCTTGAATACCAATATCTTCTGAATGGAGAATGATTAGTTACGATAACCTCTCTACCAAGAAAAGACTTTCTTGTACTGCTACCAAGCTCGTGAAGAATTCCATAATAGCCAATCTTGATAATCTCATATCCAGCTTCTGTCATGAGGAAGCACATATCAAAGTCAACATAGTCAATAAACATAGAATCATCGAAGCCACCAACATCAATTACAGCAGCTACATTTGTGAAACATGCAGATGTAATACATCTTTCAACATTTGTGTATTCACCCTTGAAATCCTGGATCTTCTCAACACCAAAATTTCTATCGTAAGGAACGCAAGTAAGCATTCCAACTTTTCTACCTGAAACCTTTTTAAGTGTCTCATCATACTTAGCGATAAGTTCAGGCTCACAAACAGAATCCTGGTCGAGTGTCAAAATCCACTCAAAGCCAGCCTTATGTGCCATTGCTACTAATCTATTAAGAGCAGATGCAATACCTAAATTCTTTCCACTCTCGAAGAGTTCTATCTTAGTCTCATTCTTGTAGAACTCTTTAAGTTCTGATATATCTTTTGAACCATTATCAACAAGGAATAATTTGTCAACCTGTGGAAGAATAGCATTAATATTCTCTTTAGTTCTTACAAAATCAGGGTTAAATAATACAATACCTGCGCAATACATAGATCTCCTCCTACACAACATTCTAAGTATATCAACGGCTCAACTCATCTAATAGACGGGATAATCTACTATAATCCCCTAACGGAACAAATAAATTGTCATCATTTTGTTCAAATAATTCTCTATTGGCTGTAGAATCGCCAAAAACAACGCGTTTTCCCATTGCTTTATATATGTATGCCTTACCAGGAATAGTTCTATCAGCCTTACCAACAGTATCTGAAAAATGACCAGCAAGACATATATCTGCATAAGAAATATATTTGGCTAGTTCAGGCTGACTAAGCCACTCAATGTATGTGACATTATCACTTTGAGGCTTAACATACTTATCTGAAATAGGTCCAATCATTATGAAGTGCAATCTAGAATTATCCTTAAGGGTATCAATCGTCTTCAATAACACATCAATTCCCTGAACAGGAAGAATAGAACCAAAATATACAACTGTATATTTGTCTTTGAGAAAATCTGGTTTCTCAAGTGTCATAGGATGATAAAGCGAAGTGTCTGCCTCGATATAGAGCGTACTAAACTTATCAATTGGCATACCAAATTCTTCTGAGAAGTACTTAGCATGAGCTTTAGTGTCTGTTACAACCAGATCAGCATTCTTTATAGTAATATCATCAATCTTATGAAGAAATTTACCAACTATAGAGTTCGCTTTGAATTTCTTTCTATCATCAACAAGCGTATCGAACATAGAAATAAAGAAATCTACAATTCTTGTATTATTTCTGAACTTCATCTTGAAAAATGGAACAATCATCTGCGCCATAAAGCTGATGAAAACAACATCATAATCCTTAGCTTTTACTCCAATTGTTTTAGTGAAAACATCAAAGCATCTTTTTACATAGCCTTTCTTTTCTGAAACAATAAACTTGCATTCAGATGCGTTCTCGCTAATGAGCTTCATTTCCTGAGAAATACGAATATAATCACTATTTTTTGTAGCTATGTATAAAACCTTTTTGCCACTTAAATAATTGCTAAGATTTACATTATCCATTTATGCACTCACTTTAATCTATATACACTGTAATTCTACTAGATTATACCAATTTAGTATTCATTAATTCCAAAGACTTTTCTTATTTAATATATAAATAATAACCAACCTGTGCCATTCTATCACTTTTCGTTTATTAGCAAAAGATTGATGATTTTATAGACGTTAATAGTCAATTATCACTTCTTAGTATGTAGCGACAAGTCCTATGGTCGCAGGGTGTTTTCGAGCAAATCAAAACCCTGCCTTGAAGAATGAACTTCAAAACAGGGCATTTAGATCTAGAACCATTAATAAACGCCTTCGGAGCCTGGAATGCAAGAGGGTTGTGAATAGGCATTAGGCATTCCAGGGCGAAGACTCCGGTTCCGTAATGAGAAACAGTCTAATCCGAAGACCAGACTGTGGTCCGGCAATATTGATTAAGAATCAATTACAGCGAACTTAATTGTGCACTTACATCTAACTTCGCCGTCAACTGTAGCAGTTGCTTCGCCAACTCCCATTGGGCCACGAACTGCAGTAATTCTTGTCTCGAGAGTAAGCTTATCGCCAGGAACAACAGGTTTCTTGAACTTACAATTATCAATTCCAGTAAATACTGCAACCTTACCCTTGTTCTCTTCCTTACCGAGAATTGCTACAGCGCCTGTCTGAGCGAGAGCCTCAACGATGAGAACACCTGGCATGATTGGGAAACCTGGAAAATGGCCTGCAAAAAATGGCTCGTTATAACTTACACACTTTGTACCAATAGCATACTCACCAGGAACATAATCCTCGATTGTATCGATAAGTAAAAATGGCTGTCTGTGTGGAAGGATATCCATAATCTGCTGTGTTGTTAACTTTGGCATATATCTTTCTCCTTTATTCATTTGATAATATCAAACGCCTATCGAAATATTACTCCTCGCATTTACTAAATGCAATATATTAAGCTTCGTACTTCTTAAAAGCGATAACTGCGTTGTGACCGCCGAAGCCAAGTGAGTTAGAAAGAGCGTACTTAATCTCCTTATTAACACCCTTACCGAAGCAGTAATTCAAATCACACTCCTCGCCTGGCTCTTCTGAACCGATTGTAGCGTGGATGTATGAGTTCTGAATTGACTTAACGCATACAACTGCCTCAATAGCACCAGCACCACCAAGGAGGTGACCTGTCATTGACTTAGTTGAGTTGATGTGTGTGTTGTAAGCCTCATCACCGAGAGCGAACTTGATAGCACGTGTCTCGAAGAGGTCGTTATGATGTGTAGAAGTACCATGAGCATTGATGTAATCAACATCCTTAGGCTCAATACCAGCTTCCTTCATAGCAATCTTCATTGCTGTACCAGCACCTGAACCATCTTCTGCAGGTGATGTGATGTGGAATGCATCGTTTGTAGCACCGTAACCAACGATTTCTGCGTAAATCTTAGCGCCACGAGCCTTAGCGTGCTCGAGCTCCTCAAGTACGAGAACAGCACTACCTTCACCGATTACAAAACCATCACGGTTCTGATCGAATGGTCTAGATGCCTTTGTTGGATCTTCCTGTGTTGACAAAGCTGTAAGAGCTGTAAAACCGAGTACGCCTGTTGGGCAAATAGCAGCTTCGCAACCACCAGCGAGCATTACGTCTGCATCGTCATACTTGATAGCCTTGAATGCATCACCGATTGAGTGTGTACCTGAAGCACAAGCTGTAACAATATCAATGTTCTTACCCATCATGTGGTACTTAATAGCAACGTTAGCTGATGCCATGTTAGAAATCATCATTGGGATGAAGAGAGGAGCAATCTTCTTACCCTCGTTCATCTTTGTGATTTCTCTCTCGTTAGCCTGCATTGAGCCAACGCCAGAACTTACGATAACACCTACTCTGAAAGGATCTTCCTTCTCCATATCGAGACCTGAATCCTCGAAAGCCTCAGTAGCTGCAGCAACACCATACTGTGAGAACAATTCCATTCTCTTAGCTGTCTTGAAGTCCATGTACTTTGTTACGTCAAAGTCCTTAACCTCAGCTGCTACCTTAACCTTGTAATCTGTTGTGTCAAACTTAGTGATTGGGCCAATACCGCAACGACCTTCAACAAGACCATTCCAAAAACTTTCAACATCGTTACCGATTGGTGTAACTGCACCCATACCTGTAACTACTACTCTTCTTGGTTCCATAAAAACCTCCATTAACATACCTTACATACTAAATTTGTTATATATAGTTCCCGATTAATCTTCTCGGCAACATTATTACATGAACATACCACCGTCAACACTAAGTGTCTGACCTGTGATGTATGATGCCTTCTCTGAGCAAAGGAAGCTTACAACGTTAGCAATCTCTTCTGGCTCAGCGCATCTCTTGAGTGGGATCTGACCAAGGATAGCTTCCTTAACCTTATCGCTAAGAACCTCAGTCATATCTGTTCTAACATAACCTGGAGCAATAGCATTAACAGTGATACCACGTGAAGCGAGCTCCTTAGCAGCTGACTTAGTAAGACCTAAGATACCTGCCTTAGATGCAGCGTAGTTAGCCTGACCAGCATTACCTGTGATACCTACTACTGAACTGATGTTAACGATTGTACCCTTACGAGCCTTCATCATGATTGGTGTAACTGCCTTAACGCAATTGAATGTACCCTTGAGGTTAGTATTGATAATTGTATCGAAGTCTTCCTCTGACATTCTCATGATAAGACCATCCTTTGTCTTACCTGCGTTATTAACGAGAGCATCAATGCTACCGAAATCAGCGATAACAGCTGCCATCATCTCTTCAACTGCCTTGAGCGAAGAAACATCGCACTGATAAGCCTTAGCCTTAACACCTGTAGCAGCAACTTCGTCAGCGAGAGCATTTGCTCTGTCAACTGAGCCCTGGTAAATGATTGCTACATCAAATCCATCAGCTGCGAGTGACTTTACGATAGCTGCACCGATTCCTCTTGAACCACCTGTAACAATAGCTGTCTTTGCCATATATTTACTCCTTATATCATATGGACCATCTCGAAAACGTTTTCGAGCAGGTCAAATATTATTCATTAATTCCATCAAGCTTAACGAGATCTTCAACTGTTGAGATGTTGATACATACAGCAGTTGGGTCAATCTTCTTCAAGAAGCCTGCGATTGTCTTACCTGGACCAATCTCAATAAAGAGGTCAACACCGTCTGCAATCATGTTGCGAACGCTCTCTTCCCAGCGAACTGGACTATCAACCTGCTTAATGAGGAGATCCTTGATCTGGTTCTTGTCTGTGATGATCTGAGCATTAGCATTAGCGCAGTATGGGAACTTCATGTCATTGAACTGAACACTCTCGAGTTCCTTAGCGAGGTTAACGCCTGCTTCCTTCATAAGGTGTGAGTGGAAAGCGCCAGATACGTTGAGTGGAACTACCTTACGAGCGCCTTTCTCAGCCAAGATCTCGCCTGCCTTAACTACTGCAGCCTTCTCACCTGAGATAACTACCTGACCTGGGCAATTGAGGTTAGCTGGCTGAACACCATCAATACCATTACAAACTTCTTCGATTGTTGCGAGGTCCAAACCAACGACTGCTGACATACCGCCTTCAACGTTAGGTGAACTCTCCTGCATGAACTTACCTCTCATACGGATAAGCTTATATACATCTTCTGCGTTAAGTGCGCCATTTGCACGGAGAGCAGAATACTCACCGAGTGAAAGGCCACCAGCCATAGATGCCTCGATACCCTTACTACGGATAACGTTTGTCATAGCTGAACATGTAGCTACGAGTGCGAGCTGTGTGAACTCTGTCTGATTAATCTGATCGTTCTCCTCGAAGAGGATCTTTGTCAAATCAATACCTGTAACCTCAGCTGCGAGATCAATCTCAGCCTTAGCTTCTGGGAACTGCTCGTAAAAGTCCTGTCCCATTCCAACTTTCTGTGCACCCTGACCTGGGTATACAAATGCTATTTTCTTACTCATAAATTCACCTGAAAATTCTTGATAAGTGCTTCTGCATCATTGATCATTGACTCAACGATATCCTTACATGTGCGCTCTTCCTTAACAAGACCAGCAATCTGACCAGCCATGAATGTACCTGACTTTGTATCACCGTCTACTACAGCTCTTCTCAAAGAACCGAGAGCGAGCTTCTCGAGCTCATCTAAGCCAGCGCCTGCAGCCTCGAGATCCTGATACTGCTTTGTGAGAGCATTTCTGATCTGACGAACAGGAGCACCTGTTGAACGACCTGTTACTCTTGTATCGTTATCCTTAGCCTTGATAACCATATCCTTATAGTTCTGGTGGATGTTTACTTCCTTTGAAGCACAGAAAACTGTACCGCACTGAACTGCCTTAGCACCGAGCATGAAAGCTGCTGCAACACCACGGCCATCAGCGATACCGCCTGCACCGATAACTGGAATATTAACTGCATCAACAATCTGTGGAATGAGAGCCATTGTTGTTGTCTCACCGATATGTCCACCTGACTCTGTACCTTCAGCTACGAGAGCATCTGCACCGCACTGCTCCATTCTCTTTGCAAGAGCAACACCAGCAACTACTGGGATTACGATGATGCCAGCTTCTTTCCACATTGGGATGAACTTAGCAGGTGAACCAGCACCTGTTGTAACTACCTTTACCTTCTCTTCAGCAAGAACAGCTGCAATCTCTTCTGCTCTTGGGTTCATGAGCATGAGGTTAACACCAAATGGCTTATCTGTGAGCTCACGACACTTATGGATCTGATCTCTTACCCAATTCTCATCTGCGCCACCGCAACCGATAAGACCAAGACCGCCAGCGTTAGATACTGCTGCTGCGATATGGTGATCTGCAACCCAAGCCATACCGCCCTGGATTACTGGATATTCAATTCCTAACATTTCTGTGATTACTGTTTTCATAGTTCAAACACCTCACTAATTAATATTCAATATAAGCAGCGCCCCATGTTAAACCAGCGCCGAAACTAGACAAAATAAGCTTTTCGCCTCTCTTAAGTTCACCTGCATCCTTAAGTTCTGTAAGGAGAACTGGGATACTTGCTGCAGAAGTATTACCTGTACGCTCAATATTCATAGGGAACTTGTCCATAGGAACGCTCAATCTCTTACTTACTGCCTCGATAATTCTCTTGTTAGCCTGGTGAAGTACGAGTTTATCAATATCATTCAAATCAATTGAATACTTCTCACAAAGCTCAAGAATTACCTTTGGAACTTCTGTTGCTGCGAACTTAAATACTTCGCGACCTTCCATATAGAAACGAGATTTCTCTTTGATATCCTCTTCAGAAATTCTCTGCATCTTGCTCTCACACTTAAGGCAACCATATCTCTTACCGTCAGCCTTCATGATGCACTTATGGAAATCATCAGTCTCCTCGTCAGCCTGAAGGATCATTGCACCAGCTGCATCACCAAAGAGAATACAAGTTCCTCTATCTGTCCAATCGAGATAGTTACTCAAACATTCACTACCAATTACGAGAGCTGTCTTACACTGACCAGCTGTAATAAAATTCTGAGCTACATTAAATGCTGTAAGGAAACCTGGGCAAGCTGAACTCATATCAAAACACTGAGCATTGTCAGCTCCAATAGCTCCCTGTACAAGACAAGCTGTAGTTGGGAATACCATGTTATTTGTTGTACTAGCAACAACGATAAAATCTATTTCCAATGGATCAATTCCTGCATCTTCAATAGCAGCTCTAGAAGCCTTGATTGCCATCTCTGATACTGTCTCTGTATTTGGATCGGAGATATGTCTCTCTCTGATACCTGTACGTTCAACAATCCATTCGTCGGATGTCTCTACCATCTTTTCTAAGTCTTGGTTAGTCAAGATTTTAGATGGAAGATAAGAACCCAACCCTTTAATTCTACCTATCATCTTATACCTCTCTACCTGTTATTTATCTTTTATAGTCAAATTGTTTGACAATCAAAGTTTTACACATTCGGGTCAAATAGTCAATGATTTTAGCACTCTTACCGCAAATATCTTACATATAAAATGACCTTGTTTTTGGGAATATCAAAAACAGGTTAATATTTTGCAATTTCAGGGGATTTTCAAGCAATTCTTATCTATTTTTCTTGATAAATGCTCCCCTTCTTTAGAAGTGGGAACTGCCTAGTTTTAGTTAAATCGTGCACGCATTGTGATATATTCTAATCATCTGAAACAGTTGGACGGAAATGTAGAATTCAAGGGATAGAAAGATAGTTAGTAAGCATGGGAACAGGTAGTTATATTGCATCCGATTGGAACAAGCTTAAAAAGAGCAGAAAATTGTCGACTTCAAATGAAGCAAAGAAAACATTCAAGAATTTGGGAATCAAGCAGTCGTTAGATTCTCGTTATATTTATTGCCGAGAGTCGAAGGACAGTACGGATTCACCTAACGCAACACCAGTGATAATCGGATTTGATGTAACTGACTCTATGGATTATCTCGCACATAATATCGCTACGAAATCTCTTAATGACACAATCCTCAAAATTCTAGAAACCAAAACTATCACTAATCCGCATATTATGTGTGCTGCTTTTACGCGTACTGATATGCCGCTTCAGGTAACTCAGTTCGAGGCTGATATCAGAGTTGTGGAGCAGCTTTTGGACTTCTCACTTGGTGGTTATAACCCTAGTTCCGCTGATAATCTTTTGTGGTATTTTGCAGCTCATCATACGAAGATAGATAGTTTTACGAAGCGTGGTAAGAAAGGAATTCTTATCGGAATCGGCGATGAGAAAAGTAACTACAAGGATAATGTGTTGAAGAAAGGTGACATCAAGGCTACTACTTGTGATGAGCCTGACAAGAAATACACATTTTCGGAACTGATTAGGATTACCAATGCGATGTATGAGCTTTTTCATATAGTAATTGGTGAGGATTGTAGATTTGATCCACAAAACAACAGAGAATCCTATAGCGAATGGTGTGAGGCGCTACCTGGCAGAGTAGCAAAGATTTATGCCAAAGATATTGAATATCTCGATAGCCTTATCGTATCAATCATCAGATTATCGCAGTGTGAAGACAAGTCAACAGTACTCTCATCCATCGAGAATACTACCGCACGAAAAGTTGTTGAGTGGGGCATAGAAGATATGGATTTTGGTCCACTTAGTATTGAGACATCGAAATCATATTCGCACGACAGTAGAAGAGCTTGTAAACCTAGTAGACCAGAAAGAGAAGCTGCAAAGCAAAGGATCCGTGAGCATTTGGAAGCAGAAGAAAAATATGAAAGAGAAATGATTCGAAAACATGGCGCAGAGGCGTGGGCAAGAATGAAAGAAGAAGAAAGCATGCGCTAATTGTTTTGCTTTTGAAATATTCTCATAACCTGCAGATGCTAGAATTATTATGTATAGGCATTTCATAGTAAGGGGGCAAAAGCAGATGAAAAAGAAGATTTTGATGTCGTTAGCATTATCACTTTCCTTCGGATTAGCGGTATCTGGTTGCAATGCAGTCACAGAAAATGACAAAAATCAGACTGAAAGTACAGCCAAAAATCAGGTTGCAGAAGAGGCTTCAAAAGAGACTGAAGAAGCTTCTGAATATGATGAGGAATTCACACCTGAGACAGAGACTGTTGACAAGCAGAGTGTTGAGGGACAGCTTACTTTGATCAGCGAGAACTTTGCCGATTGTGTTTTGGACAATTCGTATTTTGGGATAACAACACATTTTACAGTTGCAGATTTAAACCGTAATGGAAGATTGGAACTGATAATCCATGATTGCCAAGGAACTGCTCTTAATTCCTATACATGCGTATATGAAGTTAATGAGGACTTTGATTCGTTGGAACTGATGCCTTTAGGCGACAATAGTGCAAAACACACTCAAAAATGGTTGTTTGGTGAAGTTAATGATGTAGATACTATTGGCGATATCATGCTGCTTGATTCTCTGGATTGTTATGAGAAAGACGGTGTCTACTATTACATTTTGAAAGACTCAACAAGTGGTGGTTATGATCACAAAGAGTCAGACTTCTATTTCTACCGCTTTGATGGCGAATTTGAGTGCGCAGCATATATTGGCGGTTTTGATTTTAGAATTATACCTAATGAAGAGGGTTCTTCAGCAAGTTACATAAATCTGTTTGGTTCCTATCATGAGTTGCTCAGTAGCGATGCTGAATATGAAAAGAATATTGAAGATGTTCTCTCTGAGTATAACTACGTATCTTCATGTGTGCTCAAATGGGACTTCATCCCTGAAGAGGAAGAAATTGAAGAAAAAGTTAAGGCTGCATACGAAGGCTACAATCCTGATGCAGATATGGATACTATAGACTTCAGTTCCAGAGTCTGGCTGGGAGATGGTGAGGAATATGCAATTGTTCTGGATGAATTCAATTCGTGATTAGTCAGAGGAATTGTCTCACAAGTAATTACGTTTCAAATCTATAAATGCAATCTTTTGGTTCTTCACGGAAACTTGGGGAATTGGACGTTAAGCATTCTGCTTTCCAGTACAAATATCAGTACAAATTTTTCGCAGATACTATCAAATATTTGTACTGAGAGGGTGTTTAGAGCGCTCAGTTTTTATCGAGCGCAGGTTGTTTTCGAGATATTCATAACAAACTAAGACCCCCAAAGTTACATCGAACTTTGAGGGTCTATCTTTGTCTAAAAACTAGTGATTAATTACCACTTCCACTCCTTAAATCTAGGAGTCTTCTCTGCACCATCTACATGCTTTCTTCTCTTAACTTCTGTAACTGTAGCTGTTGAGATAAGGAGCAAACCTGCAACGAGAAGGTAAATCCACCAAATCTGGCTGTTCCAGTAACTGATTGCGAGATAGATACCGATGCCGGCGATTGTCTCGAGCGCGAGGATCAACCAAGTCTTATTCTTGAGGAGGAATGCCACGATGAACAATACAAGTCCAAGGGCACCTACAAAAATGAGCTGCTCATTAGCACCAGTAATGAGAGCATTAAATGCTTCAACATGTACGAAGAATGCCACTGTTGCGAACCATACCCATCTAGCGCCTGAAGGCTTGATGAGGAATGCTACGATAGCTGCGGCTGCGAGGATGAATAGCATTCTAATCTCGATTTCCCATGCATCAGGGAAATCAAAGAAATTCATCACTGCTAAGCCAATGCCAGCGAACATAATTGCCACTGAGCCAACCAATTTGATATCACCCTTAACAGCTTCGCCGAATGACTTGTCGTCCTTAGCAAATCTTCCAAGGAATGTTATTGCGTAGAATGCGAGTGCCATCATTACATAAAATGGGAGGTTCTCATCGGAAGTAATGATCCCCAACGCGAATGGAGCAGTCAATGTTAACCAGTCAATTCCCTTAGAAGAAATAATTCGTCTATTAACAAATCTTCCTACGAGTGTGAGCAAGAATACTACGAGCAATGCTACGAAGAAAGATGGAACGATTGATAAACCGTCTACAACCTTCATGATTGAGTAGATGAAAATGAATGTTGGAACAATTGAGAAATAGTTTCTAAGTTCAACAATTGTTACGCAAGCGATAAGACCAACAATCAATACTGTCACAACCTGAGGAATAACAAAACTATCTCCAAAAGCACTAGCGATGTAAATGATCTCCATCACTGACATCATTGCCACAGAAATATATCTAAATACTTCCATGCCGAGGATCTTATCCTTCTTAATTCGTGTAAATACTGCAGCAGCAACATAGAATACTGCGAAGAAGAGGAACAAGATGAGAGATGTCACATCACCATTGAGCTCCGCTACCCAATACAAAATATTGTTAAGGAGTACTGCACCAGCTATTATTGCTGCTGATACAGAGACTGCCTGGAAAACATCTCGAACGTTAGACTTCTTAAAGCTCTTAAAGAGCCATACTGTAATTGCAACAAAAAGCATTACGAAGAAGATATTCTTATTAATAGCTTCACCATCAATAACAACTGTTCCCCAAACGCCTACTGCAGAAGACAATGCAAATGCCTCGAAGAGGAATGGAATTCGCTTTGTAATGATGTTAGCAACCAATGCGAGTGCTACAACACCGAGCATCACGTAGATGAAAGCAATCTCTTTACCTTCAAGTATCAAAGACAATGTCACGCAAGAAGTAATTGCTGTAGCAAGTGCGAAGATTGCCTTCTCAATCTTTGTCTTACGAAGGATATATGCTGATATGAAAATAATTACTGTTGGAATTAACTTAATGTATGTCAAATCATTTGCTGCAACGTACAATGTCTGAACTACACTGCAAAGACCCAATGCTTCATAAAGGAAAGGTATCTTCTTAGTAAAGAGACTAAGTACACCAACTGCAACAACGATACCTGCAACTGTATAAATATTTGCAATTGTATATCCGTTAAAGCAGCGATTGAGAACAACGAGGAACATGATGCTAGATAGAACTGCATAAATCATCTTCTCAATCTTCATCTCTCTTACAATATATGAGCCAGCTGCTGCGAACAATGAGATGCCAAGGATCAATGTAATCAAGATATTGCTATCAACATCTGAACACAAGAACATTGATGATGAAGTTAAAGCGGCACTTAATGTTGTTAATCCACATGCGAGCCATGCTGGGTTCTTAGCGAGCTTCATTACTACATACAATGCTGCAACGAAGATATAAGCGAAAACAACTGCGATGTAAGCACCTACTGCGTTCTCACCTGCAAATGCGATGCCCTCAGCTGATACGAGTGGAACTGTAACACCAGCAAAGATTGAAGCAACGTACTTAGCGAAGGCTCTTCTCTTGCTAAACAAGAACATTGAAGCCACAATAATCACGATTGAAACGATAGCTAAGATAAAGCGTGAAACTTCATCTGCATCGAACATAGCAACTGCTGCAAGAATGTATACGATTGGTGAAGCATAAGCAACAATCTCAGATGCAATCTTGAATGAAGGTATCTTAGAAATCTCGTATACTACACAGAAAATCGCGAAAACAAGTGCGAAACCTAATACGAAACCAAGTAATCCGCTGATAATCTTCATTGTTAAGAAAATCACCAACCAAGCAAGTCCAGTTACACTAATACCAATCTGGAAGTTAGTCTTAAATATCTTGTAACCAATAAAACCAGTTATCATGAGTGAAGCTGAGCAAAGAGCCAATGTGATCAATCCAAGCTCATAACCGAGTGCTAATACTGTTCCAAGAATTGCTAGTGGCATCAAACCACTACCAAGGATGTAAAGTGCTGAACCTGTCTTCTCAATCTTAAGCTTCTTTGTAGTGATGAATGAGAAAACCCATGTGATACCTACAACACCGAACAAGAGTGCTGGCTTAACAGCTAATGGCATTGAGTTCCATGTAGCTGTAATAAATACTGCAGCTGCGATGATGAGAAGCAACACACCAACTGCGAATGACAAAGCAACAGCGCTAATCTTCTTAGACTTAGCTGGCTTTGCTACAGGAGCAGGCTGAACTGTTCTCTGTGGCTGTACCTGTGGTACTGGCTGCACTGGCTGAGCCTGCTGCATTGGCTGCACTGGCTGAGCCTGCTGCACAGGTTCTGGCATAGCGACTGGCTGAACCGGTTCTGACTGAACTGGTGCACCCTGAACCAGTGTCTGCTGGTCCTGAACCGGCATCTGCTGAGCCTGAGGTCTAGCCTGCTGCATTTGCTGCGCTGGGGAAGACTGCTGAGCTGGCTGATTAAGCACATTAGCCATATTCACGCCCGGAGCTGCCTGATTAATACTCTGCGCATTACCGTTAACGAGATTTCTAAGATTAAACAATTCTTTCTCTAATCTCGCGCATTTTCTTACATAACGACTTCTTGATGTCATAGCAACTATGAAACCAATAACTGCGCCTATGAGATTCAAAGCTAAAAAGAATTCCATATCTCTTACCTCCTTATAAAATCTTATATCTGTCCCTTAATTGCGAGTATATCGACAGATACTTTGATTGTCAAACTATTTTGTATTTTGCCTACTTTTTGCCTACAATCGGCATTCGTATAATGTTAGCGTAATTTTATTACGAACACTTTGTTAATAACATCATCAAAAATGTTGATATTCATAATAAACGTAGCACTTCAGGCGGTTAGTTAGACATTTATTCTGAATTTCTTCATTTAGCGCACCAAACTGGGCAATATTCAGAATAATAGTACGAGTCAGCGAAGCTGGAGCTACATTTACTCTGAATTTTTGAGATCGTGCTCTTCAATATCACGAGTAATTGCACGAGTCAGACGCGTGAGTCGTGCATTTACTCTTGGTGGAAGCGGTTTGAAGTCCTCAAATGCTCAATATCAAGACTAACAGCAAGAGTCAGAGGCGTTACTCTTGCATTTACTCTTGGTGAAACACAATTCAAATCACCCGACCCACTTTGCTTATCTCTCCGCGGACCCCAAAAGACACGCATACAAAAAGCGCCCTCCGAAGAGAGCGCATCCTAAAATACTAAATATTGTTTTCGAGCAAATCGAGAATTATTCGCTCAAAAGATTGTAGAGCTTCTTAATGACATCCTGCTCATTGAAACATTCCTCAACCCTTAATCTTGCGGCTTTACCGTACTGAGCACGGAGATCGTCGTCGCCCACCAACTTGTTGATAGCTTCACAAAGGCCGTTCGCATCATATGGCTCGACTGTGAGACCAGTCTTACCAGCGACGCTGACGTAAGGAACACCTGATGGGAGATTGGTGTTGATTACTGGCTTACCGAATGCCATTGCCTCCATCTGAACAATTCCGAAAGCTTCGGACTTGAGGACTGATGGGAGTACGAACATGTCGCAGTCTGCATAGGCTGCCTTGTGATCTTCATCTGAGAGGAAGCCGAGGAAGTGGATTTTGTCTTCCATGCCTGCTGCCTGTGCTTTGAGCTGCTCTTCGAGTGGACCTTCACCAGAGATGAATAGCTCAGCTCCTTCAACATTCTTGAATGCATTGATGAGCACATCTATTCCCTTGTATGGAACGAGACGACCTGAGAATAATACCTTCTTGTTGCTGCTCTTATTGAGTTTGTCTGTGAGAACAGGCTCGTGACCTGTCATCTCGTATTCGCTGAGTGTTAATCCATAAGGGATTACCACGCACTTATCTTTGTAATCCTGAAGATAATCTGAACCCTTGATGTGGCCTTCTGTCGCAACGATGATTTTGTCTGCGCGCTTCATGAGATATTTCATGAGCGGCTTATAAAGTGCGAGTAGCTTCTTCTGCTTAACAACGTCACTATGCCATGCGACAACTACTTTACCCTTATAGCCAGAGAGCATAAGTGACAAATCTGCTAATGGGAATGGAACATGGATCTCGACTACGTCGGCGTTCTTGGCCATCTTACGGAAATTCTTTATAAAGCTGAAAGATATAGGACATGAGAAATATGTACCCCAAGAAGCGCAGCGTGTGACATTAATTCCATCAATAACTTCAACGGAACCCTTACCGCGATCATCACGGCATGCGAGAACCTGAACTGTTGTGTTAGGGAATTCACTTAGTTCTTCTGAGTACTGCTTAATGAGACTCTCTATTCCTCCAATATGAGGATAGTAAGCCTTGTTTACCTCGAGTATTCTCAAAACCTTATCTCCATTTTGATTACTCATCAAACTAATTCCTCATATGCTTTGTATAGTAATTCTGCAGAATGCTCCCATGAGAAAGACTGCGCTCTAGCATAGCCTTCTTTACTTAATCTCTCACGAAGCTCCTTGTCTGTAGCAAGCTTCATAAGTCCATCTGCAATATCGTCGATAGAATATGGATCACAGATTACTGCGCTCTCACCTACTACTTCTGGTAATGAAGCAGCATTAGATGTGAGGACTGGAACACCGCAGGCCATAGCCTCGAGTGGTGGCATACCAAATCCCTCATAGATAGATGGGAATGTGAATGCGAGACTTCCACACATAAGTGGTGTTCTGTCTTCTGATGCGAGATACTCTGTGAAAAGGACCTGCTTTTCGAGGTTCTCTGTCTTGACCTTCTCGAAAATGCTATCAAACAACCAGCCTCTGCCACCAGCTAATACAAGCTTAGGTGCCGAAGCCTTATCCTCACACTTGGAGAGGAAAATTTTATATCCATCAATAAGTCTCTCGAGATTTTTACGTGGCTCGAGTGTGCCCAAATAGAGGAAATAATCTCCCTCGATATTGAACTTCTTTCTTACAGCATCAATCTTAGACTGATCCTCGCATGGCTTAAAGAAACTTAAATCTACGCCACAAGGAACAACTCTAATCTTAGATGCGTGCTCTGGGAAATATTTAATAATCTCAGACTTAGAAAACTCTGAGATTGTGATAATCAAATCTGCTCTCTTCATTGAACGCTTAAGACTTAAGTTAAGCATATTACGAGTACGCGCGCGCATAGTCTCAGGGAAAGCCTTGTATACCATGTCATATACTGTTACGACCTTCTTACCCTTAACAAATGGAGGAACGATGTAATTGAAGAAATGAGTAATATCTTGGTCCTTACCAAAGAACCAGCTATATGGAATTGGAAGGAAATTAATTGCAGCACGATAAAGAGTGCCTGAGAATTTGACCGCATTAAGATTAACTTTACCACGTGCAAAAGGTTCGAGCTGCTTAGCCTTAGCCTCCGAATTACGCAAAGTAAAATATGTATACTGATATTCATTCTCTGGGTGCATATCAACAATTGCCATAGTCTGACCAGCTTCACACCAGCCAATACCAGACATTCCAGCGCTTATAAGCGGAATAGCATCAAAAGCAATCTTCAAGACCTAATACCCTCCAGCAATTTTGGTATATAGCATTGTAGCACAATTAATCAAGAATTAATCTACTAATAAGATTAAGTGGCTCATTACTTTCTTCCCATTCAGGATGACCAACTACATATACGTGACCTAATTCATTACCATCGTCTGTAGTCACACCGTCGAAAAGCTCAGCCGAACCACCAAGTTCCCTGATAGTCTCTGTAAGATACAAAGTCTCATCGTGGAGGAAATCTTTATCACTTGTAATTAGCACTGATGGTGGAACCTGAGCGCCTGTTCGCTTAACAACTTCGCCAAGATCACGGCCATAAGATGGGAGCTGTCTACTAGGGTCATCTCTGAAGAATGTGTTCTCGATTCCTTCGAGGTACTTCGAATCATCTCTTGCCGCAGGACAAATGATAACTAGACCATTAACTTTAATGTCTGGGCAGATATCGCATTTGAAATCACTTCTAACTACTGAAGATACTAATAGCGCCCATGTCGCTACAGTTAAGTATCCGCCAGCTGAATCACCCATGATATAAATCTCGCGAGTTCCATAATTATCCACAAAGTACTTAATCGCAGTCATGATCTCCTTAAGGATCTCAACCACACTTATAGTTGGACAGAGCTGATAATTAATAGAGAATACAGGGAGATTAGTATTCTTTGCCACTGTCATGTTGAAGCACTTGTTAATCTCCTTAAGACCATATACGAAGCCACCGCCATGAATGTTCATCACGATCTTGCTATAGATATTCTCA
The DNA here is from genome assembly GCA_024403735.1 of Clostridia bacterium. GTDB lineage: Bacteria > Bacillota > Clostridia > Saccharofermentanales > Saccharofermentanaceae > Saccharofermentans. The sequence continues at coordinate 82,811 of JAKSRG010000005.1, forward strand.
GAATTAAGAATCGCCTTAGGTGTGTAGATATCGAAAACATGATAAACCGAACCATCGTCGATGTATGCAATATCTGCCTTCACTTCAACTGTATCAGGATACACTTCTGTCGCCATTCTGGCTGTGTCGGATTTTGTACAGTTATCAATAAAAACCTCAATGCTTCTCTGCACCACATAATCACTTGGAGTATTCATATATCTGCCCACACCTCTCGCATCATATTCACCAACATCTATAACAAGTTTATAGAAATTAAATATATTTACTTCTGTAATGTTAGTGAAAACGCATTCTAATTTAATATTTTTATTATAATACAACGCGTGTATAATCTCCTATAGGGTAAAACCACATAGGGAATAGATATGATATTTACACGAGAATTAATAAACTCATTCAGCACATTGATATTTGATTTGGACGGTACACTCTTGGACTCTATGCGAGTATGGGGTGATGTTGACGAGGTTTTCCTCGGCAAACGCGGTCTCAAAGCATCTGAAGAATATGTTAAGGGTGTCAAAGGCAAGTCCATCTACGAGGGCGCCCTCTTCACTATTGATTTCTGTGGGCTTAACGAGCGTCCTGAAGACATTGTTCATGAATGGGAAAGCATGGTCGAGGCCAAGTATAGAGACGAGATACTTCTTAAGTCTGGTGTAAGTGATTTCATTAAGTATGCCCATGCGAACGGCTCGAAAATATGCTGTGCCACAGCTTCTTCACTTCAGAATACTAAGGCCGCACTAAAGCGTAATGGTGTCCTCGAGTACTTCGACTGCATTATTTCTTTAAACGATTTTGAAGTCGGAGTAAGTAAGCACAAGCCTGATATTTTCCTAAAAGCTATGAGCATGGTAGGAGAATGCTGTCCTGATAAGTGCCTTGTTTTCGAAGATGTCTTCGGAGCAATTGAGGGCGCGAAGAAGGGATTATTCAAGACTGTCATTGTCTACGACGAGCTTAGTTCAAAGGATTATAACAAGGCGATCGATGTCGCTGATTATTACGTAGAAGACTGGCGCAACGTGTAATCGTTAACACTTTTGTAACTTGATGATTTAGAAATATACAAACTTACTTGCAATAATTATGGTATCGACACGCAAGAATTAATGGATAAGAGGATTAAATGGGACTTAGAGAAGGAAACGAATTTACTAATAACATATATGTAATTACATTTTCACTCATAGGCTTTATAGCACTTGAGTTCACTACTATGTCATTCCAGATATTAAGTGGCAACGTATTCGTCAATGTATTTGTTGGCATGATCCAATTAGTTGCAGCAGTAGTGATTAATCTCCTATTTGGTAAATTAGGCTTCACCGTATCGATTATCACAAGTCTTCTGCAGATAGGCTTATTCGCATACGATTACGTGCACTACTTCCGTAATTCTTCAGCAGTGCTTATTGCTTTCTCACTTAGTTCAATACTTATCAATCTTGTTATTCAGTTCTTCCTCGATAGCGTCTATTCCAGAATGTTCCGAGTTAAGAACCTCTACAATCAGACAAGAGAGAAATTATTCAAAGTTACAGAAGAAGCAAAAACTAAGAAGCTGACTTCTACTGCTCCTGCTACAGAAACTAAGATCATTGTTAAGCACGATGAGAATATTGAGAAGCGTAACGAACAGCAGTCAGTAACAATGAACCTCGACCCGCTCACTACACTTCCAAATAGAATAAGAATTATCAAGTACCTCGAGAACTGGATCGACGATGCAATGAGCATGATGCAGTCAGGCGGCGGAGTTAACAAGACTTCTACGGCTCCTGTTACAGTTATCTATCTCACTATCACGAACTTCGATAATCTCCTACATCGTCTCAATCACCATAAGCTTGACTTGTACATTCAGTTCATGGCGCATAGACTAAGAGATTTAGCGAACCCTAGCGATATCGTTGGTCGAACAGAAGGTTCGGAATTCATCGTTGTCAGCAAGCGAAACCTCACAAAAGAAGAGATTACTACTTATTGTAATGAACTATCTAACATCATCGTCGGCGCATTCAAAAACGATGACGTAGCAATCGAAGTTAACACATCTATCGGTGTAGCTTTATTCCCTGAAGATGGACACTTCTCAGGTAACCTCATTAACTGTGCTGAGTACGCTTTGGCAATTGGTGCCCACTCAACAGCAGGTCTCGAAAACAGCGTAACATTCTTTAGCGATATCAATAATTCAACAGAACATAACCTTTATGCTTCTTCAGCTGATATGGAAAGAAGCAAGAAGATTGAGGAACTCCTACCTTCTGCGCTCGAGAACAAAGAGTTATATGTTGTATATCAGCCTCAGTACAATAAGGACAACAAACTTATTGGATTTGAATCGCTTCTTAGATGGAATAGCCCAGTACTAGGTAATGTTAAGGCTAGAGAATTCATTCCAGTAGCAGAGAAGATTGGCGCAATCTACAAGCTTGGTCAATTCAGCTTAGACACTAGTCTTAAGACATTAAGTAAGATTAATGCTCTTAACAAAAATCTTAAGATGTCTATCAACTTCTCTAACCTCGAGCTCAAATTCGGAAACACACCTGGTGTCCTCGCAGATTTGATTGGTAGATACAACCTCAATCCTGCTAACATAATCGTTGATATTCCAGAAGAGTGTCTCGTATCTTCGTTCGATACAGCTAAGCCTACACTCAACTACATTGCTTCACTTGGCGTTTCAATGACACTCGACAACTTTGGTAGAGGCTTCTCATCACTAAATGATATTCCGCTTCTTCCAATCTCAACGATCAAGATTGATGGCTTCTTCACTAAGAATATCAGCGAAGATAAAACAACTCAGATTATTACTTCTTCAATAATCAAGCTCATGCACGAGATCGACATCAACGTATGCGCTACAGGAGTTGGCTCAAAGGAACAGCATAAGACACTCCTTGATTATGGATGCGATTTCTTCCAGGGTCAGGTTATTGGAGAACCATTTGAAGAGACTGAAGTTTATAAGTTTGTAAGTTCTCTCGAATAATTGCTAACAAAAAGGGACCAGCGGTGGTCCCTTTCTTTTTGCTTTAATTTTAATGCTTATTTGATGTACGCAGCAAGTTTTCGAGCTAGTCGTGATACTGGTAGTCCCATAATGTTATAGTAATCACCCTCGATGCCGCTAATTAATACCATTCCATTACCCTGAATTCCGTAGGCACCAGCCTTATCGTATGGCTCGTCTGTAGAAATATACTTCTCGATCTGCGCCTCCTGATAGTCGTCGAGCTCGTTAAACTTCACAAGACTACTCTCATAGAAATTATCAATTCCCTTACTTGTGTAGATGCATACGCCCGTCAACACATAATGCTCCGCCATGGATAGCTTACGAAGGATACGTCTAGCATCGTCCTTGTCCTTAGGCTTGCCCATTATCTCATCAGCTGTAACTACGCAAGTGTCAGATCCGATTACTATCACGTCTTCATCATCTTTACTGACCTTATCGAAAACAGCCTGCGCTTTGCACTTACTAAGTTCCAATACAAGCTTCTTAGACTTATCGAGCATGTCGCCACTACCAGCCAAAATCTCATCTTCGATAGCGCGCTCATCAACAGGTGCTGTAATGACTTCAAAATCAGTTGTGATCACACTAAGAAGTTCCTTACGTCTAGGTGAACCACTAGCAAGAATAATCTTCATACTTACTCCTTATTTAGCTAACTTACGCTTGTTACGCTCGCTTATAGCCTCATATACAGACTTCATCACGAGGGTGCCAAGAATACCAGTAATGGTTCCGATAACTGCTCCAACCAATACATCAGATGGATAGTGAACATAAAGGTACAATCTTGAGAATGCTATGAGTGTGGCAAGGATAGCCGCTGGTATCCAAAGCTTACTCTTAGTGAACAAGAGCGCTGATGCACAAGCAAAAGATGCACCTGTGTGACCTGATGGGAATGATGGGTCTGTTGGTGCCTTAACAATTAGATTAACCACAGTATCAACATAATCAAAAGGTCTTGTTCGATTTACAAGTGGCTTGATAATTACATTACAAAGGATTGCCTCAATCGCTAGTGACACTGCCATCGCAAGACCATATTTACGTGTCTTAGGTATAATAAGAAGTACTAGTGTCAGTACCATCCAAAATATTCCAGCGTCACCAAATCTTGTGATAAATGGGAAAAAGATATCTCCAAATCCAGTACGAAACTGCTGAATAAAATTTAGTATTGATATATCTATCTGTGTAATTGTTTCCATATATTTTCCTCGTTTCCTTAATCCATACAATTCTTACACAAAAGCACAAAGTTGCGCAATATGGTTTTTGAGGTATAAAAGCATAAAAAATAGGCCGCCTCATTAATAATAATGAGACAGCCTATCTATTAATTAATCAATTCCTATGAATTACTTCTTTGATGACTCAAGGAACTTGTATGTGTATGCAGCAAGAGCAGCACCAACAAGAGGTCCAAGGATGAATACCCATACACATGAGATTGGATCAAAGTTGCCTTCGATAGCAGCTACGAGAGCTGGACCAATACTTCTAGCAGGGTTTACAGATGTACCTGTAAGACCGATACCAAGGATGTGAACGAGTACGAGTGTGAAACCGATAACGAGACCAGCAAATGATCCGTGACCAGCCTTGCTTGATGTAACACCAAGAATAGCAATTACGAATACGAATGTGAGAACAATCTCAACGAGGAGACCTGCGATAGGTGAACCGTTAACACCAGCAAGACCATTTGAACCAAGTCCGCCAGTCTTATCTTCTACTGCACCTAGGTCAAAGATGAGTGACAAGAGACCACTACCTACGATAGCACCAAGGATCTGTGCACCGATGTAGCAAAGGAACTCCTGAAGCTTAATACCACCTGTGATTAATACACCAAGTGAAACAGCTGGATTAATGTGACAACCTGAAATGTTACCGATTGAATAAGCCATAGCTACGATAACAAGACCAAAAGCTAATGCTGTAAGGATATAACCACCGCCGAAAGCAGCATTACAGCCTACGAGCATTGCAGTACCACAACCAAGTGTAACAAGAGTCATAGTACCAATGAATTCTGCAATATACTTGCGCATAAAAATACCCTCCTAATTAATATGTGATTTCATAATAACCTACATTAGGAGGGATTTATATTAATATTTGATTACAACATCGAGAATTCCATGCAGTTTAGCAATAGCCATTCCATAGTTGGTAATAGGCACTCCAGCCTCCTTACAGCAGTTAACTCGATACTTAAGTTCATTCTCATTGAGCATGCAACCACCACACTGAATAACGAGTTTATACTCCTTGAGTTCCTCTGGTGACTTGAACTCTCCACCACTTAGAAAATCGAATTCAACACCTTCACCACACTTCTTTGTTATCCAATTTGGAAGCTTAACAGTACCAATATCCTCGCACTGTCTATGGTGAGTGCATCCTTCAGCGATTAGTACTTTATCTCCAGCGGCAATCTCATCTAGCGCATTAGCACCTATTAACTGCCAATCGTAATCTCCCTTATACTTCGCCATCAGTATTGAGAAACTAGTAAGCGGCAATGTGTCGTTAATAATAGCATTAACCTTACCAAATGCCTGTGAATCTGTGATAACGAGCGCTATCTTATCGCCTAACAACTCCACCATCTCAGCAAGTTCATCAACCTGAACAACAATTGCCTTAGCATTAATATCAAGGACTGCACGTAACACTTGCTGCTGCGGAAGTATCATCCTACCCTTAGGAGCTGAACTATCAATTGGAGTAACAAGTACCACAATATCTTTAGCCTTAATATAGTCTGGAAGAAGTGATCTCTCACCTGTCATCGTGGAACCAACCGAAGCAGTTAATTCCTTAAGTTCATTAATTCCAGTCTTATCATTAGCACTAACTGCAATAATCCTCGAACTATCAATACTTACGCTATTAGAAATATTCTTAGCTAACTCAGCAATATCAACTTCTGCACTACACAAATCACATTTATTAAGTGCAATAATGAGTGGGAGTTCTCTAGCCTTAAGATTGTTAATCAGTTCAATATCTTCGTCTGTGACCCCCATAGTCACATCAATAACAACAATCGCAATATGAATTCTTCTCATTACCTCGATGCATTTCTGAACACGAAGCATTCCGAGGTCACCTTCATCATCGATACCTGGAGTATCGATAATTGTCACTGGTCCTAGTGGAAGTAACTCCATTGACTTGGACACAGGGTCTGTAGTAGTTCCCTTGTAGTCAGATACGATACTTATCTCCTGATTAGTAAATGCATTAAGAAGACTAGATTTACCAGCATTTCTTCTACCGAAGAAACCAATATGTGTACGTTCTCCTGATGGAGTGCTATTTAAACTCATAAAATAACTCCTTCTCCAATACCCTATCTAAGATTATACACCCATCCTAGATTTACAAAAATTATTCGAATAGCTGGAAAACACGCAATACAAACGCCCTGATATCTATCAGGGCGCTTAATTTACTTCTATAAAACCTTAATCACTTGTTATAAGCATTTAACTTGCGTTAATTAACTTCTAATTACTGCTCTGGGTATCTTGCCTCGATCTCATCAGCAGATCTCATGTACTTAGCAATAGCACCCATCTTTGCATCTTCCTGAAGCTTAGCAACTTCATCAGCCTTTGCCTGCATCTCAGGATCGATATTGTTAGGATCGAGCTCACCCTTGGCTGCACTCTTAAGAAGACTACCAGCAAGCTTAAATGATTCAACGCCTGCCTGGAAGTTACGCTTTTCTTCCTTGCTCATTCCACCGAACAAAGCGTGGTCTCCGTCGTGAATACCATAGATGAAACCAAAATGAGCGATGATGCGAGTAGCTTCATCAGACTTCTTCTGATCCTTTCTAATAGTAAGCTTAATCTCTCTCTTAATGTAAGGATGTGGACGAGTACCGCCCTTAGCCTTCTCCTTACCAATTGAAGGAACACTGATTGACTCAGGTGCCTTAATATGGAGCTTAACACCATCTTCCTTGAATGTTGGCTTAGCACCATTCTGTCCAGGATTTTCTTCCTTGTAGTATTCCCAAGACTCTACTTCATCATAACGGAATACTTCGTGATATTCCTTCTGAAGTGAACTGTTGATAATAAACATACCAGCATCATCGTAGAAACGAATGCTATGAAGTCTGTTATCAGCTGCATAGAGCTTGCCATTCATTGGCTCAAGAACTTCCTTATAAATCTTCTCACGTCTTTCCATAAACTTCATGTGAGCTTCGATCTCAGCCTTATCCATCTCAGATACACGAACAAACTGACTTACCTTACGCTTACATTCGTTACAGATGTACTCTTTATTTCTGATCTTATCTCTCTTAAGAGCACCAACTTCCTGATTGCAAAAGCAACAATTCTTCTTTCCAAATAAATTACTAAAAAATCCCATAACTAACTCCTATACTCTATCCCTTATCCCATGTGTACTAAATACACTTTGATTATATGTTGAGTATGTTTTTGACACATCAACAAAATAGTTGATTTATCTAAACCAAGTCATAAAACTGCTTATTCAATCGTTTGAAGCAGGAATTCTAGTCCTGTTTAACACTAAAAAATCTTCTAATATTATCACTAAAGTAGTAGTATTATGTTGTAAATGCCATGCGAGCGACTTGGTTTTTGCACATTAGTGGAGGATATATATGAGCAACACTATTCATGGAATGGAGATACTATCCGATAGTTCCGTAATCCAGAACTACAATCTGGCAGAACTTCCTGCATATATCTCATTTGAAGATATTCAGTCCTATCCAGATGCCAAGACAGTTCCTCACTGGAACGACGCATTGGAAGTACTAAATGTTACATCAGGTTCAATGTATATAATCGTTAGCGGTCAGAAGCATCTACTACGCGAGCAGGACATCTGCCTAGTTAACGCTGGTTGCGTTAATTATCTCGAGAGTAACGGGGACAATCCTTGCAAGTACTTTATTGGTGTAGCGGACGAGAGCATTTTCTCTTCTACTGGTGAGATAACCAAGCGATATCTTGATCCTGTTTTCCATTCCTTCCACCCAAATTTCGATATCATCCCTGCGAGTTCGCCATTCAACAAACCCTTGCAGGATGTTTTCCGTAAAATCGAGCGTCTCCGCGTAGACAAGCCAATCGCTTACGATTTATCAATTGTCGCATGTTGTCATGAGTTTCTGGCAATTGTCTGCAACGCATTGAAGGAGACATTTTTCCTGACGTCGAGCATTACATCCAAGGCCGACAGCACAATGCAAGGTATGCTTAGTTTCATTCACGAGAACTTCTCGCGAACAATCCACATCGAAGATCTTTGTGAGGCAGGTAAAATCTCAAGAAATCAGTGTTTTCACCTGTTCAACAAATATACAGGCGATACACCAAACAACTACATTTTGAAATTTAGATTGAACTCAGCTAAATCAATGCTAATAACTTCAGATGTGCCACTCTCACAGATTGCGACATCATGCGGGTTTGCTCATCAAAGCCACTTCACTAATCACTTCACTAAGTACTACGGCATCACGCCACTTCAATATCGTAAAGCAAAGAAAAAGAGCATGTGACCCATTCACATACTCTTATTTATCTTATTCAAATAATAGCCACTTAACTCTCATTATAGACGCGATTATTAATCTCTTTACCATCGATATAAAGCTTCAAGTTATTGCACACTATGTCGCATATCTTATCCTCAGTCACTTCTGAATTATTGAAAGATACGCCTGATGCATGTGGTGTGATAATTGCTCTAGGATTAGTCCATAGAGGATGATCGAATGGCAATGGTTCAGGATTAGTTACATCTAGTGCAGCTCCATACAAATGTCCATTACTAAGTTCATCGTTAAGTGCCATACAATCGATGAAATTACCTCTGCCTACATTCACGATAACCGCACCATTTTTGATGAGCTTAAGTCTATCAGCATTTAGATATCCTTCCGTCTTACTAGTATTAGGCATACAGCATACAACGACATCAGTTTCAGGAAGATACTTCTCAGCCTCATCAAGAGTACATAGTCTATCAAAGCCGGGTCTAGCCTTAGATGTATCTCGGCAGACACCAGTTACTTTAGCATCAAATCCAACCAATCGTCTCGCAACACATGAACCAATATCACCAGATCCGAACACTAATACATTCGCACCTTCAAGTGTCTTAACAGGGCCTCGTCTCATCCATACCTTATCAATCTGCTGCTGATGATAAGTCTTGAAGTTGAGCATAAGACTAAGTATCTGAGCGATTACAAACTGCGAGATAATATGTCCATACGCACCACTAGCATTAGCTAATTTAATCTGACCCCATGGAAAACCAGCATTCCTCGTATAGATATCCGTACCAGCCCAAGTCATCTGAATAAACTTAAGATTAGGGCAAGAAGTTTCATAATCCTTAATGAGATTAAGACTAGGAACCCCGAGTACAATCTCAGCATCTAGTAGTGCCTGACTAATCTTATCTTCATCAGTAACATCAGACAAATTCACCAATTCAAAATCCTCATTAATCGAAGACTTGATTAACTTAATATGTCTCTCTTTAAAAGAATCAAGAATAAGTATCTTACGCATATTTGAAGTCCATTCCCTGCATCACTTCTACTAGAGTGGCTTAATCACCAGCTGTATATGTACCCTCGAGCATACCTGCACAGATAACATTTCCACTATTACCATTCACATCAATATCAAGCTGTTCAGCGAACTTGTTGATATTGTTATAGCCAGAATCATAATGAGTACGTACTTCGCCAGGCTCACCCTTAAGCGCGATAACATAGATAACATAATTATGTGTTCCTGATGGTGGATATGGTCCAACATACTTATTGCCTTCAGTTCCATCAATCTGACCTTCTGCAAAACTAGTGTCAGTTGTATATGCCATCAAGTGAAGCCAGCTAGCGTCGAGATCAATCATGTAAACAGCGTACATACTCGCACCATCAACAGCTGACCATGATAATTCTGGAGATACATTCTCGCCATTTGTAGTATTAGTAATCTTAGTATCCCATACGCCATTAGTATTGTTATTAGATGTAATACTTATCGCACCAAAATCAACTACCAACGCTTCTGTCTCTTCAGTTGCCTGATTAGAGTCTGCTGCAGTAGTCGCCGCGGTAGTATCTGCTACTGTAGTGTTAATTGCAGTTCCTGTAGTTGTAGCCTCAGTAGTCTCATTTGTCTCTGTAGCACAACCTGCTAGCATCATAGATACAATAAGTCCTGATGCCACCAAAGTGTTCTTTAATTTCATATATCATTCTCCTAAAATTCAATCCATATCAGATGCATACCATAATTCTAGATTAAGCATTTCTTGATGTTCTAGATGGTCTTTTCGATAGTAAGAACAAAACAGAAATAACAACCATAGCAGCTAACCATACTACCAATCCAATGTTTCGTCTTGTTTTATAACTCAGATCTGATCTCATCGTCTTATCAAGATCATCGTAGAGACTAGCATCAACCTGGACACTATCATTAAGTTGTTCTTCCGTTAGTTCATCAGTACGTAAATGATGCATCTGAAGATACTGTGCACACATATATTCTCCATTTACTTCACACACAAAAGTACACATACCATTATATGTATCTACAATCCAACCTTCTTCGATCTCATCGAGTTTGATTACAAATGGAGTACCATTCTTAGATCCATTAGTGTACCTCTCATCAAAAGTAGCAGATGTAACTTCAGTCTTAACGAATACATCTGTCTTCTTTTCAATCACTGGATTAAACAAACTTGAAAAATTAAATAACAGTACAAATACAACGGTTAGCAAAACTGCTAACACACCTAAAAATATAGTTTTCTTTCTCATATATCTATCCTCTTCCCAAAACGATAAATCAATTATAGTTTACTTTATTATAGTTAGATAGCACAATTACAATTTTCTATATAACTCATTTAGTCTGACAAGTGATTTAAACAATTCGTAATCATAGCCCCAACACCACGTCTTAAACGCCATCGCGTAAGAATGAATCCATCTGTCTTCAAATACTTTCTTCGAATAATTACCACCCTCATAGTCTTGAATCAACTTCTCTAATTCTGGTAAAACCACATCCTGAAGTTGTTCGCTGGTTGAAGATAATACTACTCCGTTATTCAGCTTGTTAATATCTTCTAATGTCAGTTCTCTACACTTAAGTAAACATGAATAATACTCTTGTCGATTCTTTTCTTTTACCTTATTCAACATAATCATTCATGCCCACCTTTCATCAAAAATCAGAGTTCAACTCGCGTAAATCTGTCTTTTATATGTCTTCACACTAACTTAATCTCGTTCTCCTTATTGTTGTGACAAATCATTATAAGGTGACCAACATAGCCGATACCGTGCTTACAATATTCACTAAAGCTGACTTTCAGCGTGTATTTTATTGTTTCACTACTTACCTCAAGATAATAGAAGGACGCATGACGTAAGTGCTTAGAATATTTATCTGTCAGTTTACCAGCACAGCATAGGTAATCTTCGCTTTTAATTGTCTTATAAAACTTGCTTTTTTTTCGAAAAAATCGACTAAGAATATTCCCGCTATTAAGTTCTCTTAAAATTATAGTCTGCTGCTCTTCGGTAGGTCTTTTCCAGATAGTCTGATTTGATTTTTCTTTAGTTTCTACTTCCTCTATATATAGATCAAGCAGACCTGGATACAGTGGTGTAATTTTGTTGTTATTATCTTCCATCATTTCACTTTTCCTTATATGCCCCATATCAATAACGAAATAGAGCAATATCACTTGAAATCTGCTTTCACACCTTCATTTTGCGAAAGTTCTTCCTTATTATACATGAATTTATACTCTGCGAGAGTTCGACTCACTCACCTATTATTTCTAATTTCAGACAAAATAAAAATGCGAGTCCAAGAAGGACTCGCGTAAATTATTCTTAATCGTAGTTAATAGAATCGAATTCAATCCCACAAATATTTTACAATAATGAGGGACCAATCTATTAAACTGATCCACCCATGATTTTCAATTAATTGACGAGCACATTTTAATATCCAATCCCAGCTGACG
>JAKSRG010000050.1 GCA_024403735.1 Clostridia bacterium
CTGTAAATAATACTTCACGTTCGACCTCTTGTCAAGCACTTTTTTGAAGTTTTTTTAAATTCATTTTTCAAAGCTTCCGTGCTTTTCAAAGGCTCGATTATATTATCACTCACATATTCAGATTGCAAGTACTTTTCTTAAATTTTTTAACTTTTTTATGTTAGAGTTTTTTGATTTCTTTACTCATAAGCTTTTCCCCCTCGTAACACAGCGTCATTTCGAACTTTGTGCCTTCTAGGAGCATATCGAATATCAGCTTATCTCCTTCCCATATTGGAAGATTATAAGCTTCTTTTTTATCTATCCATTTTAATTCGCCTTCATTACATTCACTTATAATCTGTTTTCTTTCTCCTTTAAAGTCAGCTGAGAATACATTCATTTCTTCATAGCCATACTTATCACTATAGAAGTTTACTACTCCTAATTGGTTCAGATTACTCAAGCTTTCTCTTGCGATTATTCCTGTCTCTTCATATATCTCTCGGACAATGCACTCCTCATTAGTCTCACCTTCTTCAATATGACCACCAATTCCAAGATACTTGTCTTTGTTTGGATCATTCTTTCTTTTTTTATGTATAAACAACCATTCATTACCGTCACTTATATAACATAGTGTTGTTCTTGGAATTTTCATATTATTCTTTCCCTTCTACCCATTGTCCGTTTTATCGGATACTTCCTTTGTTATACTCTCTCAAATCTTATATATACATACCTAAGAGGTTATTATGGACTTACTTATTATATTTCTACTTTCTATCGTTATTATCTTTAACATCATCATACTTATTAAAGTTTTAACAATTCTTTCCAATCACTCAGTTTCAAAACAAAATGAGAACTATGATGATTTAAGAGAAGACATTCTTACTGTTCAGACTAATATTATCAATTCTCAATCCGAACTATTCAAGGCTTACTCAGCATATACCAAAGATATCCTCAAAGAAATGAATGAGACTTTGATCAATCGTCTTAATGAGAATAATAAGAGTACTGTCGATTTACTCTCTACTAATTATGAGCATTACAACCGATTACTTAACAATTCGTTCGTCACAATTAACAACTCATTAACTACCCACAACAAGAATATGACTTCACTTTTGGAAAACAATCTTTCAGCTATTGCCAAGGCTTTGTTTTCACAACTGAAATCTGAACGCGAATTCAATACTGAGATACTTACTAATAATTCTAATACCCTCAACAATGGAATTATTGCCTTAACCCAGATAACTGATTCTAAACTCAATGTGCTTATTAATAGCATCAACGAGAGCTTTGTCGAGATTCGTAAAGATCTTAATACACAAATCAACAACATACGCCAAACTGTCAACGAGAGACTTGATAAAACCATCAACGAACAATTCGATAAAAGTTTCAGAAATGTTCTGGCTCAAATGAATGATTTGCAAAAATCTATGGGCGAACTTAAATCAATCTCTAATCAGGTCGGAAGTTTAGAAAAAACTCTAAACGGAGTTAAGACTAGAGGTATTTTGGGAGAAGTGCAACTCAAAGGCATTATTGCTGACGTGCTAACTCCTAATCAGTACGATATCGAAGTTCCTACTAAGAGAGGTTCTAACGATCATGTAGAGATTGCAATCAAACTTCCGGAAAAAGATGGAGATGGTTACATTTATCTCCCTATCGACTCTAAGTGCCATTTAGACAGATATGAAGAACTCATGGACGCCTATTCAACTGGCAACGCCGATTCAATAAAAACAGCCAAGAAAAGATTTGCTGATGCAATTAAGAGCGACGCTCATACAATCTGCGAGAAATATATTAGTATTCCTGACACTACACCTTATGCTGTACTCTTTGTTCCTTTTGAAGGTATGTATTCAGAGATCGTTAATCTTAACATTCTTGACGAGCTCAACAAATATCATATTACTGTTGCAGGCCCTTACACTCTTATGGCAATACTAAGTACTGTAACTAACTACTTCCAAGCACTTGCAATCGAGAAGAAATCTCACGATATCGAGCGCACACTAGGAAAAGTTAAATACGAATTCAATAAATATAATGACGTACTTAGCAAAGTCAGAAAGAACTTAGATGCTGCTACTAGTTCACTAACGCACCTACAAGAAACACGAACTCGTGCAATGACAAGAGCCTTGAACAATATTACTGAGATATCTTCCGCTCCAACAATAGAAACTGATGAGTTCCCTACACTCATTCCACCTGATGAATTTGATTGGGAATAAAATAGAATACATCTTATATAAATACAATTTATCTAGTATCTATTATTAGCAATAGTGATATTATTGTGTTTGCAATTATTAGAGTAGGTGAATTATATGAGCGCAAATGAGGCAAAGAAAAAATCCAGATTCGGCAAAATGGATTTAACAAAAGGAGAACCATTAAAGGTTATTCTCCTCTTCTCACTTCCACTTTTGTTAGGAAATCTTTTTCAGCAGTTTTACAATTTAACTGATACAGCTATTATCGGTCATGCATTGGGAGACAATGCACTGGCATCTATTGGTTCGGTTTCCATACTGTTCAATATCTTCATGTCTTTAGTTTTCGGAATGTCTAGCGGATTCTCTGTTATTATATCCAATAACTTTGGTGCTAATGATATCAAGCGTCTCAAGTCAGCAGTAGCTAATAGCTTATATCTCGGTTTTTTCATCGCATTCATGATAGCTGGTTTAGGCTCACTATTTCTTAATCCTCTCATGAGATTTTTGGAAGTACCAAATAATCTATATTCAGATGCTTATAAATACATAATCATCGTAATAGCAACATTACCAATAGCTATGGCATATAATGCTCTCGCTAGCTTCCTCAGAGCTATCGGAGAAGCTCTAGCACCTTTGATCATACTTGTAATATCAGCAGTATTAAATGTTATTCTTGATATACTATTTGTTTTTGTTTTTGGTTTCGGAATTGTAGGAGCTGCAGTTGCTACTGTTATTGCTCAAGTAATCTCTGCAATAGCTTGTTATGTATACATTCGAATTAACGTACCTCTTCTCCATCTTTCTCATGAGAATCTCAAAGTTGACTTCAATCTCATCAGAAATCTCTTTGCGAGTGGAATATCCTTTGCACTTATGTTCACAATTGTACATATCGGTTCGTTTTTCTTACAGCAGGCTATCAACGGTCTTGGCGATGATGTAATCGCAGCTCATACAACAGCTAGAAAAATCGACAGCTTCTATATGATGCCAACAACAACTATCTCTTCTGCTATGGCTACATTCTCAGGTCAAAACCACGGAGCAAAACAGCATTCCAGAATCATTGAAGGATTAAAAAAGTCTATGCTTGCTGCTTGTGTGATTAATACATTCCTAATTATTTCTATATTCGTTTTTGGAAACCAGATTTCTTTTGCAATCTCTGGTTCAGAGAATGCAACTATCATTGGATTGTGTACTAAATATCTGCAGTGGAACATTCCTTTCTTCTTCGTCCTAGCAGTACTCTGCATAGCGCGAACAACTTTACAAGGCGTTGGATCAAAGATTGCTCCACTTATTTGTAGCTTAATGGAAATGGGTATCAAAATAATAATAGCCAAAGCTTTCGTAAACAGCTTCGGCTATAACGGAATAATCATTAGTGAACCTATCACATGGATTGTATGTGCGATATTTATCATGATTGTATTCTTTACAAATAAAAACATTAAATCTGCTTACAAGTCCAAGAAAAGTGCTTAATACTTATAAATCTTTCGAACTCTAAGGTTCCACCATATTTTTATAGTATCAGTGAACATCTTGAAAATATCTTTAATTCTAATTCTTCCAAAAGATTCTTGACGAGAATAATTGACTTCAACTGGCATTTCATCGATCTTAGCCCCTAGATTATTAAGGAGCGCTAGCTGTTCTATATCAAATGCAAATCCCTTTATTCGCTGAATTTTAACTACACGTTTAATATATGTGGCTTTATAAATCTTGATGCCTGTCTGTGTATCTTTTACTTTTAAACCAAACAATAATTTGAGCATTAGATAGTAGCAAAATGAGAAAACTTTTCTTGCAAAAGGATAATTAAGTTTTGAATCCTTATGCATCTTTGATCCAATAACTACATCACATGAATTCTGCTCCATCCTATTTAAGAAGGATTTATAGTGATTTGGAGACAAATCAAGATCCGCATCGATAAAACCTATTACTTCTCCAGATGCCTTCTCAACACCAGCTGCTATTGCTCCACCTTTTCCACGATTAACGTCGTATATCACAGGAACAATATGGCTATTATCAAAAGCTGCCCTACCAATCTCCTGAGCTGTGTTATCCTTACTACCATCATTAACAGGGATGATTTCAAAATCAGCAACAAATTCAGACACACAATTAGAGATAATCATAAGATTATCATATATATGCTCACCCTCATTATATGCTGGAACAACAATACTAAACTTCAAATTGATAAACCTTCCACTGCTAATTAGTCCCTAAAGTTTATCACAACCGTTTTCTTTCTAAAAGAAAATTTGAAGCAAAAATAAAAGACCTGATCAATCAAACTCATTAATCAGGTCAATAATCATCTAAATCCACCACCGTAAACGAAGCCTTCTTTACACTGAACTTTCTTCGAACACTTAGGGCAAGTAAGAACTCTTCCACGCTTAACGTTAACATTTCTCATAAACTCAATCTGCGATGGCTTAAATGTAGTCTCACAAACAGAACACTTAAAGAATGCACCAGCGTAATAGTACTTCGCTAGTAAAATAGCTAATAATAAACAAATTACCAAACCACCAATAAATATCATTGGAGATTTATAGGACCAAGCCAAGCAAATAGAAGAAACTTCAAGAATAACAATCAAAAAAATCTGAAGTAACATCACTACAATATATCGCTTATGATTATGTGGTATCTTCATTCGCCTGCACCCCCTATAGCTAAATATTAGCACAGGATTTTAGCAAAATGTGGTTGTTCATTATTCTTTTACAATATTCTGAGCCCAATTAGACTTACTAATGAATAATAAAGAAATAAAGCACTTAACTACGTCAGACAAACTTGCAGCTGCGAATACGTAGATTACTGGTAGCGTTGTAAAGTGAGAAAGAGCATACGCAATAGGAACATAAGCAACCCACTGAAGGCCACTATCAAAAAGGAATGTAAGCCAAGTTTTACCACCTGATCTCAACGCAAAGTAAGAAGAGTGACAAATACCCTGGAATGGCACAAAACAAGCATTAACCAAAATTATCTTTGTAGCCAAATCTTTTACTATAGGCTCAGTATTATAGAGACCTGGGAAGAAACCAGATGATAGCGCTAACATTGCGCTAGTTACTACAGTAATACCAAAAGTAAACGCGATGAGTTTTCGAGTTGTCGTCTTAGCTTCTTCTAACTTATCACTTCCCAACAATTGTCCAACAATAATGGAAACTGCTGATCCCATAGCCAAGAAGAATGTGTTAAATACATTAGTTATTGATGAATTGATATTGAGCGCACTTACAGCCGCTAATCCTCGACTAGAATAACACTGAGTAACAAAAGTTATTGACGTTACCCATAGCGCCTCATTAACAACAAGAGGAAGTCCCTTTGTAAAAACACCCTTTAACAATACACCAGGCACTTTAGGGGTATTAAACGTGTACTTAACATATGTATACTTCGCAGACTTAACATGAGTATAGATAACATTTATCATAAACTCTACAAATCTAGACATTACAGTTGCTATTGCGGCACCTTTTACACCTAACTCAGGAAAACCAAAATGACCAAAAATCAAAAGGTAGTTGAAAATAAGGTCAACGAACACTGCAATTATTCCAGAGATCATTGGTAAGACTGTCTGACCTGCTTCACGAAGCGTAGAAGCATAACACATTGAAAATGCTAGAAAAGGAAGTCCTATCAGCATAATGTTCAAATAATTGTGTGATTCACTGAGGGCAATAGTTGGATCTCCTACATCACCACTAACGTCATGAAGATATAAACCAATGAGGTTATCTCCAAAGAATAAGAAAATCAAAATTGAACACAAAGTAACTATAGTGCAGATATAGAGTTTTACTCTAAAAGCTGCACCCATTCCCTTCATATCGCCTTTACCAAAATACTGCGCACTAAATATTCCAGCACCAGAAACAGCACCGAAGCAAACAATGATGAAGACAAACATTAGATTATTGGCAATTGAAACACCTGACATCTCATTAGTTCCAAGTTGTCCAACCATTACATTATCAAGTAGTCCAACAACATTAGTTAAAGCATTCTGAAGCATAATAGGGATTGCTATCAAGAACACCATTTTGTAAAAGGCCTTATCGCCTATACAAGATCTAATAAACTTTCTCATATAACTTCTCCAAATAAAAACTCATCTGTCATGTTAGAAGCAAAAACTTCAAACAAACAGATGAGTAAACACATATCACATTTTTCAAAATCGAATCATAAACAATCGATTACTTCATCTATAATCGAGAAATATACGCTTATGATACTTAATTGTCAACTCGTGATTAGAAACTTCCTAGGTTCTCAATAAACACTGCTCCCATTCCAGTAACCGCAAGAATAAGAATAATAATAGCCACCAAAATGTATACACAGAAATATGATCTAGCGAAACTTCTTCTATTGTAATTTGCTGGACTAATAGCAAATATGATTAGAAAAATGAAACCTATCACTGGAATATTGAATAAGATTTGTAGCCAGAAATAATTCCATGCGGTTAATGGCTTATATCTTGGATCTAATGGTGCACCCATATTAATCACCTGTTATGAAGTGACCCCTGTCAAGCATAAATTCTTAACGGATCACCA
>JAKSRG010000051.1 GCA_024403735.1 Clostridia bacterium
GCCATCTTCGTAGCAAATGCGATAGAAGTCTATTGTGATAATGCAGAGTAAATTGTAATTATGTAAGTTGATTATCAATTTACAAAAGGAGCCATCCCACATGTGAGATGACTCCTTTTCTGTATAGGGTGAGTTATGAAACGTTTTTTACATAGTCTTTGCTGACTTCTTTGCCTTCATAATTTTCTTATTCTTAATTGCTGCGCTATATGCTACTGCAAGTACTGAAAAAGCAATTGAAAACTGTGTCCAGTTGATTGGTGTGCCAACTGTATAGTATTTGTAAGCTCCGATTACGTTGAATGTAACTAATGCGATTGTGATAATTGTAAGTACGATCTCTGTTGCTGTAATGTTCTTCATAGTTATATACCATCCTTTGATTTATGTTTGCCACTATCTTAAGTGGTCTCGTTTGTTTTTCATGACTTAAGTATACTTGCGATGAGTAAGGCGCTCCATCGATTTTGCTTACACTCTTCTTACGCTTTTGTAAGAAAAGATAGGGGCTTTTCCTTGAGTTTGAAATAGATGTGCCTTCTGTTTTTTCTCCATGTAAGGTGATTTTCGAGTAGAAACATATATAGAAATGTTTTGTAGTTATATAATGAAGATGCATATGTTGCTATTAAAATACAAATAATATTGGGTGGGCAGAATATGGGAAATGTTGATGCAAAAGTAATGAAGTCAGAGATTACAAACTGGTTAGAGCAGGCTGCTATTAATGCGAAGGCAGATGTGAAAGAGAAACTTGATACTTCTCGTAAATATTATGTTTATGCTCTATGTGAAAAGAGAGATGATAAGCTGATCCCTTTCTATATTGGTAAAGGAACTTCAGAAAGAGTATGGGAGCATGAAGAAGGTCAAAAAAAGGAAGAAGAACGTATTAGACAGGAGTATTCTGATGAGGAATTAGAACAACGCCTTAATGATATGTCTGCAAAATACAAAAAGATTGAGCAATTGGGAGCTGATAATATTGAGAAGATATTTATTAAAATTGGACTCACTGAATATGAATCCTTTATGTGTGAATCTGTTCTGATTAATTTATTCAGAAGACCTGGACTTGCCTTTGAAGATTCTGATGCGCTTACTAATATCGTTAATGGACACGTTAGTGTTGTAGAAAAACATGAAAACATATCTACAGAAGCACGAACAGTAGATGAGTTTTATAAGTTGTGTAAAGAACCAATAATAGTCAATAAAATGACTGAACAGCAGGTTTTGGATTTTAAAGGTAAAAGAATTCTCCTTCAGAATATCAATAGATACTATTGGGATTGTTTGTCGGTACCAAGAAAAGAGCAGAATAATGCAATTCGTGAGACAGGAAGAGCCTTTTGGAATCTTAATAAAACATTTCGAGATGAGAGCGGAAATAACTATAATTTTGATTATGTTTTTGTTATGTTCGATAGCAGAATTGTAGGAGTTTATAAGCTTAGAGATGTTTGTACTGTTGTTAAAGGGAAGAAAGAGTTCTATACCGTTCTTGATTTGTGGCAGCAAGACTACCCTAAATATAGCATCCCTGTAAGAATTAAGGATCTCAAGTTTGCTAAAGTAGTTTATGATGAATGTATATCAAAAGGTATTATTGATTCTAGCCATCCAGAAAAGAGGATATCACAAAATGTGAGGTCTAAATTATATTCTACTCTCTCTCCTGAGACACAGAGAAAGATTCGTGACTATATAGATGCAGATAAAAAGCTTGGTAGCGCTTTAAAAGACTGGATAGAAAAAGAAAATATTTCACTCGATAATATTGATGCTTCAGCCTTTAGTAGACATGAGTTGGAAGTGTTGAATAAGATAGCAGTTGAATATGTGGAACTTAATAAGAAGAAGAGAAAAATACCATTGAGTGAATTGTTCTATAAGCTCACTAAAGATACACAGGTAGCATACAGGGAACTTATTAAGGATACGCCAGAAATGGTTAAGTGCTACAACAGAAAAATGAGTGACTTAGCTAAGAGACAGTATTTTGTATTAGACGATATCAGCGAATCCGATCCGTCTAATTTCACTAGTTATGTTGGATGCAGAATCTATAGAGAGATTAATGGTGAGAATGTGAAAATCTTTGTTGATGATAAATATAAGCGTGGCTTCCAGCCACCAGTTCAGATTGTGTTAGATGGCACTTTGAATTACTGATTATTTGTTGTGCGTAATTGATAATAACTAAATGAGCGTCCTATTCTTGGATAGGACGTTCTTTTTTTGCGCTTTTGCGAGGCAGAAGTGCGTAGCCAAAATAATTATTGAAAGTGAAATAATATTAGTTGACAACCAATACTATACGTCGTATAATATGCAACGTGATACAGTATCAAATTAAAAGGAGGTAGACTATGGTATTTCAGTTAGGATCATCACTCCTTGATGCTTGCGTACTTGGTGTATTAACCGATGGGGACGCCTATGGTTACACATTAACTCAGCAGGTAAGAGAGGTAATTGATATTTCTGAATCTACACTCTATCCAGTATTAAGAAGACTACAGAAAGATGGCTTGCTTGGAACTTACGATGAACCTTATCAGGGCCGTAATAGAAGATATTACAGAATTACGGAAGCAGGTAAAGAGAAGTTTAAATTCTATAGTGAAGAATGGAAAGAGTTTAGAGATTCAATCGATGGATTATTAAAGAAAGAGTAATAGAGGATAGAAGCATGAATAAAAGTGAGTATTTAAATGAATTGCGTAAATACTTAAAAAGAGTTCCTAAGCAGGATTTAGAAGATGCTCTTGAGTATTATGAAGAGTATTTTGAGGAAGCAGGCGTTGAGAACGAGCAGAAGATTATTGATGAGCTCGGTACTCCTAAGGAACTAGCAAAGAAGATCATTATTGAGTGTGTAGATAAGAACTTTAGTGATGACTATGAGCCACAGGAGATTTCTACAGAAGTAGTTACTAGTGATGACAAGAAAGAAGATAAGAATGAGAAGAAGAGCCTTTCACCATGGCTTATTCTTGCAGCTGTTTTCGCTCTTCCATTGTCACCAATTATCCTTGTACTTCTCATCGTAGTTCTCGTTCTTGTTTTGGCTATTGTGATTGTACTTATTGCATTGTTTATTTCATTTGGTGCTATGGCTATTGCGGGTTTGTTCTCAGCAATTATCGGCGTAATTGTTATGTTTACTAACCCTACTGGTGGTCTAATGATGTTCGGTGTAAGTCTTGCAATTGCAGCAATTGGATCAATTCTTTTCTGCCTTGTATTTACACTTTTCGATTTGCTTATTAAGGGCCTTTCAAAGGCTGGAAGTAAGCTTGTACATAAGAAAGCGGGGGCAAAAGCATGAGAAACTGGATTAAAACATTACTTAAGATTTCAGCAATAGTACTTGTAGTAGGACTTTTTTTTGGAACAATAGGTTTTGCTCTTAGAAAAGGAAAGTCATTTAGTGTTTATTTCGAGAATGGAAAAATCGTATCTTCAGATGAGGAGGATACATTCATAACATTACCAAAGACTACAATTGATAGTTTTGATGTAGCAGAGATTAATGTTGATTATGCAGATGTTGAGTTTGTTGCTACTGATGATGAGTATGCAATTGAATATAAAGTGCATGGTAATGAACCTGAGTATGACATTAAGGATGGAAAACTTACATTCAATCAGCAGGATAAGAATAGAACATTGATAGGCATCAATTTTAATGGAAATACAGAACAGAGTAAGATTACTTTCTATGTTCCAAGTGATAAATTATCTTCAATTACAATTAATAGTGATTATGGTGATGTAATACTTGGAGATATGGAAGTATCTACAATTAATCTTGATATGAATTATGGTGATGCTAATTTCACAAATGTGAATGTTAGTGAAACATTTAAGATTGAGAGTGACTATGGCGATGTAGTTGGTATTAATTGTTCATTTGCAAAGATAGACGCCAATCTATCTTATGGTGATGTCGAGTTTGATAAAGTAGCGATTAGTGGTGATGTAGCGTTTGATCTTTCATATGGCGACGTTGATATCAATCTAACAAGTGGTGAGATTTCTTATGACTTGAAAACACACTTCGGTGATATCGTTATTAACGGTAAAGAAGTAGGCGATGGTTCTGAGCAGTCAGCAAAGTTTACTTCTGATCATGAGGGATCTATTACTGTCACAGATGACTATGGTGATATCAATATCAATTATTGATTAATCTATTAATACTAAATATTAGACATAAATAGGTGATTCATATAATTTAACTGTTGAAAAGAAAAAGCAGTCATAATAATATAAAAATGTTTGTTAAGGAAGAAATTTTGAGCTATAGCAATTACTCCTAAGTGAAGTTATAGTTCTACAAAAGGATAAGGAAGAGATATGAATCACGAATATGTTGAAGAACGCATCGATTACGATGAGATTTTGAGTGCAGAAATTAAAAAAATACCAGCTGTTTTTAGATGGACGAGAACAGTACAGATAATTACCATTTGCGTTCTTGTTGGTATTAATCTTTTTTCAGTACTACTAACTAGTTTGTATGGAATAGCCGTTGGTGGAGTATTTGGTCAGGCAGTAGTACTTACTGTTGTAGTAGTTGTGGTTGTCCAGGTAATCTGGTATTCGTTTCTCTATAAGATGTATGAAGCTGGTAATACTACTTTCTTATGGATTGTCTTTGGAATTGGATTTGTTGCTAATCTGTTTGTTTTGAAAAATTTCTTTACAGCTGCAGTAGTAGCTTGGATCGGTATCTCTATATATTTGACTAATAAAGCAAGACATAGGGCTGATGACAGATATAGAGATTTAAAAGATGCCCAGAATGAATATTTTAGAAGAAACGAGAGAAAAGCAGCCGCAGCTGGTGGAGTTAGCTCAGATGATAATCTAATTGAAAACAATGATGTTAGTAGTAATATCTGGGGTTCAACAGTACAGAAAAAAGAAGTTACTGATGAAGTCGATGAGTTTGGAGATGAAACGGTTGATTTGTCTAGAATTTTCGCAAAGCCAAAGAGCGAAATAGAAGCAGATCGTTTTAAGCCTGATTACTTAAAGAATGCTTCGCAATCCGAGCAACCAGCATTTGCTACACCAGCGTCTATAGCAGGAGATGCATCTGATGAAATCAAATTAAGTAATCCGAATCTTGAAATCGGAAAAGGTGGAGTTGTTTATTGTAAGAGATGTACCTTTTCTCTTCTTCCAGGCGAAAAATCGTGCCCAAGATGTGATGTTTAATAGATAAAAATATGATACAGGACTGACTAAAAGAATTTCTTATTCGAGTCAGTCCTGTTTTTATATGCGGATACTAAAAATGTATATATAGTTTTACGCTTCGTATCAAATATTATGCATACCGAAAGAAGTTAAAGGCTCGAATTGAGGAATACAATACCTCGTATCGAGAATTTGCAAGAATAAGTTTTTGTTAATTGCTTGAAAACACACGTTAAGACGAGTTGTGGTGGTATGCCATTTAGTTGAACAAACGTGTTGACATATTCAGATGCTAAGATTACAATCAACAAAAATGTGAAAGGAAAACAAACATGTCTACAAGCACTATTCTTAGACTAAAGAAGATGATGGATAAGCGAATGACAAAGCGTCATGCGTCTGCTTGTGGTGTGAAAAATAACATGTAAGTTTTCGAGTATAACAGTAACTACAAAGTTTGTATCACCATTAAGCAGAATGAATGCTTAGTGGTGATTTTTATTTGGAGGAAGAAGCAATGAATATTTTAATTAGAAGATTTGAAGATAAAGATGCGGCTCATGTAGCAGAATTGATTAAGTATACACTTAGAACTTGTAACAGCAAGGATTATTCACCTGAATATATTGAGGCTAATGTGGAGTCACACACACCAGAAATAATGACAGAATATGCACATAATGGTCATTTCTATGTTGTAGTTGATGCAGATAGAATTATTGGCATCGGAGGTATAGCAGGCTTCTGGGGATCACTCACCGAAAGTATTCTGTTAAGTATTTTCGTTCATCCAGACTATCAGGGCAGGGGGATTGGAAAACGAATAATAGCTACTTTGGAAGAAGATGAGTACTTCCTTCGTGCTGGTAGAATTGAGATTCCTGCATCAATCACAGGCGTTCCATTCTATTTGAAATGTGGCTACACATATAAGAGCAATGGGACTGAGCCAGATGAAGAAGGATTAATCAGATTAGAAAAGTTTAGAGAGGTCAGGTGATAGCGATGGAAATCAGATATGTTAAGCCTGAAGATGATAGATTTGAGATTAGTAATATCTATGAGCAGAGCTGGAAAACAGCCTATAAGGGAATGATTC
>JAKSRG010000052.1 GCA_024403735.1 Clostridia bacterium
CATGTCAACAATCCACGCTTACACAGGCGATCAGATGATCCTCGACGGCCCACAGAGAAAGGGTGACCTCAGAAGATCACGTGCTGGTGCTATCAACATCGTTCCTAACTCAACAGGTGCTGCTAAGGCTATCGGTCTTGTTATCCCAGAGTTGAACGGTAAGCTCATCGGTTCTGCTCAGCGTGTTCCAACACCTACAGGTTCAACAACAATCCTCGTAGCTACAGTTGAGAAGACAGTTACTAAGGAAGAAATCAACGCTGCAATGAAGGCTGCTGCTACAGAGTCTTTCGGTTACAACGAGGATGAGATCGTTTCTTCAGATATCATTGGTTCAAAGTTTGGTTCAATCTTTGATGCTACACAGACAATGGTTGGTGAGGATAACCTCGTTCAGGTTGTTTCTTGGTACGACAACGAGAACTCATACACAAGCCAGATGGTTCGTACAATCAAGTACTTCGCTGAGCTCTAATTCTTGAGTTTTTCGAAATCGCTTCATTAAGAAGCTAACTTAGAATAATTAACCCTGTATCATCTTACGATGGTACAGGGTTTTTATTTGCTTTGAATATTGAATTGCAGAATTGTATTAATCTTTGAGAAGTCTGTTTTGGAGACCTAGTGAAATTGCAAGTATTAATTCTACTGACATCATAAATATTGATAGTATGAAGTTTCCGAGGTTAATACCTATGATTAAAGCTGTGATAGTAGCTATTACAGAGATGATAGTGTATGACTTTGAATTGTATAGCCAACCAAAAGGTAAGAGGTGTGCGCTAAATACCATTGCATATATCATCAACATAGATCCAGGTGCGATTGAGAATGCCCACATAACAATGAGAAGATATAGCATTTGATTAATGGTAAAGATAAATCCTAGTGAATTTAATGGATTACTTTTGTTGCCGAATATATCTGCCTTGATGATCTTTGAAGTGATAAATGCTATCGGCATCAAAAGAGGCGAACAGAAGAATGTATATAGGTTTTTGGTTGTGATATCTAGTGGAAGTAACTGAATTACTGCAATAAGTGACCAGATAATAACTGAAGCTACAATGAAAGGGAGACCTCTTCTTTGTGAACGGATGTTGTTTTGCTTCAAATCATTAAGTGAATTCACTTGAAGATTTGTAACAACATCACTCATGAGTTAATCCCTCCTTATAATTTTTTAGCTGAGAAGTATAGGCTTCACCAAGTTTCTTGTTGACTGTGCAATCAATAACTAATGAAGAAACGTATAGAACTACAATGATCCCAGCAAAGATTATCCATTGTGCAGTAGTTCCTTTTCCAGTGAATAATCTGACCCAATATAGAAAACCTATTTCGATTGGCAAGAAAAGTGCTGTGAAACAACTAAGTCTTACGATGAATTTTGTCTTCTTAAAGAAGTAGGATGAAAATACAGAAACAAAAAGAACTGATGTTACGACACAGAACACGAATGCTTTGGCAATAGTAGATACGCTGATTGTCTTAATATCTAATACAATTGCTAATCCTGTGATAACGATTATTAACCATGCAAAACAATATGAGATTGCATCTCTTATTAAGGATATGAACTTGCTCATTTATTCCTCCGATGAATTAATCAATTTTTTGAATTCACTAGCGAAGCGTCTTGAGATAATGACGACTTCACCATTAGTGAGGGTGGCGCGAATGTTTCTAGTTAGCTCAGGCCTTAAAGCTTCAATCTTTGATACATTCACGATAAGCGACTTGGAGCATCTGAAGAAATAACGTTTATCAAGGATAGCCTCTAATTCATAAAGTCTCTTGTCTACTTCATACGCGCGATCTGAAGTATATGCAAAAGTCTTGTTGTCAACAGCTTCAAAATAGTACACATCGATTATCTTTAGGCTAGATAATGAAGTTCCATCCTTAACTCTAATAGTTGAATCAAAATCCTCAATATATTCCTTAAGTCTAGTAATATTCTTGCTTTGTTCGCGGCAAGTAATATCTACTGTTGTCTCAGTAATCTGAGGATTACAGTTAACGTTAACTCTCATTTGAAATGCCTCCAAGTGTCTTATGGGTATATCTTATACTAAATTGATGATTTGTTTATATCGAAAACACTATGCGGTACTAAACCACTAGCTAAGATGCCAAGAGTCTCATCTTTTCCTGGATTTATTGGATTGATAAGTCTTGATAGGTATAATCCTGTTAAAACCTGCGAGGACTAATTATGATCCTAGATGAATTGATTAATAATATACCTACTATATTAGATGGTCTGGATTTAAAAGGCGTGATAGAAGCAAGGGAGGCTTTAGTCATGGCATGTGAGTATAGTAGGGTATATAAAGAGATAGAGGAACTAAAAAGTTCAAGAAAGAAGCTATATGAAGACGTGAAGGCTGACTGTGAACTTATGGTTAATCGTGCCTTTAAAGTCGCAGAATGTATTTGTGGAGATGGCGATGTTTCAGCCTGTCTAGCAAATGACTACGAACTTATCTATTTAGCGGATGTTTTCGATTACAACGATTATTGGCTCGATAGAGTGTTGAGCTTATACGAAGCGGGTGTTTTCCCAACAGAGATTATTTGATATTGATTAAGTCTGCCTTTGACTTAAATATGCTAGGAGATTATAATAAATTGTTATCTTATTAGGAGGTGGTTTTTAAATGTCAGAGAAAAAACCTTATTACATTACTACTCCGATATATTACCCATCAGGTAATCCACATATCGGTCACTGCTACACAACACTTGCTTGCGACGTTGTCGCTAGACTTAAGCGAATGCAGGGCATGGATGTAATGTTCCTCACAGGTACAGATGAGCATGGACAGAAGATTGAGGACAAGGCTAAGGAAGCTGGTATTACTCCTCAGCAGTATGTTGACGATATCGTAGCTAATTTTAAGAGACTTTGGGAGAGACTCGGAATCTCTTATGATCGTTTTATTAGAACTACAGATCCATATCACGTAGAGTCAGTACAGAAGATTTTTGAGACACTCTACAAGAAGGGATACATCTATAAGGGTGAGTATACAGGCAAGTACTGTAAGCCATGTGAGTCTTTCTGGACAGAGAGCCAGCTTGTTGATGGCAAGTGCCCAGATTGCGGAAGAGATGTAGTTGATGCATCTGAAGAAGCGTACTTCTTGAAGCTTTCTCAGTTTGCTCCACAGCTCGAGAAGCTTTTAACTGATGAAGAACTTAATATCCTTGAGCCTAAGTCACGTGTAAACGAGATGGTTAATAATTTCATTAAGCCAGGTCTTCAGGATCTTTGTGTATCAAGAACAAGCTTTAAGTGGGGTGTTCCAGTAACATTCGATGATAAGCACGTTGTTTACGTTTGGGTTGATGCACTTTCAAACTATATTTCTGCACTTGGATATGAGAATAGTGAGTATAACGAGATGGACAAGTACTGGCCAGCTGATATGCATGTAATGGCTAAGGAAATCGTTAGATTCCACTCACTCATTTGGCCAGCAATGCTCATGGCTCTTGATCTTCCACTTCCAAAGAAAATTGTAGGTCATGGTTGGATTACATTTGGTGGTGGAAAGATGAGTAAGTCATCTGGTAACGTTGTTGATCCATTTATCCTCACAGATAGATATGGTGTAGATGCACTTCGTTATCATCTCCTTCGCGAGATGCCATTTGGTGCTGACGCTCCTTATACAAATGAGATGATGTTTAACAGAATTAATTCTGATTTGGCTAATGATCTTGGTAACCTCGTATCACGTACAGTTGCAATGGTTATTAAGTATTTCGGTGGAACACTTCCAGTTGAAAGAGAAGCAGATGCTCTTGATGATGAGTTGTTCTCAATGCTTGATGCTCTTCCTGCTAAGGTTATTGCTGATTATGAGACACTTCATATTGCTGATGCTCTTGAAGCTATCTTTAAGGTAATCGCTAGAGCAAATAAGTATATTGATGAGAATGCACCATGGGTTCTTGCAAAGGATGAGGCTAAGGCTACACGTCTTGCTACAGTTCTTTATAATCTTCTTGATGCAGTACGTCGTTGTACAATTCTCTTGTCACCAGTAATGCCTCATACAGCACCAGCTATTTTCGAGCAAATTGGTGCTGCTGATGATTGCACAACTCTTGAGGCAGCTTCAATTAAGGGTGCTCTTAAGGCAGATGTAACAGTAGTTAAGGGACCAGTTCTCTTCCCAAGAATTGATGTTGAGAAGGAACTTGCTGAACTTGAGGCACTTAGCCCTAAGAAGGAAGAGAAGCCAGAGATTGCACTTGAGCCAATCAAGGAGAACTGTGTTTTCGATGACTTCATGAAGCTTGATATCAGAGCTGGTAAGGTTATCTCATGCGAGAAGGTTAAGAAGTCTGATAAGCTTTTGTGCTTCCAGATTGATGATGGCTTTGGTGGTCGTCAGATCCTCTCAGGTATTGCTAAGTATTATGAGCCAGAGCAGCTCGTAGGCAAGACAATTGCTATGATCGTTAACTTCCCACCAAGAAAGATGATGGGTCTTGAGAGTAATGGTATGATTTTGTCTGCTCAGACTGCTGAAGGTGGATTTAGAGTAGTTGAATTAGGCGATAACGTAATGCCTGGTGCACAGCTTTCATAATCTATGAGTAAAAGACATAAAGAAACAATTCATTTTATCGGTAATATGATGGGCGTGTTTGATACACATGCCCATCTTTACGATTCAAGGTTTTCTGAAGAAGGGATTGCAGAAGACGATATTCTTAGACGCGCTAGCGAAGCTGGTGTGGATAAGGTACTTGTTCCTGCAGATAGATTAGAGACGTCATATAAAGCTGTTGAGTATGCTATTAATAATGGCGGTAAGTTTGGTGTCTCAATTTATGCTGCTGTTGGAGTGCATCCTCATGAGGCTTCGAATTATACAGATGAGACTGATATGGAGCTCAGAAGGCTTATTATCGATCGTAAACGCAATCAGATATTAGCGTTAGGCGAGATAGGTCTAGATTATTATTACGATTTTTCTCCAAGAGATACTCAGAAGGAAGTATTTATTCGCCAGTTAAAAATGGCATATGAGTGCGATATTCCATTCATATTACATGAGAGAGAGGCAACAAAGGATTGTCTAGACATTCTTCTTCAAGCTAAGAAGGAAGGTTATCTAAGAGATAATCCTGGAGTTTGTCATTGTTGTTCTATGTCTGTGGAGTCTGCGGAAGTATTGTTGAAACTTGGTTTTTATCTTGGGTTTGATGGACCTCTTACATTTAAGAATAATCGTAAGGGTGTTGAATTAGCTGAACATACACCTCTAGATAGAATTGTAGTGGAGACAGATAGTCCATATCTAACACCTGAGCCTAATAGAGGAAAGACAAATGAACCAGAGTTTGTTCCTTTTGTAGTTGAGCGATTAGCTGAGATAAAGGGTATTGATCCACTTGAAATGGCTAAGATTACCACTGATAATGCTATTAGAATGTATGAAATGGATTAAGTGAGGTGTCGTTATGAATAAGAAAGATAGAAATCTTATTATAGTAACAGTAGTTCTTTTGTTAGCGCTTGTTTTTGGTTTTATCTGGGATATGAATTCTTTTGTATTAAAGAGAACACTTGATGTTGAGATAACTGAGGAAATGAGCGTAGAACGTATGCGTAAGTTCGGTATGATGTTCTATCGTAAGGCTTATGAGGCTAAAATTCACGTTGATAGAAGCAAGGCTGAGCAGGTTCTAAATTACATTGCATCATCTGTTGGTGTACAGCCTGATGTTATGGATTATGATTCGTTTCTAAAGTATGCAGATGAGACTTTTGATAAGGAAATAGTTAAGCCAAATCCTATTGAGGGTACAGAAGTAGTAGTTATAAAATCTGTTACTTCTGATGGTGATTATGCTACTTTTATGATGGATGTTGAGAGTGACAACGACGCATATATTTATATTTATTTTGCTCGCGGATAACCCATAAATTTCTAGATTTTTTTGCTTTTTTGAAATTGCTTAAAACGCCTGCTATTACGGTGTTGTAGCCGATATTACAACTTGTGAATTAACTTTTTTAGAAAAAATATCAAAAAAGTTGTTGACAGACAGGGGTGGGTAGGTTATACTTCTTTTGCGCTTGAGAGAGCGGAACACTTAAAACTAAGTGAGAAGCACTTGAAAGAGCAACCCAGTACAAATGTGGGAGCATAGCTCAGCTGGGAGAGCATCTGCCTTACAAGCAGAGGGTCACA
>JAKSRG010000053.1 GCA_024403735.1 Clostridia bacterium
CAATCTGCTGCTGCGTATCTGCTACACAGACAGGTAAGGAAATGCAGTTCTTCGGCGCACGTGCTAACCTCGCTAAGTGCTTGCTCTACGCTATCAACGGTGGTAAGGACGAGCTCGAAAAGGGTAAGGATGGCAAGGCTATGCAGGTTGGTCCAGCATACACACCTATCACATCTGAGTACCTCGATTACAATGAGGTAATGGCTAAGTTCGATACAATGATGGATTGGCTCGTTGACCTCTATGTTAACTGCTTGAACCTCATCCAGTACATGCACGACAAGTACTACTATGAAGCAGCTGAGCTCGCTCTCATGGATACAGATGTTCGTCGTACATTCGCTACAGGTATCGCTGGTTTCTCACACGTTATCGACTCACTCTCAGCTATTAAGTACGCTAAGGTTAAGACAATCCGTAACGAAGAAGGCCTCGTAGTTGATTATGAAATCGAAGGTGACTTCCCACGTTATGGTAACGATGATGATCGTGCTGATAACATCGGTGTTGAGCTCCTCGCTACATTCATGAAGAAGCTCAAGAAGCACCACACATATCGTGATGCTGAGCCTACAACATCTATCCTTACAATTACATCTAACGTTGTATATGGTAAGAGAACAGGTACACTCCCAGATGGACGTAAGTCAGGCGAGCCTCTCTCACCTGGTGCTTCACCTTCATACGGTGCTGAGAAGAACGGTCTTATCGCTTCACTCAACTCTGTAGCTAAGATCCCTTACACATGGGCTCTCGATGGTATTTCTAATACACAGACAATCAACCCAGGTGCTCTTGGTAACTCAGAGGAAGAGAGAATCAACAACCTCGTTAACGTTCTTGATGGTTACTTCTCACAGACATCACACCACCTCAACGTAAACGTATTCGGTACAGAGAAGCTCCTCGACGCTCAGGCTCATCCAGAGAAGGAAGAGTACGCTAACTTCACAATCCGTGTATCTGGTTACGCTGTACGCTTCATCGACCTCACAACAGAGCAGCAGAATGACGTTATCGCAAGAACATGTCATGGTTCTTTGTAATATCAGATAAATACTGATTAAAACTACTAACTATGCGGCTGCCTTCACATGAGGGCAGCCGTTTTATTTTATTGATTAAGGGGAAA
Organism: Clostridia bacterium; assembly: GCA_024403735.1. Classification (GTDB taxonomy): domain Bacteria; phylum Bacillota; class Clostridia; order Saccharofermentanales; family Saccharofermentanaceae; genus Saccharofermentans. The sequence goes on from JAKSRG010000053.1 coordinate 1,133, forward strand.
TCTTATGACAAAAGGTTATGTCCATTCACTCGAAAGCTTCGGTTCAGCCGACGGCCCAGGAGTTCGCTACATTGTTTTCTTATCCGGTTGCGCTATGCGTTGCCAGTTCTGTCACAATCCAGACACTTGGAAAATGACTGACGGAGAAGAGATGGAGATTGATGATATCTTGAAGAAAGCTCTTCGCTGCAAGCCTTACTGGAACAACGGCGGCGGAATTACTGTTAGTGGTGGTGAACCTTTGCTCCAGATTGATTTCCTTATCGAATTCTTCAAGAAGTGCAAAGAGCATAACATCCACACAACAATCGATACAGCTGGTCAGCCTTATACAAAGGAAGAACCATTTTATTCCAAGTTCTTGGAACTCATGAAGTACACTGATCTCGTAATGCTCGACATTAAGGAAATTAATAACGACATGCACAAGATTATTACTGGAGTTTCCAACGACAATATCCTAGAGATGGCCAAAGACCTCTCTGATATGGGCAAGGAAATGTGGATCCGCCACGTTCTCGTTCCTAACAGAAGCGACAACGACGAAGATCTCCAGAAGTTGTCAGAGTTCATCAAAACTCTCAAGACTGTATCTCGTGTCGAGGTCCTCCCTTACCACACTCTCGGCCTCCACAAGTGGCAGGCGCTTGGTATCGAGAATGTCCTCGAGAAGGAAGGCATCGTAACTCCAACAAAGGAGCGCGTTCAGAACGCTCGCACAATCCTTGGAGCATTCAACGCTTAATTTATGAATTGCTTGAAAACACACTGGTCACCTGACTGGTGTGTTTTTTGTTTGCAAAATTTCTGCACAATTGTATTAAAATGTCGTGTGTTTTCGAGCAGTTCGTCCGCTATTAGCCATCCTTATAATACGCTATAGTGTAAATAGGATATTTAAGGAGATAGATTATATGCATAAGAAATCTACAGCACTACTACTATGCCTAAGCATGGCGCTCGGCCTATACGGATGTAGCAATTCCGACACAGCGGAAGTAGTGGAAAGTTCAGTAACTTCCTCCCCTACTATATCAGAGACCACAATTGATGAAACCACTACTACGTCATCTGAGGCTGTCGAAACAACAGTTGCTACTGAAGTAACAGAGCCTGCTCCGACAACAACTACAGAAACAGAAGCCCTTGTTCACTACCAGCATTCAGAAGACGGATATTTCAGCTTGATTGACGCGGGTTATGCGACAACTGTCAAATCACAATCCACTGGAATCTGCTGGGCAATGGCCGCTTCAACAGTTATGGAATCCAATACTTTGATTAGAACTGGCGAGACCATTCAGATTAGCCCTCACAAAATTTGCGATCTCGTCTATCTGAAAGACAAGGAAGAAGGCTATTTTCTTGGAACTGGAATAAGTAAATACAACTTCGGCGGCTGGACTTGGCAGATTGCTGAGACCATGTCGAATGGCTTTGATGAATATATCCTCCTCGAGTGTGGCAATTACGATGAATGCACAGTCGAAGAAAGGCAGGAAATCATCAAGGAAAACGGTGCAATGGTCGTTGATATCAATGACATGCACCAGGATTACTACGGAACTTTCGATGGCTACTACACGCTTAACTATTACGAAGCTTATGAGTACGATCATGCGGTTGTCATCGTAGGTTGGGACGACAATTTCCCTAAAGAATATTTCGTTAATGAAGCATCGCGTGATGGCGCTTGGCTAGCGCAGAATTCATTCGGAGAATTATACGGAAATGGCGGTTACTTCTGGATTTCATACGACAGTCCACTAGAGGGAACTAGCTATTTAGTAATATCAGACGAATTCGACCACGTAGCTTCATACAACGCAGGCTTTGATTCCACAATCAAAACCGGCAGCGAAACTACAGTAGCGAATGTTTTCCATGATGAGGGTACATTAAAGGCTGTTGGAACAGTGTCTACAGGCAAAAACCAGAAAGTCACTATCAAAATCTGCGACGAAAACATGGAGAATGTAATGTACACGCAGGACGCGACATTTGAGTATCCTGGATACCACACAGTTATACTCGATGAAGCAATTGACGTATCTGATTATTCAATTGTCATAACATTCGCCGGCTATGCTCCAGTTGAAGGAGCGGGCTGGTCTAATTTCAGCATCTCTTACGTAGCCAAGGCGAACCCTGGCGAATCATTTGTCCTAGTCGATGATGAGTGGATTGACCTCGCATCAGAAAACATCACAAAGACCCTTGGTATTGCTACTATTCCAAACAACTGCTGTATTAAAGGTATTTACTAAAATAAATAAATTATATAGCAATAGAAAACCTCCAGCTCGCGTACCCGCGAAACTGGAGGTTTCTTTGTAGTTAATTAACTAACAAAAGGAGTGTGGTAGTAAAAGTATCTCGTGTTATTTCTTATCTGATTTCTTAGCGTCGCCTGAGTTAGCTTCTGGCTTTGTCTCTGACTTCACTTCTGTCTTTGCAGCCTCTGCTTTTGCTGCTTCTTCCTGACGTTTCTTAGCCTGCTCTTCAAGCTTCTTTCTATACTCTTCAGCCTTAACTTCTCTCTTAATAGCTGACTTACGGATAGCGTTCTTACAAATCTTGATTATCAATCTAACGATAAGGAAAATAATGAACGCGATGATAAGGAAGATTGCAAAGCCCCACCATGTATCAATAATGAAGAACAACAAGTCTTCACAGAATTCCAAGAAATCTTCCCAAGATTCCTTACACTCTTCCTTGAGGCGCTGTCCAAATGTTGGATCTGGTTCTGGCTCTGGTTCAGGTTCTGGTGTAGGAATTACTAGGTACTCATCAATGTAGATTGTTACATATGAATAAGCAACATCGTTTTCGATAGAGCTCATAGATGTCTTAATTGATGCGATCTCGATAGCCAAATCTCTGATCTCCTGCTGGAGAAGAATTCTTGTATTTTGATCAGTTGTTGAGTCGTACTGCTCGAGATACATCTTATAGTCTGCTTCGTAGATAGCGAGTGTTGTAGCAAGTGTTCCGTATGTCTGTGTTACATCCTCAACGTATGCATTCTTGCTGTTAACAATTCCGAGGCCTTCAGCGCATCCTACAAAATCAGCGTACTTATCTGATGGGATACGAATTGTAGCACTAAAGCTTCTCAAACGATCGTCTTTACTAACAATATAATCACTGCTACTGTAGCAATTATCTGTCAAAGTCTCCTGCTCAACAAAACCGCCATACTCAGCAATCTTTGCTCGCAAATTAGCAAGTGTCTTGTCGAATTCTGTTGTATCAATTCCGAGTGTACAACGATAAACTAACATCTCCGGAGCCACCGTCTTGAGACCATTTCCCATGTCCCCTAATACATCGGAAGTATAGTCCATGCTAATGCTTTCATCGTTAACCCACTCACCTACTTCAGCATCGTATGACTCAGCTGCAAAATAGGTTTCTTCACTTTTGCTCACATCTGCGGATTTATGAGATGACATGGAAGCTGTTTTTGAACTTCCACAACCAGCGAGCATGCTCACTGCGATGAAGATTGCACTTAACGTGCATAGTAGCTTACGTTTCATAATAATTTCCTCCTAATATCTAACACTTTCCCTTGTCTTAATGACGAGGCATATATATGTTTTGTTGCATGTTTTGGAATTTGATCTCGAAAACGAGGACTGCGGGGTGTTTTCGAACAGGTCAAATGGAGGTCACTAAAAGATGCTCACTTTACATATATAAAGATACCTTTTATAATATAGGCGCTCTCGTGCAAGGGTTTGCACGGAATAAGAATTTACGTGAGGAGTTTATTATGAAGAAAGTATTATCAGTTGTTCTTTCAGCTATCATGCTCGTTTCTGTATTCACAGCTTGTAGCAAGAAGGACGATTCAAAGAAGTTTGTAGTTGGTTTCGACTCAGAGTTCCCACCAATGGGTTTCGTTGCTGATAACGGTGATTATGTTGGTTTTGACCTCGATCTCGCTAAGGAAGTAGCTGACCGTTTGGGTCTCGAATTCGTTGCTCAGCCAATCAACTGGGACGCTAAGGACCAGGAGCTCAAGACAGGCAACATCGACTGCATTTGGAATGGTTTCACAATCAGTGGCCGTGAGAATGACTACACATGGACACAGGCTTACATGGAGAATAATCAGGTTGTTGTAGTTAAGGCTGATTCTGGCATTACTACTTTTGCTGATCTCGCAGGCCTCAAGGTTGCTGTTCAGAAGGATTCATCAGGACTTGCTGCCCTCGAAGAGAACGAGGCACTCACTTCAACATTCGCTGAGCTCATCGAAGAAGAGAGCTATTTGAACGCAATGATGGAGCTCGAGTCAGGCGCAGTTGACGCTATCGTTATGGATGAGATCGTTGCTCGTTATGAAATTCAGACATCAGGTAAGGATTTTGTAGTTCTTGATGAGACAGTTGCAAGCGAAGCTTATGGTGTAGGCTTCCTTCTCGGCAACGAAGCACTCCGCGACGACGTTGAGAAGACACTCATCGAGATGAAGAACGACGGCACACTTGCTCAGATTTCTGAGAAGTGGTTCGGCTCAGACGTTACTACGATTAAGTAAGGTTGAGATTTAATAATCTAGCTCATATGACCTCCACACCTAGTGTGGAGGTTATTTTTATGTGGAGATTTTGGGGAGAGTACTAAGATTGGTACTAACTTTTGAAATCTTGTAACAAATCTTAGTACTGAAGGGTTAAATATGCTTCTCAGTACTAAGATCAGTACTAATTTTTGAAATCTTGTAACAAATCTTAGTTCTGAAGGATTAAATAAGCATCCCCGTACTAAGATTGGTACTAACTTTTGAAATCTTGTAACAAATCTTAGTTCTGAAGGATTAAATAAGCATCCCCGTACTAAGATTGGTACTAACTTTTGAAATCTTGTAACAAATCTTAGTTCTGAAGGATTAAATAAGCATCCCCGTA
>JAKSRG010000054.1 GCA_024403735.1 Clostridia bacterium
AAAAGTTGTTTTTCCACTTCCTGTTCCGCCACATAGAAAAATAGTTTTCTTGTTTTTGACGCACTCACATAGAAATCTAGCAGCACTTTCGCTCACGAAGTTTTGCTTGATTAAGGTAACTATATCGTGTCTTATTCCTGTAAATTTTCGAATTGTTAGTATAGGTCCGTCAGGAGCAATAGGTGGTAAGACAGCATTGGCTCTTGAACCATCAGGAAGTCTTAAGTCCGAAATTGGATTTGCTTCATTTAGAGGTCTGTTCGAATTTGCAAAGAAACAAGATATTAATGTCTGAAGAGAGTTGCTGTCTTTGAACCTTATATTTGATTTGTAGAGTTTTCCAGATTTCTCGTAGAAGATATTACTTGGTCCATTAACCATAATTTCAGTGATTGTAGGATCTTGCATCATTGGTTCAATTACGTCGAGACGTCTTAAACTGTTGAATACACTTGTAGCAAGTTCTCTTTTTTGCTGTAGTGTTAAATCAGTTCTGCTCTCATCTTCGCTTATAACATTAGCAATGATCTCTTTAAGTCTTTCGTCGTCTGGCTCACTCTCGTATTTGAGAGAATCTAGTACGTAATGAGATATTCTTTCTTTAATTGTATCTGTATCAAATCTGCATTGTTTCATGTTCTTTTTCCAACTTTAGTGTTTCTACATAATGAATGGTGACTGGTATTTCTGAATTAACAGACCTAGTGATTCTTCCTATCTCGTCTTTGAAACCAAGATTGTCTTTATATAGCCTTTCAGGAAGAAGTATCTGTATTTCATCTACTAGACTAGCAATCTCGATGTAGTCAGCTATTCTGAAGCCTTCAGCAACTATTAAGACGTTCATTGGATATGAGTCATCTTCGTTTAGTTCAGAAGCTGTACGAATTAGTTTCTTGATAGTGTCAAGATCGTAATCGAAAACATCGTCTGAGTGCTTTGGTTTCCCCGGGGTTATGTAACCTTTGTTATCGGGTGCACAGTAATCTAGAATGTCTTCCTTTTCAATCGAGTCTTGCTGAGCCAGATCAAGTAGTTCTGTTAGTCCCACCGTTCCGTTGCAAACACCTGAGAATGTGTTAGGCATTCTAATACCTGACATTAGATCTAAGCGTAAACACAAGAAGTCATCTGTTAAGTACTGAAGTTTATTAGCTATTAAAGCCTCGCGCTCGCTTATATAAGCGAAGGGAATATAAAGAACAGTTTTTGCTGCTTTACTACATACCTTGCTTATTTGATGTTCATCAGAAATCTCTTTAATCTGATATGTCATGTTCGTTATTTGATCATAAATCTCAGCACAATCTATCATAGGAAATCCAGTTTCGTTGTCGTTATATAAAGAGATAATCGATACTGGAGTTTTGAGGTTCTCGCTAAATTTATAGATATCATTAGTCTTGTACTGTGAAGAGTTGAAAAGGATGTTTATTCCATCAGCAAAAGGTATTGAGGAACTATTAAGCTCTGATACACCTCTGATGATATAACCATCTGGAAATAGTGTAGAAAGCCTAAATTTTACGAGTTTATAGATATAGTCGTCTTTTTCATAGATTATTATTCCGTAATTCATATAATCTCCCCCTGTCTCAGATTGGTAAGAGAGATTGTATATGACATAATCAACTAAAAGAGTCGACAAAAAAGACGAATTAACGACAAAATAATCGAAAACTGGCGAAAACGACTGAAATTACAATGTTTGCGTTGACATTATCATTTTTTTATGGATATAATTACAACGTAATTTTTGATAGTTCATTCTTATCAAGAGAGGTGGAGGGAACCGGCCCTGTGAAACCCGACAACCGCGGAAAGCAGCGGTGCCAAATCCGGCAGGTATTACCTGAAAGATGAGAGGCGATATAAATAGATATTGATAGCCTTCCTTCTTTGAGGAAGGTTTTTTTATCGACGGGATAGGATGAACAAGAAAGGGGTTTAAAATGCGTAACAAAAAGGGAAAGTGGTTGTTTACTTCAGAATCAGTAACAGAAGGACATCCAGACAAAGTATGTGATCAGATTTCAGATGGCGTTCTTGATGCAATTTATGCACAGGATAAGACTGCGCGTGTTGCTTGTGAAACTGCTTGTACAACAGGTATGGTTCTTGTAATGGGTGAGATTACAACTTCAGCTTATGTTGATATTCCTTCAATTGTAAGAAATACACTTAAGGAAATCGGTTACGATGGATCAGATGCTGGTTTTGATTACAAGACTTGTGCTGTACTTACATCTATTGATGAGCAGTCTCCTGATATTGCAATGGGTGTAGATAAGTCTCTTGAAGCAAGAAATGGTGATACAGACCCACTTGATACTGGTGCTGGTGACCAGGGTATGATGTTCGGTTATGCTAATGATGACACTGAGGAACTTATGCCATTATCTATTTCTCTTGCTCATAAGCTCACATATAAGCTTTCACAGGTTCGTAAGCTTTGCTTTGTTGATTATCTCCGTCCAGATGGTAAGAGCCAGGTAACTGTTGAGTATGAAGATAACAAGGTTAAGAGAATTGAAGCTATCGTTATTTCAACTCAGCATACAGAAGCTGTATCACATGAGGATTTGGAAGCATTCATCAAAGAGTATGTTATTAAGCCTGTTGTTCCAGCTGAACTTATTGATGAGAATACAAAGATTTTCGTTAACCCAACTGGCCGTTTCGTAGTTGGTGGTCCTCAGGGTGACTCAGGTCTTACAGGTCGTAAGATTATTGTTGATACATATGGTGGATTTGGTCGTCATGGTGGTGGAGCATTCTCTGGTAAGGATCCAACGAAGGTAGATCGTTCTGCTGCTTACATGGGTCGTTACATTGCTAAGAACATTGTAGCTGCTGGTCTTGCTAAGGAATGTGAAGTTCAGTTCGCTTATGCAATTGGTGTTGCTAAGCCTGTATCTGTAATGGTAGATACATTTGGAACTGGTGTTATTTCAGATGAGAAGATTACAGAACTTGTTAAGAAGCACTTTGATCTTCGTCCAGCTGCTATTATTAGAGATCTTGACCTCCGTCGTCCAATTTATGCTAAGACTGCTGCATATGGTCACTTTGGTAGAACAGATGTTGAACTCCCATGGGAGAAGACAGATAAGGCTGATATCCTTAGAGCAGAAGGTATTAACTGATTATTGTTGATCTGAATAGTGAATAGTCCCAAGATATGATCTTGGGACTATTTTTATGCCGTTTTATATCCAATATAGTTTATTAACAATTATTGTTAATTATTTGAAATATATACACATTTTTAAAGGGTTGAATGTAAAATTAAATTAGAGTTCAGATACATTTGAACCAAGATGCATCTTAAAAAGACTATTTACGAGCGTAATTCTGTTGTAGAATTCTCTTAATCTGTTGGAATTTCTCGTATTTGAAGCATGGCAGGCCTGACAGAAGGCATTCAATTTGTAAAAGTAAATGCAACTTCTGACTTGTATGTGGAAACTATGTTTTGTACTGTCCGGCCATCTGTTTATTTATCGTTTAAGTAGCTTGGGATTTCCCATTATGGTAAAGATCAACAAGAGTTCTTTTGAATTCTTCGTCGTAACGTGTTTGGTAGCCATTAGATAACTCCTTTCGTGTATAATTTAATAGTATTAACTAAATCGATTTGTGTCTACTTTTTTAGGGTAGCACCAAACCGTTATAACGAATTAGGCGGAGATAGATATTAATTCATGAATAAGAAGAAGTTTGTTGTATCTGAAATAGTTATTTTGTTGCTGGGAGCAGTCTTTATTGCTTGCGGCATTTTCTATAGCAATATTACAAATCTTTTTTTATCAAGCACAGACCCTAACACTTTAGGTGATACAGATGTCGACAGGACATTTACTTTCAGATGCATTGATAACTTTATAACAGCTGATGACAATTCCTATGTTCTTTTATATTTCAGCGATGAGGACAATTACAAATCCTACTATGTGAAGACTCCTTCAGAAATTAACAGGGATTTCTTCTCACGATTGGATAGCGCATCAGGTACATACAAAGGTATATTTAAAAAGTCGGACGAAACTATAAGAAATAAGACTACAGATTATCTGGATTCATACTTTACAGAAGTATCTGAATACGTTCCAGACTTCGACTATCTTTCTGATACTAATTACCAGAAGGAAGTTCACGATTCCGTCTCTGATTACTACATTGAAGTAGTATCTATCGATACTACGACTCTACCTGTTTCCCAACCTGTATTTTATATAATTGGTGTATTCCTGATTCTTATTTTTGTAGTAAGAATAATTGCTGCTTTATCGAAGTTAATTCTCTTTATATTTGCAGGTCTGATTCTTCTGGCAGTTGCAGTAGTTATCGTATTTGGTTTCAATGAGATTAGAACCATAACTTCAATTAAGGAAGAGACAACTGGACTTTATTCCATGACCTTTTATGGAGATCTTAAATCAGATGAGCTTTTAAAGGCTGATATAGATACAACAGATAAACTAATTAACTGGATTATCGATAACAAGCTTTATGGATTTCCAGTTACTGTAAATGAAGACAATTACGGATGCGCTACCTTCGCTTGCGAAACCCCTGAAGGCGATAAGATATTCGGACGTAATTTCGACTATTCTGAGACAGATGCTGTTGTTGTCTATATTAATCCAGAACACGGATATGCATCTTATTCGCTTTCCGATCTAACTGTTCTTGGCCTTGGCAAATACGCTATAAATCCTATGTCTATAACAGGAAGAGCCTACATGCTGGCAACTCCATATTTGTGCCTCGATGGTGTTAATGAGGCAGGTCTTGCAGCAGGTATATTAGAACTTGAATTAGAAGAACTTCACCAGGATAACGGCAAGTCAGATCTGCTTATATACTGTGCCATAAGAGAACTTTTGGATAACTGTGCCACAGTAGACGAAGCAATTAATCTTCTTGGCCAATACGATATCCATACAGCAATAGGTGTTACTTACCATTTGCATATCGCAGATAAGACTGGCAAATCAGTTGTTGTCGAATGGCTCGACGGACAGATGGTTGTAAATAACCTTAATATAGCCACTAATTCAGTTCTGACTCCAGGCGAACACTTTGACGAGGGAACACCGGATAACAGAATCAATATTCTGTCCACAAAACTAAAAAACAAAAATGGAAAACTTACACTAGATGAGGCAAGAGACCTCTTAAACGAAGTATCCCAGCAAGACTTCACTGAGTGGTCCTGCATATATAATCTGGATAAATTCGAAGTTACAGTATATGTTGACGAAGACTATAGTAATGGATACAAATTTGGATAAGGATATTTACGAACTTATAACAAGCGGAGCCACATGGGAAGAGACAGTTCTTTTCTACATCTCCAATCCTCACTCAGCTGATGCAGG
>JAKSRG010000055.1 GCA_024403735.1 Clostridia bacterium
TCAACCTGGTCGCACTTATTCATGAATACTACGATATAAGGAACGCCTACCTGACGAGCGAGAAGGATGTGCTCTCTTGTCTGAGCCATAGGTCCGTCTGAAGCAGCTACTACGAGGATAGCACCATCCATCTGAGCAGCACCTGTGATCATGTTCTTGATATAGTCAGCGTGGCCTGGGCAGTCAACGTGTGCATAGTGACGAGCTTCTGTCTCGTACTCAACGTGAGCTGTGTTGATAGTGATACCACGAGCTCTCTCTTCTGGAGCAGAGTCGATGTTACCATATTCCTTATACTGTGCCTTACCCTGGAATGAAAGAACCTTAGTAATAGCAGCTGTAAGAGATGTCTTACCGTGGTCAACGTGACCGATTGTACCGATGTTTACGTGTGGCTTACTACGTACAAACTTTTCCTTTGCCATTTGAATTTTCCTCCTAGAAAATTTAAATAAAATTGTTTTCGCCTATTACCCGCGATAAGGTATATTTTATTAGATTTGGAACTATGTTTCAAGTGTCTAACAAAAAGTGCCTTACGCGATAATAAGTCGTTTTGTTTTTGTATTTAAAATCTTACGATATTTAAATCAATTATTTCTTGAGAACCTCTTCCATGATGCTCTTAGGTGTCTCAGCGAAGTGGCTGATCTGCATTACGAATGTACCACGGCCCTGTGTTGTTGAACGGAGAGCTGTAGCATAACCGAACATCTGAGCAAGTGGAACCTCAGCATGAATCTGCTGTGAACCGTTTGCTGGCTCGATTGTCTTGATCTGACCACGACGAGCGTTGAGTGAACCGATAACATCACCGAGATACTCATCTGGAACTTCAACGTCAACCTTCATTACAGGCTCGAGGAGGCAAGGATCTGCCTTAGCCATACCGTTCTTGAAACCCATAGAACCAGCAATCTTAAATGCCATTTCAGATGAGTCTACATCGTGGTATGAACCATCGAATACTGTAACCTTAACGTCTACTACTGGGAAACCACCGAGGATACCAGCCTGCATAGCTTCCTGTACACCAGCGTCGATAGGAGCGATAAATTCCTTAGGAATTGATCCACCAACAGTCTCATTAACGAATGAGTAACCTGTACCTGGCTCAACTGGCTCAAGACGGAGCCAACAGTGACCATACTGACCGTGACCACCAGACTGACGTACGAACTTACCTTCGCACTCAACTGACTTACGGATTGTTTCCTTATATGAAACCTGAGGAGCACCAACATTAGCCTCAACCTTGAACTCACGGAGGAGACGGTCAACGATGATATCGAGGTGAAGCTCACCCATACCTGCGATGATTGTCTGACCTGTTTCCTGGTTTGTATATGTCTTAAATGTTGGGTCTTCTTCAGCGAGCTTCTGGAGAGCGATGATCATCTTCTCCTGTGAAGCACGTGACTTAGGCTCAATAGCTACTTCGATAACTGGCTCTGGGAACTCCATTGACTCGAGGATGATTGGATGATCCTCATCACAGAGTGTGTCACCAGTTGTTGTGTCCTTAAGACCGATAGCAGCAGCGATATCACCTGAGTATACCTTATCAATTTCCTTACGCTCGTTAGCGTGCATCTGCACGATACGACCGATACGCTCCTTCTTATTCTTAGTAGCGTTCAATACGTAAGAACCAGCATCAAGTACACCTGAATATACACGGAAGAAGCAAAGCTTACCTACGAATGGGTCTGTCATGATCTTGAATGCAAGAGCTGAGAATGGTTCTTCATCAGATGCAGGACGATCCTCTTCTTCTTCTGTATCAGGGTTAACACCTGAGATAGCCTTGATATCAAGTGGTGATGGCATATAGTCGATGATAGCATCGAGCATCATCTGAACACCCTTGTTTCTCAATGATGTACCACAGATTACTGGGATAATATTACAGCTTACTGTAGCTGCACGAAGAGCAGCCTTCAATTCATCGATTGTGATCTCTTCGCCTTCGAGGAACTTCATTGTGAGTTCTTCGTCAGTCTCAGCGATCTTCTCGATCATTTCTTCTCTCTTCTCCATTACAAGATCCATCATATCAGCTGGAACCTCACGGTCCTCATACTGCATACCATCTTCACTTGTATAAACCTCAGCACGGAGTGTCATAAGGTCGATAATACCTTCGAAGTTGTCCTCTGCGCCGATTGGGATCTGAATAGCAACAGCGTTGCTCTTAAGACGATCCTTAATCATATCAACTACACGGAAGAAGTTAGCACCCAAGATATCCATCTTGTTTACGTATACCATACGTGGTACACCGTAGTGCTCAGCCTGTCTCCAAACTGTTTCTGTCTGTGGCTCTACACCACCTCTAGCTGACATTACTGTAACAGCACCGTCCAATACTCTGAGGGAACGCTCAACTTCTACTGTGAAGTCAACGTGACCTGGAGTATCGATGATGTTGATACGGTGATTTTTCCATGGAGCTGTTGTAGCAGCAGACTGGATTGTAATACCTCTCTCCTGCTCCTGTACCATGAAGTCCATTGTAGCAGCACCGTCGTGAACCTCACCAATCTTACGATTGATACCTGTGTAGTAGAGGATACGCTCAGTAGTTGTTGTCTTACCTGCGTCAATGTGAGCCATGATACCGATATTTCTTGTTCTTTCGAGTGGATACTCTCTATTCATCGTTTTAGCTCCTTAATAATTACCATCTGTAATGAGCAAATGCACGGTTTGCATCTGCCATCTTGTGCATGTCTTCCTTCTTCTTGAAAGCTCCACCTGTCTCATTAGATGCATCGATGAGCTCTGCAGCAAGACGCTCCTTCATTGTGCGCTCACTTCTCAATCTAGCATATGTAACGATCCAACGGAGACCGAGTGTCTGACGTCTTGCTGGACGAACCTCGAGAGGTACCTGGTAGTTTGCACCACCTACACGTCTAGCCTTACACTCGAGTACAGGCATTACATTTTCAAGAGCCTTGTAGAAAACTTCAATTGGCTCTGAGCCAGTACGCTCTTTGATAAGATCAAAAGCGTCATAGCAAATTTTCTGTGCTACACCCTTCTTACCATCTAACATGATGTTGTTGATAAGCTTAGATACCTTAACATCATTGTAAAGTGGATCTGGGAGCACTTCTCTAACTGGGATATTGCCCTTTCTTGGCACTGTTCTTCCCTCCTTTAATGATTATCAGTAAATTTGTCTGAAACCATAGGTACTCACGTTTCAGTTGTTCTTTTGGACCCGTGTCAGGTGCTCAGGGTAATTTGTCCAGTAAGAATAAATCTATGTGAACAAAGTACTGATCACTTTTGTTGTCCAATCCTTTTAAGCAGGATTACTTCTTTACCTTTGCAGCCTTTGGCTTCTTTGCACCGTACTTAGAACGACCCTGCAAACGATTTGCAACACCAGCTGTATCAAGTGTACCTCTAACGATATGATAACGTACACCTGGGAGGTCCTTAACACGGCCACCTCTGATAAGAACAACAGAGTGCTCCTGGAGGTTGTGTCCAATACCTGGGATGTAAGCTGTTACCTCGAAACCATTTGTCAAACGTACACGAGCAACCTTACGCAAAGCAGAGTTTGGCTTCTTAGGAGTTGTTGTCTTAACAACTGTGCAAACACCACGCTTCTGTGGTGAAAAGCTATCTGTCTGCTTCTTGTGAATTGTGTTCATACCGAACTGCAATGCAGGTGAAGCTGACTTATAAGTCTTATCCTGTCTACCAGACTTAACTAATTGATTGAACGTTGGCATCAATACTTCTCCTTTCTCAAATTATTTCCCGCGAATTTTACGCACCAAAAAGCGCGCAGTCATCCCACGAGCAATTTATTCTAACACCGATGATATTTATTGTAAACACCTAATTTCACGAGTAGAATAAATGCATTGATTATTATATGGAGGGTTTTACATGAATTCAATAGAAAACTGGGAAAGTATTGATTATTCAGAGCTTATCGAAGCACTTAAGGACGATATTTCCGCTGGAATGTTATCTCCAGATACTGAATTATATATCGTTAGAGAAAAGACACAGGTAAAGATTAGTGGTAAAGATTTAACAGTTCAGCCTGTAGTTGAATACTTCTATGATGAACCTGCACTTCAGGAAAAACTCAATACAATGACAATTCTTGATCTTAAGAAGTGTCTTTATGAGGCTAAAGAGCAGCTTGCTAGCTGCGAGACCTCCCCTATGCAGGAAAGCCTTGCTGAGACACAAGAGATTATGATTCAAGAGTTATCAGATTACACTAAGGGCAGATCAAAGAGAAATGATGAGAACTGCCTTGTTATTTTCGCTAAGGCCACATCGAAAACACCATATTGTCCATTGATGTTTTTCTACGAAACTGATGATACAACTGATACTTTGGAGAAGATTTCAGTTGAAGCACTTCTAACTGAACTCATTGCTTGTTCAGAAGAAAAATAATTTACTCGAAAAACACCTAGTTTTATCAAAAAACATTCATTCTTTAGTTGAACTTGCATGTCTTTTTGACTATACTCATAGGTGGTGAAAATAATGTTTATTATTTAAAATGTATATTTATTAAGGAGCGTGACTTTATGAAAGTAAAATTCACAGAGACAGTAATTCGTGACGCTAACCAGTCATTGATTGCTACACGTATGCCATTCTCAGACTTCGAAGACATCCTCGAGAAGTTTGATCAGGCAGGCTACTATTCACTCGAGTGCTGGGGCGGCGCAACATTTGATTCTTGCCTCCGTTATCTCGATGAGGATCCATGGGAGAGACTTAGAAAGATTAAGGCTAAGGTTAAGAATACTCCTCTCCAGATGCTTCTCCGTGGTCAGAATATCCTCGGTT
>JAKSRG010000056.1 GCA_024403735.1 Clostridia bacterium
ATTATGTTCTCTCTAAGTGATTTAGCAACACCACTTGTACCCTTAATCGAATCTTTTTTGAGGAATATTGATAATTGGTCACATTCAAGACCACATTCAGCCATCATAGCTTCACAGAATTGAACACAATATCGAGCGTTGTAACCAAGATGAACTCTGATATCATCGACGACGACATAGTCCTTATCATCCTCACCATAGCAATAGTGAATACAATCATATGAATCGCTATTCCATGGATTAAAATGTTTTGCAGCCAAATTTCTGATTATTTCAGGATAGTTGTTGTGAAGCTGCTTAGCTACACTTACTATTAACTGAGAGAATCCTGATACAGGAGTTTCTTTGCCCAAAAGCTTATAAGAGACTATTTCTGATCCCTGATAAATTGGATTAACCTCACCATCACAAATAATCTCAATTGTATCGTCAAACTTAATACCTTCAATATCGACCTTAGGTAAAGAATACTTTTCAGCAAATATTAAAGATAATCTCTTCTCGCGCTTTAAAATCTCATCTTCATTAAATATGTCGATGTTTTCAAGCCCCTTATTAAGCTCTACATACTTTGAATTTTCTTTTAAGAGGATATCTTTCTTAGTTTCAAAGGACTCATTTGACATGGAACTATTCTTACTTCTCGAACTAAGAGAAAGATTACCAAGTGTGTTCAAATACTTTCTATGAATATCATCTGCAACTTCTGAACCAAGCATAGTAATCCAATCATCAGTTAAAGTCTGAGGCATTATATGCTCTATGGATAATTTATCTGATAACACGAATTCTGTATATGGATTTGGATAACGACCATTTTCAATGCGATTAAGCAAATAAGCTGCAAGTTTAGTGTTACGATACAAAGGGAAAGTGACTAAAGCTTCTAACGTTTCGGTTTCTGTGCGCAAGTAATCATTTGTTCTAAGACCACATAAAAAAGCATAAATTGACTCGTAGTAGCGATTATAGTTGTCACTTACCTTAAATACTTTTTTGTAAAGATTAAGCATCAAGCTACGCAAAGTATTACTAGGCACACCACAAATAAGTCTTCTTACTACAAATACAATAATGAGATTGATTGTCATATTAAGTGTTTTCTCATCAATAACACCAGCTTTATGATCAAGAAAAACTCTAATGAGGAACGGATGAACTGTACTCTGATCCATATCCCTTAATTCTTTCATAAGTTTGTTTGTTGAATCAGAATAGCGTGAAGTCTCTTTGATAAATGGCTCATATACTTCTGCTACTTTGTAGAGATCTTCTATCAATTGCTCTCTATCAATTTTGCCATCAACTTCGTAATTCTCAGCAAACTTAAGATACTCTTTGTAAATATCATCATCATTAATTTGGTACCCCAATTTCATATGGAGATAATGCTTAACAAAAATATCCATGTTTTTCTCACCAATGAGACTGTTTTTCATCGGCTTCCAATACTTTATATAAAGCTGTTCCTGATTATCGTTGGACATCAAGAGATAGTTCTGAATCAATTCAGAATTATTAAGTTTTACTCCAAGAGAGTTAATTGATTCAAAAATAACTTGCGCATTTTCATCTTTTTCGACAATGATTTCAACTATGGATAAGTTTAAGAAACCAGCATAGATACTTGTTTTTATATCAGAACCAGATTCAATAGCTTTCTTAAGCATGCTATATGCTTCAGTAAAATTATTAAGCATATAGTTTTCCTTCGGAATCATTGTATTATTAGCAACATCATCATATTTTTTGGATGAGATAATGTAGTTGAATACATCTCTATCATTTTCGCTTGGATACAAAGTGAACCCACGTGATTTATCATCTGCATCGATGTACAAAATTCGCTTAGTTTTAGAAAAAACATAATCAGCATTATCATTATCTTCTTTCAATTCAGCAGCAATCAAATTTAATGCTTTTGTTATCAACATGATGGTTGTTAATCTTTGCTGACCATCAACAAGATACAGCTTCATATCAGCCATATTAAACTTTGTGAACTGATAAACTATTGAGCCTATAAAATGCTCCTTACCAGAGTTACCGCAATTAAGGATATCTTTAACGATACGAATGCATTCTGCGGGTGTCCACTTGTATTCTCTCTGATATATTGGGACAACGAATTGCTGATTATCTTTACTAAGTATATCGGAAATAATCATTCTCTTATAAGCATCCATATGAATAAAACCCCAAATAAAGTAGTTGTTTAGATTTTAACATTTAATGTGAACTTATAGTGTTGAGTGCATACGTAATATTTCATTTCGGATTTTTTCTTATTCGCGCGCATAAACTCTCCAGTCTTCACCCCAAAAGAGTTTGTTTCCTCTGTTTACCCCACCTCTCATTCAATATGGACTACTCCATGAGGCTCTGATAGGGTAAGATAACCTGTGGTTATGACATAGTAGGGGGCTTTTATGAGTTTGGTTAGTGCATATAATGGCGATAAGCCATTTGCTTTTATCAGCTATTCACACAAGGATACTGATATCGTGCTTCAGATTGTCAGTCAGATGCAGGCTGATGGTTTTCGCGTGTGGTACGACGAAGGTATCAAGCCCGGCACTGATTGGGATGAGTTTATTGCTTCAAGAATTAATAAGAGCAGTTACTTTATAGCATTCCTCAGTGAGAATTATCTCAATTCCACTAACTGTAAAGACGAGATGAACTATGCCAGAGATAAGAGCGATAACATTCTTCTCGTATACATTGAGCCTGTCAGTATGCCTTCAGGAATGGAACTGAGATTTGGCCGAAGCCAGGCGATTCATGCATATAACTACGAAGTTAAGGCTGAATTTTTCGAGAAGTTCTATCTTAGTGAGAATATCAATATATGTAAGGGTAATGACTTTGGTGTCGCTGAAGAATCAGTCGTAAACTTTCCTGCTTCAGTTCCCACTACGCCTAAGTCAGCAAGCCCTGCTCCGGTTAATAAGACAAGTGCTCCTAAGACAAAAGTCCAGAGAGTTCCTGCTTCTAATCCGAAGAAGAAAAACAGTAATCAGATGGGGCTGATCGCCGCTATTGCTGCAGTAGTTATTGTTCTGGCAGTTGTTGGCATTGTTGTGGCTTCAAATATCAGCAAGAAAAATTCAATACCTCAAGGATCTTCCAGCGCCGAGATTACGAAAACAACGGATAAGGATTTAGATCCTTCAGTCGTAGTTGAGACGGTTACTACTAGCGATACAGAAGAAAGCGTTAAGGCATTTTATTCATCTTATGGTCTTTCTGTAGGTGAGTACAAGTGTTTAACGGCCGATACAGAGTTTTATAACAATATTGGCACACCGTTGTTCTACGACAGTGAAAGGGAAGAGTATGTTCTGGGCTTATTTGTGAATACGCCGTCGATGAATATCATGATCCCTGTAAAGAACGACTATGCTGAGCCGATATCAGTTAAATGGTATTATGTCGAACCGGGTGGAACAGAGAAGCTCGTGTCGGAGGTTAAGGGTATTTATCCCACGCCTGATGAAGGTGTCAGCTGGTATGAGTTGTATCTTTCTGAGATGGATATGGGCGGAGACTTCCCGGGTGGTGTTTATTACGCCGTTGTTTTCG
>JAKSRG010000057.1 GCA_024403735.1 Clostridia bacterium
AGTGGGATTCTGATATACAAAATTGTCTATGTAGCCCTTAATTGTCTCCATTAATTCTAGTTGCTTTCTTCGTCTGTTTTAATCAAATCCTCTGGATTAATGGCCTGATTTCTTTTCATCTGTTCATACATCTGCTGGGCCAAGCTTCCAGGTCCTATATTCTGATTGGTAAGGCTCTCTGCCACATCGCTAATAGCTGTGTCCATAAAAACATCTACTATCTGCGAATTAGCACCTTCATCTTCCTCGGCACCAAACACATTAACTGTAGATTTCATAGATTTAAGAACCTGCTCCCATAAGTAGTTCTCAAAGCCTTTACAAGCCTCCATAAGTTCTTCATCTGTTTTAGCATTCTCAATGTTATTAGTCATGCTCTGCGTCGCCTTGTTAGTCGACATGGATGAAGCATAATCCGTAACACTATTTATATTAAGCATATCAAGGCTCATATACGCACCTCTTTACTTTCAAAAAACGATAGTTAAACTATATTATCTCTTTAACTGATTAGCCTGTCCAAGCATCTCATCAGATGTTGTGATAGCTTTGGAATTGGCTTCGTATGCTCTCTGAGCTACGATAAGATTAACCATTTCATCAGCAAGCTGAACATTAGAGCCTTCCAAATATCCCTGAGCAATTGTGCTCTTCTTAATACCATTGGACTTAGACTCGTTAATTGCCTGTCCACTCGCATTAGTAACCTCGAATAAGCTTCCTGAATGCTTTTCAAGGCCACTAGGGTTGTTGAACTGATAAAGACCAATCTTAACACCAAGACTCTTTGGATTACCTGCTTCATCTGGATACATAAATTCACCATCACTGGAAACAGTAATATTAGAAGCTGTCATTGTCTTATCGAAAATAATAGGCTTACCTTCTGTATCAAGAACACGCTCACCGTCAGTAGTTGAAAGTTCAAGTCCTCCCGATGTACCAAGGCCTAACTGAAAATTACCATTTCTTGTATAGTATGTATTGCCATCCTGACCCTTGATTCCAAAGAAACCATCACCCTGAATTGCAAACGCAAAATTATTGGTCGACTCAAAGAAAGAACCCTGTGTAAATATGGTTGTGATTGACGAATTACGAACACCGAGACCTACCTGAGAATTAATAGGCTTAGTATCACCATTGGCTGATGTTGTCTTTGCCTGTAATTCTTGGTAAAGAAGAGTCTTAAACTCATTCTGGCTAGTCTTATAACCAGTTGTATTGATATTAGAAATATTATTAGAAATTGTATCAACAGCTATCTGCTGTGCCTGCATACCTGTTGCAGCGGACCAAAGTGATCTTATCATAAATGCCTCTCCTTATCTTACAAACAAAACTTAAACCTTGCCAAGCTGATTAACTGCTATCTCCAGTGAACTGTCGATAGTCTGAATCATCTTCTGATTGGCTTCATACTGACGAGAAACTGCTATCATTTGCACCATCTCAGATACAATGCTTACATTGGATACTTCCAAGTAGCCTTGATTGATCTGAGTCCTAGGAGCATCTTTAGTAGTTGCGCCATCAACTGGATAGTAATAATTTTCTCCAAAATGCTCAAGATAGTTATAGTCTTCAAAATCTGTAATCTTGATTTTATCAACCACCTTGTCTTCCTGACTAATTGATCCGTCAGGAGTAACTACTATTGGCTTAGTAGGATCAAGTTTTATTCTTCCCTTATCACTAAGTACATAGTCTCCATCCTGAGTGACCAAATATCCATCAGTAGTAATAGCAAAATTACCATCTCTCGTATACAAGGTAGAGGTCTCCCCCTGCTTATTGGTATATTCTATTGTGAAGAAACCATCCCCAGATAAGCCAAAATCAAGCAAGTTGTTGGTTACCTGAAATGCTCCCTGGGAAAAGTCTGTGTAGCCTTCACCAATCTTAACTCCTGGATTGGCTTTGCCAATTCTTCTGGCAAGTGAAGCTACTTCTGAATCATCCTTAATCTTACTAACTAATACTGTGTCGAAAGACTGAGCTGTTGCCCCTTCCTTCTTGTAACCAATTGTATCAGCATTAGCTAAATTGTTAGTCAACACATCCATGCGATTTTGCTCATGTAACATCCCTGTATAAGCAGTGTATAAGCCTTTTAGCATATATGTTTCCTTTCATAGTGTGCATAAGGTTCGCTTCCTGGCTGCTGACTAATCGTAGGCTTCCTATTATCTACCCTCGTGGTATCCTGCAAGGAACTCGATATAACGACCTGTACCAATGGCAACACATGTCATAGGCTCGTCGGCTGTCATAGTGTTGATATGAGTACGCTCTTCGATAAGTTCCTCGAGGCCTCGTAGCATGGCGCCACCACCCGTAAGAACAATACCACGGTCCACAATATCACCTGCAAGCTCAGGTGGAGTCTGCTCAAGAACCTTACAGATAGTATCAAGTATCTGAGAAGTAGTCTCTCGAAGCGCTTCCTGAGTTTCTTCGGATGAAACTGTTATGGTCTCAGGGAGACCTGATACCAGGTTACGACCACGTACATCCATATAATCAACTTCAGCTCGCTTAAAAGCTGTACCTATATTTATCTTAATATCCTCTGCTGTTCGCTCACCAATCAGCAGATTATATTTGCTTCGCATATAACGAACAATGGCCACATCAAAATCATCGCCAGCAGTCTTGATAGAATCACTTACTACAGTACCACCAAGAGAAATAACAGCTACGTCAGTTGTACCACCGCCTATATCGACTATCATATTACCCTGAGGCTTACTGATATCGATACCTGCACCGATAGCTGCTGCTATAGGCTCTTCGATGATAGCTACTTCTCTGGCACCTGCCTGATAAGTCGCATCCTCAACGGCCTTCTTCTCAACTTCTGTAACACCACTAGGAACACAAACTGCGATACGAGGCTTCTTGAAATACTTCTTACCCATTGCTTTAGTAATAAAGTACTTCATCATCTGCTCTGTAACGTTGTAGTTGGAAATAACTCCGCTCTTAAGTGGTCTTACTGCAACGATATTACCAGGTGTTCTACCAATCATAAGACGGGCATCTTCACCTATGGCCTTAATTTTATTACTATCATTATCAAATGCAACTACGGATGGCTCCTTAAGTACTACACCCTTGCCACGAATATAAACAAGAATACTAGCAGTACCAAGATCAATTCCTATATCTGCATAATTCATAACAAAATCCTCTCAAAACTTCCTAAAACATAACTTTACCAAAATATTATATCTTAGGCATTTTGGAATGAAAAGTATATTACATTTTTGTTACAAATATTACATATTATGATAGATTCTCATAACATATATCGTCAAGTAGA
>JAKSRG010000058.1 GCA_024403735.1 Clostridia bacterium
ATTGCCTACAAAATTGAATCAACTCTTCTTTCAGATAATAGTAACTACGAAATGTATCGCCATTCAACGATGTACTTAGTTCAGGCCTATCACTCATACCTTTGACTCCTATAGAATATGAATTCATATTATGGTATTATCTTCTTAAGAAAAGCACAGTCCACTTGGACAGTTGCCAATGATGTTAAAATAACCTCACTCAGGACGCCAATCCATATGGGTGAGGTTTTTCATTACCTTTTCTTGAATATCTCTTATCAAGAAAGGTAACGATTGTTATGAAAAATCTTATAGCAGCTATTGGTAAACCAAATACTGCAATAACCAAAGTTATTATTTCAAAATCTGTCATAAACAGCCCTCCTTTCAATTCTTTTTTCTGCCTTAGCAGATTTTAAAATATCAAGGTTGGCAACCGCCCATTAAGCGAACTGTACTACTAATTATTATACCATCAAAAGAACGTATGTTCTATAATAATGTTAACTCTAAACTCTTCTTCTCGAATCAATTCTAAAAACAAATACAGGACGAAATGTCCTGGTTTTTTTGTTTGCCCTGAGTTACTAAAATAGCTATTTTTGACTTTCTTAGTCAAAAATAGACACACCAGACTATTACGGTCTGATGTGCCTAACTTCTCACCTATATCTTATCTCTTTTACTATTCCAACTCTTACTTAATAACAGTCTCAAAATCACCATACTTAAGAGTAATTGATGTTGCATTATCGTAATCAATTGATTCAAAAGCTGGGATTGTATTACTGTGACCTGTTGTTTCTGTATCCTTGCTCATATCACAGTAAACACCATATGAACCTTCAATTGGTGCATATTCAACGCCGTCAACAACGAGTCTTACATCACTAATAGGCTCAATGATATCGCCTACAACCAAATCGTAATCCAATAAGAATGTTGGAACATACTCTTCGAATTCTGTACCAACGAGCTCGAATTCCATATTGATTGTGGTCTCATACTCACCAAATGTAGCATCAGTTACGAAGAACTCAATACCGTTTGGTGCTGTAAATGAAGCTGCCTCATCCATGCTCCAAGAATCCTCATGAGCTGCCTTAAGAGCTGAACCATCACCAGGCATTGTAAATCTGAAAACAAGGTGAGTAAAAATCTCTTTGTTCGGGTCATTATTTGATTCTACATATGGAAGAATACTTCTGAATTCAACAACGACGTCTGCGCCTGCACCCATCCAATCAACAGCACCAACAGTTGTTAAGTAGTAAACAGATGGATCCTCTGAATCCTGAATTGCTTTTGCTTGATTCCAGATATATGTACCACTAATATCTCCATTTAGATCTACCAAATCAGTTCTCTTAGCATATGCTTCTTCGCTAAGACCTGGATAAACTGTGCACTCAAAATCCTTGTTCTTAGCGATGAAATCCTCATCGTAAGCCTTAATAGAGAACAACAACTGAGGTCTAGATGTATCACCTGTTACACCCTCAAAAGTAATATCAAATCCATCGACTGATTGTGTCTCACCAATCTGGAGTAAGTATCCCTGATTAGCAAGATAAGAAGATACCTTATCAACTTTAGCTAGTTCAGTCTCATCGATTGAAGTCTCAATTGAAGCCTTCTTTGCGAAAATATCCGCCAAAGGTCCATATCCTACTACACCAGCAGTTACGCCAGTTGCACATGTTGCTACTACACAAATTGCAGCTATTGAAGCGATTTTTGTTCCTAATTTCATATTCTTTTGTGCTCCCTTTAAATCTGTCACTGTTGCAGACTTTGTACTCAAATTTCCCGCGTTAAGAATATCTTCTGCTGTTAGCTTAAGATTACTGTCACAAAGTCTGTCCATTTCTTTTTTGTAGTTTTGTTTAATATCCATCTAAATCAACCCTCGTTATAAATTAACTTCTGTAGTTTATCTCGACCTCGTTTGAGTCGAATTTTGATGGTTGCCTCTGGAACATGTAGGAGGTTACCAATCTGCCTGATAGTGAGATCCTCATAATAGAAAAGATGTAGTGGAACTCTGTACTTCTCTGGTAGAGACATCACGAGTCTCAGTAAATGACCATCCTCGTTATGTTCTTCAAAGTACGGAATCTCAGGAATCTCTTCATCTGAGAAGCGACCGTTATATTTGAGAAGATTCTTACTCGCATTAATGGCTACCCTTATAAGCCACGCCTTCAAGTGCTCTTCTGAATCAAATGTAACATCAGAATCAATCAGCTTCATGAACACATCCTGCGTCACATCCGAAGCATTATCAGTATTACGAACATAATTAAATATCACCGAATACACTGTATTCTTATATTTCTCATATATGTCTGTAAAACTGTCTCTTGTTACTCTCATCTTTTTCCTCTTCTGAGATATCTCTTTCTTAGGCCTTCACTCATAATACAAAGCTAGAGCATAAAAGGTTTCATTTTTTCTAGAAATCATCGAAAACTTTTTCGAGCACACTAATCACCTAAAAAGAATAATATCGGAATTCAATCGCATTTTCACCCTACTTCCGATTGCAAATCCCATCGTAATCGAACTCTTTCACTGCCTGTGGATATTTTCGATTAAGCCAATCATTATACAAAAAAATCGCCTCCCATTTTGAAGTGAACCCACTTTGTTGGAGGCGATTCATTAAATCCTATTAGTTACCTAATCGAATATTACTTGTTATTGATAACAGCCTGTCACGGTTTAAGTGTTTTACACGAAATTTTACACGAAAATCCGATGCCGGTCTCCTCTCATAAACAACCATTTTTCTTTCAATGCATCAAATGAATTTACATTTTATCTTGTTCCTGATTCAAGAATTGAAAATGACTTTCTATCGCAATCTAT
>JAKSRG010000059.1 GCA_024403735.1 Clostridia bacterium
AGTAAGAAGCCCCCACTTCAAGCATGGAATGCTAAGTGGTGGGAGCATGTCACTTTGTTGCCCATTTTTGACTCTCTCTTATTATCGCTTCGCCCGTATGATCAAAATATTATTTACAAACCAAATATATTCTGACCTTCTTCCGTATATCCTAATTCGAATACTTTTACTTCTGTTTTTATCCCATTAAGAGCTGCATATTGCATCAAGCTTATTGCATGGTAATCAATAGCCATTCTTCTTATATCTCTTATCCTTTTTTAAGAGCAAACGTTACTTCTTTCTGATTATTATCTAAAATAGATTTCTTATCAATTACTTTTTGAGTGGCAATACTTGTCTGCATTCATAGTACAAGCTCTTGTATTCAATATTTGATATATCATGACTTACAAGTTCACTTTTGCCTACTCGTCTTCTTACATATATAAGCCCAAGCATCAATTCTTCCATCTCAAATAGTTTATTTTCATGCCACACTAATTGCTATAAGTATGAGTGTAGGAAGATTATTGAAAACATGTAGCCCTATTGATATGGTAGAGTTCTTTGTAACCTTATAAGTGATTCCATATACCAATCCAGTAAAGAATTTTGGAAGATGAGATATGAGTTCTGGTAATGTTAAAGCATTCATATGCATTGCCATAAATAATAGGGCAGATACTGGTATAACTATGAATGAACTAATCTTTTTTGATAGATTTCCTACTAAGAATAATCTATATATTGCTTCTTCAAGAATTGGTCCGAATATTCCTAATGCCAAAATTAAAACTATATCAGGTACAGAAGAAGAAAAAGCACGTTCTATAGAGTTCTCCTGCATGCTAATGTAATCTGGATATAAGACATACTGTAAATAGTTCGACAGAATGTTTAGACCCATATCAGCAATGAAACATCCGATTAACCAAAGTGCATTTTTAATTGGACTGATTTTCCAGAGTTTCAATCCAGTTTTGATTTCATCTCTATAAATATTAACTGCAAGTAATCCCAACAAAATAAATGCCAGACATTGTGTCCAGAGGATGCCTTCTCCTCTAATCCTAATAACCTTCACACATATTAAGAAGACTACTACATATGCAAATAACAATATACTTTTGTTAATTCTCTTTTCCATCTATAACCTCCAAAAGGGAACTTATAGATGCACTTCATTTATGAAATTCCAACAAACAACAAAAAGAGTATTATCAGTACCAAAAACACAGATGCCACGAAAAATATCGTTTTCTTTCTACGCTCCCTCAACTTCTCAGAAACTGAGATCTGGATTGTCTGCGCAAGGAGTTTCTCAACATCTTCTTTGGTATAGACCTCGTTAGTATCTATCTGACTATGCATTAATTCCTGGAGTGATACACCTAGAGCTTCTGATAAAGGCTCAAGCATCTCTATCCCAGGAAAACCATGCCCATTTTCCCATCTGCTTATAGCTTTATCTGTCACCATGATTTTGTCAGCTAATGCTTTCTGCGTTAATCCCTTATTCTTTCTTTGTTCTTCAATGAATTTTCCAAATACCTGTGCATCCATTTGATTTCTCTCCTGCAGTTTGAGATGTCAAAACACTACCATTTCTTACATATTTCTACAACCTATGATTCGTAGAGTTGCTGAATTTAGGGCGTTTGAAGGCTAAATATGTATGCTTGTTATAGAAAAATAGTAATTAATCTGTTTCAAAAGAAATACTATGCCATTCATAATATCATTAAGAATATTGCTATCAATGTGATGTTCTTTGAAAAATTCAACTGCGCCTTTGGGATAGTAACGAGGGTATATATCATCAATAGTTGTTTGTATTATATCTCTTACTATATTAGTAATTATCTCTTTGATTTCTTCATCGTTCATTGCAACATCTTCAACTATACCACCGATAAAAATCAATCTAATCTTCCCTCATAGTGGTAAGTCTGAGAATAATCC
>JAKSRG010000006.1 GCA_024403735.1 Clostridia bacterium
GCATTCATCCCCCACTTAAGAAGTGGGGGTATTCTGCCAGGTTTTAGATAAAATATCTAGAACACGAAAAGAACCTATATGCGAAACTCCGCATATAGGTTCTTTTATTAGTTATCAATTCGTATTAGTAACGATTATGCAAGCATTGTGATTGTTGTCAAAGCAATAAAACCAAAACCAACGATGAAGTAGATAATTGATACTGGGTTAAGAAGACAGCACTTTGCTGCTTCACCACTTGTAAGATTCTCATTCTTCTTGAGCTTAATGAACTTTCTGTACTTAACGCAGAAAAGAACAATACCAAGGATTGCAAATGCTACGAGTACATATGAATAAAGCATAAGTGGAACTTCGCTATCGAGCTTCATAAGGTTAGCAGCAATAGCTGATGTTGCGAGGTTAACTACCATGTGAAGTGCAATTGTATAAAGGATCTTGCCTGTCTTAACATATACAAATCCAAGAACAAGACCGATCAATGTAGCATAGAATAACTGTGCGAAATTCTGGTGGAAAATACCAAATGCAACTGAAGAGAAGATAACTGCCCAAATCTGGCTGTGCTTAGCCATTCTATCGATGAGAAGCTTACGGAATAAAATCTCTTCCGCGATTGGTGCAGTAATACCTACTACAAGAATTCTAAAGAAATCACTATCACCTGTTGTAATTGAAGCAACTGCCTGCTGTGAATTATCATTAATAAGGTTTGTGATAATACCAGAAAAACTTGAACCGATATATACCATTGTATAAATGATAGGGATAATTCCTAGGAATACAATTGGTGAGATTGACTTCTTCTCAATACCGATATCTGACTTCTTTCTAAATGCAAAATAAACAATTGGTGTGCAAATAAGATGAAGTGGAATAAGAATTAATAAATACTGTGTGTAAGGTTTATCTCCTAATCCAATTGCTCCAATAATAAATGAACAAATAATCTGTACTATTGGGTAAGCAAATAGAAGAACGAGTGCTACTACTGCTGATATCGTAAAGTCTTTACGAGCAGCTTTCTTAACTGATGTTTTGTCTATTGTGTTTTCCATAACTGACCTCCTTAATTCGACAATGACATAATAAACACCGTGAATTAAAGAAACGCAAAATAAACTTAAAGAAAGTATAAAGATAAATTTAAACAAATATATAGGCACAACAAGCCTAACCCCTGCTGCGCCTACATACCTTCTAATTAACCTTCTATTTGGCAACCACTAATATACTTTTATTACTTTGCAATCGCATATACAGTATTCGCACCCGCTACGAGCTCTACTGCTATGGACTTTGAATCTTTCTTTTCAGCCTCTGTAATTCTGAATACTACATGTACCATAGTTCCTGAGTTATATGAGATTCCATCATACTTAGTAACCATATCAATATATGAATCGCTACTGCTATAGAACTCAGGAGCAACTGTCTTCGCTACACCATCAACATATAGTGTCGCACTATCAATAAAGCCATCTGTGCCCTGAATAGTACTAGAGACATTAGTAACGTAGAAATACGTATCTACATAATAGAAACCATCTGGTGCAGTATAGTACCAATAGTAACCACTCGTCTTAGCTGGCAAAAGAGTTGTAGTAATCTGACAAGACTTGAACTCACTAGAATAAATAGTTCCCTTCTTAAGGATATCGCCCTTACTAATCTTACTCTCCTCAAAAGTCTGCTTAGCTACTGCGAGAGTATATTCCTTATCCTTATCGAGAAGGGCGCTGTAATCTACCTCTTCCTTCGTCTCTGAAGGCATACTCAAGTAGATACTCTTTAGTTCCTCTATCGTATCGTAGCTATCAATAGTAACGGTATTAAGACTACCTAAGAGTTCATTATAACGAGCAATACAGCTAGCATTATAAGTTTCCATTATTCCACTCATCTCATCACCGTTAGTCACGAGTGACTTCTGCTCATCGGTAAGTTTTTCATATGCCTGGTATGCATCGAAAACTTCCTCTCGGTTCTCATATGTAACCTCACTAGGAATAGCGTCAATCAATTCGATTGCAATATCTGCCAAAAACTGATTGTAATCATTCTCAGCATTCGCAAGAATATCAGCCTTTGTCACTAATTCCTTCTGTTCGTCTGTCAATGCATCATATGCACTCTGAGCAGTCTCAATTTTACCCTTGCTAGGATAATCCATTGGATAAATCTCATCTATCTTTGTATCGACGCCACTAGCAACCTTTTGATTATATTCACCATACTTAGTAATAAAAATATTCTCATTACCAAGCTTCGCCTTGCAGTTATCATCTAGCGCTTCGTATAACTCGATAGCTATATTAAGCTCCTGCAGATCACCTTTATTGATATCTTTATTAGCAAACTTATCAATATAAACTTGGATCTCATCTAATTTTTGAAGTTCTTCCTGGGTTAATACAACCTCTGTTTCTTTAACACTAACTACATTTGAACAACTAGTTAGAAAACTAAATGCCAAAGATAATGCCATGCAAACTGCAATAAATGTGCGTTTCTTCATCCTATGTCCCTCCTAATATAATAATTGCCCTTTTCTTTTAGTTGGATTATTAAGTCGTAACTTAACTTCACCATCTTTCTATCGTCATTATAGTACGGAGAGACTTAAGAATTGTCGGCTGTCAGTCTACAGCAAGAAGGCAGCAAAAAACCTCCTAAACAGTAGGTTCAGGAGGTTTTCGAGATGGTCATATGAATTGTTATATATTAATGATTTGTATAAACAACTACCTTGTCATTCTTCTCGAGCTTCATCTTGTTCTGTGTAAGATCGCCCTCGAAAAGAGTTACGCGGCCACCTGGCTTAACGAAACCAAGTGCAATTGTTGGGTTCTGCTTATGCTTAGGAATTGATGGGTCAATAGATGCTTCCCATACTGCACGCACGAACTCAGCCTGAGTACATTCACCAGGAAGTTCATCGAAGAAAGAAGAAACTTTCTTACAATATACTTCCTTACTCTCATAGCTAGAAACATCTTCATTTCCACTGTCATCAGCTTCAGTATCGTAAGTGAGAATATCTGTGTAGAAATTGAAGATAGCTTCCTTCTCACCAATTTGAGTAATCATCTTACTAATATATCTATTACTAATAACGATGTTGTCTACACTGTAGCTACCAACGATGTCGTGGTGCTTTGGATCGATAATCTCAACGATGATATCAATACTTTCAACATCGAAGTCTGGATTAGCACTCTTCTTGTCTGCGATAATATCCTGAACATATACAAGATTAGCAAGCGCATTGGCATCAATATTTTCATTAAGTGCGTTATCGTCTGAAAGAATAAGAATACTTGTATCCTCTTCATTAGCATCAACGAATTCTTCAATTGTTGAACAGATAATATCCTTTTCGTAGACATTAGCAGCTACAGTCTTAATTACGAACGGATAGTCCTTATAGTAGTTCATCTTCTCAAGGCTCTTCTTATCATCGATAACAACTATCTCCAAAATCTCGCCTTCGCCATTTCTGTAATTCCATTCATCACGGAAAGCACAGAAGCCCTTCATGATGTCTTTACACTTACTATTGTGACCAAGGATGATGACACTCTTCTTCTCCATCCAGTAATCCTTGTTAAGTTTTACCGTATAGTCAGAAGCAGGGATACTATCAGCTTTTTTGATAGACTTCTCGCTCTCTGCTGAGTAGAAGAAGTAATGCTTACCATCAATAACAATTGAAGAGAGAGGAATTGCATGAGCGTGGTTCTTAATATACTTAGTAACATATTCATTATCATTAGGAACGCTCTTCTCCTCATCGTAGAAAGTAGCTCCCTTGTTAGAGAACAATTCTCTATAGGCAAGGTTAAGTTCTGGCATAAGAGAGAACTGTGAGAGGATCTGGCCAAGAATCTCATTAATACGTACAGGTACAATATTGCACTTACCATCAACCTGCTTATATTTAATAATCTTATTTACAAGTTCAGCAGTCCATTCATCAGTAATCTCGACTATAATCTTCTGATTATCTGCTGAGCTCTCAGAAGCAGTTATATCAGATACCTGCATGAGCGTCTTAATTGTTCTCGCATTACCCCTAGCGCTATCATCCATGCGCTCTAGCTGCTCGAATTTACACATTGAATTGTTAACATCATCGCCTAAGATAATTACTGATCTAGCACTCTCAAGGGAAATATCATGGAGCTGCTTAGATGAGAAAACGTCACCCTCACGAACGATATAGAGAACATTCATCTTACAACGCTCTCTGTGATATTTAATCTTACCTGCTATAAAAGGCATCTCGCTACACTTAGCCTTAAGTGCTGCATTCTCTCTGTCAATTGTGTCACCTAATCGTTCAGAGATTTCCTTGACAATAGCATCTTTCCTACCATAATCAACGAGGACAACAACCTTCTGCTTACCACTGCAGTACAAAAGATCGTTAATAATCTCTGATGCTCGTGTGTTCCAGTTAAGGATTACCAGATGATTAGACATTTCAATCTTTCTCTTACCTGAATTAGAATTATCGATAAAGTTGGAGATATAATTAGTTACATAACCGATGATCGAGCCCGTAAATGAGATCATTCCGATGATAACTATAGCAAGACATATAATTGCTATTGCTGTACTAGATTCTCCAATATCACTAATAACATATGAGATACAGCCTGCATCCAAGATCATTGTTATTGTATAGAAAGCAGCCTCAAATAGACCCATATTCTCTGTTCCAGTAAGACCAAATCTGCTAATAATAACGGCAGACAGGAACAAGAAAATTACATTAAAAAGCATTATCGCGAATAATACTACTCTACCCGGATTTTTCGCTATCTGAAGACTAATCCATTCATTTATTTTCTTCTTCATTTATTAACTCACATTCCTAATAATAATCGAACACTCTAATTATGAACTAACTACTAGTTAATAATCAATTATTATTTATCGCTATACCTACTAGCGACCAACCACCCCATCAAAAGCTTATCTGAACCAGCCTTCCAAGATGAAACCCAATCCCTTATCAAAGCAAGGATACAAATGATCTTCTCCTTCAAATACTTCCCACTGATATGAAATCTTATTTGTAGCTAGCATATTCAGTATTCTGATGTTACGCGGATATAACATATCCTCCGTTCCACAAGTAAGGATAATAGTTGGCAAAGTATCAGTCACATTATGAGCACTAATCGCTGCCTCAACATTTCTACTAGGATCGTTATCAAACGTATCTATTGGTCCAAATGTATCCATATAGTACTGTCTTCTCTTAACCGAATCCGGGAACCCAACAACCAATGGATTAGCAATGCTAATATCATTCGATATAAAAGCACCAGATATTGAGCCATATCCCTTGAAATACTCTGGATGATTTAACCCGATTAGTAATGTTCCATAACCACCCATTGATATGCCAGCTAGATAGCAATCAAAATTATTCATATCAAAACGTCCATCTAGATCATTAATGAGTTCCTCATGAAGGAATGAACTAACATCTCTACCTTCTCTATTAATGTAGAACCAGTTATATAGATAAGGAGTAACAATAAGCACATTATGCTTATCCGCATATTCCTGGAGGTTAAGATTATTATTCATCTCGTCTAGCGGATCTTTATACTTAGATTTAGCGCCAATATCTTCATCCCAATATCCATGAAGCAAGATAAGAACTCGCTCAATAACGCTCGGAGCAACTGCCTGGTATTCAATCTCTTGTGCTAAATAATTTGATGCAATTTTAAATCTGTAATACGCCATATATGTACCTCTCTATAAATTATTTAACATAGAACTATTGAGGCGGCGTGTTTTCGAAATCTTATAAAAATTCACAACAAAAAACTGCCCCGAAACTCACCCATTTATTGGATAAAGTTATCGAGGCAGTCGAAGTAACATTGTTAAATATATAGTGATATCAAGCATCTTGTGGACTTCAAGCTTAGAGACACAAACTACCACACAAATCCTATTCTTTATAGATTATTCTTCTTAATATACCTTTTTAGTAAGAAAGTCTGAGATATAGTTAATCCCGCAAAAGATACTATGTACACACTGAAACCCATTATGCAGATGGCAATAATATCGCCAATCTCCATACCATTCATATATGTACCAATAACTATAAGCGCCATTGTAACCAAAAAGAATGCAAGAAAGACTAGTGCAGTAAATAATAACCCTGAACGCTTCCATTTACCATTTTTCTTCACAAAGTCATGACCAACGTAGCCATGCTTTTGGCAGAAGTAAATTTCTAGTTTATCACCATCATTAAAAAGCTTATGGTATGGTTTTTTGATTTTGCTCTGCACTGTAACAAGAATAATATTAAACAGTGGAACCGCAATAGCTATCATTACCAATAAACTCAAAAATATTTCCTTGTCATCTACAAGAAATCTCATTTCTTCTATCCCTTAATCAGCTTAGAAAATACAAAAATTAGGCTTTTTCCTCAATAAGATAATCAATACCTTCAATGTAGCCATTAATGCCATGACCTGTGATTGTCTTACAAGCATAGTATGAAATATAAGAGATCTGGCGGAATGCTTCACGCTCAGATACTTCTGAGATATGAACTTCTACAGTTGGGATCTGGACTGACTTAAGTGCGTCAAGGATTGCAACAGATGTATGTGTATATCCACCTGGATTGAAAACAATTCCGTCAACCTTATCAAAGTATGCCTGCTGGATGTAATCGATGAGGTCACCTTCGTGATTGCTCTGCTTGCACTCTACTTCAACACCCTTTTCAGCGCAGTGCTTTGTAATCATATCAACAACATCTTTGTATGTTGTATTTCCGTAAATAGCTGGCTCACGAATGCCGAGCATATTGAGGTTTGGTCCATTTAATACGAGTAATTTCATAATGCTAACTCCTTTTTGTATTTATCGAGAACAGCTGGCTCATTCTCAAAATCTGGTAAATCCCATACGATGTCACACATCTTCTCATAAAGAGGTGTTCTAGCTTCTAGAAGAGCCTCAATTCCTTTGTTCTTGCTCATTGGTCGATTGCTTGTATCCTGCAAGAGAAGGCTCTTAAGTGGACGCTTGAGGTAAATAACCTTGGAATTACACTTGAGAAAGAACTCATTTACTTCACGAGTAACTACTCCGCCACCTGTTGAAATAACGAGACCTGACTTAGGAAGATACTTCTTAACAAGTTCTGTCTCCATACGTCTAAACTCATCTTCACCCTTTGTCTGGATGATGTTAGATGGAGTATCCTTGTACTCTTCCTTGAAGAGGATATCAAGATCAACAAATTCCTTACCGAATTCCTTGGCGAGTTTCTTACCAAGAGTTGTCTTACCTGAACCAGGCATACCGATTATTGTAATATTGAGCATACCGAACTCGAGTTCGCGAACTACTTTCTCAATGAGTTCAACATTTGGCTCGAATGACTTGCCCTGGAAAATTGCTGCCGCCTTATAAGCCTGTGCTACGAGCATTGATAAACCACCAGAAGTCTTGAGGCCCAAGTTCTTAGCATCCTGCAATAGCTTTGTTCTTGATGGGTTATATACGATATCTGCTACAGCCTCTAAGTTATTGAACTTCTCCAAAACAATCGGACTGCAATCTACGTTAGGGTACATTCCAACAGGAGTTGTATTAACAATTACCTGTGTATCTGCGCAAACATCGTAGCAGTTCTCATAATTAACTTCGCCACTTCTTGAGCAGAGAGTAATCTTACCTGCACCGAGCTGCTTTAATGCGTAGACAATAGCTACTGAAGCGCCACCTGTTCCGAGTACGAGGCAGTTACGTCCAGTGATCTCGATGTTTTCGCGCTGTAACATGTAAATGAAGCCATATACATCTGTGTTGTAACCCTTAAATCCACCACCTGGAAGAGCTACTACAGTATTAACAGCGCCAACTTCGCGTGCTTCATCTGAGAGTTCACTGCAAAGTGACATAGCAAGCTTCTTGTAAGGGATAGTAACGTTAAATCCCTTAAGGTCTTCCTTACCCTCGAATATTGCGTGAACCTGTTCTTCACTACGCTCGAGAATAGTGTATTCATAAGAGCCAAAAGACTTATGAATCTGTGGAGAATACGAATGTGGAAGTGACTTTCCTAGTACGCCATACTTGTCTGCCATTTTAATAACCTAGCCTTTGCGTGATTTCTATGTGCAATTATACGATTTCTGAATATGAACCTAAGTAACGGAATTCCTTACCCATTGTCTGGAGCTTAGCGATCATACGTGAGAAACCTTCGTTATAGATTGAGCAATCAAGATCGAAGTAGAACATGAACTCGAAGTCACGACCTGCGAGAGGACGAGACTCAATCTTTGTGAGGTTAACACCGTTTGTATATAGATAAGCGAGAACCTTATATAGAGCACCTGGCTCATGGTTAAGAACCATCATAAGTGATGTTCTTGAAGCACCTGGATAAATCTCGAGCTTCTTAGAAATAACCATAAATCTTGTGTAGTTATTACCCTGATCCTGAACTGAGTGCTTAACGATATTAAGACCGTAGAGGTCACTACACTTTGAGTTGGATAAGCAGCAGAGGTCTGTTCGGCCTGACTCAGCAACCATCTGAGCAGCTACTGCAGTATTCTTACATGTAGTAACCTTAACATCTGGTCCAAGAGACTCGATGAACTCACGTGACTGTGAGATAGCCTGCTCATGTGAGATAACTTCCTTAATGTCGCTCATCTTAGCACCTGGGAGCATCATGCAGCAGTGGTCAACCTTAACACGAACTGTGCGAACGATGTTAAAGTGATGCTTGATCATGAGGTCATATACGAGTGCTACTGTACCAGCATTTGAATTCTCAATTGGAAGTACACCATACTCACATGTGCCATTATCAATTGCCTTGAACACATCAGAGAATGAATTAACAAATGAGATTGTTGGGAGCTGGAAAGCCTTCTCACAAGCTTCCTGTGAGTATGCTCCTTCTACACCCTGACAAGCAACTGTAGCTCTTGTAGGGAATGGCTTATTTGCCATCTCCTTGATAACCTCATCAATCTCTTTGAAGTCCTCACCAAGTGATGGAACAAACTTACTCTGGAGACCACGAGACACCTCGAAGAGTACTGAATACACAGCTGTAATATAAGGCTTTGTTCTGTCATCAGCCATATCGTAAATCTTAGCCATCTTCTCGCGCTCACGTGATGAGTCGAGGACTGGTTTTCCAATATTCATCTTATATTCGCCAATCTTCTCAGCAACTTCCATTCTTTTCTGGAAAGCATCAATAAGCTGAGCATCAGCTGCATCAATTTGCTGTCTTAATTCATCAAGATCCATACGTCGTTCTCCTTAAGCTAAGTAATCTAACAATGCAAGTGCTGCAACTGCCTCGTATACAGGAATTGCTCTAGGAACAATACAAGGGTCGTGACGACCATTAACTTCAACAGTTGTGTTCTCGCGTGTATCAAGATCAACAGTTCTCTGTGACTTAGAGATAGTAGGTGTAGGCTTAACTGCTACATCGAATACGATTGGAGCAACACTACCGCCTACTGTGATACCACCTAAGATACCACCACATCTATTAGTCTCGAGCTTGAGCTCGTCATCAACAAATACGAAACTATCGTTGTTAGTAGAAGCCTTAAGACTAGCTGCCTCATATCCATTACCGAACTCGATACCCTTACATGCAGGAACTGCGAATGCAATACTAGCAATCTTACCTTCCAAGCCCTCGAATAGTGGTCCGCCGATACCACCAGGAACGCCCTCGACAACAACTTCGATAACGCCACCTACTGAATCCTGATCCATTCTAGCTTCTTCAATAGCAGCCTTCATCTTCTCGCCTGCCTCATCGTCGATAACAGGGAATTCCTTCTTGCTCACTTCATGAAGTTTATTGAGGAACTCGCTATCGCCATCGAAATAGCTAACATCAGGAATACCAGCGATTGACTTAACATGAGCAGAGATCTTAATTCCGTACTCCTTGAGCTTCTCCATCGCGATAAAACCAGCGATACACATAGGAGCTGTAAGTCTTCCTGAGAATGCTCCACCACCAGATGAATTAAAGCTCTCGCCATACTTAATTCTTGCAGTATAGTCTGCGTGAGCAGGACGTGGTGTTCGAAGAAGATTACTATAGTCCTTAGGCTTGATATTTGTGTTGCAGATATGAGCCTCTACTACCTTGTCCTCGACCTTATCGAAAACAACCTCGTCGGCTTCCTTTCTTGGTGTTGACCACTTATTCTGACCTGGCGCTCTTCTCTTCATAAATGCAGCCAATGCCTCTTTATCAACATCCTTAACATCAAGACCCTCAAGTCTTACACCGATACTCTGGCTATGTGACTCGCCATAGATACCTACTCTAATCTTGTTACCAGTAAACCAATTGTAGTTAATCTCGCTCATTAGTTTAGTCCTTCCATATTCTCAAGAATTGTAAATAAGCCTGGGAAAGATTTACTTACACATTTCTCATCATCTATTGTAACTTCCTTGCCTGTGAGCGCTGCGATAAGGCACGCCATCATGGCAATTCTGTGATCGTTATAAGTTGGCACATCAGTTACTTCGTCGAAGCTTGTCTTACCAACTACCTCGAAGCTCTCAGCCTCGACATTCTCTGAACAAGGAATTCCAGCACAGCTTAGAACGTCCATCGTCGCCTTAACTCTGTCTGATTCCTTGAACTTAAGTCTTCCGACATTCTCGAAAACAGTCTTCTTAGTTAACGCCGCAGCAAGGACAGCAATATATGGCACGATATCTGGATAATCCTTCGTATCAAGTGTCAATTCACCAATGCCATCACCAAGCTTATCTGTATCAACAACGATAACAGGAGCACCATCTCTTGTCTCCCAGGATGTTCGCACACCCATCTGATTAATGATATCAACAATAATCTTATCCTTCTGCTTTGAAGCAGGATTAAGACCTCCGAGTACCATGTGAGCCTTAGGAGCAACAGCTGCCAAACTTAGAAGGAATGCCGCTGATGACCAGTCACTCTCAGCTTCGATAGAAGTGATATCCTCAATCTTATTAGGAAGTGAGAGTACATATGCCTTATTCTCACCTTCATCAATAATATCAATGCCAATACCCTTGAACTCGAGCGCATCAATTGTGAGGTCAACATATCCACTAGACTCGAGCTTACCTACAAGAACAACTCTGCTATCTCTCATTACAACAGAAGCCATAAGAAGACCTGAGATATACTGTGAAGATACATTACCTTCAATCTTGTAGTCGCCAGGTGTCATAACGCCACTAACGATAATCTCTTCAGCTTCCTTGTCGATCACTACACTTACACCGTGTTCCTTAAGACAATCGATGAGCTGATCTAATGGGCGATTGATAAGACGTCCCTTTGGCTTAAATACTAATCTGTGTGTATCAGCTAATCCCATATGATTAAGGTAAGCGATACCAACTGAGATCATAAAGCGAAGTGTTGAACCACTCTCATTACATGGCATTACTACATCTTTGTCTGAACCAGCCTTCGTAGCATCCAATAGCGCCTTGAGGCATCCTCTTGTAGCGATAATATCCTGATTATCAATATCGAGTGGAGTAGTAATCAAATCGATAACTTCCTTACTAGGACCCTTGAAGCTCTGAAGAAGGAAATTAACAATCAATACACGGTGCAATACAGACTTAGATGCAGGCACCTTCATGTCAAGATTAACACTATCAATATTTATCTTATAACTCATAACAAATCCCTAAACTCTTCAACTGTCATTGTCTTAAGTTCGCATGAACCAATCTCATTAACAAGAGCAGCAGTAATCTTGCTACCGCGCTTCTTCTTGTCATTCATAATACCCTCGATGATATCGTCTGCACTAGTCTCATCAACATAAGGGAACTCGTATAACTTGAGCATCTCCTCGAGTTCAGGAAGAATAGGGCTCTTAGCAGAAATTCTCATCATACCCTTAGCTACGGCAAAACCATGTGAGAGTGTGAAGTTACTGTTTCTCTCAATTACGTGACCAATTGTGTGACCAAAGTTAAGTGTCTGTCTTAGTCCGTTATCCTTCTCATCCTGCTCAACAACGTAAGCCTTGAGCTCAACGCATCTAGCAACGATATCTTCAAGATTAGCTGAACCCTGATTAACCTTAGTCTTAAGTGTCTCGTAAAGCTTCTTATCTGAGATGAATGCCATCTTAATAACTTCAGCCATACCCTCAATAAATGTCTCTGGCTTCAAAGACTTAAGAAGACTAGTATCAGCAAGTACGAGTGAAGGCTGATGGAATGCACCCACCAAGTTCTTACCTTCCTTCAAATCAATACCTGTCTTACCACCTACAGATGCATCTACCTGTGCAAGAAGTGATGTAGGCATCTGATATACCTTGATGCCACGAAGGAAGATTGATGCTGCAAAACCACCCATATCTGTAGTAACACCACCACCAAGAGCAACTACTGCGTCTGTTCGTGTGAACTGATTAACAGCCATAAGACCCAACATCTTTGTTATTGTCTCGATATTCTTACTCTGTTCGCCAGCATCAAAAACAAATGTTACAACTTCAAGGCCAGCTGCCTCGAGGCTAGATACTGCGATATCCATATAAAGTGGAGCTACGTTAGTCTCTGTAACGAGGAGTACTTTCTGAACCTTCTTGTCAATATCTGTGATGTACTTACCGCAATCCTTCAAAAGATTGTCGCCAACAATTACATCATATGGCTTAGCTACTTTAACTGTTATCTTGTGCATATTAATTACCGTCCAATTCCTCTTTCTTTCTGCGTCCATCATCAAGTATCTTGATGAGTTCATCTCTATCGTCGTTAATCATTGCATCCTTATACTTATTGAGCTCAACGATTAAGCAATCAATCTCATTAATGAGATTATCCTTATTCTCCATGAACAACTCTGCCCACATCACTGG
Organism: Clostridia bacterium; assembly: GCA_024403735.1. Classification (GTDB taxonomy): domain Bacteria; phylum Bacillota; class Clostridia; order Saccharofermentanales; family Saccharofermentanaceae; genus Saccharofermentans. Next base: position 12,945 of record JAKSRG010000006.1, read on the forward strand.
GTTGAGCCATGCTACTCTAGTCATGTCCTTATATGAACCAGCTGAAAAACCTTTGTGGCTCTCTGCACTAGGGCTCTTAATATAAGCATTAGAAACAAGGTGTGCCATCTGGGATGTGAAAGCAATAAGGACATCGTGCTTCTCTGCTGTTGCTGGGCAGTATGAACCAAACCCACATGGACTTAATGCCTCTTCAACCCTCTTAATAAGAGCTTCGTCATTAAGATCCTCTGGAACTACTACCATTGGAGCTCCGTTATAAAGCTCGCCCTTACTATGTGTAAGTCCTGAATACTTATTACCAGCCATTGGATGACAACCAACGAATGTGAAACCATTCTCCTTTGCGATCTCAAAACCAGCCTTACAAACAAGACGCTTTGTACCACATGTATCAATTACAAGTCCGCCCTTGCGGAAATACTTGGCGTTGTCCTTCATATACTTGATTGCAGCCTGAGGGTAAAGACTGATGATTACCAAATCACACTCAGCCAAATTCTCGCTAGTGAGATTACCATCTACAAAGCCCTCTTTCTTACTAATCTTCATTGCATTCTCGTCAATATCGTGAGCCAAAACCCAGTAATCTGAATCCTTATACGCCTTAGCAAATGATGCTCCGATAAGACCTAATCCAACAACGCCAACTACCATTTTGTTACCTTCTTTCCTTGCTACAAAACTACAAAACTACAATTTAAACCCTGCTGTCCCTCAAGACACCTCTGGGTTACATCTTAGAAAAATAAAACCGCCCGGCTAATGTGATCCGTGCGGTAACTTATCTACAATCAAATTACTTTTTTGCACAAATCACATTATACTTCGCTTCCAAAGTATGAATAGAAGAAATATGAGTTGTAAAAAAAGCTCTTAGACATATTATCTCTCCAAGTACAAAACTACGGGTACATTACACCACGATAAGAAATTGATGTCAACCTTAATCTATATTATTAATAATAATAAGGAAGAAACGTTAACTTAATTGAATATCAAATCACCAAATTCGCTAATACATACCTCCTTGCCTTTCGTCCATAACAATCTAAGGGGTGTTTTTTCGTAATGAATAGATGTGTTTTCGAGCGGGTCTAGGTAGTCTATTCCATGAATCTGGAACCTGTTACAAAACAAAAGGCGACTTATAATAAAGATGTGCAAGTCCTCCAGACAAGGTGATGGGTGTTCAAAGTTCTTGTGCGTGTAGATCTCCTTTCTCTACATAGTGTTTTCTGCCAGTTGGAGTGGTTGACCAACTGGCAGTTTTTATTGCGTATTTCTGTTTTCCTTGCATTTGGACTTATATTTCTGAATCAAGAAATAAGTTCAACAAAAATCAACGTATTCAGAATAATTTGGACTTATATTCTGGGTTTAACCTATAAGTTCAACTTTTTTCAGCGATTTTATTTGCGGTGCACTTATTTTATAAAACGTAAAATAAGTTCAAAGAACTTCATGTAGTGTAAAATATAGTCTAATAATCGAAATCCCAAAGGAGGTAGCAAAATGGCAGTACCTAACGATCCAATAATGCTTTTAAGTTTTATTAACACAAATCTTCGCGACAACTACGGTTCACTCGAAGAACTCTGTAGTAGTCTAGACCTAGATGAAAATCAAATCACAAGCAAACTCGAAGGAATTGGCTATACATACAATTCTGAGCTCAATCGATTTGGTTAATTTGGGCGATAATATACTGATATAGTTACCGATTGGGTGCTATAATCTTCACGGAACACAATTATATTTATATATAAGGAGAAAATTAATATGAGTCAGAAACCAGTAGTTTTAATGGTACTCGATGGTTACGGCATTACAGACCGTACAGAAGGCAACGCAATCGCTGCTGCTAAGACACCTAACATGGACAAGCTTATGGCTGAATGTCCATACCAGCTCGGTTACGCTTCAGGTCTTTCAGTTGGTCTTCCAGATGGACAGATGGGTAACTCAGAGGTTGGCCACATGAATATCGGTTCAGGTAGAATTATTTACCAGGATCTCACACTTATCACAAAGTACATTGAAGATGGCGTTTTCTTCGAGAACGAAGAGCTTTTGAGAGCTATCAACAATTGTAAGGCTAATAACTCAGATCTTCATATCTGGGGTCTTCTCTCAGACGGTGGTGTTCACTCACACATTACACACCTCTATGCAATTATCGAGATGTGTAAGAAGAACGGTCTTGAGAATGTATACGTTCACCCATTCTTTGATGGACGTGATACTCCACCAGCATCAGGTAAGGATTACCTCCAGCAGCTCGTTGACAAGATGAACGAGATTGGTTGTGGTAAGGTTGCTACAATGTCTGGTCGTTACTACGCAATGGATAGAGATAACAACTGGGATCGTATCCAGAAGGCTTATGACGCACTCGTACTTGGCGAGGGTGTTAAGGCTACAGATTGTATCGAGGCTATGCAGGCTTCTTACGATGCTGGCGTTACAGATGAGTTCGTACTCCCTACAGTGATCACAAACGCTGATGGCACACCAGTTGCTTCAGTTAAGCCAAACGACTCAGTTATCTTCTTTAACTTCCGTCCAGACCGTGCTCGTGAGATTACTAAGGCTTTCTGCTTCTCAGACGAGGATATCGCAGCAGCTGCAGGTGACGCTTCAGACTCTAAGTCAATCAAGTCACTCAAGAGAGCTAACGGCTTCATGCCACTCACATACGTTTGTTTCAAGGATTACGATGAGACAATCGGCAACAAGTTCATCGCTTTCAAGAAGGTTGAGATTACAAATACTCTTGGTGAGTATCTTGCAGCTAAGGGCCTTAAGCAGCTCCGTCTTGCTGAGACAGAGAAGTATGCTCACGTAACATTCTTCTTCAACGGTGGTATCGAAGATCCTAACAAGGGTGAGGATCGTACACTTGTTAACTCACCTAAGGTTGCTACATACGACCTCCAGCCAGAGATGAGCGCTCCAGAAGTATCTGTTAAGCTCGACGAGGCTATCACATCTGGTGAGTACGATGTAATCATCATCAACTTTGCTAACCCAGACATGGTTGGTCATACAGGTGTTATCGAGGCTGCTACAAAGGCTGTTGAGAGAGTTGACGCTTGCGTTGGTGCTGCTGTTGAAGCAACAAAGAAGATGGACGGTGTTCTCTTCATTTGTGCTGACCACGGTAATGCTGAGCAGATGATTAACTACGAGACAGGTAATCCACACACAGCTCACACAACTAACCCAGTTCCATTCATCCTCTACAACTACGATCCAGCATACACACTTGCTGAGGGCGGAAGACTTTGTGACATCGCTCCAACTCTTCTCGAGGTAATGGGTCTTGAGCAGCCAGCTGAGATGACAGGTAAGTCACTCCTCGTAAAGAAGTAATATCTGATTAATTCAGTAAAAAATCGCAATTAAATACGGCTCGTCTTCAATCGAAGACGGGCCGTTTGTTTTTATCTAAATCAAACACCGAAAACATCTTATCTAACAACAATATTTCTGATAATATCGTTGGAATACTGAATAACTAAATGCCATAAATCTATCTTATCTTGATAAAATAATAGAAACGATACTAATCTCGCTTATAAAGAAGCACACACACTTCTCAAATCATGAACAGTTTTCGACTTTGTTCCTTGACCTATCGCCTTAAACATCCAACCACCATTCTTCTTGTATGCAACGCCAATAATCAATCCTGTGTCCTTATTAAAATTTCCTTTAACATAATATTCAATCAAAGTCTTTTTAGAATCAGGATCAAATATTTTAATATACAAATTCTTAATCATTCCAAATGTTTGCCTTCTTTGCACGCAGTCAAAAACATTTAGAACAAAGTATAATCTATCCCTATCAGCCGGAACTTTCTTTAAGAATACAGATATATTTTCATCGTCTTCTGTATTAAACATACTGTCTCCGGTCAGATTATCACCATGGTGAATAACACAACCTGTAGGATGTTCTTTGTTACCATAATAAATCAATTCACTTGCTTGATTTCCTACGACAACTATAGATGTATCAACGTCAATTGAAGCACCAAATTTAGAAGGATCCCATCCTACACCAACATAAATATTATTCAAAGGTCTATCGTCAGAATATCTAATCATTACTTCTTGACCTTGCATCAATTTAATACTCTTGCCGACCAACTGTTCAACCTCTGAACGAGTAGGCATAGAATAATCAATCTTTAAGTGATTGCAATAAATACAATCAAAAGTATATGTCATATTTGATGAACATTCATGATGTTTTTGAGAACAACTACAACCTCCAACTTTTCTACTGCCACACTTCAAACAACTCAACAAATTACTATTAGTTTCAAATGAATCCTGTGATACTTCAGAAGACACAATTTTTCCTTCTTCATTAGAGAGAAATAGCATATTAACTACTTTCCAAGAAAGACCATATTTTTTCACTTCCAATGCATAATACTGCTTAGTTTTTTCGCAATAAGCTTTAACTACTTTTGTATCTTTCATCATATCTTCACCAATATACAAATTAAATAAGATTTGAAGGGACTTTATTTTTCAATAACATCACTCTATTTTTTGATATATTCTTGCGAGCTGATTCCAAAACACTATCCAATGCTTTGCATTTTGGATAGTATGAATAATTCCATTTTCTTTTTCCTGTAAAGAATTTATCATTAACACAAAAATACTTCATAGAAGCCTGAGAATTTGCTACATCCCAGGTTACATCTATATGATATGCTCTTCCTTCAATATAAATAATATTCCAAGCATGTAACCCTGTTGAAGGAATACATTTTCCAATTACTACTTCGCATTTAATATTCGCAACATCCATTAACCTCTTAAAAGCTTCAGCATAACCCTGACATACGCACTCTTTTCTTATCAATGCACCATATGCGCTCTGAGTATAACTGGTTACTAGAGAATTCTTCCTATTTAGTACATATTTAACGTTTGTTGCCAAATAATTATGTGCCAAATAAGCTTTTGCTGCATCATTCAGACCTGGCTGAAACAATAGTTTAGCCAGTCTATCAACTTCTGCATCAACTTCTTGCTCCATAAACTTTAGCTTCACACTACCTATTCTATATTTGATTGTGTATTCATATACCGCATAATTTTCACAACTCTTTCTAGAATATGTAGTAACTGAGTATCCTGAGTAATTAGAATAAAATCCATATAGTTCATTGTGAAACATCTTAACAGCACCAATGATATCTGTCGCTTTATTAGCTAGTATCACTATCTTCTTCTTATACTCAGATATATATTTACAAAAAACATTAAGACATTGATCCTCAGTTTTAATGTATGTGATCTCATTACGTTTTACATCTAAATTTTCGTATTCAACTGTTAATGTATGCCTTTTTATAAACGGCATATCGCTTATAGTTGAAACATAATATAGAAGTTTTGGATCACTCTCATACACTGCACTTAGGATTGATTGAATTGGTTCAAAAGAATCAATCGTTATTTTGTTCTTATGTCTGTGCAAATCTTTCTTCAACTTGGTAATAGCGTTCTCGTCCATAACACTCCTAATTATTAATCGTACTTAGAATATGTAACCCCTAATTCTTGAAGTTTTCCAATTCTATCATCAATAGGTGGATGTGTAGAATACAAAGCTTTTGTTAATGGCATTGATGGCTCTCCACCACCTAATGTCTCTAGCGCTTCAGCCAATTCATTACCATAGCCTATTCTAAAAGCAAAACTATCTGCTTCATATTCATTGCTTCTGCTAGACATCATCAAAAACAACATACAAATCTTCGTCCAAAGCCAAATGCAGCCAGAGCAAAAAAAACCAATCAATACAGAAAATAATCTTGGTAATCCCCTACTCAAAAATAATGAAGAAGAAGCAACTGCTGAACACACTGCACGAATGACACTCAATATGAATAGAAAACCAGAAATTAAGAAGTTACCACCACCAATAATCAACTGAATATCTGTATGATGCAAACCTAAATGCCCAAACTCATGAGCCAGAATACCTTCTATCAATTCATCAGGTAATTCAAGCAATCCTTGAGTAACACAAATTGTTTTTCTGCCTACTGCAAATGCATTTGGATTAGGGTCGCTAGAATATTTGAGGATAATGTTTTTGGGAAGATCAGGAGCCTCTGCTTTTGCTTTTTTATAAACACGCTTAACAATAGGAACCATTTTATTTCTCATATCAATTCTGCTCATTCTTCTAGCACCAGACAAAGTAGCTAGGAATGCTTCTCCAATAGGAGAAAGAGCAACTAATACTGAAATGACGTAGAAGATTATTACCTTAGCAACTGTTTCATCTCCCCCTACCGAGAACAAACTAATAATCACAGCAGCATTTAAGATAAAAAACACAATTGCACCCCAATTGCTAGGTTTTAATAGGTTCTTCATAACATTAAAGATATACATTTTACACCTCAATTTTTGCCTTTCTTCTCTTCAGCGGTGCCCTTGAGAATACCATTACATCCGTATTCTTTAACTCAAGGAACACAGAAGGCTGATAAATAGGCTTAACTACTTTTTGTATAGTCTGAGTAGTTGTCTTATAGTTCTTTGGACTAGCTACTACTCCTCCTCCAACTGAAGGAATCATTGAAGATAGCAATCCTTTCTTGGCAGTATATGAATGTGAAATATCCTTCATTTCTCTACTACCAAAGAATTGAGACCAAAAATTACAATTAGCGTCAGAGTTCTGTGTGAACACCAAATATGACTTAGTACTATCTAAGATGTCATTTCCGTTTATTGATATATACTTACTAATATCTTCAATAAAGAAATACATGGAGTATTTAAGTGTACTATTAAACTCCAATATACTTCTAACTACTTCAACATCAACAAAATCTGCTTTTCTATTAATAAACAACACCTTACTACTTGTTTTGTTCTTTTCTAAAAACTTCGCGATAGAATTCAGTGTCAAATCTAGAAACGTTTTTTTCTTATTTGCTTCTTCAGTTGGAGTCGCATTCAACATAATCATGTTGCCTTCACCAAGTACTGAATTCAAAGAAGTAGAACCAGAAAACATCCTACTCAATCCATCAAATTTCAAAGGAAACAATGCAGTAGAAAGAGCTGCAATTGATGCATATGTTGTTGCATCGTTCAAAAACATAAATCGATTCTCTTTTTCTAGATCCGATAAAGCAGTTAGACTTACTTTACTCTTTACTAATTCAATGTTCAAATCCAACAAATCATTGAATTTATAACTCATTCCTAAACTATCAAAAGCTTCAATGGCATAGCAATAGAATCTTTTTCCTACACTCTTAATGGCTTCTGACAATCCCGAAATCAAAGATGCAGCCTTAATAATGAATTCCGCCTTCTCTATTGGATTTGAGAACGCCGTAAGAATATCAACCGAGTCGCTATAGTCTCCGTAACCAAAACTAAAAAGAGTTCGATCAGACAAACTAGATTTAACAAACGCTTCCATTGTCTCTCTTTCAGAATCAATAATTGCACCATTTGCAAGAATAATTGTTTTCTTTGTACTCAAAGCATGAGCAACCATATCTTTGTAAATAATATAACTACCCTTATTCTCAACGCCAGAAACTATAAGATTTCCAACACTATTAATCAAATCATCTGATGAACTTTGTTCAAATAGTTTATGAAGTATTGCCATAAATAACCTCTCATTCTTTACCGAACTTTCTCTTAATAGCAGAAATATTCAACCCCATCAAAGCTCCCATCTGTTCAAGTGTCATATCTGAATTAGAAGAGAACTGCTTAAGCAACAACAACTGCAATAACATCTTTTCTTTTTCAGAAGCTTGTGAGTGATTATGGAAAGATGTATAAAATACAGTTCCATTGCCATATGTTTGTGAAATCATAATTGGAATACCACTATAGCTAGTTCCAGCTGCACCTTTAAGTAGAACCTTTCCTTTAGTTGATGAAACAACTGACCAAACAGGCAAATCAAAGTTAATCTCTATCTTATTACCAATAATCTGCATCAATTCTTCATCCACAACATCAGCCATTACTTTTCCTGTCTTTCCGGTATTTGTATATGTAATCAATCCAGGAAAAGATTTAGAGATATACTCACTAGCCAAATCAGATGCATAGAGGCAACCACCATTTCTAACAAAATTAGTTAAGTCTGATGCACTAACATCAATATGTGAACCACAATTAATAAAGAGCACATCACAATCCAAACTGTTAGGATATGGTTTATAAGTGAGATTCATAGAGCCAAGCACTTCACCAATATCATCATAATGAGCAGGTGATACATATATCTTAGGATTAGCACTCTTCGGCTGTTCAATAGTCATTGAACCACAATACATACACTGAAAGTCATATGCATCTGTAGATCTACACTGACGCCTAATCTGAGAACAATTACAACCAGATACTTTTCTGCTACCACAATATCTACAAGGTATAAGATTCTTTCCTGAAACAATCTTTGTCACTGCAATATCAGAACGAAGCTTAGAACCTTCAGACTTTGGCAATTCGATGAAGTTAATTGCCTTATAATCCATCAACTCTTTTCTTGCTTCAATTACAAATCTCTTACCTGTCTTACTACAACTTCCTACAATAATCTTTGTATCAGCCATATTACGTCCTCCAATCTTTTTATATAAGAACTCGAAAACATCAGTTTTTTCGTAAAAATCAAATAGATTTGGGCATAGAAACACCCAAATCTACTTACTATTTTTTGAATCTAAATTTGAAAGGGGAACTGCTCAAATCAGAAACTGAAATAATTGCTTCACCTTTACCCAAACCAAGGATTTGCCAGTCTTCTACAGTATTTGAATATGTAACTAGCTCTTTATTTCCTTCGCTGTAACTTAACCCCTTATATACAAACATTTTTCTGTTTTGACCATATCTGTTCTGAACAAACTCTTTTGTCGCCTTATCTGTTACTTTAAATGCAACAGAAGTACCGAATGCAGATAAAATACTATTTGCTCTTTCGAAGCCATATCCATCAATGATTTGCTGCACATTCTGCATAGCAACAATAAATTTAGCACCAAGACTTCTACCAAAATTTACTCCATCGTCAATATGATATAAGCTCGGTAGCAATTTAAACTCGTCAATTACAAAATACACATTACCTTCACTTGCGTTTCTAGACAGAGCTTCCTTAATCGCAAGATCCATGAGCACTCTATAAACTGGAGTCAAAACACTTCCTATACTAAGGTCATACTCTATAAACAGAATTCGGCCACCTTTGTTTCTGACAAAATCTCTTACAGAAAAATCACCACCCCTACGGAAGTTTCCTATAAACAATTCATTAGCAACATTTCTAAGTTCGGAATAGACACCCTGTGTCTGATCAGTAAAGCCATCTCCACCACTATAGATATAATCAATTATGCCCTTCAAATCTCCATAGCTAGTAAGTGCATCAATAACATCATTTATGTTAGCATCACGAAGATACGCATAAAGCTCGGCATTGTCGATATCCTCAATATCATTCTTATATATGATATATGACATAATTCCGAAGAGTACATCTTTCGCTGCCATAGGGAAAAATGGTGCATTTGATCGCTTGATTTTCTCACTGAATAACGAATTAACAATCTCGAGAAGATTCTCCTCAACTTTCTCCTCTCCGTTTACCATTGCTTCTCTAAAAATATTCCAATAATCAGTTGCCTTATCATCGCAACTAATAATTACATCTTTACCTGGTCTAAAATATCTCTTCTGATAATCACCTTTAGTGTCGAATAACACCATAACATCATCACTAGACATTTTTTCAACAATCTGATCCAACAGTTGAAAGATAGCTGTAGTTTTACCAGTTCCAATTGTACCAGTATAAAGAATATGCTTTGTCATTATTTCATCATTAAGAGGAATTCTACTATCTTCACTCTTAAAGTAATACTTTGCATCATCTAAAACAAAACTAGGAGTAGTTTCTTCGAGTTTTAATCCTTCAAGAATTTTTGGATCTATCATATTGCCTCCATTAATGACCTTTTGAATGAGCTGAACCAGAAGACGCACTCTTACTTGCTGATGATGCGGAAGATCTTGCACCGTTAGATATGCCTCTAGAAGCTGTCTTTGTTCCACTTATGTTTTGAGACGTATGAGAACTTCTTTGTGATGACAACGTCTTACTTGATGTTTTTCCAACAGTATTGCTTCTGCGTTGACTTGAAAAAGTTTTACTACTTTTCTTCGATGAATCTACACTAGTAACTGGCTTACTCGCCTTCTGCCTTGCCAAAGTCTTACTACTCGACAAGGTCTTTGATTTGCTTTCAACCTTAGCTGGTGATTTAACCTCAGACTTGCCAGTAGTTTTATCCTTAGAAGCAGGGTTCAGCTCCGAAGTTTTAGTCGAGCTTTTAGCTTTCTTAACATCTCGTGCAGCCTCACGCTTAGCCTTCATTCTCGCAGCCTCAACCTTTTTAAGCTGTTCGCCCTTAGCTTTAGCAGACTTAATTTGAGATTCACTAAGAGGTGAGTTCAACGTCTTAGATTCAATAGAAGGCTTATATTTTCCAAAGCTCCTAGTTTCTCCGGTCGCTGGATTATACTCACCGTTCGTATTGTTGTGAAAATCTCCATTGTGCGCTGCTCTATGCTCACTTCTAGTTAAGAACTGAATATTATTAGAATCTCCAGCTCTAGAATTATGACCATCAACAGACTTCATGTGATGTCCTTCATAACCTTTAACTTTTCCTCTAACAATAATCTCTCTTTGTTCTTTAGTAGACCAATCACGAGTTCCCTTGCCATTCAAGACGAGGTTCTTTTCCTTCTTCCAGGCGTTTGCAACAGCTTTTCTGCGTTCGTATGAGGTATTACTCATCAATATCACCGCCTAGCTTAATATTCAATGGTTCAAGTACATCATCAGCAATTAGGTGAATTCCCTCATCAATCTCTTCAGTCAACCAATCTTCAAAAGTCTCCCAAATATCAGAGAATTCGCCATTCTCACAATCCCAAAGATATATCTTGTCATCCTCAGGAGTTGTACTAAAGCAAATAGGATCGCCATAGCTTCTGATTGCAAAAATAACATATCCGTCTGGTAATCTCATTGAAGACTTCAATTCTGTATCATTATTGATTTCTTCATATGTATCAAAATCCAAATCAATATCCTTATCATGATCCTTTGTTGAAAGCATTACCGTATCAAACAACTGTCCACCATCACAAATAGCAATCCAATCCAATAGAGATTTAGGCACATTTTTATATGTTCCCGCAACTTTAATGCCTGCTGACATTCCCCCTTTGAGCAAACAATGAAAAAGATCATAATCAACCAATCTCTCAATATTGCCCTTCATAGGCTCCTCTGAATACTTATTACTATACTTCTCAAAGTTAACACAACTCATAATCATCATCTCCTATATTTAGCTTAGTAGCCATGCAAGAACACCTGATATGCAGAATGCCCAAAGCGCAATAACTAATACTTTTTTAATTGCTTTAGCATAATCCGTTCTATATGGCGCTTTTCTAACTAAAGCAATAAACATTGTAATTCCAATAATCAGAATGAGTATAAGCCAGCTAAAAGCAACATACATATACTGCTGACTAGCTACATTCATAACCTTTTCAACTGCAGTGCTTTTAGTAAACAAACAAGTTAGAATAGGAAACACCAATATCATAACAACCGATACTTTTAAGATTGTAAGAATGCTTAGATTTCTTCGATCTATATCCGTATACTTCGAGAATGAATTCAACCACAAATACACTATTGCAAAAATAATAGCTACTGTATCAATTACAAGAGCTGCCATTCCTAACATGTCTAACATTTTAACTCCTCCAATTACCTCTTAATCAATGTAAAGAAATCTACAATATGTTTACTTACTCTATCTAAGATTGGACTTAGATGATATATATAACAATCGTCCATCTTTTCTTTCGCAACAATAATCACAAGTTGAAATGCCTCTAAAAATCTTATTCCACCAGCTTCAAATCTCTCTGATATCAAAGACGCATTAGCCTGAATAATATCAATAGTATCGCCAAACAGCATGGACAAATTGTTATTAGAGTTTTCAAATCCACCAATACATCTAAGTAGTACTATCTCGAGGGTCTTCTCAAAATCCAGAACATCATCCAAAACTAATATACTTGCAACTAACAATACTAAAACGATTGCTCCAGCTATAGCACATACAATAGTAATTCCCTTATACACTGATAAAACTCTGTCAAGAATATAACCTGCTTCCTTCTTAGTATCACCGGAAGATTTTTTAGTAGTAGTTTTAGTACCTTCTACTTTTTTAGCCACGGATTTAGTGTCATCTGAACCCTTAGCTACAGTTTTTGTAATCGTGATTTTCGGAGCAACAATTTCTGTCTTCTTTTTAGTTTTTCCCTTCCCAACAGTTGATATCTCTGACACCTTTGGCTTATCAAGCGCTGGTTTAGGCCTAGTATTAGCACTTCCACACACGAAACAAACACTATTAGAGTTATCATTTGTAGTAGAACAAATCTCACAAACCCAATTCATTGCTTACCTCTTACTAATAAACCCCACCAACAAATACAAATGTCAACCCACTAGCCTAAATCATACTTTCTTAGCTAGCTTTTGAATTACAGCCATCTCAGCTCGAATAAACTGACAATCACCGGACTCTCTATAGAATCGGTAACCCTTAACGCCATCCATTTCAAACTGTTCTGACTTAACAAATCCTTTATTCTTAATAACGTCCTTATCAAACTTAATTTTGTGTTCTGGCCATGGAGCGGCGAACGTTGGAAGAATACTACTAGTTTTCTTTTTATCAGAAGATTTTTTATCAGAGCTAGTAGACTTCTTATCATCAGTCTTAACAAGTTTTTTATCAGACTTCTTACCGGGTTTTACTTTAACGGTTGAAGCTTTTGATTCGTCACCAAATCCATTCTTGATTTTAGCGAAAAAGCTACTAATAGAATCCTTAATATCAGCACCCATCGAAAACACAACATTACATTCTTCCGAATCACCATCATCAGAATAACTGCTGGATTTCATGCTGCTAGAACCAGACTTAATAGCTACACTTGAACTTGTTGTGGCACGTGCTGTGCCACAAACAAAACATTCAGACGTAGAATCACTATTTGAATTAGAACAAACCGGACAAATCCATGACATACCCTACACCTACCAATACTTCGTTGAGCTTAATAACTCATTACTTCGTCTTTGCAAGTTTCTGCATAATAAGCATCTGCTTGCGAGTAAACTGCTTTTTACCATCTTCGCGAACCAGATAGTATCCCTTCACACCATCTAACTCACCTCTGCAAATAGACTTAATCTTTTTCTTCTCCATTGACTCTGTGTCAAAGACAATACTATCCTCTGGCCATGGTGTGAAATCTTCTGGTCCCTTTGGAACTTTATCTGTATCCTTAACCTTATCTTTATCCTTAGCCTTATCACTCTCAGATGAAGAGCCTCCCTTAATAGCCAAGCCCATCATTCTCAACTTATCCAAAGTAAAGAAAGTAGCAGAATAATCGGATCTAAACAAAGAATAACCTTTAATGCCACCAGACTCCTTCTTTTCAGAAGCAACATATCCTCGCCTCTCTAACTTAGCTTCATTCCATGAAGAAGAATGTTCAGGCCAAAAATCACACCAACCACAAACATTAACTCTTGCGTAACCCTTAGCAATCATATCTTCCATACTATAAGAAATCTTGCTACCACCCTTAATCATTACTTGATATACTTTTTTACTAGCAGCTGTTGACTTCTTAATCAAGACAACCTTATCTGCTTCTATCTTACTAGTAATCCATGTAATATTATGTTCAGGATATGGATCATCCCAAGAAACAGTAATGTCTCCTCCTTTTTCTCCCTTAGGGATGCTCTGCAACACCTTAAGAACCTCTATTGCAGTAGGTCTATCCTCTGGCTTAACACTTAACATATCGCTAATCAAAGACACCAAAAGAGGATTCTTAATCAATGGACTTAACTCAAGACTGCAACCGTTCTTTAGCGCTACCCAAGAGTAAATAATCTTACCTTTTTCTGCTCTTTTCTTTAGCTTATCAGTCAAGTTTACAGGAGTTGGCATTTCACCTGTTAAATACTTATGGAAAATCAAACCTAATGAGAAAATATCTGACTTAGTTGTAAGTGTATCGCCATATGCCTTGGCTTCTTCTGGATCATCATAAGCGCCATATCCACCTAACTCTGGAGAATAGTAATCAATTGTACCAATGATCTCATCAGGAGCATCTCCTTCAAAATAGCTACTATCAAAATCAACTAACTTAGCAACGTAATGTCCAGTTGAATTCTTAACAAGAAGGATATTTTTCAACTTCAAATCACTGTGAATAAGTCCCTTACCATGAACACTAGAGAGTGCTCCAGCTGCAGTCATCATCAACAATAATTTTGTGTCATATGTAAGACTCTCTAATACAGAAGGGACATCTTCGTCATCTACGATACCATCAATCAGGCTAGAAACCTCAACAAAGTGATTGCCCTCAACGAATTCTTCTACTGGAATAATAATGTTTCCACCTTCACCAGTTAATGGACGAATAGTTTTATTAGTCTTTGTTCTAAGATTAACAAAAGCCTCAAATTTCTCCTTATTCTTGGCGAATGTTTTTGCATCTAGCGCACCATTCTTCAATGGCATTACCGGAGTCTGATACTGCTTAATGAAGTACTTCTTTCCTCCACGCTGACCAATTGCAATCTTTCCACTAGTACTGTTCTTCCAATCGCCAATCAATTCGTATCCATGAAAAATCTCCATAATTTCTCCTCCTAAAAATCTTGATAGAAATATAAGTCTTATTTCTATTAACTACATGCATATAACTATCTGCTATAAACTTTTTCGGATGGTACATGACAAATCCGCTAGTATTTCAATCACAAATATTAATTCAACAGACTTTCATATGTAGCATTATATTTTGCAAATAAATCAGATTGTTTCTGAGCATAATTTCCTTCACTCTCTTCTTTCTCTTGCTTCTCTTTTAACAAGAGGAGAATGTTATCTAGCAACACTTTATCGCCAGAATATGAGGCAAGATTACTCTCAAAGTAAGTAACAATCTTTAAGAAATTCTCATCCCAATATGCCTTAACGAATTCATTCAAGCAATCACCATGCTCTGCAACTTTCTTCGTCTTAGCTACCATCAATTCTCTATACTGCACAATAAGTGAACCTAGTTTATCTTTATCATTAGCGATAAACTTGTGTGGAATATAAGCACCATCAATTTCCAAAAAATTCTTAAGAAAATACTCTACAACATCAGGCTTCTTAATAGCTTCTTCATAATTTCTAGAATAGTACTTCTCTCTAAAGACATTCAATTCTTTAAGGGTTTTCTGCTTCTCTGCATATACTTTTACAAGGTAATCATTTGACTTTTTAATCTCTTCAAAGGCCTTGGTAAAATCAACCTCACTATTACTAACAGTTAAATCACCATCCAGATCTGCAAGCTCAATCAGACGGCTAAATGTTGACTCAATAATGCCAAAACTCTCTATCGTTATCTGCTTTCTATCTTTCAACTCATTAAGATACAAGTCGCGTGTCGTCGCGTACAAATCAATGATTCCAATAACAGGGTAACCTATTCTCTGCCAATCTAAAGACACTCTTATCTTCGATGCATCTTTCTCATCTATTAATCCGACAAAGTTCCTACTAATAATGTCCTTAATGGAAACTCTCAATTCTTCTAACTTTGTCTCAATCTGTTTGATTTCATCATCAATAAGCTTCTTTTTCTTTATATAAGCAGGATAGTTCTCTTCAATAATCTTATCTCTACAAATCTTCTTAGTAACTTGTTGTTCGAAAAACTCTACTTTAGCTTGCTCTATTTCAACAACATCATCTGAACTAGTATCTACTCCATCTAGACAATAATTATGTGTAAGAAGATCAGGAACTAAATCTAAATACTCAGATTTAATAACCAATAGTCTATCGCTTGCAGCATTTTTTACATCATCAAATGATGCAAAGCCATAGAATCCCATAGCTATAGTACTGCTATCATCATGTTTAGCATCTGCTTCAAAGAAATCAGTTAAATCATTAGCAACACTCTCCAATGAATCAGATTTCACTATTGTATCTAATAACAAATTCTCCAGACACAATTGATTGATAAAACTCTTTGTATCAAACACACCATCTGAAGCATTAAATAATATACAAGGCTTGCTGAACTTAAAATAATTGCAGCGAATTGTGAATTCATTATTTGCTGAGATGTAGTTTGTCATTCCACCATCTGCACCTTCTTCATCAGGCAACACCTGTCTAAGACCATTTATTGAATCCCATACATACGGACGGGAATCTCCAGCAGAGAGATACACAACATCTACTGTATCTTCATTTTCCTGAACAATTGCTGCACACAAAGTTGTTCCTAGCAGTGCTAAATTCTGAAAACTTGAATCATAATTAATATTACATTTCTTTGCCAATGCAACCATTTTTTCTTTTATAGCTTTAGTAAAATGACTGCTCAAAAAGCCACAGAACACTTCGCTACCTTTCTCAGCAATTGCTGGGAACATTTCCTTAATAGATTCTTTGTGTAACAGTAATTCAGATAATACAATTGCCGAAACAAATCTTGAACCAAAGTAACCACTCTTTTTAATGTTGTAGATATTATCTGTATAACATGATTTAACAGCTCTCAATTCCATGAAAGAATCTACAATATACTTACTAACCTCAGCCTTACCATCCTCGTCAATATCAGTATCTGTGCAAATTTCATCCAAAATAAAATCAGCTATGAGATGCTCATCAAATAATGCTGCATCAACATCACTGTGACGAATACTAGCTCTACCACCTAATCCATCAGCTACTAGAAGTACACTATCATTAGCAAAAGGCAAAGTGTCCTCACCCTTGTAAGAGATAACACCATTTTCCCTTTCCTTCATGGATTGTCTATATACTATTAGTTTCATTATTGCCTCCGACAACATATAACTCTTCAAAAAATAAGGTCACACGAGATACACCAGATATAAACCTCATGTATCACCGTATGACCCGCTAAATACTAATTAATAATTAACAAGAACCTACCAACAAATCAATGGCATTCTGAATGTCAACGTCCTCAAGACCAGCTCCTGCAGGAGAGAATGATGGCCAATATCTGTTCCAAGCCTGGATATCAGACCAAGGATAAGCATTTGGAGCAAACACTACCAAACGACCGGCAATAGGGTCATAACTACCACCCATTTCCTGAGAAGTACCTTCCCACCAAGCACCCAACTCAGCAAGATCCTTTGGCATACCCTCTGGATAACCAGCACAATCTGCACGATCTGAGAACTTGAGAGCTTCAGCGTCCGTAAACACAATAATCGCATGTCTCTTCTTAACTCCAGATTCTGTTACCCAATCAGACTTCAATGCCAAAGAGATAGCTTCAAGAGCATTCTCTGGGAGATCGCCACCACCCTTTACTTCAATACCATTGACATAAGCATTAAACTCGTCAACTTCATCTGGCATAACGAAGAATTTTGACTCCTTCATAGGCTCTGCATCGCACTTATAATCGCGGAATGTAATTACCTTAATTCTAAGCTTCTCAACATCCTTACCTTCTTCTTCCATTCCTTCAAGGAATCTTTCATGAATAGAAGTAGCATTTGTCTTAACTTCATTAATAACAGGACTCATACTTGCTGTCGCATCAATACACATTACAATATCAACATAATAAACACCTTGCTGCTGATCTGCCATAATAATAATCCTCCAAAAAATCAATTAAATTAGTTATAAATAAAATAACCTTTACATTTAAATTATACACGGAACATATTCGAATAATATTTCCAAAGTGTGAACCATATCTTAACAAATCAAAAACTCCTAATCTGAATAGTATATGGTTAATCTAACATATGCTTTTTCTAACTAGCCATAATCAATCATTTCCATTTCCTCCGTTTTTGCTTTATGCATATATAATTAGATGTCAATCAGTTTTTCGTAAATCTCAAATAAATTCCAATAATTTAACGAAGCTTTGAAATCAAATTAAAAAGAACCAACCAATAGATCAATAGCAGATTGAAGACTTACATCACTAAGCCCTGTACCAGCCTTAGAATAAGCTGGCCAAAATCTGTTCCAAGTTTCCAACTTTCTCCATGATTCATCATTAGGAACAAAAGCGATAAGTCGACCTGATTTGCTATTATAATCACCGGAGAAATACTGATCTGTACCTTCCCACCATGAACCAAGTTCTGCCAAATTTTTAGGCATACCACTAGGATATGTTGGCAGATTAGATCTTTCGCTAAAGTTTAATGCTGGGGCATCTGTGAATACAACAACTGCATGTCTTTTCTTACCAGGTAAATTAACCCAATCAGATTTAAGTGCTACTGCTATCGCCTCGAAAGCATTCTCTGGAGTATCACCTCCACCAATTGCCTCGATAGAAGATACAAATGACTTGAACTTACTTGCATCATCAGGAAGCAAATAGAAAGGCGATTCTTTAATAGGTTCAGAATCACAGATAAAATCTCTAAAAGCTATTACCTTTACTCGTAACTGACCAATCTCTTTGTCAGCTTCATCCATTGCATCATTCATTTTCTTGTAAAACTCGAGTGCATTTTTCTTTACTTCCTCAATAATAGGCGCCATGCTTCCAGTTGCATCAATGCACATAACAATATCAACACTGTACTCGCCCATCTGTGGATTTCCCATATTACCACCTCCGATTTTTTACTATATAAGTATTCAGCAAACGATTTTTCGCAAAAATATTACATATCTTAATTAAATTATATCTACTTAATTATCAAGTTAATCATCACGACGATAAAATTTTCAAAATGTACACACAACACATATAAGTAATCGCAGAATAAAATCCCCCGAAAACAGTTTCCTAGGAAACTCAAACAATACACCAACTGCAATTTGGAGCACAATATCGATAACTAAAAATCTATAATAAACATCGGAAAGTGAACGCCCCCCACTTAGCTAAAAGTGGGGGGTGCTACCTGGTTTTAGATAAAAATAACTAGAACAAAAGAAATCAATCCTAATATGATTGATTTAACTATGCCCATATTAACTCTGACTGGCTTAACCGCCGTCTCATTCTTCTTCATTAAGAATTCCTAACCTCTTATATCCAAAAAGTGCGCCTGACCATGTATATTAATCTCTACAGAATCAGCAGGCACAAAGAAACAATCGCCCTTGTAAAAATATATCGTTTCATTACCAAAAGCAATGGTACCACAACCATTAACACATAGCAAAACGCGAAAACCCATTTCGTCTGACTGATAAATGACTTTCTGTCTTCTCTCAGTATTAATGATCATTCGATATACTTCGAAATATTTGCATCTGCACAAAAGCTCAGATGCAACACCACAATTGTACTTAAGTACAGTCATTGGCTGCTTTGGCTCAAAAGAACTCTTATAGTTAGCTACTGCGAGAGCCTTATCAATGTGGAGTTCTCTCTTATTGCCATTCTTATCAACTCTATCGTAATCGTAGAGTCTGTACGTAACATTACTATTCTCCTGAATTTCAGCAATTAGCGCACCAGCGCCAATGGCATGAATAGTTCCGGCCTCAATAAAGAAAAGATCATCTTTCTTAATTGGGAACTGCTGGAGATGTCTCATCAATGTTCCCTTCTCAATAGCCTTGCGAAGTGTTTTCTCGCTCGAATTATGCTTAAGTCCATAAACCAACTTGGCATCTTTAGTCGCATCGAGAACATACCACATCTCAGTCTTACCGAGCTGTCCATTCTCATACTCATTAGCATATTCATCATCTGGATGAACCTGAACGGACAAATCGTTCTTAGCATCAATAAACTTGATAAGAATAGGAAGTTCACCATTTGTGTTTCTTCCCTTTCCTACAAAATCTGGATTTGCCTTAAGTACTTCAGCAAGAGTCTCACCGTCATACTTTCCACCGACTACATAAGAAGGTCCATCTGGATGAGTTGAACATTCCCATGTCTCAGCGAGAGGATGCATATCTAAGTTCTTCTCAAATTCATCATTAAGTCTTCTTCCACCCCAGAGGTAATCTTTACCAGTAGGTCTTAGAAGTAGTGGTTTGTTTCCCATAATTAGTATTCCAATTCAAACAACTGCTTATCCTGCTCAGATATATCCCTTCCTATCTGAACTTCAATAAGTACCAATTCCGTATCTGCAATGATAGTATGTCTACAACCAGCGCTCATAGCGATAACATCACCAGGCTTAATACTCTGATGCATACCATCAACAACAGTCTTACCTGTTCCACTAATAACAATCCAAACTTCATCACGTCTTCTATGGCTGTGATAACTCATAGAATGACCGGCATTAAGTGTTGCCTTAATAGTTTTTCCACCCTTATCAACATCAAGAACTTTGAAGCTTCCCCAAGCCTTATCAGCGAACATAACCTGTTGCTGCTCAAGTCCTTCAATATATGGTCTAATATATGAACTCTGATCCTTATCTGCAACAAGGATACCTTCTGGGGATACGGAGATAATCACATCTCTTAATCCCATAGCAAGGACTGGGAGTTCAGTCTCATTGAGGATATTTACACCCTCACAAGTCTCATCTGCTGTACCATTACCAACAATTGTCTCTTCCATCGCTTCAGTAAGGGCACTCCATGTTCCAATATCCTGCCACTTACCTGCAAATCTAAGAACATTAATGCTCTCCTCACCTTCAACTACTGCATAGTCAAAAGAGAGTGCTGGTAACTTGTCATAATTAGTATATAAATCATGATAGTCCTCATAATCAATCATATTATGAGTCAAATCTAGAAGATATTTAATCTTAAAAGCGAATACTCCACCATTCCAAAGTGCACCCTGCTTGATATATTCTTCGCAAGATCTCTGGTTAGGCTTCTCCTTAAAGGAGGAAACCTTAGATACCTCTTCCTTAGTCTCAGGAATAATATAACCATAATCTGTTGATAAAGATGTTGGCTCCATACCAAGAAGAACAAGACTAGATGTTCCCTCAGCAGCAATCTCAGCTAATTTGGCAATTGCCTTATAATATTCATCCTCAACATATGGATCTACAGGACAAACAACAACAACTTCCTCAGGATCTTTACCTAAGATATCAACAAGATAATTAACAGCGAGTGAGATAGCTGGAAAAGTATCTCTTCTACTAGGCTCATCACTAATATGAATATCTTCTCCAAGCTGATTATTAAGTGCAGGAATCTGAACTTTTGAAGTAGCTATAGTAATACTAGCGTTTCTATCAAGCTTCTTAATCTGACGATAAGCTCTCTGAACCATTGACTCATAAGAACCAGTCTTATCATTCTTAAAAATCTTGATAAATTGTTTGGATCTGATGTCATTAGAAAGTGGCCACAAACGCTTACCTGAACCACCTGATAACAATACTATATTCATACTAATCCCTGTCCTAAAAAAATAAGCCACCACAAAATGTAGCGGCTTATGTTCATTTTACAAGAGTTTTGTTAATCGCTCAACAGTTATATTAAGCATTAACTTCCTTCATTGCCTTCTCCTGCTTAGCGAGCTTACGGTCGTGCTTAGCCATAATCTCAACAAGCTCAGCATATGTAGTCTTCTGTGGATTCCAGCCAAGAACTGTCTTAGCCTTTGTTGGGTCACCCCAGAGATTATCAACGTCTGTAGGTCTGAACCACTGTGGGTTAACACATACGAGCATCTTACCTGTCTCAACATCGTAACCCTTCTCATCTACACCAGTACCTTCCCAGCGGAGCTTGATGCCGTTAGCAGCAAATGCCTTCTCTGTGAAGTCACGTACTGTATGCTGTTCACCAGTTGCAATAACGAAGTCCTCTGGTACATCATGCTGCATAATGAGCCACATGCACTCTACATAATCCTTTGCATAACCCCAGTCACGGAGTGAATCCATGTTACCGAGCTCCAAGTGATCCTGAAGACCTTCTGCGATACGACCAGCAGCAAGAGTAATCTTACGTGTTACGAATGTCTCACCACGACGCTCTGACTCATGGTTAAAGAGGATACCGTTAACAGCGAACATACCGTAAGCCTCTCTGTACTCCTTAATAATCCAGAAGCCATACTGCTTAGCAACAGCATATGGTGAATATGGATGGAATGGTGTTGTCTCACTCTGTGGAACTTCCTCAACCTTACCATAAAGCTCAGATGTTGAAGCCTGATATACCTTTGTCTTCTTCTCAAGGCCTAACATACGAAGTGCCTCAAGGATACGGAGAACACCAATAGCATCAACGTCACCAGAATACTCAGGAACATCAAAAGAAACCTGAACATGACTCTGTGCAGCGAGGTTATAAATCTCGTCTGGCTCTACCATTCTGATGATACGGATAAGCGAAGATGAATCAGAAAGATCACCATCATGAAGTGTAATCTTATCAATAATATGATCAATACGGGCTGTATTAGAAATAGAAGCACGACGAGTAATACCATGAACTTCATAGCCCTTCTCGAGAAGGAATTCTGCGAGATAAGAACCGTCCTGACCTGTAATACCTGTAATCAATGCTTTCTTCATAAAATACCTCCGACTATTTCGAATTTAGTATTAATACGCATAATAATCTCAAATGCCATTTGATTATATCATTAACAAGTATATTTAAAAAGTACACCCGCTTATCAGTGTTTCCACGAAGTCCAAGGTTATTTATTGTATCTTATTGTGCATTTGGTTTAAGTGTTTGTTTTTTCACATATGTTTATTTATAGTGTTAATAAGTGTGAAAAATTGTTAGGAGTTTTATATGTTTGACCATGTACTTGAAATAGTAGACATGATCAATTCGGCTATCGGCGACTTTATCTGGGGCGTACCAGCTATTGTATGCATTATTGGCGTTGGTCTTCTACTAAGTATTAGAACTGGATTTATCCAGATCAGAAAGTTTGGTCTTGCCCTCAAGAATACAATAGGTAAGATCTTCAGCAAAAACACATCTCAAGATGGAAGTATGAGCCCTTTTCAGGCTGTATGCACTGCCCTCGCAGGAACAGTTGGAACTGGTAACATCGCAGGAGTAGCAGGCGCTATCGCTATTGGTGGTCCTGGCGCAATCTTCTGGATGTGGTGCTCAGCACTCCTTGGTATGTGTACCAAGTTCGCCGAGGTTACTCTCGCTGTTATGTTTAGAGAAAAGAATAGCGATGGCGAATACATTGGTGGACCAATGTACTATATCAAGAATGGTCTTGGTAAAAAGTGGCATTGGTTAGCTTTCCTCTATTCCCTCTTCGGAATCTTTACAGTATTCGGAACTGGTAATGCTACACAGGCAAATACTATTGTAGCTTCACTTAACTCAGCTATTACTAGTATCAAGCCAGATTTCGTCTATAACGTAGACAAATTCAATATCGTTGTAGGTATCATTATCGCTATCCTCATCTCTATGGTTCTCCTTGGTGGTGTTAAGAGAATTGGTAGCGTAACAGAAAAGCTCGTTCCATTTATGGCTGTACTTTACGTAATCCTTGGCATTGGAGTTATTATCGTTCATTATCAAAATATTCCTGAAGTATTCAAGTCTATTTTCGTAGGTGCCTTCAAACCTTCTGCTATCACAGGTGGAATTATCGGAAGCTTCATTATCTCGCTCAAGAAAGGCCTCTCAAGAGGTATCTTTTCTAACGAAGCAGGTCTAGGTACGGGTTCTATCGCACATGCATGTGCTGATACAAATAATGCTGTAGAGCAGGGCTTGTTCGGTATTTTCGAGGTGTTCATGGACACAATCGTAATCTGTACACTCACTGCCCTCGTAATCCTATGTAGCGGAACTTCATTCACATATGGAGAGGCAGCAGGTGCGGAACTTACAATCTCAGGCTTTGTAGGAACATATGGCGGATGGGTATCAATCTTCACTGCAGTTGCAATGTGTTGCTTCGCATTCTCAACAATCATTGGCTGGGGACTATATGGCTCAAGATGTGTCGAATTCATTCTCGGTAATAAATTCGTTCGTCCCTTCCTCATCCTCTACTCATTCGTTGCAATTGTCGGAACTACTCTTAATTTAGGACTTCTCTGGTCAATTGCAGAGACGTTCAACGGTTTCATGATCATCCCTAACCTCATTGCATTATTTATGCTGTCAGGTGTTGTTGTTAAAGCTACAAAAGAGTATTTTGGTAGTGGTAAGAAGCTCAAATAACCTGAACATCAGGGGTGAAGATATATGAATATAGATGCTAATAGAATTGTTTTTGATAGGCCTTCTTCCGTATGGGAGGAGGCCTTGCCTGTTGGAAATGGTCGACTAGGTGCAATGGTGTATGGAACTGTTCCAACTGAAGTCCTTCAGCTAAACGATGACAGCGTATGGTATGGCGGTCCTCGAGACAGAATCAATCCTTCAGCGCTCGAAAACATCCCTCGTATAAGACAGCTGATCAACGAAGGTAAGATTAACGAGGCGCAGGACTTATGTGCGCTCGCACTTTCTGGTATTCCTGAATCCCAGAGACACTATGAGATGCTTGCTAATTTATATCTACATATGGATAATTCAGGCGAATTCACAGACTATTGTAGAGACCTTGACTTAAGTACAGCGGTCGTAACTACTTCATATAACCAAGATGGAATAACATATAGGCGAGAAGTATTCGCTAGTAATCCTAAGGGTGCAATCTTTGTACGCCTTAGTGCTTCAGCTAATAAATCCATCTCACTTCATACTTCTATTGGACGAGGCCCAGTTACTTGGGACTTAAGCCCATATAATGCTCAAGTATATCGTCATCCTAACTACACAGACTTTGCTGATACATGCAAAAACATAAGTAACAATGTTACAGTTCTTACTGGCAGAGCAGGTGGCGAGAATTCGATTAGTTTCGCATGTGGAATTAAAGTGCATGTAAAAGACGGCGAACTACAAAGCATCGGTAACAGTCTAGTAGTTAAAAATGCTACAGAAGTTATTGTTGCTATTACTTCAGCCACTTCCTTCTACGAAGAAACTGCCCTCACTGCAGTAATAGCTGAAAAACTAGCATCAATTGATTTAAGTGATTACGACGCCATCAAATCTGAACATATCAAGGACTACCAGAAATTCTATAACAGAGTAGTGCTTAATCTGCCTGATAGTGAGACTGACGTGGTAAGACTATTTAACTTCGGTCGATATCTCATGATCGCAGGAAGCCGTAAAGGAACACAGCCACTCAATCTTCAAGGCATCTGGAATAAAGACCTTAGTCCTATGTGGGGCAGTAAATACACAATCAATATTAATGCCCAGATGAACTACTGGCCTGCTGAAGTTTGTAATCTCAGTGAATGCCATGAACCATTATTCGATTTAATAGAGAGAATGCGACCTAATGGTAGAGAAGTAGCACAGAGAATGTATGGCTGCAAAGGTTTTATGGCTCATCACAATACTGATATCTGGGGCGACTGCGCTCCTCAGGATGTATGCCTAAGTTCTACATATTGGGTGATGGGAGCAGCATGGCTCTGCCTTCATCTGTGGGACCATTATGAGTACACAGGCGACATCGATTTCCTTAAAAAGAAATTCGATACCATGCTCGAAGCAGCTGAGTTCATCCTCGACTATTTGACACAAGATGGCGAATACCTTGTTACTAATCCAACTCTATCCCCTGAGAATGAGTATATCCTGCCTAATGGCAACAAGGGTGTTATCTGTAAGGGTGCAACAATGGATAACCAAATTATAAGGACGCTATTTGAAGCATGCATTAAGGCTTCAGAGATATTAGACAGACAAGATGGATTAATACTTAAGATAAAGGCTACTCTTCCTAATATCGCTCCTACCTGTGTCGGCAAAAATGGCACTATTAAAGAATGGAACGAAGATTATGAGGAAGTAGACCCAGGTCATAGACACATATCACACCTGTTTGGATTATATCCTGGCCATGAGATTACTCCTGATACACCTGAGCTATTCAGTGCTGCATCAAAGACAATCTCAACAAGACTAGCTAATGGTGGAGCTCATACTGGCTGGAGCAGAGCATGGATAATCAATATGTACGCTAGGCTTTTAGATGGCGACGAAGCTTATAAGCACATTAGGCTTCTGATGGAAAAGTCTCTTCTCCCTAATCTTTTTGATAACCATCCGCCATTCCAGATTGATGGTAACTTCGGTGTAGTATCAGGCATTGCTGAGATGCTTGTTCAAGGAAATGCAGATGATTATAAACTCCTACCTGCTCTTCCTAAAAAATGGCATAGCGGAAGCGTAAAGGGATTACGAATTCGCGGCAACAAAACAGTAGATATAGCTTGGGAGAATGGTAAAGTAACAGACTACAAGATGTATTAACAACAAATTCTCAACATAAAAAACTCGTCCGGCTAATCACTAACCGAACGAGTTTATTTTTCTTATTCTAAATTATTAGTTAGGCTAATTATTCCTTTGGCTCGTCAGGAAGCTCTTTCTTGTCATCCTTCTCAGCCCAGTCACCAGCCTTATCGATACCAGTCTTAGCTGTCTTAATAAGTGTCTTACCAAGGCCCTTGAATGCATGACCAATATCCTTACCTGTTTCCTTCCAATCTTCCTTAGTTGGGTCATTCTGAGGATCATTAGTAACTTCGCCCTTGATTGACTTACCTAAACCCTTGAATGCACTACCAAGGTTCTTACCTGTTTCTTTCCAATCTGAATTCAATCCGTCTGCCATAATAATTACCTCCGTTAAGGTGCGCTACGAAATGCGCTTAATACAATATTATTATAACATTTCAACATGAACTTAATTTGCCTGTTCACCAAAATAACCTATAATCTTATGTAGAATATATTGAATTAAACGGCAATGTGAGGTCCACATGATTTATACAGTAACGTTCAACCCTTCACTTGATTATGTGATTGCGGTAAACGACTTTGATAAAGGTAAGATTAACAAAACAACTGCTGAAGACATCTTCGCTGGTGGCAAAGGCATCAACGTATCAATTATGCTAAGCATTCTTGGCATTAATAGTACTGCGCTAGGCTTCATTGCTAGCTTCACTACATACTTTGGCTCAATTGACCTGATCGAAAACACAATCAAAAACTACAACAATACATATAAGAACTAAGGACAACCAACAATGTTTAAGAAACTTCTATCATATTTATCAATAACTCTTGGCGCCCTAATAGCGAGCTTCTCTGTAGCATGCATCCTTCTTCCTAACGATGCGGTCGACTACGGAACAGCTGGTATCGGCATCATCATTAGTAAACTTACAGGGATTAATCTCTCAATATGTGTAATCGGTGTTTTCATACCGTTCCTTATTGCTGGATTACTATCTCTAGGCAAGGACTTCTTCTTCCGCGCACTCGTTGGTTCTATTGTCTATACTGTGGGATTGGCTGTTTTCGAGAAGATCCCATTCACGCTCAATACTGAACATTTCCTAGCAGTTGCATTTGGTGGCGCAATATTAGGTGCAGGTCTATCACTCATCCTCCGATTTGGTGGATGCATCGATGGCTCTGAGATACTCGCGAATATCATCATCAACAAGCTCTCTGAAAAGAAGGGCAAGAATATGAATATGACTGGTATCCTTATCGGATTTAATGCTGTGGTTTATTCAGCTGTATTCATTCTATTAGATCGTAACAGCGCGCTCCTAAGCTTGCTCGTATATGTCGTTGCAACAGCAGTTATCGACCACTTCACAGACCACTTTGAATCAATTAAGCAGGTTACAATCATCACTCAGAAGCCAGACCAGATTATCAGCTGGATTCGTGACGACATGAAGAAGACTTGTACAGTTATTAATTCACGTGGAGCAGTAGCTGGTGAGAATAAGACAGTAATATGTTACGTCTCATACTTTGAGCTTCAGAAAATGCGCGAGAGCATTGGCAAAATGGAGCAGACAGCATTCATTACTGTATCTAACGTAGAAGAGATTATCCGCTAAGTTCGGTGCGTCTCAAGGTAGAATTCCTTACTTATCAATTCTGTCGCATCTAACAGCAAATCTAGCAGTGCCACCATATGTACAAGTGAACAATGTCAAATTCAAGTAAGTCTATTTATCTAAAATCAGATGATATTATTTAAGAATAAAGTTCATTAATACTGGATCGTGATCTGAATACTTGAAGTCAGCCTCAATATTCTGATATTTAGATACTTCAATGTTATCAGAAATTATGAAGCCATCTACCATAACAGTTAAGCAACTGCCTTCGCCTGTCCATGGCTTATCTGAATTACGACAAGTATCATTTGCTACATCAGCGTCGTCGAAAATATCAAATGCCATATTAAATCCTTCTGGGAGCTGATCCTTAGGGAAAGGCTGTGCCCAGTCAGGAGCATCAGTTATATTACCATCTCTCAAGTTGTGATTGAAATCTCCACCGCAGATTACGTAATTACCATTTGCGTAGTCTGTTTTCATATCCTCGAATAGCATGCCTAGCTGTCCAGCTCGTACTGAATCATCTGTTCCATAAGCTGATAGATGAACATCGTAAATGCAAAGCATCTTTCCGTTATCTACAGGGATCTTTGTGATTGAGTAGCATCTATCGAGATCAAGGATTTTCTTCACAGAAGTTGATACTGGGAAACTTCTTCTAAGTGATGAATCAATTGATACATCAGAATATGTGATAAGACCAGATTCATTAGCGCCATGTGGCTCAAAGATTGGATACATCAAAAATGATGAATGATAGTTCATACAGAAAATATAATCACCATCACCAATTTCATCCTGGAGCATCTTAAACTCGTTAACATGATATGTTCTTGTACCATTTGTATCTACTTCCTGCATGATGAGGAAATCAGGATCATATGAAGCAATGAACTTACCACCAGCCGCAACATTAGCCTTAAGGCCCTCTTCACTCTTCGCCCAAGATGACTCGCCGCCGTCCATGAAGAAGCTGAACTCTGGCTCATATGCGCCGAAACCAAAATTGTAAGTCATAATCGAATACTCCTGACCTACAACTACTTCACTAGCAGTAGCACCTATCGTCTCCTTCTCGAGTGGCAATTTGTCTTCGATACGCTCGTACTTCGCGAAAACATAGCCGACATATCCAGCTGCGATAAGTATCAACACCAGCAAAACAATACCAATAATCTTAAGAGCTTTCTTCATAAAACTACTCCATTCTTTATATTAGCCTTATATTAGCATATTCAGTATTCAAGGTCTTTATGGCAGAAACTAACGTTTAAGCAATAAAAAAAGGGTATATTTCGTGGTTTTTGCCCATGACCACAAAATAATATC
Organism: Clostridia bacterium; assembly: GCA_024403735.1. GTDB lineage: Bacteria > Bacillota > Clostridia > Saccharofermentanales > Saccharofermentanaceae > Saccharofermentans. The sequence continues at coordinate 42,402 of JAKSRG010000006.1, forward strand.
CCTTTGTTCCGATCTCATTACGGTTTTGTCTTTGCCTCAAATAATAAAAATAACCCAAAGAAAATGCCTACATGTATTATAGCAACAATGTAGGCACAAAAATGTTAACATATAATGAATTTTTTATTTTTAGGACAATTTTATATTATTTGCAACAAGTAAAACTTCAAATAATCTGTCTCAGGAATAGCCATCGCAACTGGATGATCTGGCGCTGCACGGCGCTCCTCAATAAGTCTGAGTGATACTCCAGCATCTCTAGCAGCCTCAAGAAGCATCTTTCTAAATAGCTCATTAGGCATAAAGTGTGAACATGAGCATGTCGCAAGATATCCACCTCTAGGGAGCATCTTCATCGCACGATAGTTAATCTCCTTATAGCCACGCTTAGCATTATCAGTAGTCTTACGGCTCTTAGTGAACGCAGGTGGATCGAGGATAATGAAGTTATAGTCTGCTCTCTCCTCTGTTAACTTAGGGAGCAAATCGAAAACATCCGCACACACAAAGTCCATTCTGTCACTAAGTCCATTATCTCTGGCATTCTTAGCTGCCATATCAACTGCAGTCTGAGATACATCAACAGCAGTAACATGCGCTGCACCACCAATAGCTGCATTCATGGCAAATGAACCTGTATGAGTAAAGCAATCGAGAACCTTCATTCCTTTTGCAAGTCTAGCGACAGCCTGACGGTTGTACTTCTGATCAAGGAAGAAGCCTGTTTTCTGGCCATTCTCAACATCAACAAAATAGTTAATGCCATTCTCACAAATCTTAACCTCAGTTGAATCAGGAATTCCTACGAAGTCTGCCTTATACCAGCCCTTCTCGATTGGGAGACCTTCTAGTTCTCTAATCTTAGCCTCATTACGTTCATAGATACCGCGAACCTTAACGCCATCATCAGCAAGGCAATCAACGAGAGCCTTATAGATGTAGCCCTTAACCTGCTCTGTACCATATGAAAGAACTTCTGTAGAAAGAATATCTGAATATCTATCTACTGTAAGGCCTGGAATACCGTCTGCCTCACCAAAGATTAATCGGCAATTTGAGTAATCTTCCTGCATAACAGTCTTACGCATATCAAGCGAGTAGCGAACTCTTCTTCTCCAGAATGCCTCGCCAAATGTCTCATTGGCATTAGATGCGAGAATTCGTATTCTAATCTTGCTGTTCTTGCTAAGAAAACCAGTACCAAGATATCTGCCCTTTGAAGACATAACATCTACGAGGGCGCCATTATCCACAGCATCCTCTTCAAAGCTTGTAATCTCATCTGCATAAACCCATGGATGACCGCGCTTAATAGCAGCCTCTGCCTTAGGTGTTACGCAAGCCTTAGGAAAACTTCTCTCCTGCTTCATTAATATCCTCCACTAATATCTTATCTGAAGCTCTTAACCCAGTTCTTAAGCGAATCTGGATAAACATTATCCATAACTGTCTTCACCATCTGCTCGTTAACTGGTCCATTCTTAGCCATCTTCTCCAAGATAGCTACCTGGAGCTCCTCAATAGACATGTTGTCATAATCACTTCTTCTACTAATCTCTTCTGGATTGTAAATAGAATACTTCGCATCAAGATTATACTTTTTAGAAGCATTAATAAAGTCCTGATTTAAGATTTCTTCCTTAACTTCAGGCTTTGGCTCCTCCTGAACTACTGGTACCTTAGGTTCTTCCTTAACCTCAGGGATGATCTCAGGCTTCACTTCAACCTTAGCTGGAGCTTCTACCTTAGGCTCTTTTACCTCCTTAGTAGCTTCCTTCTTTATCTCTGCTGTTACTTTCTTTGTAACCTTCTTGGCTGCCTTTACTACCTTCTTCTCAGTCTCCTTAGCTACTACAGACTTATCTTCTGTAGCTTCAGTCTTAGCCACTGGAATTTCACTAACAGTAGTGTCTTCAATATTCATCTCATCCCAGATCCAAGAAGGAATCCAAATCTCACCTGAGTTACCTGGGATGCGGCAATTGAGATTACCGTAACCAACATGAACTCTGTTACTAGAGAGCGCACCAACATACTCACCATCTGGGAGACCGCCAACATTAATATCAGCATCGTTGTCATCATTATTTACACCAACAACTACAACCTGACCATCGAGACCACGAACATATGCATACTGGCGGTTTTTGAGCATTGCTTCGCGATAGTCGCCGTATGCTAAGATCTTGCTCTTCTGTCTGATGAGGCCGAGCTTACGGATGAGCTTAGTACACTCGTTATTAGTAAGCGCATCCTTGAAATCTTCATAGTTCAAATATGGGCGAAGTGAATCATCTGAACCACGCTCCTTACGGCCATCAATTCCGAACTCCGAACCGTAGTACATAGATGGAATGCCTGGAAGAGTATAAGAAAGAATGTGCGCCAATGCATAATGTGCTTTGTTATTAAGCTTAGTATGGATACGCTCAACATCGTGATTATCAGTAAAGTTATAAAGACGGAAATTACTGCCGCCCATGCCATATAAGCGCTTAACTGTATGAGCAATCTCGAAATAGTTGTGCTCGTTATGACCTGAATAAAGCGCCTTGTGGAGATGGTAATTTGTTACTGAGTGGAGTGTACCCTCGTTAACCCAGCGGGAATACTCGCCGTGAATAACCTCACCCATGAGCCAGAAGTCTGGCTTAACTGTATCAGCAACCCAACGGAGCATCTTCATGAAGTCGAAGTCCAATACGTCAGCTGCATCTAGTCTAATACCATCGATATCGAACTCTGATACCCAAAATCTAATTACATCAGCGATATAGTCGCGTACTTCAGGATTTCTCTGATTGAGCTTAACAAGGAGATTATATCCTCCCCAGTTGTCGTATGAGAAACCATCGTTGTACTCGTTATTGCCCCAGAAATTAACATTGCAGTACCAATCTCTGTATCTAGAGTTCTCGCGATTAGCCTGAATATCTTTGAAAGCGAAGAAATCTCGTCCAGTGTGATTGAAAACACCATCAAGAATTACCCTAATGCCATTCTTGTGACACTTAGCAACAAAATCCTTCAAATCCTGATTGTCACCTAATCTTGAATCGAGCTTCTTATAATCTGTTGTCTCATATCCGTGTCCAACTGACTCGAATAAAGGACCAATATATATAGCGTTAAAACCACTATTCTTAATATGTGTAATCCATGGATCAAGATTACGAAGTCTGTGATTTACCTCCCCATATGAATTCTGCTTCTCGGCACCCAATAGACCGAGAGGATAAATATGGTAGAAAACCGACTCGTCATACCATGCCATAAAATAATACCCACCTTACATAATTTTTTGCATGTTCTATTCTAACATTACATATTAGAAGTAAATATAAATAGACTGTAACGATTGTATGCTGATGTGAGCAGCGTGTTTTCGATATAGTCGCAAAAAGAATAAAAATTTGGATTTTATTCAATATCTTAACTGTTTCTTTAACTTTATATTGTTAAATTACCGCGTGGTGAAATGCCGCACAACTTACTTTAAGGGGACTAATTATGAAGAATATTAAGGTTTTAAAGAGTTTTGTCACACTCGCAGCAGCATCTTCAATGATCTGTGGATGCCTTATGCTCGCTGGATGTGATGACAAAAATGACACTAGCGCTACAACAACTGCAGCTTCAGTTGTAGAAGCAACAACTACTTCAGCTACTGAAGAAGAAACTATCACAGTTGATGTAACTCCTGCTACTACAGAAGAAACAGAGTTCACTTATGAGACTGCTGCAATAACAGAATTCGAAGACAGCTACGTTCAGGCACTCGCACAGAAGTACCTAGATAGAAACATGTTCCTCGTTCCAGGCGAAGGTGACGAATTATCTTCTTTCGGTGAAGGCGTTGTTGAGGCATTCCTCGCACAGACAAATCAGCCAGAAGACGGCAGTGCTAGCACAGTAATGGAAATGTCTATCGTACTTCGTTTTGACACAGCTGAGCACGCACTCACTTCTTTTGAAGATCTTAGCGATGGAATTGCTACTGATGAGAATGTTGTATTCGTAGACAACGAAGTAGTTACATATTATGAACTCTCTGATTCGTCATCTACACTCTATGCCGAGATGGATAAGGAACACAACGTTGTAGTTTACTATCTCTACTACGATATCAGTGGCGCTTCAATTGAGCAGGTTGATACTGATGATGGCGCAGATTTGGCAGATGACGAGGTAGTTGAGACTGCTGAGGAGACTGAAGCTGAAGAGGCTTAATTTTAAGTCAATTGGCAGATTACACTTGAACAATGCGAAATAGGGTGAGTTTTTTCTCTATTTTCGAAGTTTATAGCGGATAGATTGAATGTTATAGTACGTCTTGTGTTAATCGAACATAAGGCGAATAACAGATATATTTTAAGGAGAAATTTAAAAATGAAGAAAGCAAAGATTTTCAAGAACGTTCTTTCAGTTGCAATTGCAGCATCAATGATGGTTGGTTGCTTCGCACTCACAGGTTGTGATGACAAGAAGGATGATAAGAAAGATGATAAGAAGTCTGAGAAAGTAGAAGACGAGGACGAAGAAGAGGAAACAACTACAACTACTACAGAAGCTGAAGTTGAAGAAACAGAAGAGACAGAAGAAACAACAGAAGAAACTGAGGAAACTATTGATATTGAGATCGATGAGTCAGATTTGGAAGATATCGACTTGAACGGTCTTATGGATGAAATCCCAACATGTACAGCTGAAGACTTCTCTAACGAGTATGTTAGCGAGCTCGCTCAGAAGTATCTTGATAAGAACCTCATGGTAATCGACGCACTCTCAGAAGAGGGTTCAATTGATGCACCAGAAGTTGAGCACATCGACGAAGGTTTCATGAGCATGAGCGATTTCTTCGATCCAACAATGACAGAGATGATCATGGCTATGGTATATCACTATGATGATGCTGATGCTTGTAAGAGCGCTTTTGATCAGACAGTTGAAGAAATGACATCTGAAATCTCAGATTACGAGATTGTTGAGACAGAAACAGGTACAACAATCACATTCGAAGAAGATGGCGGAATTGGTACAATTGAGTACAACGCTGACAACAATGTAATCGCAGTTGAAGTTTATTATGATTTGGCTGCTTTGATGGGTGAAGTTGAGTAATCAACATAGCTTAACTGATTTGTAATACTAATATATACCCTCTTTACTGGACACTAACATGAACCCGGTAAGGAGGGTATTTTTATGAGTTGAGCAAAATATAAGTCCAACCAATTCTTTAGCGCGCCGCTTCTCGTAAACTAATCATTCGTAATATAACCACTGCACATCACAAAATACTCACACACAAAAAATCCCACTGCCCTCAAACAAGAGAACAGTGGGATGGTTGCTTATGAATTTATAACTAGATTACTCAATCTCATTTTGATCTGCAATCAAGTGAGCTGCGCCATAAATCTCACGGAGCTTAGGCTTCTCAATCTTACCTGTTGCATTACGAAGAACAGGAGCGAAGATAATCTTACGTGGACGCTTATATCTTGGCATTCCCTGGTTGAAATCGTTAATCTCATCTTCAGTCATAATCATGCCTGGCTTAACTTCAACGATAGCACCTGCAATCTCACCAAGACGTGGGTCAGGAAGACCGATTACAGCAACGTCCTTAATCTTGTCATTCTTACGCATGTAGTCTTCAATCTCTACTGGGTAGAGGTTCTCACCACCAGATACGATAACGTCCTTCTTACGGTCAACAAGATAGATAAATCCATCTTCATCCTGCTTAGCAACGTCACCTGTGTAGAGCCATCCATCTTTGAGAACTTCGTTAGTTGCTTCTGGGTTCTTATAGTAGCACTCCATTACACCAGGACCCTTAACACAAAGCTCACCTGCTTCGCCCTTAGCTACTGGCTCACCCTTACCATCTACAATCTTGCACTCCCAGCCGTAGCCTGGAACACCAATAGCACCAACCTTGTGAACATTTTCTACGCCGAGGTGTACACAACCAGGTCCGATAGATTCTGAAAGACCATAGTTAGTATCATACTGATGATGTGGGAAATACTCGAGCCATCTCTTGATAAGTGACTTAGGTACTGGCTGTGCACCGATGTGCATAAGTCTCCACTGATCGAGTTTGAAGTCAGAAATCTTGAGGTCTCCTCTATCAAGTGCATCGAGAATATCCTGAGCCCATGGTACGAGAAGCCATACGATTGTACAGTGCTCCTGAGATACTGCGTTGAAAATATATTCTGGCTTTGTTCCTACGAGGATAACGCCCTTAGAAGCGCTTACCAAGCTACCCATCCAGTGCATCTTAGCACCTGTGTGATAGAGAGGTGGAATACAAAGGAAGCAGTCATCACGACCTGTTGAGTGGTGGTTCTGCTCAGTAGCTGCAGCATGCATAAGACTTCTGTGCTTATGAAGGATAGCCTTAGGGAAACCAGTTGTTCCTGAACTGAAGTAGATAGCACCCTCATCATCATCTGAGATAGGTACATTAGGTGCCTCTGATGAATAGTTCATAACGAGGTCTCTATAGCTCTCAGCGAATGTTGGACATGTAGCACCAACGAACATGAGTGTTCTGTTCTTAGCGAGCTTCTCTTCTACTGCCTCAATACGACCGATAAACTCAGGTCCAAAGAGGAGGATGTCGAGATCTGCGAGATCTGCACAATACAAAATCTCATCTGATGTGTATCTAAAGTTAAGTGGTACTGCCACAGCGCCAGTCTTAAGAATACCAAAATAGATTGGGAGCCACTCGAGGCAGTTCATCATGAGAATACCAATCTTATTACCGCGACCGATACCTCTGCTCATGAGCATATTAGCAAAACGGTTAGCCTTCTCGTCGAAAACCTTCCATGTAATTTCACGTCTGTAAGCCTGTGTTGTCGTAGGCTGGATGAGTTCATACTCTTTCCATGTGATGTGTCCAGCTTCCTGCTGTGCTGGATTAAGTTCTACAAGTGCTACTTCATCGCCGTATAACTTGGCATTACGCTCCAAATACTCCGTAATAGGCATGTTTCTATCTCCTTCCGAGCCCTAACATCGGGCACACTACAAAATCTTCTCGTGAGAACACGCGTATGGATAAATCATATCATTTTTTATGGTTGTTTTCGAGAGGGTCAATTACTCAACAAATTAGTTATTAACTGCGTTCACTACATCCTTCTCGAAAGAGTTGAAAGCCTCTTCAATCAAGTTGATTGAATCGAGGAATGCATCTACAACGATTGGGTCGAAGTGTGTGCCTGTCTCGCTCTTGATAATCTTGATTGCCTTCTTAACTGGCATTGCTTCCTTGTAGCATCTCTTTGCTGTGAGGGCATCGAAAACATCCGCTACAGCCATGATACGTGCGCAAAGTGGAATAGCCTCGCCGCTTAGGTTTTCTGGGTAACCCTTGGCACTTCCGTCCCACCACTCATGGTGGTAAGCAGCCATATCTATAGCCATGTCGAGATAAGAGAATTCACCGAGGTGCGCCTTAGTATGAGTTAAGAGCTTACGGCCTTCTTCTGCGTGTGTTTTCATGATCTCGAACTCCTCAGAAGTAAGTCTTCCTGGCTTGTTCAAAATGAGGTCAGATACGTGAATCTTACCGATATCGTGAAGTGGCGCAGCAACCTTAATGTCGTTGATGAACTGATCTGTCATGTACTCTTTGTATGGACCACGCTTGAGGTTATCAGCAATAATCTCAACGTACTTAGCAGTTCTCTGGATGTGACCACCAGTGTTCTCGTCACGATTCTCGACGATTTCTGCCATCATTACGATGATGTTGAACTGCATGTCTGAGACTTTATCTGAATAGTAAACTCGCTTGTTACCTACGAGTACAACGATGATAACGATTACCGTCATGATAAATGTACTAATACCAAGGAGGATAACTGTGTAATCTTGCTTGGATATACCAAATCCAGAGAACCACATCTGTGCTCCTACTGGTCTCTCGATACCAAGAAGATTAGAGAACAACAACTCGAATATGCCTACAAAGCAAAGGAGACCTTTCTCAACCTTACTAAGGCTTCTATTGGCTGTAGTTCCAATTGCTAGCGCGTCAGCTACTTCGCTACTCCTAGCTGGATCAAAAAATGTGCTGTGCTTAGCAAGGAAACGAGTTACAAATACAAGGATAAGGATGAATATTGTCTGAAGAATAATTCTGTTATAAAGGAGTGCATCACCCTTAAGCTTATTGATGTATCCAGGCATAACAACAAATGGCACGAATAGGCCATCCATGATACCCATAATAGGGACTGCCAATAGCACACCAGTAATCTTTAGGGACTCACGTCCAAATACAATCCATATCGCACCCATAATGATTACGAACGTACTAACGAAGTCACCACTACATACAGACGCTGATATGATACCGAACAAAGTCAGAAGATGAAATGTAATCTGCTCCTTACCTGCAATACCTTTCTCAAAGAATAGATACTTGGCGACAAGAATGAAGCCCAAGTAAATAACCAGGCCCTCAGAGATGTCAGAAAAAATCGACAGCGCGTTAAGATTCATTGCCTCACTCTATAACATCAACCTTAAGCGATATAACATTTGCCCTAATTATGTACGCTTATATTCAGGATGAACGCTATAAAACTCCTTCTTATCAATATACATACTAGTCTCGGCGTCATTAATAAGTTTTAGCGCATCTCCACCCTTGCCGAAGGCGAAGCCTGTTGCCGCAACTGCAATACCGTCAGACTTAATCTTCGCATCAAATTCCTTTGCCCTTGAAATAAAATGCGATTTGCTCATATGAGAAACAAATATAACAAACTCATCACCACTTATTCTGTAGATCTGATTGTTATCGAAATTAGACTTGGCCATATTAGAGAACTTAAGGATAAGCTCGTCACCTGCCTTGTGACCGAAATTATCATTAGTGTATTTAAGGCCATTAATATCACAGAAAAGAACACCAAGGTTCTCATAACTTATGAAACTATTGCACTTCTCATTGAAAGCTAATCTGTTAGCTAATCCAGTGAGCTCATCCTGATGTGCCAATACAAGACTCGCATTCTCTCTTTCCACGAGACTTTCTTCCCTATCAGCCTGAAGGAGAACATGCATAACAAGAACGTCTAACGCCAATGCTGCAATCGAGAATGCCATATCATCTTTAATCAAGTTGATAATGATAAATACGAATGGTATGAAAACAAATAGCACAGCAGCAACGGAATCACGAATTCCCATAATTTTAACGTTAACCAGTACGAGAATTGCAATATAAGCAAACAATCCTACATAGCTAAACAAATAGAAGTCATACAATTCACCATTCTGATATACTCCATGCTCAATAGTAAAAAGATTACCAGATATGCCCATAAAGAATGTCACGATAGAAGCGATAACAGCATAACCTGTTCCAAAAGCAAAGAACCCATGTGATATCTTTACGTTGTTAGATACAGTGATGTACAGATAATTGAGGAAAAAGCTGAAAACAATGTACGGCACAATAAAATCTAACATTGTTACAATATAGAGAACTATCTCGTTACCACCGCCTGGATAAGTTGAGATTGCATCACAAACAAGCGTAGCAAGTATCGATACGCACAGAGATATAAATGCCCTATTCTTAGGGGCATCTGTTCTATCTGCAAATATATTGGCCAACATGATGATAAGTACTACCAACATGCCAAATATCTCAGTTGCAAATACGGCGGTATTCAAAATGCTTTCCTCTCAAAAATAGTATTCACAAATCAAAATATCTACTAATCACCTAGTGAACTATATAATAATCAAAAATCTATTAGATTTCTCGCGTAATATGTAATATTAACTAACATTTAACATTTAACTAAATCAACATTAATGATTAGGTATTCACATTGATTGTCTGATAGAATCTAAACATCAACATAACGGGGTGTGCTATGGGATTATTCAAAATAATTAGCGATTCAGTTTCATCTGAGATAAAAGATCAGTATCTGGAATATTTTACCTGTGACAGCATGGGACAGGACATGCTCTGCATGCGAGCAACACATGTTAATCGCAAAGGCAATAATAATGGCTCAACTGATGTAATATCAGCAGGATCAAGAATACTAGTCCCACCTAAAACTGCTGCAATACTTGTCGACAACGGCAATGTTGTTCAGGTCTGCAACGAAGGAACTTATGAATGGAAAGACTCTACTTCTGGTTCAGTCCTTGGTAAGTCTAAGGTTGGTTCAATTCTAGGCGATGCATGGGACAGATTTAGATTTGCTGGTGAAGTTGCCAAGTATCAACGAATCTACTACATCAATCTTATGGAGATACGTGATGCGCGCTGTAAGAATGAATTCAAACTCCCATACCTTGATGAAGAATATGGTAATGTCTATCTCGAATTCAGAATTGTTTTCTCATTCGTTATTGTTGATCCAGAGCTTTTCTACAAAAACATTACTGGTGATGGCAACTGTACTACAGAAGATCTTATTGGTACTTTCGAAAATCCTAAGCAAATGGTTACGGAAGTTGAGGATATTACTTCTCAAGAGATATCTAAGCTCTCAAAGGAAGGCGTCAAGTATGCATATCTGATGTCTCACAGAAGTGAACTCGATAACAAGATTATTGAAGCAATTAATAAAAAATGGCACGAAAAGCGTGGAATTGAGTTGTTCAGCCTAACTCTGATGATTAACGGTGACGCAACAACTCGTAAGAGAATTGAGACTTATGACCAGGCGAAGATTTTCTCAGAAGATCCAGGAGCACTATCTTCTCAGTATATCCTAGCAGTAACAGAAGCCCAGAAGACTGCTGCTGGCAACTCTGCTGGCGCCATGACTGGAATGGCTGGACTTGGCATGGCAACCCAGAGTGCTACTACTCAGGCCGCGTTCGATATGTTAGGCAAGTCTAGTCTTGCAGAAGCTCAGGCTATAGCTGCCGCTACAAGCCAATCACCATCTAACAGTATCGTGAATAACGAGCAGCCAGATTATGTTCCGCCAACACCTGAGAAAGTTCCAACTCAACAACCACAGGTAACTCATCCTGAAAGCCATAAGTTCGAGATACCAACTCCACAAAAGACATTTACAAGCAGTAGTAATCCAAATATTATTGTGAAGAAAGAGAAATGTCCTAACTGCAAATACATTCCTGTTGAGGGTGTATTCAAAGGCAAATTCTGCGAGAACTGTGGACAACCAATTAACAGATGGTGGGAGAAAAAGTAAAATGCATAGATTTCTTGTGTGTTCAGATATTCACGGCAATCTTGAAAACTTAAGATATGCACTCAAAGAAGCAACATTAGATCCAATCGAGGGCGTAATAATAGCTGGTGATACAGAAATTAGTGTTGATGAGATTAGATCTATCGTAAAAGAATTCGTCGACTGTAAATTATATATGGTCAGAGGCAACTGTGATTATGCTGCTCCTGGCATTACAGATATGATCACCTTCGAACTCCCAGGAAATATCACATGTATGCTCACACATGGTCATCGTTATCATGTTAAGGAAGATTTATTCACACTAGGAACTGTAGCTCAGAATTTAAAGGCTAACCTAGTAGTGTATGGTCACACACATGAATTCGAAGACACTAATATGGGAAGAATTCGAATTGTTAATCCTGGCGCCCTAAATGGCGGAAGATATAGCTATCCTAGTTATGTACTGATGACTATCGATAATGGCAAAATTGAGATACTCCACAGAGTAATGAGTTAACATATCTAAATACAACTAATAGATAATACCAATATTCGATATACTGCTGTCTCTAACAGATGGTATCTTCATGGTAATCTAGTAATGCTCTAGGCGATATGTCTGGAGCTTATTTTGTAGAAATCGAGGAATAAGTCTTGTGTTCTCGCTAGTTTTCTCTAACGTATCAATAATCATCGTATACATGTTACTTGGATATTTACTCTGTAAATCTAAGAAAGCTACCGTATCTCATGCCAAGAGTATGTCAGCACTACTTCTATACGTGCTGAACCCAGCCATGATTATCAACTCATTTCTACAGATTGAGTACTCCAAGGAGAGTTTCGTTAAACTCGGTAAATTCGCTTTAACAACTCTTGTAATTCAGCTACTCTTCTTCGCAATCTTGTATGTAATCCTCAATCGTAAGTATCAAGATGCTCGCTACAGAATTTTGACTGTAGGTAGCGTACTAGGTAATGTTGGATTTCTTGGAATGCCAATCATCGCATGTATATTCCCTGAGGAACCTATTGTACTTTGCTATAGCTCAATTAACGTACTCACAATGAACCTCATCGTGTTCACTGTTGGAATATTCCTCATTACTAATGACAAGAAGTTCATATCTGTTAAGGGTGCGATTTTGAATCCTACCACTCTATCAGCAATCATCGCGCTACCTATTTATCTTCTAGGAATTAAGTTCCCTAGCGCGATTACTAATCCATTAGGAATTCTCGCGAAGTCAGTTACTCCAATGTGTATGTTTATTCTTGGAATGCGCCTATCAGAGGCAAAACTTAAGAATATCTTCACGAGACCATTCGTATATTTAACATGTGCACTTAAGCTGATTTTGTTCCCTGTTTTCGCGTTCATCTGCGTGAAATATCTTCCATTCCTTGATGACACACTTAAGATATCAGTAATCGTACTCGCATGCACACCTTCAGGTGCCGTAATCGAATCATTAGCTGAATTACACGAATGCGAACAGGAACTCGCTGCTAACGTTGTCCTTCTTACAACTTTACTAAGTGTCATCACTATTCCAGTCATGACTAGCATCCTTGTGGGCTAATTAATCAGGTTAATTAATCTGGCTAATTAATCTAGTAATTAATCGTGTGTGAGCGTTCTCTTTGGTGTACCCATAACTTTACGTCTTACGAAGTAGAAACAGATTACCTGCAAAGTAATTGTTAATATCCAAGATCCTGGATATGAGATGAACAAAAATCTAAGTGTGTGGTGATGTGGGAAGAAACCGAAAATCCACACAATTCTTGTACCAACTGTACCGATAATTGAAAGGATCATCGGAACTGTTGAGTGGCCAAGACCACGCATCGCGCCAGGAATAAGGTCCATCATTCCACACAAGAAATACGTAAATGTCGTGATAGACATAATCTGCCAACCGTAATCGATGTCGACAGGGTTCTTAGTATAAATTGAGAGTACCTGTCTAGAGAAGAAGAATGCCAATCCTCCGAGTACCAATGGAACAACAATCTGTAAGATTACGCAGTCGCGTAAGATTTTATCGAGACGATCCTTCTTGCCTGCACCGAGGTTCTGGCTCATGAAGCTCATACATGCCTGAGTGATGGAATTAACTGTCGCATACAAGAAACCCAATACGTTATTCGCAGCTGTATAACCAGCCATGGCATTAGCGCCAAATGAGTTAACTGAAGACTGCAAGAGCGCATTAGAGAAATTAATAACTGTGCTCTGAAGGCCAGCTGGAATACCTACCTTGAAGATGTCTCTTAGGTATCTCCACTGAATTCGTAACTTCTTGAACTCGAGCTTATATGGCGCATCATTAGCATGTGTGAGACAGATAATAACTAAGATACATGAGATGAACTGTGATGTAACAGTCGCGATAGCTACACCTGCAACACCCATTGAGAAGAATTTTACGAGAATGTAGTTGAGTAATGCATTAACCGCACCCGCGAATGTGAGGAACAACAGTGGTCTTTTAGTATCACCAATAGCTCTGAGAATTGCAGCGCAGAAGTTATACACCATAAAAAATGGCATACCGCAGAAATATATTCTCATGTATAGAATTGACTGATCGATTACATCATCAGGCGTATCCATGATCTGGAGGGCTGGTCTAGCGAGGACAATTCCTACAATACCCATCACTACACCCACGATAATCGCGAACAAAACTGATGTATGGACAGTGCCATTAAGTTCCTTGTTCATCTTGGCAGCGAAATATCTTGCAGCCAAAACATTAGTACCAATTGAGATACCGATGAAGAGATTTATGAGCATGTTAATCAGAGCCGTAGTGGAACCAACAGCTGCGAGGGCTGTACTTCCAGTAAAACGACCAACAATGATGATATCTACAGCGTTAAAGAGGAGCTGCAAAATACCAGTCAACATCAAAGGCACTGAGAAGGATATAAGCTTATCCATGATGCTGCCTTCGGTCATATTCATCTCAAAGGAACGTCTGCTCAATTTAGTAATCTCTCTTGTTTTCGATTTAGTCTATATAATTTATTCCTATATAGGGCATCCCGCAAGACAGATTCATGTTGTTAATGTGACATTCTTTATGTCAATTAAGACGTAGTTTATGTGAAATCAGTAGACCTGTACCTGCTCGAGAAATCTCTTTAGCACTTCACTATCTAACTCGATTACACCAGTATCACCAAGCGCAATCTTCTTATTAGTGCCGTGGTAATCACTTCCTGCAGTGATAAGTAACCCTTCCTCACTAGCAATCCTCATCATTACCTGATGCTCCTCTTCCGTGAACTCAGAGTAATAACACTCGACACCCATGAGGCCCAATTCCTTAAATCGCTTAACTCTGTCCAAAGTCTCTTCGTATCCAAGACGACTACCTCCATCGCCACGAACACCATGTGCAAGGACTGGCGTACCTCCTGCCTTAAGTATCACTTTGATTGCCTGTTCAGGAGTTATGTAAGATGTTTTCCCATGGAAAAAATCTATGTATTTTGTGAATGCTTCATTCTGATTACTAACAATTCCTTCACGTACCATGAGCCATCCAATGCTCGAATGATTAGGACTATGGCTGTTAATGATGGAATTCTTGTCTTCTGACCTGAAGTTTAGGCCAAATTCACCCTCGAGGAACTCAAAAGTCTTAACTACTTTGTCTACCCTCGCCATGTGAATCTCATCTGTGAGGTCAATCATCGACTGGTTATCAATATCGTATCCATATCCCAAGATGTGGCATCTGCCCTGATCTTCGCTACAAGAGAATTCAATTCCAGGAATAAAAGCAGGTCTGTCATTAGTAGCCAAAATATCTCTACATCCCTTGATACTATCGTGATCTGTCAGCGCGAAAACATCCAGTAATCCCTGGGCCTGGCGGGCAATATCTAATGGATTATCTGATCCGTCTGAGTAGTAGGAATGAACGTGCAAGTCTGCTTTTTTATATGTCTTCATCATTAACTGTTAGCTCCGATCAACGTGCAAATCTTTCTAAATATTATACCGATGTTTTTGCCATTTATCCTCTGCCCTTCTCCGCTACTTATCTGCGTTTTTTTGACTGACTACATTCCTAATTCTGTCAAGACTGACCCAAAAAATTTACCAGATTATATTCGCCGCTCAGGGGACTTAAGATATTACCACAACAAATATCGCGAACGGAGAAATGCCAAAAATGAAGAATAATGACGAATTTCGTATCAGCAAAATGCCAGACAAAATCATTAGTTTTGATCACTTTGATGAAGAACCAGATTTGTTCGAAGATTACACATTAACAAGTGAAGATATGGATCAGATCAAGATTGAAGATGAAGTTGAATATAACAGTAGGACTCTTGATATGCAGGTCGAAGATACTCTTAGTACATTCGCGAGCTACAAGCTCAGCATCGGAGATACTCAGATAGTAAAAGACCTACTTACATTCAAGCTCCAGACACATAACCTTGAGAGTTGGTACAAGAATAAGAATGCATTCTATAACCTAATCATCTCTACTACTGACATCCCTTATGCATTCGAGTTCAGCATCGGCTTAGCTCAAGTCCTTGGTGCTAAGCATAATGGTGTCTTTACTGAGCGAGAAGGTATGTGTATGTCGTTCTATGGTCTTGAGGAGAAGTTCAAGCAACACGACTTCATCACTATCACAGAATGCTGCTACGTTCCACTTAAGAGTAGCAATATTCACTCATCTACTGCTAGAAGCGATGTAGATCGTAAGAATAGTGACTACCACGATTTCTGGCGAAGCATCGGAACACTCATCTCTACTTACAAAGATGTTATGGTGGTGATTATCTCTACACCTAAGGTCATCAGCAGATGCTTTAAACAGAACCACGCTATCTTCAATACATTTGCTTCACATCACATTGAGATTAAGAAGATGGATACGAGCGATGTTATCACCAAGTGTATCAGTGAGCTCGAAGGAAAGGGTTACACAGTGACTGATGGTTTTACTCAGAAGCTCTCAGATTACATCAAAGACATATACCCTTCGAGCGAACTATCCTACAACGTCTTTATAGATAATCTCGTGAATAAGATTACGGAGAATGTTTTCAAGAAGACAAGAGATAATATGACGCTACTACCTGACATGGTACCAGCTTCTAGCAAGGTCAAGAAGACAACTGAGGAGCTCCTACAGGGACTTGATAAATATGTAGGTCTTAGTAGTATCAAGGACGAACTTCAGAAGATGTATAACAAGTTTACGGTCTTCCCTGATACGGACAGCAAAGTGATTAGACACATGTGTTTTGTAGGTAATCCAGGTACTGGTAAGTCAACTGTCGCTGAAGAGGTTGCTTCTATCTTCCATTCAATGGGAATTCTTCCTACTGACAAATGCATTAAGGCAACTGCGTACGATTACACATCAGTGTATATTGGTGGTTCGGTCGAGAAAATGCATGCCTTGATTGATAATGCCGAAGGTGGAGTTTTGTTCATCGATGAAGCTTATGCGCTGTTTACTGATGCTGAAGAAAAGCAGGATGTTTTATCTGTCCTTCTCGATGCAGCGACTGAGCGAGCTGACAGCATGATCATCATCCTCGCAGGCTACAAGAAGGAGATGGAGATCGCGTTTAGATCTAATCCAGGGCTTAAGTATAGATTTCCGAAGAAGGTTGTTTTCGATGACTTCACATGCGATGAATTGATTGAGATATTTAAGCAGCTATGCGCCAAGGACGGACTCACTTTGATGAATAATGCCATCCCTGCACTTAAGGACGTGATTATGGCTCATAAGGCGGAGGAGAACTTCGCGAATGCCCGTACTATTGCGCACATCTATAATGAGATACTCGAGCAGAAGATCACTAGTAGCAGTAAGTTCACGAATAAGATTACTGATAAGGATTGCCAGCGCGTGCTCAAGAATGACGTAGCTTATTCGCTCGATAATCTCGTCGGCCTTAAGGACCTCAAGGAGAATATTGATAAGCTCGCGAATATGGCCCTCTATATTCGTAAGCTCAGGGATAGTGGCTGCACCATGATGGCCGACTTCTACATGCATATGCTCCTTACTGGTAATCCTGGAACTGGTAAAACCACTGTGGCAAATAGCCTCGCGCGCGTGCTGTATTCCATAGGTATCCTCAAGAATAACAAGGTAACCGTGCTCGAACGTAAGGATTTCATCGGTAACGTAATCGGTGGTTCCGAGCTCAAGACTGAGCAGGTACTTGGTCCTGCGTATGGCGGCCTCATAGTGATTGATGAAGCATATTCGCTCAATAAAGAAGGCAACGATTACGGCAGAATTGTCATCGATATGCTCGTTAAAGCAATGGAGGAGCACCGCAAGGATACAGTCTTCGTATTCGCTGGTTACCCTGATGAGATGGATGAGTTCCTGAGCGCTAATCCAGGACTTAGTTCGCGCTTTGGCTTCAGATATAAATTCGAAGACTATTCTACCGAGGAACTCACATGCATGTACCAGAGTAAGCTCGAGCGCCAGGGTTTTGATATCTCGCAGGAAGCTATTGATAAAGCGTCCAGCCTAATATCTTACTTCCGCCCTATGAAGCATTTTGGTAATGGTCGCTTCGTCGATACACTTATCTCGCAGACATTAACTAAGAGATCAATGCGCGACATCAAGGCGAACTTTAAGGACATCTCCGTATCCGATATCCCTGATATCCAGGACATGATCAAGATTCTCTCTGGCCCAGACGAGATGTATAACCCTGATGAACTAACGAGCGACAGCAAGCGCAGAACTAGCATCCACGAGACAGGCCACGCATTAATCGCACTCCTTAATGGCATCCCTGTTGAGTCCATCAGCATCAAATCTGAGATTGGCTCCCTTGGCCGTGTATGCCTCAAGGCAGATCACCGCGACATGACGGAAGGCCACTGCATTAAGCTTCTCGCTATGCTCCTCGGTGGACGTAATGCTGAGCGAATTATCCTCGGCGATAACTCAGCTGGCTGCTCAGAAGACTACAAGCGCGCTAATGACCTCGCTACCAAGATGAGCGACGTATACGGCATGGGTGATATCGGCGTAGATAGTAAGGTCATGTTCCTCAAGAAGGCCGACCAGATGGCTACTGAGCTACTTACTAAGCACAAGGAACTCCTTCTTAAAATCTCAGACGAACTCATCAAGGGTAAGTCCTTCTCAGGTGATGAGCTTAAGAAGATGGTAGACGAATGCACAAATGGCCAATCCGATTGGTCAGAACCTGCCTAATCTATACTATCCGGGTGTGGATAGCTCGAAAACAGCCTCCACACCTGCTTGTTCCCGAGTAAATATGGCCAATTACACTGGCATAGTTGAGACAGGCCACATTTACCCGTATACTATGGTCACAGATGAAATTGATATGAGTTCAGGAATAGCGCTTAATATCTCATATAACGACGACATCTATAAAATACATGATCATGAACTAATAGAAACGACAATAACAGTACGAATTAGTACACAAGCCTGTAAATTTATCTAAGGAGATTCAAATATGAATTCAATCGTAACTACAATTCAGAACAGTAATTATACAAACTTACCATCACTTCATGAGATTGCTAACTCAAGAACATATGTTATCGCAGATACTAACTTTCTTGTGAGCGATTTCTTTATTGATGTGCTATACGAACAGATTAAGCAGTTCAACATCTGCAACTCAGATAAGCAGATTACGATCCACGTTCCTACTTCATGTTACCTCGAGCTTAACAAG
Organism: Clostridia bacterium; assembly: GCA_024403735.1. Lineage (GTDB taxonomy): Bacteria > Bacillota > Clostridia > Saccharofermentanales > Saccharofermentanaceae > Saccharofermentans. The sequence continues at coordinate 61,355 of JAKSRG010000006.1, forward strand.
ATGCTTCGTTTTGAATATGGTAAGAACTACACAGAAAAGTCTGCTAGCAATGCCAACAAAATTCTCGACCTTATTACTCTTAATCTTAATCACAGAAAATCTAACCTCTTTGAAATTACATCATCTAATCAGAACGATTTCGCAGACCAGATACTTCTCAACTGCGCAGCCAACATGAGTATCTCAGTTCCTACACTCATCCTCACAAATGACTGGAGTATCGCTCACGATGTATATTTCCACATCAATCAGCTTAGCTCAGTTAAGCGTAAGATGCCTATAATGGTAGGTAGATACGATAGTAAGTTCAACGCCTTTGGTATTCCTAGTCTCACATTGATCAAGAGAAAGATGGAAGAAAAGAGCATCAAGTCAATTGCTAACAGACACGTTAATTAAGAGGTAACAACAATGAGTAAGTCAAAGAACAACATCAAGGTTAATAAATCCCTACTCGGCAATCCCAATCCGAAGCAAAGGGCCAAGTATGACAAAACTTTCGGCGACACAATTATCAAATACATTAACTCAATCCTAAATATCAGCGATCAGAAGTGTTACATATCTGCTCAGAAAATCGCTGACGCTACAGGTATTCCTAGAAGATCAATAACTAGATACATGGATGGCGAGACGAAGCCTAATGAGGAGCGCCAGGAATTAATCGTTAATTTCCTATCAAAAGTATATCAGGAACAGACTGACCTCTACTTCGAGCGCATGCGAGTTAATGATGAAGAGATTGAGGCTGTCGACTATGAAATCACTAATGAAGATGATTCATACTACATGGATGAAGTATCTGAGACATTACCTACAGCCCGAACACTCGCAGGGTTCAATGCTGATGGCTTAGGCAAATATACACTCAAGGCTCAGCAGTTCATCGTTGATAATTTCGAGATGATATGGTGTATCGAGAATTATGAGATAACACTTATCAATATGCTTCGTTCCATGACGCCAGCCAACCGCGATAAGGTTATCTCCATGCTCGAAAACATCCCAGTATCTTTTGATCTTATCTCCTATTCAGGCTACGATACATCTACTTCACTAACAGTTCCTCGCCTCAAGCGTATTAGCGTTGGTTCTCATAAAATAGAGTATGTAATCCAGAAGAAGCTCAACCTATATGAGCAGTTCATTAGAAAGCAGAAGTTCGCTCCATTTAGCTTCCTAGGAGACAAGGATAACCCTGTTATCAACGATAATCTCAGATCCACATTTAATGACTTGTGCATCGAGTGTGCTAATAAGCATTTCGGTGAGGAGTATGACGATGAATATGAACTCGTTGAGGAACCAGTTCCTGATAATCCTAGCCAGCTAGTTACCTACAGGAGAAAGGTTGAGCGTGATTTCGACTTCTTTGGAGCAAGAATATATAAGTTCCATAAGCGCTATTACGAGAACCTGGATAAAATCCTTACCTTCACGAACAAGGAATGGTACTGCCTCTACCTCTTCTGTCGACTTCAGATCACTGACATGTTGGATACTACTGATATGACAATCCATAAGGTCAACGACAACTATTTCGTTAAGAAGAACGAGTTCTTGTTCTGGGAATATCTCAGCATGCTTAGTAAGTAATTCACCTCCTGCTTGCTGAAAGATTCTAAGGAGCGCTAGATTAGTCGCAGGGTGTTTTCGAGGTAGTCACTTGTTAAACAATATTTACATTTGCTGCTGTTAATAAAACTTATAAAATCTTATAATTTTAATATCGATTTAAAATCCATAGGAGGAAGTTTCGTATGAAAAATTATTTTGATTTGTCTGGTCAGGTAGCAATCGTTACAGGTTGTTCAACAGGTCTTGGTGTACAGATGGCAAAGGCTCTTGCTAATCAGGGATGTAACATCGTATGCCTCGCTCGTCGTCAGAACCTTATCGATGAAGTTGCTAAGGAACTCACAGAGACATATGGCGTTAAGGCTATTGGCGTTTCATGTGATATCACAGACACAGACAAGGTTGTTGCTGCTGTTGACACAGTAATGAAGGAATTCGGTAGAATTGATATCCTCATTAACAATGCTGGTACAGGTGCTGTTGCTCCAGCTGAGGAGATTACAGACAAGCAGTTCGAAGATGAGTTCAAGATTGATCTCTTTGGTTCATTCAAGATGGCTAGAGAAGTTGCTAATAAGGCAATGCTTCCTGCTGGTTATGGTCGTATCATTAACATCGCTTCTATGTACGGTCTTGTTGGTAACAAGATTGCACCTGCTGCTCCTTATCACGCAGCTAAGGGTGGTGTAGTTAACCTCACACGTGCACTCGCTGCAGAGTGGAGTGAGAAGGGCATCACAGTTAATGCTATCTGCCCAGGCTACTTCGAGACACCTCTCACAGTAGATACACTTAACTCAGATTTCTTCCAGCAGTATGCTAAGACAACTATCCCAATGGCTAGATATGGTAAGGAAGGCGAGCTTGATACAGCTGCTATCTTCCTCTCATCACCAATGAGCTCATATGTAAATGGTGTAATCATGCCAGTTGATGGTGGTTATACTTGTCTCTAATCTTAGAATAAGCAAAAGATTGGGGCTGAGAATTATCTCAGCCCCATTTTTTATGCTTCAAATCTAACTATACTAGCGAACTTGTCTATAGAATTTATCTATAAAACTTATCTGCTACAAATAAAGAAACTTCTTAAACTAGCGAATACTGCAACCTGCGTCTTAGCATTTGGAATATTTGGAAGTACAATTAATCCTTCCTGACCTTCCATAATCTGATAAGCATCTTTATGCTCAATTCTTGTAAAGTAAATCTGTCTTCTGCCTAAGCCGATTCCAGCGTAATAAACATTAACTCTTCTACGATGTCTCTTCTCTATGCTAAAGATATTTCCCTGAGCAACTGTATAATCCCTATCATTAATACACTTGCCGATAGCAAGACAGTATTTGCGGAATTTCAAGAAACAACTAATATAGTCAGCCAATAAAACAGCCGCGATGATAATGATCGATACATAATTTAAAAACAAAAATGCTACGAATCCAACAATAATAGGAACAGCAAGCATCAACTCTTCTAGAATTGACATGGCACCAAGCGCGTATGGATTGTTGAAAAATCTAATAAAGAACGCCACCATAATAAGTGTGAACTGTAATCCCAAAACAATTCCAAACCAATATGCTTCAGTGAACAAGAGAGCGAGTGGCAGCAACAAATTGATACCAGTGATAACAGAGAATATGGTCATCACCGTTTTCTTGCGCTTAAAATTCTTCTCAAAAGTCGACATTACATAAACATGTTCATCATCCTCTGGGACATGATATGCACTCTGAATTGAGACAGGCTTAGGACCTTCATTCTTAGGTTCCTGGAATTCCTCGAAATCAGAGAAATCAGCATCATCAAATTTCTGACCTGCTTGAAAACAATGCGCCAAATTTTTAGGCTCTTCGCCAATTCCATATGGGTCCTTATCGTTATAATCACTCATAAAACCACATTGCCTTTCTTACACTTCGACATAAGTCTTTGACTCGACTTTATCAACCTTTCCGAACATAAACCAAACCCAATAAAATGGGATCAAAAGACCTACCAAAACAGACAATCCAACAGACTTACCAGCCCTCTTCATAGCTAGGAACTTAATCACTGCCATAGCCACATAAATCAATTCCATTACCACGATAACAATCACAAAAACATTAACAAGATAATCAGGTGACATGTGCTTGCCTTCTGTAACGATAGTATCAATTGTAACGTATGCTATAGGTATCAAATAAAAAAGTGCATGAAGAATTGTCCAAATAACTCGAAGTCCCATGCTTCGTTTCTCTTTATTCCAGAAATATGAGATTGCCGCACCTTCGTACCAACCGTGCACCAAAGGTATCCACGCTAGCCCATAAAACTTAAGATTGAGCTTCTTACCAAGTAGAGTAAGACCTGTCTTACTTGGAATCATTATTATCAACGCAATAAGAATCGCAATGATCATAAAAATAATTCCAGATATAACACCAAACAAAACAATGAACATTCTATATCCTCAATTCCATATATAATCTGACATCACTATATCACAAAACCATTACCAAAGTGCCGGCAGCAATCAGTACACATCCAACCAGCAACTTAACATCGAACTTCTCGTGCAAGAATACAAATGCCAAGACCAGCGTGAAAACAACACTTAACTTATCAATTGGCACAACCTTAGAGACATCGCCTGACTGAATAGCCTTAAGATCAAAGTTGGTTCAACGCTATCAAATCTCATAATCCTCTTCCTCACTCAAAAAGATCATTTCAATCTAAATTTTCGCACAAATAAAAAGTCTTGCAACATAATATTGCTGCAAGACTTAAATAATACGATTTGTTTTCGATTATAAAGTACCGAAAATTCTATCACCTGCATCGCCAAGACCAGGACAAATGTATGCATTCTCATTCAACTGTCTATCTAGGCTACCGATATAGATCTTAACATCAGGATGCTTCTCGTGAAGTTTCTTAACTCCCTCTGGAGCAGCGATGATACATACGAATTTAATGTTCTTGCCGCCCTGCTTCTTAATCTGATCGATAGCATCACAAGCTGAACCACCAGTAGCGAGCATTGGGTCAACTACCACAATTGGACGCTCGTCAATGTTACTAGGAAGCTTGCAGTAATAAGGAATTGGCTCATGTGTCTCCTCATCGCGATACATACCAATATGACCAACCTTAGCTGATGGGTAAAGTGTAAGGAAACCAGATACCATAGCTAGACCAGCACGAAGAATAGGAACGATAGCGAGCTTAGGTCCCTGGAGCATTGGAACCATACAAGTCTCGATAGGAGTCTCAACTTCAACTTCTTCTGTAGGAAGATCCTTGAGTGCTTCATAACCTTCAAAGATTGCAATCTCCTCTACAATCTTACGGAACTCGTTAGTACCTGTCTTCTTATCTCTAAGGATAGAAATCTTGTGTGAAAGAAGTGGATGATTAATTACTACGATATTTTCTTCATTCTCGAACATGTGTGATACCTGCCTTATCTTTTCTTGGATTTTGATTTCTTAGAATTAGACTTCTTTGAATTTGACTTATTAGAAACTACCTTAGTATCAGCAGCCTCAGAAGTCTTAGGTGCTGTAGTATTCTTTACTTCACTAGCCTTACCATCGCTATTAGATACATAAACACCACGACTCTTATCACCTTCTGGATTTGCGCCAAAAACGTAATCCTTACCAGGAAGAATAGCGTTAAGAAGGATACCAGCGATAGCTGCAATTGCAAGACCAGTAAGTGTGATTGATTTACCAGCAATCTCAAATGTGATACCACTAGTAAAACCAAGGCCACATACAAAAATAACGCCTGCGATAATGAGGTTTCTAGACTTAGTGAGGTCTACCTTGTTTTCGACTACGTTACGAACACCAATAGCAGAAATCATACCATATAACATGAATGAGATACCGCCAATGATTGAAGTAGGCATTGTAGAAATAATGCTGCTGAACTTAGGAATAAATGAGAGCGCAATTGCAAAGATTGCTGCCAATCTGATTACTCGTGGATCATGAACCTTAGAAAGTTCAAGTACACCAGTGTTCTCGCCATATGTTGTATTAGCTGGACCACCGATGAGACCAGAGAGTGAAGTAGCAATACCATCACCAATGAGTGTACGGTGAAGACCTGGATCCTCGATGAAATTCTTACCTACTGTAGCAGAAATGGCAGACATATCACCGATGTGCTCCATCATCGAAGCGATAGCAATAGGTGCCATAACGAAGATTGCTGTGAGATCGAACTTGCAGATAGCGAACTTAGGAATACCTACCCAACTAGATTCAGCTACCTGAGCGAAATTGATGATTGCAGAACCATCTGGATTTGTAACGCCACAAGCATTAAGGATAACTGCTACGGCATATGAAATAACAACACCCATAAGGATTGGGATAATCTTGAACATTCCCTTACCCCAGATGTTAAAGATAATAATAACAGCAAGTGCAATAACAGCCAAAATCCAGTTCGTAGAAGCCTGTGAAATAGCTGATGGAGCAAGTGACAAACCGATACAGATAATAATCGGACCAGTTACAACTGGTGGAAGGAACTTCATTACTCGCTTAACGCCTACAATTCGAATAACACCAGCGAGTACAAGATATAAGAGACCCGCAACTACGATACCACCGCATGCATAACCAACTTTCTCATTAGCGCCCATACCAGCGTAATTGCCAGAAGAAAGATTAGCTACTGTCTCAAATCCACCAAGAAAAGCGAATGATGAACCGAGAAACGCTGGAACTTTAAACTTAGAACAAAGGTGGAAAAATAGTGTTCCAAAACCAGCACAGAAAAGTGTTACTGCAACTGTAAGACCAGCAGTAATATGTTCGCCAGTCTCTCTGAAGAAATAACCGTCAATCAAAATTGGAACAAGAATTGTTGCACCAAACATTGCAAAAAGGTGTTGCAAGCCCAGGAGGAGCATCTTAGGTATTCCGAGCGTTCTCGCATCGGATATTGGTGCACCTGACTGAACCGAAGTTTTTTGATCCTTACTCATGACCAGACCTCCTAAAATAATTTAATAACTATAGTGTACGAAGACCGATTATCTACTGATATTGAATTCATAGCAGCACCAATCAACGCCACACAACCACATATATATATTGTAGAACAAACTGGGAAAATGAACAGTTCAATTTCATTGATCAACAAGCAAAATTTCCTCTCTCTCCATTGATGATAATGCATAAAACTGGGGGTGAGTTGTGTTGGGTGTGATATCTGAGATTTCAGTACAAATATGTGATAGTATCCGCGGAAAATTTGTACTGATATTTGTACTGAGCGCTCTAAACACCCTTCCAGTACAAATATTTGATAGTATCTGCGAAAAATTTGTACTGATATTTGTACTGAGCGCTCTAAATACCCTCTCAGTACAAATAATTGATAGTATCTGCGAAAAGTTTGTACTGATATTTGTACTGGAGCACTTAAACACCCCTTCAGTACAAATATTTGATAGTATCTGCGAAAAGTTTGTACTGATATTTGTACTGAGCAACTATCAACCACGACCTCGCCCTAACCACATCCAAGTAAGAAGCGTACTCCACCCGCATAGCAGGATAGCAGGCGGGTTGTCTCGTACGCACGCGTACTCAAACTGGCTTTAGACCAAAACAAAAGCGCCCGTTCTCAATCTGCTCCAATAGCAAATCAGAAACGGACGCCAATCATAACAAAACTACCCATCAAATCTTATCTGGCAATCTAAATCGATACATATCTAATGCATCAGTGCTCTCTTCTAGTACTTTCATCAAAGATAATGGCTGCTCAGCTAAATTATTAAAGAAATCCTTCTCCCCCTCAGATCTAACAACAAAAGCCAACTTCTCCTCTTCCAACGAGAACTCAGCATGAACATTCTCGTTATTGCCTCTAGCATCAAGTCTAATCCACTTCGCATATGAAGGGACATACACTGTATTAAGCGCATGGACACAATATCCAGTATCAGGTGTATCGCCAAGAGTTAGTCTTTGATAGCTGAAGCCACATGGAACTCCATTAGCACGAAGGAGCGCAGCTAGTAGATTGGCCTTCGCCCAGCAGATACCTACACCTTCACGTAGCACGTCAGAAGCTGTGACTGTAACTCTAGGATCCTGTGCATCCCATGAGTGCTTAATCTCATCGCGCACGAACTCGTATGTATTTTTAATAAGCAATACATCATTAGCAGACTTCTCCATGAGCTTATCTGCCATTGCCTTAACTTCTGCATCGTCATAGTTGACGTATTTTGTAGATACTAAATATTCTTCAAACATACTTACCTCAAATCAAGCGTCGGCACTCTTCACATCAACTACCAACACCCAAGTACTCAAATCATCTTTTACTGCTCGAAAACTTCCGCAGCCTTAACCATTCTATCCGCAATAGCAACACCGAAAGGACATCTTGTCTCACATTCTCCACAACCAAGACATTCCGATGCCTTGTGATCTAAGAGCATATAGTGTGACTTAACAGATTCAGGAACCTCTGGCTGCATAGTAGCGAGATCATAGTATTTGTTGATCATTGCGATATCAAGCTCTGCTACGCATGGCTTACAGTGTCCACAATATGTACACTCACCCTTGTATGAATGAAGTGGTGCGTTTGACAGTACTGACGCGTAATCTTTCTCCTCAGAAGTAGCGTCCTCATAGTGGAGTGCTTCATCTACCTGCTCTTTAGTGTCATAGCCTATAAGAATTGAACCAACTCCTGGTCTTGTTAATGAGTAATGGATGCACTGAACTGGTGTGAGCGCAACACCAAATGGTGAACGCTTGGCATCGAATAGACGACCACCAGCGAAACCCTTCATTACAGTGATACCAACGTTATACTCTTCGCATAATTTATAGAGTTCAGCCCTCTCAGTATTGATACCAGCAAGGCCACTATCATATACGTATCCATCACCAAGGAGTTTGTCGAGATCCTGACCAGATGGAAGCATATCGAAGGCTGGATTAATACTGAAGAGTATCATCTCAATAATGCCTGACTTAACTGCCACCTTAGCAGTCTCTGGGTCATGTGAACTAAGACCAATATGGCGAATTACTCCATCAGCCTTCAACTCAAGGATGTATTTAAGATAGTCGGAATCCTGAAGTGCATTCCAATCTTCAACAGTATCAACATAGTGGATCATTCCGATATCTATATAGTCTGTCTGAAGTCTTGTAAGGAGATCCTCAAACGCTGGCTTAACGAACTTCATATCTCTTGAACGAACATACTGATTATTCTGCCATGTGGAACCAAGGTGTCCTTGTACATACCACTTCTCGCGGTTGCCCTTCATAGCTTTGCCGAGTATATCGCGAGACTTAGGGTCTGGCATCCAGCAATCGACAATGTTAATACCCATTGTTCCAGCATATCTCATGAGCTCAATTGATTCTTCTTCTGAGTGACGCTCGAGCCACTCGCCGCCAAAACCAATCTCACTAACTTTTAATCCCGTCTTACCAAGAATGTTATATTTCATATCACACCTCGTACAAATTAAATTTCTCTTACAGTCTCACTGAGGTCCTTATATACTGAGTGCATTGTCTCGAGTGGAGCTGCATCGTCAGCTGGATAACCGATTGGCATAATAAGGACTACTTCCTCATTTTCTGGAAGTCCCATAATTTTGTGGAGCTCAGTTGGTGAGAAGAAGTTAACCCAGCATGAACCTACACCGCACTCCCATGCCTCGAGCATAACGTGAGTTGCAACGATAGATACGTCCTGAACGCCTGAATGAACACCCTCTTCAAGACGGTTCTTCCAGTCTTCGTCCTTGTTGTAAGTAAAAATGAGGGCTGTTTTCGCGCCGAACACACACTTACTAGCCTTGTTGAGCTTGCTGATTGCTTCCTCGCTCTTTACTACGTAGATACGCTGTGGCTGGTAATTGCAACCTGTAGGAGCCACGTTAGCTGCCTCGAGAATTCGAGCCATGTGTTCATCACTAATTGGCTCATTCTTAAACTTACGTACTGAATATCTTGCCTTTGCTAACTCTATAAAATCCATCTTAAGACCTCCAATATCAAATCAATCTATATACATCGCCACGGGCACTATCAACCGTAGAACTCATCTATCAACTTACTAGCCTCAGCGACTGGATCCTTGCTCATATCAATCCAATGCATATCCTGACGCTTTCTGAACCATGTCATCTGTTCCTTAGCGAGGTGTCTAATCTCCATAAAAAGCTTATTGTAGAATGCATTGAAGCTACCGAATTCACCTCGCAAGTACATGAGAATAAATCTATATTCAAGGCCAAGACTATATAGAAAATCATCTGTCGCGCCATTTGCTCTGAGATTTTTAACCTCGTCTAGCATACCCTGATCAAGTCTTCTATCGAGACGCTCCTTGATACGAGCGTACAAAATTTCTCTATCCCAAGTAACGCCAAGCACGAGTGTCTCATATCTTGGAGTGTTCTTAGGTTCTTCAGTGATGCCCTTAATTGCACGTTCAGCTGCACGCTCGAGACGGCGCTTGTTCTTAAGGTCGATTGTTTTCAAGACCTCAGGATTCTTCTCCTCAAGCAACGCGATCAACTCTTCGATGCTCTTAGCTGTAAGTTCATTACGCAAAGCTTCATCAACTGGCTCGCGCTTAATATTGAACCCATCAACAACTGAATTAACATATAGACCTGTTCCACCAACGAGGAATGCCTTTGAACCTCTTGCGATGATGTCGTCGATTGCTTCATACGCCTTGTCCTGGAAATCAGTTAGAGAGAAGAAATCATTAGGCTTAGCAACATCGATAAGATGATGTGGAACTCCCTGCATCTCCTCAGGAGTAACCTTGCCAGAACCTAAATCAAGTCCTTCGAATACCTGTCTTGAATCTGCTGATACGATCTCAGCACCATATTTCTTAGCGAGTTCAATTCCGAGGCCGCTCTTACCAGAGGCGTTCGTTCCCGCGATTACAACGAGTTTTTCCATACGTTTACACTCCAATTTTGATAGTCGTATTTTATCACAACAATCAATTCATTCTGCTTTACATACCGCTCGAGTATTCCTCGAATAATTTGTCGATTGCCTGCCATCCTTCGCATCTGATGAAGTCCTCATTAGGGAGCTCAGAAGCTTTGTTCCAAGGACGATCGAACACCGCAACTTTACAGTTGTCGAAATGGAGCACATGCTCAAATGCCGCTGGTGAATCCTCAATAGCAAAATCAAAAGTCATCGCATAAAGGTCCTTAAGAGTCATGCTATAAGTGCAATCCTGATTGAAAATCTCACGTCCATACTTATCAACGCAAAATAGCGGAACCCTCTTCAGATTATGATTATCTAGCCACGCTCTAGATGGCTCGAACGCATCGAATGGTCTACCAGTAATCACCATAACCTCATGGCCAGCGTCAACCCACTTATTAATAACCTCCGACGCGCCAGGCGTCTCTTCGTAGGCTAGCAAATTCTCAGGGAAATGACCTGCCCTCATTAGCTCATCGTACTGCTTATCAGTCAGATCGAACGACTTCTGAAGATTAAAAAACTGCACCTCGCGATAAGGCACATCTATATCGAACAAATCCTTGGCGAGTTTCGTGAAGAACACCGCTGTCTCGCAGATTACATCATCAAAATCTATATATATCTTCATCCTTTTATCCATCCTATAAAGTCTGAACATACCTGCTCGTAGAACTGTTCGAAAACATCCTCCGAATAGATAATATATTCACCCTCTTCAACTTCATCCTCGAGGTTATCAACATATTTTTTAACTTCCGCTAGGTCATTCAAAGACACCTGAACTTCCTCGATGAGTTTAGCCGTCTCGACTATTTCTTCGTGGTTCTCATCTGACAAAGTGAATCTATATTTATTAATGAAAAGTCTTGAATCATTCCACTTCCACTCTCTAACGTTTTTGCGTTCGTTAATCATCTTGGACATAGGCATTCGGCTGACAAAATCAGTCATGAACTTAACATCCAGCCACAAGTGGAACAAATATCCTAAAAGAAGTGGATTACGACTATCAATCAAATCCTTATATTTATCGTAGAACTTAAGTGGCACCCAGAAGTACTCCTGTCCTACACCATCAAAATGAGTAGTAGCCTGCTTAAGCTTAACACCAGGCGTAATAATCCATCCCATATTGATATCTGGGAACAAGTTTCCGTATAGGAACATATCCAGATCTTTACCCTCAAAACCAAGTGCTTCATTCACTTTATGCGCACAATATAGATGTGTTTTCCAATCAGACATTTAAGTAATCCTCTCTTATCAATCGCGAGCACTACTCGCAATTCTCTTTACTTCTCCCCGATAAACTGCTCGATCTCTTTCTCTAGCAATCTGAACACATTCGCAACCAAGTACCCATCAGCAATCGCATGATTAAGGCGCACACTAACTGGCATCATGAGCCTGTCACCTTCCTCGCGATACTTACCCCAATTCACAATCGGTGGGAAGTGTAGGTATCCATCAGGCAACTCGATGTTGAGCGAGTCATAAGACAACCAAGAAATATAAGACGCGTCGAACCAGTTCGGATGATTAGCCGAATCGAGCCCATATTCACGTGTAAGTTTAGCAGCTTCCACATCTCTCACGGCAGCCTCGTAAAACTTCTGGTAGTCCTCATCATAGACTGTATACACAGGCGTGCATGTCTCCGTATCCTCATGGAAAACATACTGGATAGGATTAATCACGTCATAACAAACGAGCTCGTCAGGCTGCCACAAGTAGCCCATTTTGTAGTCGTCTCTTGAATTCATGACTTTCGATAGTATGTACAGGAAGTTAATGTAGAATTTTGTTTTCGAGCGCTTCGAATAATCAACCAAGGACGTAACGTCAATTCTGGCTGTCATGGAAGTTGAGCACTTACAATCCTTCGTAAAGTGATCGAAAACACCCTTACGATAGTACTTCTCTTTATCAATAACTTTATAGTTCATATTCAAACTCTAAGTATCCTTTCATTCGCCTCACCAATAATATTGGCGAGTACAGAAACGTCATATTTCTTATAATTTTGAGCGAAAGCATAATAGCTACCCTGGAGAACCATAGTAAGCTTCGCATCCCATTCGAGAGTGTTGTACTCAGGATGCTTCTCATAGATGATGTCCTTGAAACGTCTCTCGATGCAATTAGACAAAACAGCATTACGACTATCTGAGAACAAAATATTGATAAGCTGCATCTGTGACAAGAACGCAGTAACTAGCTCATATGTAGTCTGCTTAGGCTCCGCGATCATGTTATCGAGATTTGAAACATTCATAATAATTGAATCAATAGTCTCGCCTTCGAGCTGCTCGGATAGATCATAGATATCAATGTAATGTGAGTAGAATGTTGCCTTGTTAATGAGCGCTTTCTCAGACAATTCTTTGACTGTAATTCGCTCGAGTGGCTTACGTGATCTTAGTTCAATGAACGCATTAATGATGTGTCGTCTTGTTCGTTCTTTTCTTAAATCCATACTTCGCCTCATTTCTCAACAATTCAAAATAAATGTTGTTTAACCTTACGTCATCAAAAGAGTGATGATTTTAATAATTGCCTTACCTACATCATAATGCATTATAAGAAAAACGACTACAGTCAATTAATGCAAATAGAGGTGTTTTATGGATTTATATGGTTTTTACAAGGGAAAAATTCTCGATGCCTATGAATATTTAGGTTGTCACACCTACTTTGGTGGCGCAACTTTCAGAACATATGCACCTAATGCACAGCACGTATCTGTTTCAGGTGATTTCAGTAACTGGGAAGAAGTTCCTATGTTCCGAACTTCTGATAACAGCATTTGGGAGTGCTCCATACAGGGCGCTAACCCAGGTATGAAATACAAGTACAACATCTACCTTCGTAATGGCTCAATGGTCGAGCACACTGACCCATATGCTTTCGCTATGGAGCCAGTTCCTAATGCTGCTTCAATCATCACTGACCTCTATGCTCACACATGGGAAGACGACGAATGGATGCGCAAGCGCGGCAACTGCTGGAATAAACCAATGAACGTATATGAGATCCATATGGGCTCTTGGAAGAAACCAGACGAAGGACTATACACTTACAAGGAGATTGCTAAGCCACTTATCGACTACGTTAAAGAAGCTGGCTACAATTATATCGAGATCATGCCTCTTGGTGAGCACCCATGCACAAATTCATGGGGCTATCAGCAGACTGGCTTCTATAGCCCAACTAGCAGATATGGAACTCCAGAAGATCTCAAGTATTTCATCGAATATGCGCACGCTAATGACATAGGTGTAATCCTCGATTTTGTCCCTGTTCACTTCGCTGTTGATGCCTATGGACTAGCCAACTACGATGGAACTCCTATCTATGAATATCCTAGTAACGATATTGGATATAACGAATGGGGCAGCAAAAACTTTAACCACTGCCGTGGCGAAGTGCAAAGTTTTCTAGCATCATGCGCTAGATACTGGCTCAAAGAATTCCACTTCGACGGCCTCAGAATGGATGCACTAAGCAACATCATCTATTGGCAGGGCAACAGCAGCAGAGGCGTAAACCGCAACGCAGTTGAATTTATCAAACACATGAATAAGTCCCTCAAGACAATGGACCTCTCCATAATCCTCATCGCCGAAGATTCGACAACTATCGACAAAGTCACAGACAATCCTGATTATGGCGGCCTCGGCTTCGACTACAAGTGGGATATGGGCTGGATGAACGATACGCTCTCATATTTCCAGATTCACCCATACGACCGCATGCGTGATTACCACAAGCTCACATTCTCAATGATGTACTACTATAACGAGCACTTCATGCTCCCACTCTCTCACGACGAGGTAGTTCACGGCAAAGCAACCATCCTCCAGAAGATGAACGGCGATTACGACATGAAGTTCCCTCAGGCGAGGGCACTATATATGTACATGTACACTCACCCAGGCAAGAAACTCACTTTCATGGGCAATGAGTTCGGCCAACTCCGCGAGTGGGACGAGGAGAAAGAGCAGGACTGGTTCATGCTCAAGTACCCTATTCACGACTCATTCTACCAATATATCAAGAAGCTCAACCACCTCTACCTGAACAACTCCGCTCTCTATGAGCGCGACTACACTCAGGACGGCTTCCAGTGGGTTGACTGCCACCGCGAAGGCGAGCGCATCTATGTCTACGAGCGCAGAAGTTCCGACCAGACCATTCTCGTCCTCCTGAACTTGTCAGACGCCAAGCAAACATACCATCTCGAGCACTATAATGCGCAAAAATTAACAATGTTACTTTCCAGCGACAACGAGATTTATAGCGGCTCCACAAGATATGACGACACGGTTGTACTTAGTCTTGATTCCGCCTCTGCGAATAGCGACGAGGCAGCACCTGAAGACGCACCTAAGAGCGGCTCATTCGACATTGAACTCAACGCCTTCACTGGAATTATGTATCTTGTCGAGTGACGCGTTCGATTGCGTCGCCTGTCTTAGTATTCAGTACTAAGATTTATTACAAGAACTCAAAAATTAGAAGTGATTTTAGTACTGGAGTGCCTTTTGGGTGCTCCAGTACTAATTTTTGTTATAAGCTTTAGAAAATTAGTACTGATCTTAGTACTGAGTAGCTAAAATCCCTCTTCAGTACAAATATTTGATAGTATCCGCGAAAAGTTTGTACTGATATTTGTACTGAGCACCCTAAATACCCTTCCAGTACAAATATCTGTTAATAAATCCTCAAACTTATTATCATTTTTATTACCGATCCACCCACCATAACCACAAAAGAAGACCCAAGGCCAACCCGAGCACTTCTCCCCCAATAACTTCTAGACCACACGATCTCTTAATGGTACCATCATCTTGATACTACGAATGCCTGGGCCTCTTTATAGTCGCCTCAGACTCGCTCGAAAACGAGGTGCAACATGCGAACAGATGTAATAGCTCTTGGTGAATTGCTCATAGACTTCACAATGAACGGAACCAGCTCACAGGGTAATCCCCTCTTCGAGGCTAATCCTGGCGGAGCACCATGTAATGTTCTGGCTATGCTCCAGAAACTAAACAAGAACACAAAGTTTATCGGCAAAGTTGGTAACGACCAATTCGGCCATATGCTTCGCTCAACTATTGAGGAAGTTGGAATTGATAGTTCCTACCTTCTTAACGATAGCGATATTCCTACTACACTAGCTTTTGTTCATACACTTCCAGATGGAGACAGAGACTTCTCATTCTACCGTAAGCCTGGCGCTGACTTGATGCTCAGAGATACTGATATCAACGAAGAGATGTTCGAGGATGCAAGTATTTTCCACTTTGGAACACTATCAATGACTACTCCAGAGATAACAAAGGCAACGCTAAAAGCAGTAGAAATAGCCAAAAGTAAGGGCATGATAATCTCCTTGGACCCTAATCTTCGTCCGCCTCTATGGAGCAGCCTCGAATTAGCAAAGGAACAAATGCTCAAGGCTATCTCTCTTTGCGATGTACTCAAGATATCTGATAACGAGATCCAGTTCGTTTCAGGCCTCGAGGACTACGATGAAGGGATTAAGTTCCTCCAAGATAAGTTCAATACCAAACTAATCTGTCTAACTCTAGGTAAAGATGGTAGCCGCGCATACTATAACGGCATGCGTGTAGAAGTTAGCGGCTTTGCTCAGGCTAACGTTATTGATACAACTGGCGCTGGCGATACTTTCTGCGGCTGCGTACTTAACTACATCTGTGAACATGGTCTTGATAATCTTACAGAAGATAATCTCACCAGCATGCTGACATTCGCGAATGCCGCTGCTTCACTTGTTACAACTAAGAGAGGCGCAATTAAATCAATGCCAAATCCAAATGAGGTAGAAGAACTCATCGACCGTACCAACAGCTAATCCAGCCACTTCCGCCACTGGAGTTACCACTTCTGCCGTTGCCACTACTGCTTCCACCACAGCCACTTTCGCAACTGGAGTTGCCACAGTCGCTTCCACCACAGCCGCAGCTACTGGTGCCGCAGATGGCGCAAGCAAAAACTATACAAACACAAAACGAGCCTTGAGTACTCTCAAGGCTCGCCTTTATCTACAAACTATATCTACTAACTTATTCTCCAACCAATTCAACTGTGATGTAATCGTGATGCATAGCTTCCAGAAGTGGTCCAAAAATATCGTCCTTCTTAAGCTTAAGGCTAGTAGTATTCACACATGGATGACATCCAACGAATTCACCTTCGAGGACATCTTTATCAACAATGAGCTGAACCATATTGTCTTTATCGTTCATTAGGCCTAAGACGCTAACTGAACCTGGTTCAATGTCCAAGTATTTCACCATATACTCTGGCTCAGCAAAGCTAAGTCTAGAGCATCCTAGCTGACCTGATAGTTCCTTAGTTTTGAAGACCTTTTCACCTGGCATCATCAAAAGATAGAACTGTGTGTGCTGACGATTACATAGGAACAAATTCTTACACACAACCGCTTCGAGGATACCATCAATCTTAAGGCAGTCTTCCATAGTATTAGCATTGGCATCTGGATGATCACATCTCCAATACTCGAGCCCTAGCTCGTCCATGAACTTGTAGCATCTTGCTTCTTTGTCCAATCTATCACTAACGTCTGCTGGACTACCCTTCTCCAAAATAAGATCCATATGATATAACCTCGCTTACGAATTAACAGCTATAAGTTTACATCATTCTTCTTCAGTTGTCTCGGTGAACGCATTGCCACGTTTCTTCTTAAGTTCGTCACGCTTTTGTCTGCTACTGTGATCCATAATTGAACCGAACATCAAGCCAATAGCCAATCCAAAGGGCATACCAATAGCCAAATTATCGAAGAAGAATGCTCCGATACCAATACCCAAACATAGACCTACACTCATAAATAATACAGTCATCGGTGCGATTGGGCGCTCTGCCTCATAGAATTCTGAATTAGTTGGATCCTGAACATACTTCCTGTTGATTAGCAGATTTTTGAGTGCTCCATCTTTAGCCATATATGAAGCAGGAACTCTATAGAATACTGCTGCATTCTCTTCAACAAATGAATTGAATTTATCGAGTATATGCTCATAAATAGTTGTCAATTCTTTGTCACTGAATGTTCTAAGAAGTTCAATAGTCAGATTTGTAATCTGATTCTCATCTGGTTTAGTGAACTTAAATACTGCAACTTCTTCATTAAGGTTAATTGCTATTCCCATCTTTTCTGTCTCTTTTGTTGCTCTTGGGAACACCTTGAAAACAACCTGATCGCCCAAATCTTCGTACTTGAATACAAATTCCTTAGTTTTGAACTCATTTCCTAAAACTGCCATCTTTTAACCCTCCGTTTTGATCTTACTCATTACTACGTCATCCTAACCCCAAATAATTAACAAAAAGTTAAGCCGAACTAAAGATATTTTTAAGCTTAATTAAAAAAATCTCCTACACATATAAATATCAGATCATTTATCAGATAACATTTCAAAGGAGAATAGAAAACTATGAGCCCTAATGCATATTACTTTACTCGACCAGCTACACCTGAAGAACATAACTATATTCATAATCAGGAAAAGATTAGATACAAAGACGAGATTAATAAATTTTCTATCTTGATGACGAGCGAGTTATTCTTGATTGTCCTATCAATTGCTGTGTTATTTATTCGTACTATATTAGGAACGATACTAGGAATTTGCTTCATAGCAATAGGAAGTTTCTTCTTATATAAAACCATCGAAGCTATGAGAATAACCAAGCGACAGCTTAGTAAAATCGAGAGCTCCACTTATAGAATTCAGAATGTTCTCATTCAAGAGACACATATTGAAGTAACATGGCTATCTTCAAAGCTAGTAGCATATGTCTATGACGAAGATGGGAAGCGTTTCCCTTTATATACCAATCTGACTTCTAGTGAAACAATTGTCCAAGGCGCTAGAGGAATAATGGTAATCCTAGAGGATGAAAAGAATTCCTTCATGACATTCAGATATCGCTTCTATCCTGAGGAGCATGAAGCGAACTAACAATGAACCGCACATAGGATACACTCTGCTTTACAAATCAGCAGAATCAAAAGGGCTTGAAAACATATCGTTTTCGAGCCCTTCTTATCGTCTAAATTATAGATTACTTACACTCAACATGTTCCTTATTACAAATTCTCCATGCTGCGTACTTACCCTGTGCAGTTGCTGGTGGTAATCCGCCTGAACCCATGAGCCACTGACCAGCGAGGAATACGTTATTAAGCTTCTTAATAACACCTGGTGTAGTAACTGTCTTTGTGTTCTTGTCAGCAACGAATGCCATATAAGCGCCTCTATATGCGTTGCACTGCTTAGCGTATGTAACTGGTGTCCATGTATCGAGCACGCGGATCTTGCCAGCTACTTCTGGATACTGCTTAACAATGAGTTCCTGAAGTTTGAGGGCAATCTCATTCTTCTTAGCTTCGTACTTTTCCTTGTCCTTAGCGAGTTCGAACCATCTGTCTACTTCGTCTGTGTACTGGAATAATTTCATCTGAAGGATAGTCTTGCCTTCTGGTGTGATAGATGGATCGTAATCGTAGCAGATAAATCCAACGTCCTTAATCTCTCTATCGCCCCATACATTGATACCTTCGCTCTCCCAGAATGATGTATCAGCTGGGATGCTTGTCTTGCCATCAACTACGAATGCTGCATGGAACTTACTAAATACTGAGAAGTGCTCCTTGTCGTCGAAAGACTTCTTGAGCTTCTTAGGCATGTAGCTAGCTGGAAGAAGATGTGTGAATGTGTGATTAGCATCTGTTGCACAGATTACGTAATCAGCTGATACTTCAGTGCCATCCTCGAGGACAACGCCAGTAGCGATCTTACCGTCAATCTTAACGTTCTTAACTGGTGACTTGAGGTGGAGCTTACCGCCTACTTCCTTATAGCGATTAGCAATTCTGAGTGCAGCTGCAAGTGAGCCACCCTCAGGAATATCACCGCTACCAGATGTGATTGTTGCGTATGACATGATGAATGAATATGCCTGCGTATTCTCTGGGTGCATCATCTGCAAAGCGCTTCTGATTACTGGATTTTTAAAGCTCTCGCCGAGGTCCTTAACGCTTACGCCCTTGTATGCTTTCTGAGCTGCAGGAACGTTCTTAGCGAAGTCTCCGAGTTTCATGAAGTCTCTAAGACCCATCTTATCCATTGGCTTGTCTGTAGGAACGAGCATGCTCTCTGCTCTTACGACGTTCTCGAAAAGCTTCTCAATAGCATCCTTATCTTCTGGTGCCATCTCGAGCATCTCGCGCTTAGTTCTTTCCTTGTCTCTCCATAGTGTGAGTTCGCCGCCGTGTCCCTTGTATGTAAAGAACTTATCCTTATCCATGAGCTTTAGGTCATCTGTGAGCATACCGATCTCACGCCACAACTCATGCATTGTAGTACCCTTTTTACTACACATGAGCCAGTCGATACAGTTATCGATATAGATGCCTTCGCGCTTCCAACCTGTAAGTTCTCCGCCTGGGACTGCGTTCTTCTCGTAAATCTCAGTCTCAAATCCTGAGTTCTGCAGACAAATACCTGCAGCCATTCCGGAGATTCCTGCTCCGACAATGATTACTTTTTTCATTTAATTTGGTCCCCCATGTTTTTTGGTAAAACCAATGTAAAACACTTACTCTTGAGTGTCAAGAAAGCATGAGAATTTATCTTAGAGAGACGCCGCTTTAGTTAATATTTTTTACTTACCACCAAGGAGCTGACCAGCAAGATCAATTAGTCCACCCTGTGACTTAGATGACTTATTTGACTTAGTATCTCCTCCGATTAATGAACCAATAACATCGAGTACTGTTGGCTCTTCCTGCTTAGCAGTAGTCTTCTTAGTAGTAGTCTTTGTTGACTTAGCTGAAGTAGTCGACTTCTTCGTAGTTGTCTTCTTAGCAGTAGTGGACTTCTTTGCAGTCGACTTAGATGTTGATTTCTTAGTTGTAGTAGTGCTAGCGCCCGCAATAGACTTAAATGACGCATAAATGTGCGCATCCCCAACAAGCTTATTAGGTATCTTAGTCTTATCCTTTGTAACTACATATACATCGTGCTTGCTAGCAATGTGGTAACCCATAAGATATGCAACGCTTAACCATGCGTCAGATGTCTGAGCAATCTCGAAATAGTCCACTGTAGCCTTGATGTTCTCGAAAACATCCTCAAGAGATGCTGGGATTGTTTTCTTACCCTTAACATGCACAAGGACAATGTGATCATTCTTGGCAAGTTTATCACTACCACCAAAATCGATCTTTGAAGCTTCACTCAAAAGAAGAATTACATATTTCATAAGCGCCTCCTGACAAATGGTCTCGCATAGCATCACGAGTTTTTCTATATTCTAACATTACTCTACGTTCAATACTCCAGGATTTAGCAAACTTAATTACTTATCCAAATCTTTTGTTCACGTGATGCCACACTAAAGATATAATAACTACAAATATACATAGCTAAGGAGACTATAAATGTCTTGCCAACATAAAATCTACGTTGTAATTCCTGCCGCTGGATCAGGTTCCAGAATGGGTAAGAATAGTAATAAACTCTTCATGGAAGTTGCTGGTATTCCAGTAATTGAGAGAACTTTGCAGACATTTATGGACTATCCAAATACTCACTGTGTCATTGTAACTAACGAAGAAAATATTGATGCAATGAAGGAACTTCAGCGCACAAAATTCTCTTGTATCGAGATGGTTGTCCTAGGAGGAAGTTCCCGAACTGAATCTGTAGGTAACGGTATACGCGCCTTGGCACTTCTAAATAACCCACCATCAAAAGACGACTATGTATTCATTCACGATGGTGCAAGATGTCTTGTTACCTCTCAGATTCTCGACAACTGTTGTGAGGGCCTTGCTAATAACGATGTATGTGTTGCTGGCGTAGCGACTAAGAACACTATCAAAGTAGTCAAGGATGGCATCGTAGAATCTACTCCTGATCGCTCAACACTTTACGAGGTACAGACACCTCAGTGTTTCAAGTACGACATCCTCAAGAAATCCTACGACAATGCAATCTCTAATGGCATCGAAGCAACTGATGACACAGCACTTGCTGAGCTCCTAGGATACAAAGTAGCCATCGTTGAAGGCTCATATTCCAATATCAAGATAACAACTCCTGAGGACATTATCCTCGCTAATGGATTACTAAAATAATCCTAACGTAAGAGTCAACACTCATTCTAGAACTATTCACAAAACATAGATATACGACGTAAGAACTCATATTTAGTTGGCTATAGTGTCTATCTTCTATAAATCTCGCTTGTGTTATAATCCATATGCTTAAAATAAAAAGAAGGTATTAGATATGAAGAAACAAAAGATTTTTGCCGCATTACTTGCGGTTTGCATCGCTATGGCGTCTTTAGTAGCATGCAATGATTCCACTAAAGATGAAAAAACAAAGAAGGACAAGTCTGAGGAGACAGAGGTGACTGAAACAACATCAGCTGAGTCTGATGTCGTAGATGAAAGCACTGAGACTACAGAGACTGAACCTACAGAAACTGAACCAGAGATTGATCTTACTCTCTATCAGGAAGGATCTTTTTATGATCTTGTTAACCACCCTGAAAAGTCTAAACGCTATGATAAGATGCGCGAACTTGTACAGATGATCAATGACGAGTATCCTGACGTTACAATGTACTATGGTGTTACTCTCGATAGTGATTTAATCAATGTTTACTTTTGCGATATTGCTTGGGGAACTGAATTCCTAGATTGTGGTTACTCTCCATGGAAATTCTATTATTGGAGTAGTGAAAGTGATTATCTCGGTTTATTCGATGATGAAGAAGAATGGTATTTCCCTCCTGTAAGCTATACATATGAGGACATTATGAAATATCCAGTATTGCCTTCAGATTATATGTCTTTAGGTAACATCGGTCCTATGACTTGGGAAGATAATGTTCCAGATGGCGAATACCATGCATCTGTTAAAGCAATCTCCCTAGATGGCACAAAAATGTTAGTGCTTCTCGGAGAGCCTATTGTCCTTACAGCAGATGAATATTATGCACTTAAGCCAGGCGACGTTATTGAAGTTTCTGACCAAAGATTTGACTTTGACTTAACCGTTTCATCTAAGTTTAGCTTTGATGAACCAGATAATCTTTTCGACACCTGTGGATATCGCTTTAAAGAACGTGAAGATGGTAGTTTCGTACTCGTAACATGTAATAATCTAATACCTGGTACTGCAGGATGCACTAACATGAGATTAGCCATTATTGATGTTGCTCCAGACTGTGAAATAGATGATACATATTTTTCTGATGAAACCTATGCAACTCCATTTGGATATGTAGATGGTCCGAATACACTAACTAAGTCTTACTACTTCTACTGTCATACAGGAGCTATCGAAAACAAAAACATCTATAACGATTGGATCCCAATGGGTGGATCAATTTATCCAATGACAGTTGAAAACAATTCAATTGTAAAGATGGTTTTCTCAGTAGAATAATATATAGCTTACGTAATATTAAAGTTAAAGAACTTTTAATGAGTATTACAAACCTTCTAATGTATGAACACCCCCACTTCTAACTAGAAGTGGGGGTGTTTTGCTCAGGTTTAAATATATAGTCTATTACTTAAACGAAAAGACTCCATATTAGCAAAGCCTCTACTATTAGCAAAACAGCTGTTAATACTCCTCCGAGTACTACTCCCATTACACCACCAAGGGAAGCGGTATATCTCATCCATTCGACATCGTAAACAGACCTAGATGGTTTCTTCAATTGATACTTAACCTCTATTTCTGAATTAATAGGAATCCCTAACTTAACTCCTAATTCATCTGCATTATCATACAGTCCAACATTGGCATTATTCTTATTCCTAATATTCTCCCTTGAATGATATTCAATACCATTAACGGTATATCTGTACGTAATAAATAATGCTGATGTTCTTGGATTTTGATTACGCTGTGTTACTTCTATATTCTCTACAATACCTGTCGTAACACCATCATATATTGCATTTCTGCGTTTAATCGTGTTAATTCCACCAATAAAAAATATAGAACTAATCAACAACGCAAATGCTGTAATTATCACATACCCCATTCGTTTTCCTCTACTTCATATACTTTAAAGGCTCTCCATCCACGATAAGAGTTTATTAAGTCCATGGTTCTCCTCGCGCTTCTCGAGAAACATTCCAGCTGTATACCAGGAATGCGTATTCTTCTTATCTTCCACAGAATATAATTCACACTTATTTCCTAGTAAAGAAGCTTTCTTTTTGAACTCCTCCGCACATGAATAGTCAATCAAACCATCATGCTCACTCTGTATCAGTAACATTGGGATCTCACTCTTATTCATGAGATGGCATGGCTCACCTTCGTCTCTATTATAATCCTTGGTAAATAATTGATTTAAAAGCATTTTTACTGACATAGTAGTCTTAACCTTAAAGCTATATGGTCCGCCTACTCCAATAAAGCCAATCACGTCACTAATATCGACATTCATACGCTCACGAATGGCTTCGTTATACACAAGAATTGAAGATAGATGCGCTCCTGCTGAAGGTCCAGAAATCACTATTTTGCTCACGTCGATATTCTTCGACTGAAGATGCTTAATCGCAGCATTATAGCCCATACAAACATCTTCAATCTGACATGGATATTTATTCTTTGGTGACAAACGATATCCAAGTGATACCACTCTGTATCCAAATCTAGCCATAGCCTGTCCAACAAAATCAAAAAACTTAGGTGATCCGGCATTCCAACCTCCACCATGAACCCATACAAAAATCTTATCACTTGTTACTTTTTCTGGCTCATAGTAAAGAAAGTACTGATCCTTGTCCTCGCCAAAAGATACATATTCTGGCACTACGCTTTTCTTAGCCTTAAAAAGCTTCATATAAAGCCCAAAGTAACTCAAATTCTCTCTTAAACCATCATTCATATCCCAATTCCTCGCACGTGTTGTTTTCGAGAAAGTCTCTTAAGATTAATCACTTAAGAACTCCCTTTTTAATAGCATCAATATACCCAGTTAGTCCCTTCATATACTCATCCTTTAAGTCCTGGAGAGTACTTCCATTCATATCAATTCCACTAAGAAATTCCTTGTTATATCCTTCAACCACCCACTTAATGAGATTAGACAAAGTCTTAGTATCAACCTTCAAATCATCCTCATTAAGATTATTCATCAAACTTAGATAAACATTGTCACTCTTTGCCCCAAATCTATTCTGAAGCTTTTCTACGAACTCAGAATCCTTCTCGCTAGCTACAGCTATTACAAATCGACCCTTAACTGGATTATCGATATACCAAGAAGTCTCCCACACTGAGTAATCGATTATTTTTTGAAATATCTCGCTAGAGAAATCCTTCATTCTATTTGTAAGGTCTCCAAGCATCTCATTTGTGACCATCTCGAAAAGGTAAAAGCACAGCTCATCCTTAGTCTCAAAATACTTGAAAAGACTACCCTTACTAATCCCACAATTCTTAACAATACTGTTAGTAGAAGCATTGATTACACCACTTTTGGCAAACTCAATAAGACATGCCTCGATAATACTATTCTTCTTATCTTCACTTAATTGCTCAAACTGTTTTGACGGCATAAATGTTCCTCCATATCCATCGGTGACCATGTGGTCATTCGGATAGTAATATAAAAAGCTACTGCTGTCAACAAACAGCAATAGCTTCTATTGATGAGTGTCAGTGAATACCCTCTATCGCAAACAAAGCATCTCTTATTTTCAGAAATAAACGTACTACTTCTTCAGAATATTTTTCTAAATACTCTTCGATCTCTTTGATCATCTTTCCATCACCATGTACACAAACTAGCAATTTATCATTTGAAAACAAAAACTCGCCTTATTCAGGCGAGTTCTCAAGTTCTAGTCTCAATACAATTCATTAACCGTAGATTTCTACACAAATATAATCCTTCACATTGAAGCGCTCACCAGAAGGCTGCTCTTCATCATGAATTCCTTCTACAAACTCAGTAACATATGTATCACCTGTTGCTCTATCAATGTAGTAACGAACCTCAGCACCTGTATATGCTAAGAAAAATACTACAATCTGATTGTCATCACTAGACTCAACATACCAATGATCAGCACCTAGTTCTACGTTATCTGGATTCTCAAGAACGCAGCGATCATGAATTGCATCAAGTGCCATCTCATCTGTAATTGTGTCAAATGTTACAGGCTCAACTACAGTTGTAGCTTCTGTTGTAGCTTCTGTTGTTGCCTCTGCTGTAGTTTCTACTACAGTTGTAGCTTCTGCTGTAGTTTCTTCAATTGATGTAGCAGCAGAAGTCTCTGCTACAGTCTCATTAGTAGCCTCAGCTGTTGTTGTAGTTTCTTCTTCTGTCGCAATGCTCTCATCAATGATTTCCTCATTACTGCTCTTTTCTGAGCAACCACAAGCCATAGTAGCGAGCATACCTAACAAAATAGCGAATGTTGTTAAATGGATAAATTTCTTCATGTGTCCCTCCTAATACTCACAAAATACCCTCGCTAATTATAACAAACTTTCTAAAAATTCAACTATTTTCTAATCTACTAATGAGCGATTAATATCTAGTCTGAGTTTTCTTTTTGTTGCACACGAAATACCGTTCAAATACTAATCCACGAGCCAAATAGTACGCGTATACGCCTGAGTAGTCATAACTAGACATCCTTCCAAATATAACCAGACTTAATTACTGTCTCAATATGGTAGCTGGCACTTCCTAATGCAGCTCGTAACTTTTTGATATGAGTATCCACAGAACGGTCATAGCCGTCGAAGTCTTCACCCCAAGCTTTATCGAGCAGTTGATTACGGGTAAGTACGATCCCTTTGTTCTCTATAAAACAGATAAGCAAATCATATTCTTTTGGTGCGAGTTTAATTTCCTTACCTTCTATTGTGACACGTCTTCTTGCAGGTTCTATGATAATCTCGTTAGCAACAATTCTTCCGTCTTTTACCATCAGACCTTTGTACCTGCTTATTAGCGCATTTATCTTTAGAAGTAGAACTTTGGTTGAGAATGGTTTGGTTACGTATTCGTCAGCACCAATCTCGTAGCCCTCAATTATGTCAGATTCGTCGCCAAGAGCGGTCAAAAAGATCACAGGAACATCATATTTTGAGCGGATAAACTTGCAGACCGACCAACCATCTTTTCCGGGCATCATGATATCCAAAACGATACAATCATATTGATTCTTCTCGACCATTTGGCATGCTTCGTTTCCATTATCGGTTGTATCAACCTCAAGTCCATTCTTTGTTAGAAACGCTGTCGTGATGTTGCGCAATAAAATGTCGTCTTCTGCAAGCAATATTTTACTCATACTTTCTCCGCCTCAAACCAAAACCTCGTCTTATTATAGTACATTCCAGAGCCATGTTTAAAACTATGAAATCTCATTATATTTTCGTTAATCTCAACTCCCATACCGTTGCTGTTGAGTTTATCAATTCCTGATTTCTTATCATTCTTGCTGTCATTTTCAAAAACAACTCTAACCACATTACCGTGAATATTGATAGAAACCTTTGCTTCTTTATCAGCATACTTGACCATGTTTGTAAGATAGTTTCCAATTGCAATTCTCATGAATTTGATGTCTGCTTTGACAAGATACTCTTTGTCTTCCGGTAACATCACCTCAAGACCACGCTCATCCGCAAGTGGCTTAACATGAGCATATACTGACTTAATCATGGCATTGATATCAAATTCTTCAGGCTTAAGCATAACTTTACCAGAATCAATCTTATCCATTTCGAGAAGAGCATCGATTAGGCCTGTCATATCCTCAAGTTCACGATTTACCTTGCGGGAATAATCTGGACGTTCTGTCTCATCAATGTATTCCTGATTTTCCATATAAAGTTTTGCTATCGCCAGAGGAGTCTTAAGTTCATGAGCAATACCTCTTCTAAGTCTTCTGGATCTCATTTCCTGCTCCTGTCGTACTAAATATGATTTGCGCATCATATAAATCACAAAAGCTTCAACAAGCAATAATATTATGAATAGAACAATATAAAGCACTATGTTTGAACGAAGTACTGTTTCCAAAGGATGAAATACGTATATTAAACCAGTAACTGCACCGTTTGGTGTTGCTCCTAACACCATATAATATGATGTTAGGATATCTTCCTTAACGAGATCATCTTGGTTCGCAATATGATAATTCTGTTCTACTTCGTTATATATGTTCTCACAAAGGTCTTTTGCCTCGTTATTAAGTTTCTCTCCATATTCATTACTAGCAAGATTTACAATTACTACCCTCGATTCAACATTATTCTCGAATAATGTACTAACAGGAACTCGCTCTGAGGAATCATATCCTATGTCTTTCAATTCATATGTATTGCCCATATAAGTCATCGTGCCACTATGGATGAACGTGTCATCACACTCACCAGTAAATGTCATATCAAAGATAAGATCTGAATCAAAAGAAACATCTTCGTTCAAGGCAAATATCCTAAGATAAGCTTCATGACCATTCGTTATATGATCAACATCTACATCCACATAATCAACGGAATCATCAATTGAATCTCCAAGTATTTCTACTACACAATAATCAGAAGATGTATCAATTATTGTTCCGTCAGCAAGCTTAACAAAGCCATAAAACCCAGTTTCTTCGAGATTGTATCTCAACTCCCCCCAAGACAAATGGTAAGAATGCAAAATGAGTTCTCTGTCTGACAGTTCACTGAGACTATGCTGGGATGGAAAAGAAAACTCAACCTGATTTTTCATCAACTGATAACGAGACTTCATCTCTGAAATTGCACGGAAATATGTGAAAATTCCTGTTCCTAGTATGAACAAAATCAAGATTAGAGTATCAATAATTACTGTTGTCGCTATAAAATGTTTTTTCATTTAACTTTACTCCTTACGTTGTCGATGGGGTAATAGTATTACTTTGATGTGTATTCTTTATGTACAACAAATCTAATATCTTCAACTCGTTTTCCATTTCATGAAAAAATCAGAATCACATTGCCCGTATAATCAACATTCGCTTACAATCCCACACTATGTGACATGCTCCCACCACTTAGCATTCCATGCTTGAAACAGGGGAATTCTTGCGTGATTTAGTTAAAACTTCCATATAAACATCGCATCTTTCATCAATAGATAACTTCCTATACTAGAACAAAATAATTCCGATAATTCGGGCTATCGTGGGAATCATAAAATACCTGTTCAATGTTCTTCCAACAATATCTTTTATTCCAAAATTCACAGGAATTATTTTACTTTTTTACAGCAAACCTATTTACTCTTTTCAATCGTACCCAAATATGTAATTGCACCAGCTGTTCC
>JAKSRG010000007.1 GCA_024403735.1 Clostridia bacterium
GCATTCATCCCCCACTTAAGAAGTGGGGGTATTCTGCCAGGTTTTAGATAAAAACTTCCTCAGCGTTAACATTTTTAGTATTGGATGGCATAAAACTAGCTCCAGCACTGAAATCAGCATTCCCAATAAAAAGTGAAGAACCACAAAAAAGGAAGTGAGCCGCGGCCCACTTCCTTTGTGATATTTGAACTAATATTGGATTAGTATTTACTCCTCTGGATATACGTACAACTCAGAGTTGATGAAGTATGAATTCTTGGAGTTTTGGAATACATAGAATACTGTGCCAGGTTCGAGGTCCCAGTAGTAGAGGCTCGTGCCCTCGACGAGGCTGTAGTCGATGAGGTAATCCTCTGTCTCAAAACGTACAATTCCAGTTTCTTCATCTTTAAATGAGAAGACCATCTCAGATTCGCCATAGCCAGAACCGAAGAAGAACTTGATGAAGTCGTCTGTGAGGATAATCTTGCCATCATCTGTAAGCCATCCATAATCAGCAACTGTGTGATCACCTAAGTATTCTTCACCCTCATTGAGGACATAATATTTGAGGGCCTGATCCTTGAGCACTATAATCATTATTCTGTCGCCAACCTTGAGGTCAGGGTTATTAAGTACATCTGTAGGTAGGCCAGGAACTTTACCTAAGTAAGCGAAGCCGTTCTCTGCTAGCTGAACTTCGTATGTATATATGAGATACTCGTCTGTTCCTAATGTCTCGTTGAGCATTTCATCTGTGTAGCCAAGGACTTCTGGCTCAGTTTCTTTTGTTGTCTCTGTTGCCTCAACAGTTGTTTCTTCAGTGCTATTAGTAGCTTCTGCAGGAACGATGTTGCCATCCTCATCTGGAACCCAGATTGATGGCATAGGTGTAGGTTCCTCTCTATTAATAGTAGCTTTAAGGTTACTCTGTAAAATATTAAATGAAAGAAGGCAACAAATACCACCGATGAGGATTGCCTTTATGAATGCAGCGAGTTCGAAATTCTTAATCATACAGAACTCAGGATTATTAGGATCAAATCTGATCTTCTTCTTAGCGTAAAGTGGTGTGAGAAATGCAGCGATATTAGTTGTTCGTGGATCAATTACGTAGTATTTCTCGCCCTCATGCTCGAACTCGTATACGCAAGAAGATACAACTATTGAACTGTGATGATGTTCACTATCACTTGATTGAATCTTGTCACTATAGCCGATACATGTGGCATAAGTTGTTTCTGTACATTTAGCGTTCATTCGAATTCCGTGAATGAGTTCGTTCAGGAATACGCCGACGCCTACTACACCAAGTACTACACCAAGTGCAGTTGCGTTATCAATTGAATTACCCAGTTTTCCAATCATACAAAGGATATTGTAAATTGCTATAACAAGACCAGAAGCACATAGGATTATGCTCCAACCTAGTGGATTTTTATCTGGACGTGGCACCGAAGGACTAGTTTTGGATATATAATGGCCAATTCCTAGAAGTATCAGAGTAACACCAACGATAAGCATTGCTAAGTTCTCGGCGTGTAAAACAAGTGCTACCACAGCAGCGATTACGCAAAAGACAATAGTTCCAATGAACACGCGGTCTTTCAAGGTCAACCTCATCACATCTGGATGCTCCTTGCGGAATTCATACTCTGCCGTTCTGACCTGTACTGTGCCTGGTTTAAACTCACTTGCACGGAATATTCCGTGCAACCCTTCTTGATACCTCATGTTTGCCCTCCAAAACACTTTTTTCAATGTTCTAATTCTATCGAAAACACACTGCTTTATAAATCAATTTTTTATTACTTATTAGTGTCTATTTCGGTTAATTAGAGTTTTTACGCCATGGTTTTGGACCAATCTCTGAGATTAGCAGTGCAAAATCTTGTGTTTAGGTGAACACGGGGAATGTTGTTTTCGAGCAGGTCACATGCGCGCCTAAAGCTATTAACAATTCGTTACCGATGCTGTAGTATTAACAAGTGAGGGGTTAGGAGATATATCAGATGAAACGCGATGAAATGGAAAAACGTCAATTTTTCCTTGTTGCTTATGTAGTGATTGTGCTATTGACGGCGATTGCTGGTCTTAGTTTTGTTACGTCTTATTTTGGCAAAGGCTCCCAAATCTCTAAACCAACTACATACGATAAATACTATGTAATTATTACTGATAATCACGATTCTGATTTCTGGCAGGCAGTATATGAAGGCGCTAGTGATTACGGACTAGCTAATAATGTATATGTTGAGGATCTGGCTGCCTCTTTTTCTGATAGTTATACCAAAGAAGAATTGATGTCTATCGCTATTGCTTCACGCGTTGATGGCATTATGCTGAGCGCGGATGAGAGCGAAGAAATGACTAGTCTCATTAATGAAGCAGTATCCAAGAATATCCCTGTTATTACTCTTTATAACGATTCATCTTCTAGCAAACGAATTAGCTATGTTGGTGTAGGTAACTATAACGTTGGCAAGGAATATGGCAAACAAGCTATTAGCATCGCTAAGGGACTATCAACTACTGAAGACTTCGATGTAGTTGTACTTGTTAGCTCTAGCCCTACGTCGAGCCAGATGATGATCTATTCTGGTATTCAGGAGACGATGGAGCAAGATGATCTGTCGACAAGATTAAATCTTAATACAGTGAAGATTGATGATACGAATACTTTCACAATCGAAGAGAGTATCCGAGATTTGTTCATGGATGAGAATGTTCCAGATATCATTATCTGCCTTAATGAGCTAGATACTACTTGTGTATATCAGGCGGTTGTCGATTATAACAAGGTAGGCGAGGTGGGAATATTAGGCTTCTACGATTCAGAGGCAATCCTCACAGGAATTGATAAGAATATTATAAACTCAACAATCCGAATTGATACCAAGCAGATGGGTGAGTACTGTGTAGATGCCCTTTTGGAGTATGACAAAAAAGGATTTACTAGTGAATATTTCGCTGTAGACATTGAAGTGATTACTGTCACTAATGTCAGGTCGCATATGGAGGTAGAAGATGATTAAAAAATACCGCGACCTGTCCTTGCAGGGCAAAATGACTCTCGTATATGCATTTGCTAGTGCGCTTATCCTGATTGTAAATGCTACACTCCTATGGAGTATTAACTCAGTACTTAGTCGACTTGAAGCGACCTATCAGGATAACCTTAATCTGAATGAACTTAGTCAATCTTTAGATGACGTTCAAAATAGTATGACTGAGTATCTTAATGTTAAGACAACTGATGCCCTCGAGAAGTATTACATCAGCGATGAGGTCTACCGAAATAAGATTTATATGCTTGATGATTCAGTTAGTAGTGATGTGAACCTGCGAATGGAACGAAATATCAGGTATATGTCAATAGAATACCTAGATACTGTATCTCAGACTATCGAGGCCAAGCGTGGTAGAAATGTTGAGAAGTACAGAATTAGATATGAGAATGCTACTGAGCTTTATACCTACATTAGTTCGTATATTGACAGCCTCAATAGCCAGATGTTCGTTAGTAACTCCGAGAACTTCGTAAATCTTTCCAAGGGACTGCGAACTACTGAAAGTATTAGTCTCACGGTTATGATTATCGTAATCATAACTAATATCTTTGCTATCTTGAGGTATGCTACTCAGATAACGAAACCACTTCAGATCCTGGCGAAATCAGCTAACGAAGTCGCTAATGGTAACCTTGATATTCCGCTAACGGAACCAGCATATAATGATGAGGTAGGCGTAGTTACTAGTGCCTTCAATCAGATGGTTAAGAGCATCAGGAATTACATCGAGCGCATTAAGGAAAGCATGGACAATGAGCGCAAGCATAAGGAGCGCGAACTTATGATGGAGACACATCTTAAGGATGCTCAGATTAAGTACTTGCAGGCTCAGATTAATCCGCACTTCCTATTTAATTCACTCAATGCCGGTGCCCAGTTATCAATGCTGGAAGGCGCAGATAACACATACGACTATATTCAGAATATGTCTCAGTTCTTTAGATATAATCTTAAGAATGCAGATAAGATTATTACTTTAGGCGAAGAAGTAAAGCAGATTGATCATTATATCTATATCTTAAATGTTCGCTTTTCTGGTGAGATACACTTTGAGAAGGATATAGATGAGAAGCTCCTTAATGCTCAGATGCCTAGTATGATTTTGCAGCCTATTGTTGAGAATTGCGTTAACCACGGCATCAGAGAGATGGAAGGCAAAGGCGTAATAAAACTTAAGATTTCTAAACTCCTTGATACTATATGTATCAGCATCAAGGATAATGGAAAAGGAATGTCGCAGGAAAAGATTGATGAAATCCTGAACGGAACGTATAGGGACAACGGCCTATCAATGGATTCCAACGGCATTGGTATGGTAAACGTTATTAACAGATTAAGATTGTTCCTCAAGACTGATGATGTTATAAGCATTAATAGTGAAGGTGAAGACAAGGGTACAGAAGTACTGATTTATCTTCCTATAGATGATGAAGGTGAAGATTATGTATAAGATAATGATTGCAGATGATGAAGGAATTGTAATTGATTCTCTGAAGTTTATTATTGAAAAAGAATTCGGTGATGCTTGTGAGATTGCTTATGCCAAGACGGGCAGAAG
Organism: Clostridia bacterium; assembly: GCA_024403735.1. Classification (GTDB taxonomy): domain Bacteria; phylum Bacillota; class Clostridia; order Saccharofermentanales; family Saccharofermentanaceae; genus Saccharofermentans. The sequence continues at coordinate 4,609 of JAKSRG010000007.1, forward strand.
TGTTATTGAGCTGGCGGAAACCTTCAGACCTGATATTGCCATTATGGATATCATGATGCCAGGAATTAACGGTATCGAGGCTATGAAAGAGATTCGTAAGACTAATCAGCGAACAGTCTTTATCGTTGTGTCTGCCTATGACAAGTTCGATTATGCGAAAGAATCTATCGCGCTTGGCGTCCTCGAATACATCACAAAGCCTATGGAGAAGACAAGGATTATCAGCGTCATCAAGAAGGCTATGGAAGAGATCGACAAAAACAGAGCCCAAAGATCTAATGACCTTATGATCAAGGAAAAGCTCGAGATTGTAGTGCCTATCATCGAGAGTGGTCTTATCTATAGCATCTTGTTCCACGAGAAGTTCATGGAAGATGTTGAGAGCTACAAAACAATTCTTGGCCTGACACAGAGCTACGGATATATGATTTCCTTAATCTCAGGCGAAACTCAGGAAGGCACTCACATGACTAACGCTGTAGGTAGTTCAGTCAAAATGCAGCGCTACTATAAAGAGATTAACGAAGAACTCAAAATGACGTTCAACTGCATCGTCGGACCTATCATGTCTAACAGAATTGCAGTTTTTGTCCCATGCGATAACGATAGTCTGTCCTATGAGGAGCGTATTGCGCTCATTGACAAGGCACGCGATGCCATTCGTGTTTTGCGCGTAAAGACTGATGTAGATTATAGAATTGCAATCGGAAGTGTTAGACCTCTTAAGGACTTGAAAACATCCTATAACGAGGCAATCAATGCCCTAAGTCTTACAAAAGAGATCGTAATCCATGTTGATGACCTGCCTATTAAACTCGAGTATGAGAGCAGCTATCCAAAGGAACTCGAGCACGATCTTTTCGATGCAGTCAAAGATGGCAACACTTCGAGCGTAGTTACAAATTCTGGCAAGTTCTGCGACTGGATGATCCAGAACAAGGACATCTCTGAGATGGATATCAAATTGAAAGTCTTGGAGTTTGTTTTGTGGGCCGAGAAAATAGCATACGAATCAGGTGGCATGACGTATGTTTTCGATTCCCGCACAAACTATCTACCAGAAGTATTCAATTGTTCAGACAATGAGACGCTCAAGGCCTGGTTCGTCGACAAGATGACTGTCGCAACAAGAAATGTCGTAGAGAAGAAGGTCGAGAAATCCACCAAGATAATCGATACAGCGAAGAGTTATATTCTTAGTAACTTTAGTAAAGATATCTCACTCGATGATGTTTCAAGAGAAGTTAATATCAGCCCTTACTACTTTAGTAAGCTGTTTAAGGATGAAGTGGGCGAAGGGTTCGTCGAGTATCTTACAAATATTCGTATTGAGAAGGCGAAGGAACTCATTTCTCAAAGTGACTTCTCAATGAAAGAAATCTGTCAGAAAGTTGGATATACAGATCCTAACTACTTTAGTCGTGCGTTCAAGAAGAAGGTTGGCGTAACTCCAACTGAGTATAAGGAGAGAAATGCATGAGAAAGATACTTAGATTAATCGCGATTTGTTTGATCTCTTCGTTGCTCCTTATATCTTGCCAAAGTGCCGAAACTAATACTAATTCGAATGTCGCTGGCGGTAGCGATAAGATAAGAATTGGTTTTTGCTTTGACTCGTTCGTCATCGAAAGATGGCAGCGCGACCGAGATGTGTTCGTAGGAGCAGCCAAGGAATTAGGCGCCGAAGTTAATGTTCAGAATGCCAATGGTGATGTTGAAACTCAAAAGAAGCAGATAAACTATTTCATCGACGAGAAGATGGATGCCATCGTCATCATCGCAATCGACGGCTATGATCTCGAGGAAGAAGTAGCTAGAGCTAAGGCTTCAGGTATTCCAGTAATTGCTTATGACAGACTTATCTGTAATGCTGATGTTGACCTATATATCTCTTTTGATAATTCAAAAGTAGGACAGTTAATGGGTCAGGCGATGGTAGATGCTGGTATCGATAATGGCAAGGTACTGATGCTAGGTGGTTCAGATCTCGATAACAATACTAAACTTGTTGAGCAAGGTTTCACGGATGTAATGAGTAGCCATGGAATAACTGTTGTAGATAGCATTCATGCAACTAACTGGAAGGCTGAGATTGCTAGTGATTATGTAAGAGATAATCCAGAAGTAGTTAGCCAAGTTGATGGTATCATGTGTGGTAACGATAACCTTGCTAGTCAAGTTGTACCAGCTCTTGCAGAGATGCGTCTAGCAGGTAATATAATCGTTGTAGGACAGGATGCTGACCTTGAAGCTTGTCAAAGAATCGTTGAAGGAACACAGCTGATGACTGTATATAAGCCTGTTGAAAAGCTCGCTCAGAAGGCAGCGGAATTAACTGTTAAGCTCGCTCAAGGTGACGATATCAGTCAAGAAGAAGGCTATCAGACTATCGATGATGGAATATACAATGTTCCTTACATTGCGATAGAACCAATAATGGTAAATGCAGATAATATGGACGAAGTTATTATTAACAGCGGCTTCCATCTCAAAGAAGATGTATATCTAAATGTCCCTAATACAGATAAAGACGACGAATAAGTATAGGTTACATTCTTGCTGAATATTCTGCAGAAATACGAATAGGATTTTTTTGTTTTTCATCCAGTAGCACATTTTAAAAAAGTGCTATTGGATGATTTTTTTATGAACAAAATATGAACTGAAAAGTGAAGTTAACATTAATTTTTTGCTACTACCTCAATGATAACCTTGAACCATAAAACTTCATCAGGGAGGAAAAAACAATGAAGAAAAAGTTACTTTGCTTACTTATGACAGCTACATTGGCACTCTCAATGTTCGCTGCTTGTAGCAATTCAAAATCAGGTAAGAAGATTGGTGTAGCAATGCCTACTAAGGACTTGCAGAGATGGAACCAGGACGGAGCTAACATGCAGAAGGAGCTCGAGGCTGCTGGTTACGATGTAGATCTTCAGTACGCTAATAACGATATCTCTACTCAGGTAGCACAGGTTGAGAACATGATTAACTCAGGTTGTAAGGTTCTCGTAATTGCTTCAATCGATGGTGATTCACTTGGTACAGTTCTCGATATGGCTAAGGAAAAGGATATTCCTGTTATCGCTTATGACCGTTTGATCATGAACTCAGATGCAGTTTCATACTACGCTACATTTGATAACTACATGGTAGGTACAAAGCAGGGTCAGTACATTGTTGATACACTTGATCTCGATAACGCAGATGGTCCATTCAACATGGAAATCACAGCTGGTGATCCTGGTGATAACAATGCCCTCTATTTCTACAATGGTGCTATGGATGTTCTCAAGCCATACATCGACGAAGGTAAGATCGTTGTTAAGTCAGGTCAGACAGATTTCGCTACAGTAGCTACAGCTGAGTGGAAGACAGAGAATGCTCAGAACAGAATGGATGCAATCATCTCAAAGGAATACTCAGATGGAACAAATCTTGATATCTGCCTCTGCTCAAATGACTCAACAGCTTATGGTGTAGCTAACTCACTTTCAGCTAATTACAAGGGCGAGTGGCCTATCATCACTGGTCAGGACTGCGATAAGCTCAACGTTAAGAACATGATCGCTGGCAAGCAGTCAATGTCTATCTTCAAGGATACACGTACACTTGCTACTAAGGTAGTTGAGATGGTTGATGCAATCATGCAGGGCAAGGAGCCAGTAACAAACGATACATCAACATACAACAATGGTAAGAAGGTTGTTCCTTCATATCTCTGTGAGCCAGTATTCGCTGATAAGGATAACTACAAGGAGCTCCTCATCGATTCAGGTTATTACACAGAAGCTGATCTCGCATAATAACGCAAACAATCCTAGAGAAAAATACTTCATAACAAAACAAGAATTGCAGGTGGAGTTCAGTCCTCCACCTGCTATTTCTTGATAAGACCTAAAACTAGAATTGGGAGGGATTTCATTGGCTAATATAATTTTGGAAATGAAGAATATCACCAAGACGTTCCCAGGTGTTAAGGCTCTCGACAATGTAAATTTGAAAGTTGAAGAGGGCGAGATACACGCATTAGTCGGTGAGAATGGTGCTGGTAAATCGACACTTATGAATGTATTAAGTGGTATTTATCCATATGGCACATATGAAGGCGACATTATCTACAACGGTAAGGTTTGTCACTTTCAGAAGATTAAGGATAGTGAAGCTAAGGGAATTGTAATCATTCACCAGGAGCTTGCACTTGTTCCATATATGTCAATCGGCGAGAACATGTTTCTCGGTAACGAGCGCGGCTCTAGCTTGAAGATTGACTGGATTGATACACATAGTAGAGCAAAAGAGCTTTTAGAAGTAGTTGGACTTAATGAGTCATCAGAAACACTTATAAAAGATATTGGTGTTGGAAAACAACAGTTAGTAGAAATTGCAAAGGCACTTGCAAAAAATGCTAAGTTATTAATATTGGATGAGCCTACTTCATCACTCAACGAAGAAGATTCAAAAGCGCTTCTCGATTTGCTTTTGAAGTTTAAGCAGCAGGGCATGACATCCATCATTATCACACATAAGCTTAACGAAGTATCTTATGTTGCTGATAAGATCACAGTTATTCGAGATGGATCTACAATCGAGACTCTTACAAAGGGTGTAGATGATTTCTCAGAAGCTAGAATTATCAAGGGAATGGTAGGTCGTGAACTTACAGATAGATTCCCTAAGCGAGTTCCAAATATCGGCGAGACAATGCTCGAGATAAAAGATTGGAATGTATATCACCCACTATATTTGGAGCAGAAAGTTGTTGATAACGTATCAATCAACGTAAAGCGTGGTGAGGTTGTAGGCATCTCTGGTCTCATGGGTGCAGGTCGAACAGAACTTGCAATGAGCGTATTCGGTAGAAGCTACGGTGAGAATATTTCTGGTCAGGTTTTTATGAACGGAAAGAGAGTTGAATTCAGAACTGTAGAAGAAGCTATCAGAAATAAACTCGCATATGTAACAGAAGATAGAAAAGGCAATGGCCTCATCTTGAGCAATCCAATCAAAATCAATACTACTCTTGCCAACCTCAAAGGCGTAAGTAAGAGATCAATTATTGATAAGGATAAAGAATATGCAGTTGCAGTTGAGTACAAGGAAAAGCTTAGAACAAAATGTCCAACTGTAGAACAAAACGTAGGTAACCTTAGTGGTGGTAACCAGCAGAAGGTATTGCTCGCTAAATGGATGTTTACCGATCCTGATGTTCTTATCCTTGATGAGCCAACTAGAGGTATCGATGTTGGAGCTAAGTATGAAATCTACTGCATCATCAACCAACTCGTAGCAGAAGGTAAATCAGTAATCATGATTTCTTCTGAACTTCCTGAAGTACTTGGTATGTGCGACCGAGTATACGTAATGAACGAAGGAAGAATTGTAGGTGAGATGGATGTAAAGGATGCATCACAGGAAAAGATTATGTCCTGCATTTTGAATTCTAGTAACAAAGGAGCTTAAATATGGGCGAGAATAAAATGGTCGTATTTATAAGAAAATATGCGATGATCATTGTGCTTTTCTTAGTACTTGGTTTCTTCGCAATAACAACAGGCGGTAATATTCTAAGACCTATGAATATCACTAGCTTGATTTCACAGAATGCTTATGTATTCATTCTTACAGCTGGTATGCTTTTATGTATCTTAACTGGTGGTAACATTGATCTTTCTGTTGGTTCAATTGTTTGCTTCACTGGTGCAGTAGGTGCAACACTCATGGTAAACATGGGCTGGCACCCAGCAGTTGCAGTAGTAGCAATGGCTATCGTTGGTGCTTTGATTGGTGCTTTCCAGGCTTTCTGGATCGCTTATGTAAGAATTCCACCATTCATCGTAACTCTTGCAGGAATGCTCGCGTTCCGTGGCTTGAGTAACGTAATCTTGAATGCTACTTCTATTTCTCTTGCAGAAGAGAAGGGCTTCATGAAAGCTTTTGGTGGTGGTTCTGACTGCTACATCCCTGACCTTTTCAACGTTGAAGGTTTTAACCTTACTTGCTTCCTCATTGGTGTAATCGTAACTATCGCTTTTGTATCATTGCAGGTTAAGAAGAGAATTGATCGTAGAAATAAGGGTTATGAAAACGAAAAGCTTTCATCATTCCTTTTGACAACAGTACCAGTTGCAGTAGCTATCATGTGGATCATCACTGAGCTCTCACTTGATAGAGGTTTCCCAACAGTACTCATCTGGATCATGGCTGTAGTTCTTATCTATAACTACATCACAAGCAACACAGTAACAGGTCGTTCATTCTATGCTGTTGGTGGTAACGAGAAGGCAACAAGACTTTCTGGTATCAACACAAATAAGGTTTACTTCCTTGCTTACACAAACATGGGTCTCCTTTCAGCAATCGCTGCAATGGTAACAATGGCAAGACTTACATCAGCTCAGCCTACAGCTGGTAACTCATACGAGATGGACGCTATCGGCGCATGCTTCATCGGTGGTGCTTCAGCTTACGGTGGTATCGGTACAATCCCAGGCGTTATCATTGGTGCTATCCTCATGGGTGTTATCAACATGGGTATGTTCCTCTTAGGTGTTAACCAGGATATCTGTAAGGTAGTAAAGGGTGCAGTACTCCTCTTGGCTGTAATCTTCGACGTAATCTCAAAGCGTAGATTTAAGCTTATTGCAAAGAATTAATAATCACAACTCCGTTATTGTTATATTAATACCCTCTATTAAGGCGTGTCGAATTACCCTAACCGACACGCCTTACTCCATTATTGGAGAATGTTTTCGAGAGGTCTCGAAAACAAATCTCCATATTTTTGATATTGAGGACTATATAAACAAAGTTCAATTCTGCCCCAATCAATAAGTGAATTGCTAACTCACGGAAGAGTACACATATTCATCTGTTTGCTTATAATTGTGGTTCTTCTGTTTGTTGATAGAAAGTATATAAAGATAGGCACGGTTCTATGCATGATCTGTGGTGGGCCAATCATTGATTTCTTTACTATTCTCCTGAAACCATTGTTCGCAGGCGATGTAAATATGTTTACTAAAATTGTTGTAAATATGCTCGGTTGTGTAATTTTGGCTTTTGGTATGACAATAGTTTTTAAATCTGATGCTGGAACAGGACCTAATGACCTTGTCGCTATTGTTATAAGTGATAAACTTAGACTTAAGTTTAGTTTAGTAAGAGTAATTGAGGAGAATATATAACTTATGTCTAACGTTCTGATTGTCGCTATTGCTTTGGTCGGCGCTGTAATCCAGGGTATTTTTATTAACGCAGAACATCGCGAGCAATATGTAAAAGCAGATGTTCTCAAAGGCATCGCATCACTCGCATTCGTAACAATTGGTCTGATTGGTTACTTGACTGTTTCAACCAATTCATTTGGTATCAAAATCCTTGTGGGCTTGATTTTCGGTCTCCTTGGAGATGTGCTCCTCAACCTTAGATTTGTTATCGAGAAGATTGGTCAAAAACTCTTCCTTGGCGGTATCGTCGCATTCCTTGTAGGCCACATTCTCTACCTTGCGGCACTTATCCCTCTTACTGAGAACCTCGTTGTTGACGTTGCTATCGGTGTTATCCTTGCTGCTGCACTTCTTATCTATATCTTCGTTACACTTGAACCGAAGATTGTGTTCAGAATATTCGGTGTGTTCTATCTTGGCGCTGTAATAATAATGACTGTAATTGCCGTGCACCTCGCGTTCGTGACAGGTGGTACACACGATATCGTGTATGCAATCGGCGCTGTTCTTTTCACAGTTTCTGACATTGTCCTTATCTTTAATACATTTAGCGGAGTTACACGCTTTTCACTTCGTATTACTAATCTTTCCTTGTACTATGCTGGTCAGCTCCTCATCGCAGCTAGCCTTTTCCTAATCAGGTGATCTTATGCGCGTAGTAGTAGCAATTGATTCGTTCAAGGGAAGTCTTACATCTATTGAAGCAGGCAATGCAATACGCGAGGGTATCCTTCGTTCACGTGATGCTGAAGTTGTTGTTAGGCCAATCGCAGATGGCGGTGAAGGTACAGTAGAAGCATTGGTTGGTGGCCTCGAAGGTACATTTATGGTTTCTCGCGTTACTGGTCCACTCGGTGTTCCAGTTGATGCTAAGTGGGGAATTATCGAGGTGGATAGCAAGCGTACTGCGATAATTGAGATGGCATCAGCTGCTGGTATCGCCTTGATTAATCGAAGTGAACTTAATCCACTTTTGACAACTACATATGGTGTAGGTGAACTTATAAAGACTGCTGTTGAAGAGGGTATTCGTAACTTCATTATTGGCATTGGTGGAAGTTCAACTAATGATGGTGGAGTAGGTATGCTCCAGGCACTTGGTTGGTCTTTCAAAGATCAACTTGGTAATGAGATTGAGCGCGGTGCTAAAGGTCTGGAACAACTTGCTAGTATTAATGCTGATGATGTAATTCCTTGCCTTAAGGAATGCACATTTCAAGTTGCATGTGATGTAACTAATCCACTATGTGGAGCGCAAGGTTGTAGTAACATATATGGTCCTCAGAAGGGTGCTACTCCAGAGATGATTACTGTTATGGATGAGTGGCTCAGAAAGTATGCTGCTATTAGTGGTGGTGATCCTGATTATCCTGGTTCAGGTGCAGCTGGTGGTATGGGATATGCATGTAGGACTTTCCTTGGAGCATCACTGGAACCTGGTATTAGCATTATCTTAAATGAGACTAGATTAGAAGATTACATCAAGGATGCTGATATTGTCATTACTGGTGAAGGTCGTATGGATGCTCAGACTATAATGGGCAAAACACCAGTTGGAGTTGCGGCACTTGCTAAGAAATATGGTAAGCGTGTAATCGCATTCTGCGGATGTGCTGCTCCAGATGCTGAAGTTTGTAATGAGCACGGAATAGATGCATTCTTTACAATCCTTCGTAACGTTGTAACTTTGGATGAGGCGTTAGACAAGGAATTGGCAGCTAATAATCTTTCTGCGACTGTAGCTCAGGTGTTTAGACTTTTGTAATTAGTATATTTATCAACTCCCTATTGATCTTGAAGTGGACTTAGAGTTTTTTCTGTGTTTGCCTTGTGATCAGCAGGGAGTTTTTGTTTTGAAGTAAATTATGTGGTTGTCAGCAAGAGTAAATGCAAGAGTCGGAGCGTTTACTCTTGCTGTTTTACTTGCTATTGGTGGTTTTGGACATGAAATCTATGAATATCAAGAGTAAATGCAAGAGTCGGAGCGTTTACTCTTGCTGTTTTACTTGATATTGGTGGTTTCGGACGTGAAATCTATGAATATCAAGAGTAAATGCAAGAGTCGGAGCGTTTACTCTTGCTATTACTCTTGATAGATACCCATTCGGTCGCGGTCTCGAAGAGAGCCGCGTTTAGAAGTAAGTGCGCGATAAGATTAGAGAGGCTGTAGTAGGGGAGAGATAACTTTAAGAGTGTGTTTTCGAGCAGGTCGGCGCGGGGCCCAGTCAGAAAAACCAGAAAAACCACAAAAAAGCGCCTCCCCAAAGGGAAGCGCCTATGTAATTCAATTAATTGTAATCGCGCCAGCGATGCGAACCAAAGTTTGCGAACTAGGAGGATTACTCCTTACCGTTCCAGCAGTATGTGCAGAGCTTGCAAGGTTCAACGCCTGTAGCTTCGAGCATGTCGTCGAGACGTGCGAACTGGAGTGTTGTGAAGTTGAGTTCCTTACAGATCTCGCCAACCATTGTCTTATAGCGCTCTGTCTCTGGGTCTGCGTACTCAGCGAGGATTTCTGGAGTTTCCTGACCGTTCTCAAGACGTGCGATAACGCGGCGTGCGATGAGGTCCATCTCAGACTTCGAACGTGAGAAGTTAAGGTACTTACAACCGAAGAGGAGTGGTGGGCAAGCTGGTCTGATGTGAACTTCCTTAGCGCCACTCTCGTAGAGGTACTCTGTTGTCTCACGGAGCTGTGTACCACGAACGATTGAGTCGTCGATGAGGAGGATGCTCTTGTCAACAATGAGGTCGTCTACTGCGATGAGTTTCATCTTAGCGATGAGGTTACGCTTGCTCTGCATTGTTGGCATGAATGAACGTGGCCATGTTGGTGTGTACTTGATGAATGGTCTTGAGAATGGAACGCCTGACTCGTTAGCATAACCAACTGCGTGAGCTGTACCTGAGTCTGGAACACCAGCTACGATGTCTGGCTTAACTGTGTCGCGCTTTGCCATTGCCATACCGTTATTAACACGCATCTGCTCAACTGAGATACCTTCATATCCACTTGAAGGGTAGCCGTAGTATACCCAGAGGAATGTACAGATCTTCATTTCTGTGCCTGGGTTAACGAGTGTGATGCAGTTCTTTTCTGTGATTACGCAGATCTCACCAGGGCCGAGTTCCTTGTGGTTCTTGTAGCCGAGGTTCTTGTATGCGAAGTTCTCGAAAGATGCGCAGAAGCCTTCTGCCTTCTTACCGATTGCGATTGGTGTTCTACCGTTTTTATCTCTTGCGCAGTAGATACCGTTCTTGTTCAAGAGGAGAAGTGACATTGAGCCGTCAACTGTGTCCTGAACGTACTTGATACCGTCGATCAAGTTAGCCTTTGAATTGATGAGTGCTGCAACGAGCTCAGTAGCGTTAACTTCGCCTGTGCTCATCTCCTGGAAGTGAACGTTGCCATTCTTGCAAAGTTCAGCAATAATCTCATCCATGTTATTGATCTTACCAACTGTAGTAAGAGCGAATGTGCCATGATGTGAACGAATGATAAGTGGCTGAGCCTCGTAGTCTGAGATACAGCCGATGCCGTAGTGACCACTCATGTCCTGAACATCTTTATCAAATTTTGTTCTGAATGGTGAATTCTCAATGTTATGAATTGCACGCTGGAAGCCGTCTTCACCATAAATAGCCATACCGCCGCGTCTTGTTCCTAAGTGTGAATGATAGTCAATTCCGAAGAATAAATCGAAAACACAATCTTCATTTGAAGTTACGCCAAAAAAACCACCCATTGTAAGCCTCTGTTCCCAAGACATCTGTCTTGATTTATTAAATATCCGCTCTCTATTTTATAGGTTAATACCTAATATAATCAATCGAAAAATTGCTTTATTCAGAAAAAAAATAAACGCTTTTTGACTTGATTTTTTTGTGTATGGTATCCAAAGACTTTTTGTAAGTTTTGAGTGGTATAGCGCCACGAGTTATCAGTTTTTTATGATAAAATATAACTTATATTTTTGTGATGTGAGGAGAATTATATGGGCGATTCTAAGACTTTTGAACAAGATGACGCAAAAAAGAAGAGTCTTGATCTTGAGAAGATGATTAATGAGGCGAAGAAGGAGCCAAAAGCTAGCAACGACGATCCATTCGTTAAGATGACAATCGATGAGCTCGTTCGTAAACTAAAGGAGACTGTAACTACAGATAAGGTTTTCTGGAAAGTTTGCCATTCATTATCTACAGTTGAGCACCTCGAGCACAACGTAGCAAAGATTAAAGAGGGTAAAGCTCCATTTAACGGCGTCTGCGCAATGATGCAGTATTCATCTCACGATGACGTATTTACTACACTTTTTGAGAACGTAGTTATCGAGGGTTACCATGGTAAGAACCTCAACTACCAGTATTTCCGCCGTTTTGATAATTTGAAATTCGCAGGTAACGGCCCGCTCAAAAACAGATGTGACATTTGTACAGATAAGACACCTGGATGTGTATACAGGATTAATGCTTATATCAAGTACATCTGCGTAACTAATAACCTCGATATCAAGGAAGTTTATAAGCGCCTTCAGGAAGAGATGTATGTCGAGATTAAGCCTTACGACTGTCCTGAGAATATTCCTAATATCAGAAAAGATGACTATGAGTTCCTCGATTTCTTCTCTGTACTCGCTGCTACAGTAATGATTAAGCAGGGTTGGATTGAATATAGCGAAGCTAATGGCACAGCTACATACTCATTCGTTGATGTTATCGCGCATGAGCGAACATCCAATATTGATAACATTTATAACTTCTACCGTAGTGGTAACTCAGTGATTTCAATTCCTGTATCTCACCTCAGAGATTATGCTCAGGAGAAGCGAGTAGGTATTAATACTAAGTATCTCCTCCACCCAGATCACGTAGCTGCATATATTCTCCACTTAGCTAAGATCCTCAGCTGCGACCCAGTTCAGCTCGGTCTTTATATTGGTAAGCTCTTCAACGAAGGACGAATTAAGACTTTCGACTACTTCAAGATTGAAGAAGGTAGACAGAGACTTAGAAGAATTCCTATGAACAAGGAAGATGCAGCACTCGCTGAGAAGATGTTCAACTACGTAATCAACCGTTTCTTCAATTCTCAGATTCCATACTTGCCACTTAACATGGTTCTCTATTCAGATGATGAGAAGGAGACAAAGGAACTTCTCGAGATTTTCAGATGGATTACATTCTTCTATAGTTACTTCTCTAACGTTGACTACAAGACATATGTTGAGGAGATAAGCCTTGCAGACTATTCACTTGATGGTGTTATCAAGATTATTGAGCGCCTTGAGTTCCATAGTAAGATCCCAGAGGACAGCAATTTGATTGACGCAGGTGTAATCCTCCACGTTAAGGATTTCCACTTGCTCCCAGAGATCGAAAACAAACCAGGTGAAGCCCTAGTAAAGATCACTCGTCTCCAGAATGCACTCGAGCGTCAAGGACATAAGCTCGCATTCGTTATCAGTGGTGAGAAGAGCAAGCTCAAGAGCGTACTCGAGGGCTACACAGAGTTCTACAACACTGTAGTTGATAAGCACCTCACACTTGGTGACATGACTGATAACCAGATCGTATATGAGATCATGAACAAGCTCGAGCTCACATTCAAGTTCGAGGAAGGCTTTGAGCATGCCCTCAAGGAATACGTTTATATCGCATACAAGAAGAGCCAGCTCAAGAGTAAGTCTTTCATCGATAAGGTTGTTAAGGATATCGTATTCATCCACTACGACGAGGATATCGACGATAAGCTCCTCAAGGTATCTGATATTCCTAAGATTGAGGGTACAAAGAGCGAGAAAGATATCTGGCGCGACATCAATAATCTTGAAGGTCTCGATGTTGTTAAGGAAGAGATGCGTAAGCTCCAGACACTCCTCTCATTCAGACGTAAAACAATGGGCAAGGGTATTAATATCGCAGAAAGACCAAACCTCCACATGGTTTTCGAGGGCAACCCAGGTACTGGTAAAACAACAGTTGCACGTATCTTAGGCGACCTCCTTTATAACTTCGGTTACCTACGCGAGAACAAGATCATCGAGGTTAGCCCTAAGGACCTCGTAGCTCAGTGGGTAGGTCAGACAGCTCCAAAAACTGCTGCGGTTTGTCAGTCTGCATATGGCGGAATTCTCTTCATCGATGAGGCTTATGAACTTACAGTTGACGGTTCAGGCGGAGCACAGGAAGGCTTTAGAAGTGAGGCTGTAACTGAGCTCGTTAAGCAGATGGAAGATAACCGCGACAAACTCGTTATTATCTTCGCTGGTTATACAAATGAGATGCAGAAGATGCTCGATTCTAACGCAGGTCTCGCATCACGAATTGGTACAATCCTCGAGTTCCAGGATTACTCAGAAGACGAGCTCCTCGATATGTACAAGAAGCTTGTTCGTAGCGCTGGTATGGCCATGACTGAGGATGCTCAGAAGAAGGTTTACCGTAAGATCAAGGAAGCTAAGGAGTGCGAGGACTTCGGTAACGGTCGTTTTGTTCGTAACCTTTACGAGAAGACAATCACTCAGCATGCCTATAACACAATCGACGACGATGACGACAAGATACTCTCAACAATCACAGAGGCTGATATCCCAGATATGGTTGAGTCTAGTAAGGCAGCGTCAAAGTATCACATCGGTTTCATCTAATAACAGACTATTACTTGAGGTGCGCCTGGCATATGCTGGGCGCCTTCTTAGTCTCAGGCTGGCACTAGGTGTTCAGCCTACCCTAAGTGCCTCAGGCTTAGGGTGACATTTGGTGGCCCAAGGCGCGCCGCACTTAAACTAATACACAGAGGTTAATCAATGATTATTCAAACAGGAATGAGGACAGATATTCCTGCCTTCTTCCATAAGTGGCTCATTAACCGCATCCAGGAGGGTTATGTCCTGGTCAGAAATCCATACAATCCTAGCCAGGTGACACGCTATAGCTTGACGCCTGACGTCGTGGACCTAATCGCTTTCTGTACCAAAAATCCTGGCTCAGTCCTGAATGACGATTACGCCATGAGGACACTATCGAATTTCGGCCAGTACTGGTACGTGACGATCACACCTTATGGGCCAGATATTGAGCGCTATGTTACAAATTACGCCCTTGTTATGGATTGTTTTCGAGAACTCTCGAGAAAGGTTGGCATCAACTCAGTTGGCTGGCGCTACGATCCAATAATCGTTGACGATGTTCACACGGTTGAGTGGCACATCCAAAAGTTCGCCGAGATGGCAGCATATTTGGACGGCTACACCAATAACTGCGTGATTAGTTTTCTAGATATATATGAGAAAGTTGAGCGCAATTTCCCTAAGGCTAGACTAGTTACTAGGGAGGAACGCCTCGTGCTTGGCAAAGCATTTGCTGAGATTGCTAAGTCACACGGCATGGTCCTAAGACCTTGCGCAGAAGGCGACGACCTCGCTCAGTTCGGCGCTGATTGTTCAGGTTGCATGACCAAGGAGATATACGAGAAGGCGCTCGGCGCGAGACTAATTATCCCGAGCCAGAGTAAAAACCAGCGTAACGGCAAGTGCGCGTGCATTCTTGGTCCAGACATTGGCGCGTATGACAGCTGCTTTCATCTGTGTAAATATTGCTACGCCAACACGGACGTCGAGGCGGTCAGGGCAAATGTTAAACGTCATGATCCTAATTCGCCGTTCCTTATCGGAGGCAGTATGGAAGGCGACATCATTCGCGTCGCTGAACAGACCAGCTGGATTGATAAGCAGGTTAGGTTAGATATCTGACACGAATAATTGATACTATGTTTAGTCCTAATTTGTGGACGATAGCTGTATAATGTATGGCATATACGGAGGGTACAAAATGGATTCATTATATGTTGTAATGCCAGCTTATAACGAGGAAGAGAATATCGAGGCAGTAGTAAGGGCCTGGTATCCAGTCCTTGAGGGGAAGGACGCATCTTCTAGATTGGTTATAGCTGACAACGGAAGTAAGGATGCAACGCATTCAATTCTTCAGAAACTTCAGGGGGAGTTCCCACAGCTCGCTATCCTGGAAGACTCAGACAAGCAGCACGGACCTAAGGTCATCGCTTTATATAAGTACGCAATCAAAAACGGCATCGATTATGTTTTCCAGACCGATTCAGACGGTCAGACAAATCCAGCCGAATTCGACGCATTCTGGCAGCTACGCACTCAGCACGACGCCATCCTCGGACACCGAAATGTCCGCGGCGACGGTAAATCCCGAGCTTTTGTCGAGAAGGTTGTATGTTTGCTCCTACGAATTATCTTTGGTGTAAAAGTGCCTGATGCGAACGCGCCTTTCAGACTTATGAAGTGCTCGCTGGTGAACAAGTACATCGACAGACTTCCTGCAGACTACAATATCCCAAACATCATGTTCACAACATACTTCGCACACTATAAGGAGAACATCACATTCAGGACTGTATCATTCAAGCCTAGACAGGGCGGCGTTAATTCAATTAACATCCCTAAGATTGTCAAGATCGGTTGGAAGGCCCTCGGCGACTTCATGCGCTTCAAGAAGGGTATGAAGTGATTGTTTTCGAGATGGTCTAAGAACCTTTTTGCGCCTCTCGGAAAAATTTAGTAAAAATGAAATGATTGAGTTGAAAGTTGGTTGAGCAAAAATGAAATACGATTATTTAGTTGTAGGCGCTGGCCTATACGGCGCAACTTTTGCACGTGAAGCTACAGATGCTGGCAAGAAAGTCCTCGTGATAGACAAGCGCGATCACATCGCTGGCAACGTTTATACTGAAGAACAGGAGCGCATCAACGTTCACGTTTATGGTGCGCATATTTTCCATACTAACAATACTGAAGTTTGGAATTACCTTCAGCGCTTCGCCACATTCAACCGTTTCACTAATAGCCCAGTTGCGAACTACAAGGGCGAGCTTTACTCACTTCCTTTTAACATGTACACGTTCAACAAGATGTGGGGCGTGATTACTCCAGATGAGGCTGCTGCAAAGATTGAACAGCAGAGACGCGAGGCTGGAATTACTGAACCACAAAACCTCGAAGAGCAGGCAATCTCTCTTGTAGGAAAGGATATTTTCGAGAAGCTCATAAAAGGCTACACAGAGAAGCAGTGGGGCCGCGATTGTAAGGACCTACCTGCATTTATCATCAAGCGACTTCCAGTCCGCTACACATTCGATAACAACTACTTTAACGCGCTCTACCAGGGTATCCCAGTAGGCGGTTATACAAAACTCGTTGCTAACATGCTCGATGGAATTGATGTCAAACTCGGCGCCGACTACCTCGCTAACAAGGCTGAGTACGACGCAATCGCTGATAAGATTATCTACACTGGTCCGATTGATGCATACTTCGGCTATTCACTCGGCTACCTCCAGTATCGATCAGTTCGTTTCGAGAATGAGACCCTCGATATCCCTAGTTTCCAAGGTAACGCCGCTATGAACTACACAGATCGTGAGACACCATGGACACGAATTATCGAGCACAAGTGGTTCGAATTCGGTAAGGACTCAGACGGCAACGACATCCCTAAAACAATCATCAGCCGCGAATACTCATCTGAGTGGAAACCAGGTGACGAGCCATACTATCCAGTTAACGATGAGGCCAATAGCGCACTCTACCAGAAGTACAAGGAGCTGGCTAAAGGTGAGACTAAGGTCAAGTTCGGAGGCCGCCTCGGCGAGTACAAGTACTACGACATGGACGCTGTAGTCGCTTCATCTTTGGAGTTCTGCAAGGCTGAGCTTAAGTGATTTTGTTGGGCGTATTTTTGCGTCCGCAGTAGTTATGACAACTTTAGTTGCGTGTCGCTCTAGGTGCGCAGCAGTGTTGGTACTATAAATATTAGAATTTGAGAGACCATAGTTCAGTGATGGACTATGGTTTTTGTTTGTGCTCTGAAATATTCAGACTATTTGCATTTGTATATAAATAATCTGAATTTCTGATCTGAATAATTCAGATTATTTTTTGATATGAGATTTTAGTCTGAATTTACTAATGAGTGGATGCTGGGGAATTCAGATTGTTTTTCACTATCATCATTTAGTCTGAATTTACAAAGGAATTGATAGTTGGAGAATTCAGATTATTTTTAGTTTTCTTTCATTAGTCTGAAGGTTTTAATATATGCGCATTCCAATGTTCAGACTATTTATAATTCTGCTCTAAAAATCTGAATATGTATGAAATAGATTGCTCCTTTTAGGTGAATATTATGTAATTGAACTTATAGAACAGAAACAGATTATAAGTTCAATTGAAAAGATGACTTTTTTGAAAATATGCACTTATAATTCAAAACACAAATATAAGTTCAACAGATATCATTAGCTGAGATTTCAAATGAACTTATACAGTAAAAATAAGATATAAGTCCAATGGTAGTAGCAGATAGCACCTCGAGATTGAACCTATACGTCAGAACAAAAATATAGGTTCAATCCATCTCAATAGAGACGAGAAAATGTGTACTTATAAATTCAAACGTAAATATAAGTTCAATGGATTTCAAAGCAGATCTCAATCGGTGAACTTATATCAAATAATGAAAATATAAGTTCAAAAATTCCACCACATTGAACTTATAGAACAAAAACAAAGTATAAGTTCAACGCCTTACCAAGCCCAACATCACCAACACCACCAATACCTGCAACCCTCACAAGTTCTGCGCGCAATATCTCATTTTTTACCAAGAATATCTCATAAATGACCTTCTACACCTGAAATCAGCGGCGCTACTAATATTTCCAGCAAATAATCTCAACTCAAAGTTGACTTATTAACAAAATGTTAGTAAGATGACAAACGTAACATGAAATAACTGTTAGGGGAGAAACTATATGAGAAAGAGATTAGTATCTGCAATTCTTGCAGTAATTATGGTCTGCACACTTTTTACTAGTGTAATGGCAGACGGCGCAGTTAATACTGCGGGCATCAATGACTTCGTAACAAGAATGTATAGCGTATGTCTGAATCGTAATCCTGATCAGTCTGGTCTTGATTACTGGAGTAACCAGCTTATCAATAAAAAGGCTACAGGATGTTCTGTTGCTGCTGGTTTTATTTTTAGTTCAGAATTCCAGAACAAGCAGTGCAGTAATGAAGAGTACGCTACTTATATGTACAAGGCGTTCTTTGGTAGAAATCCTGACCAGGGTGGTCTTAATTATTGGGTTGGTCAGCTTAATGGCGGTATGAGCCGTACAGATGTATTCATTGGTTTTGCTAACTCTAAGGAGTTCGCTGGTCTTTGTAGTAGTTACGGTATTGTTAAGGGTTATTACATCAAGGGCGTTGATCCTAATCAGGGCGCGATGGTAAGCCTTTTCGTTGAGCGTCTTTATAATGAGATCCTCGGTAGAAGCTGCGATGATGCAGGTATGGCATATTGGACTGAGCAGCTTTGCTCACACAAGAAGTCTGGTTCAGAAGTTGCATTTGATTTTGTTTTCTCTAACGAGCTCAAAAACAAAAATCTCTGTAATGATCACTATGTAGAGATGCTCTACAAGGCGTTCATGGGCAGATCTTCAGATGCTTCAGGCAAGTCACACTGGATTGATATGCTCAAGGCAGGAACTTCTAGAGAGGTTGTTTTCAATGGCTTCGCAGCGTCACAGGAGTTCAAGGGTATCTGTGATAGCTACGGAATTATCACTAGTGTAATCACAATAAAGGGCAGCGGAACATACGCGCACGGTGCATGTGCTGTTTGCGGTACTGTTACTAACGGCACATCAACAGGAACTACAGGTACAAGCACTGGTACAGGTTCAACAACTGGCACTGGCTCAACATCAACAGGCACAACAACAACTCAGAAGTCTGGTTGGGTTATTGAGAACAACAAGTACTATTACTATGATCCTTCTACAGGCGAGATGGCTAAGGGTTGGAAGAAGATTGATAACACTTGGTACTACTTCGATGAGACGTTTGGTTATAAGAAGACTGGTTACCTCAACCAGAATGGCGTTGAATACTATTTCGATGATGACGGTAAGATGGTAACAGGTTGGGTTCAGAAGGGTGAATATTGGTATTATTACGCTTCTAACGGTGCTCTTCATAAGGGTCTCCTCGAGTACAACAACAACCTCTATTACATGTCTGATTACACAGGTGTTATGCTCACTGGATTACGAATGGTAAACGGTGATTACTACTATTTCGAGGACAACGGTAAAGCACATTCAGGCTGGCATCAGTCAGGCTCTAGCTGGAGTTACTACGATCCAACAACTAAGAAAGCAACTGTTGGTCTCAAGGAAATCTCTGGTGTCACATATTATTTCAGCAGCACTGGCGTGATGCAGACTGGTCTCACAGAGATTAAGAATTACGATGATAATGGCAAGTACCTAAGTAGCGACTACTATTATTTCAAGGATAGCGGCGCTATGGTTAAGGGCTTCTACGATGCAGGCAACAATAGCCTCTGGTTCTTCGACGAGACTACTGGTAAAGCACACAAGGCTGGCTGGGTAAAGGACAGCAAGGGTAATTACTACTACTGTACTGGTGCAACTGGTCAGCTCGCAGTTAGCAAGGTAGTTACTACTAAGAGCGGTTCTAGCTACGTTGGCAAAGATGGTAAGTGTAAGTACGGCTGGGTAACTGAGGATAAGTATTACACATACTACGCAGACTCAAATGGCTACCTCAAGAGCGGCCTCCAGACAATCGGCGGCAAGCAGTACTACTTCGATCCAGTTTCATTCTATATGTACAAGAACACATACGTATCAATCAACGGTTCTTACAAATACGTCGACAGTAACGGCGTCGTTCAGTGATTAAGGGCGTGGCTGAAGGGTTCCTTCAGTCACGCTTTTTGTTTTCGAGAAGTTCGTGGGCGCGCTTTTGACCATCTCGAAAACACGGTCTAAACCTTACCGTCAAGAATAATCTGGAATAGTGCCGGCTTTTTCGCTTAAATCAGCGGTTTGAAATCAAATTCATTAATTTATAGTAGAGGAGTGTTAGTTTATCAAATGAAATGAGGCATTCATATGTTAGAAGCAGTTGAATACGATCGCATAGTCGAGCGTGCTAAGCGAATTGACCCTAATGAGGAAGTTGTACATTACGATTCAACACCACTCACAGCTGAGCAGGAGATGGCTCGTTTTGAGCGTGAGCAGAAGGCTAAGAGATCAGATGGCGAGAGCGCATCATCATTCGCTTCACCTTTTGCACCAGCAGATAAGCAGTATGCACTTGATATGGCGTGCGTAATCTCAACTATGTTCCAGCTGAAAAGCTTGATTTCGTTCCAGTTGAGGAAGAGGAGGAACTTCCAGTAGGTGACACTGTTGATGGTAAGGCGCTTCTTGAGCGCAAGATGTCTAAGTTCCAGTATTGCCTAACTTGCGGTTTCTTACTTATGCCAGGTGAGACTGAGTGTTTTAGATGTAAGAAAGATCAGTAATAGTTACTATTATTTAATAGAGAGGCAAACTTCTGTTTGCCTCTTTGTTTTGTCAAAAAAGAACATAAATGAGAAAAATCGTGTAATTAGGTAATATCTGTTGCATTGATTATTTACAGTATAGTAACAAGAGGAAGCAAACAGAAATCATAAAACTGGTTATAATAAAATAGGGCTGTATTAAAGGCAATAAATTTATCCATTTCCTAGAGATTTGGCTTAGGTGGATGTGGTAAGGCACATCTTCTATAAAGGGGATTTTGAACATCCTTCTGGAAGATTACTAATGCTCGTATCTAGAACCCCTTTAATTAAGGAGATTGGTAGCTAGAACAGACCGTGGGAAATCTATTCCGATAAGAATGGTTTGGGAAATATTTATATGGATAACATAATGAATGTATTAACAGGTTCGTTCAATAATATGATTGATAAGAGGGTATCGTAATGCGTGTATGGGTGTGTAAAATATGTGATAGTAACAATCAAGTTGCTGATACATTACCAACTAGTTTGATTTGTGGGGTATGTGGCGCTGAATTTTCTGTTAACGAAGTATTCGATATTGAGGCGACATCAAGTTCAAAAACAACTGAATATAGTTGTGAGAAATCAACAGAAAGAAAGAGATTATCGAAGACAGGCAAATTATTCTTGGCTGCAATAAGTTTGTTAATCCTTTTAGGAATCTCAGTTACTGTATATTTTGGTTATATTAAGCCTAATCATATTTTTGAAAGTAAAAAAACAAATAGTTCTGTTAAAGAAACCAAAGATAAGAAAGATCATGATGGTGGTAATGGTAGTAAGCTAGAGATTGGAGTTGTTCCTGATTTTACACGTAATCTTGATGACGTTGAGCCGACGGAAGAAACTACCGTGGAAACAGAAGAAACCACTGATGATTCTTGTGAACTTAATTTGGATAATTTCATTTACAGATTATTTGTTCTTATTCTTGAGAGGGAACCTAATCAATCGGAGAATGATTATTGGCAGAACAGGTTCATGATGGGCCTTTCTGGTTCTGATTGTGCTTATGAGTTTTTTATTAGTAACGAATATGCTATCTTGCAAGATACAGATGAAGAATATGTTACAAAATTGTATTTAGTATTTTTGGATAGAGAACCAGATACTGATGGATTCAATTATTGGATTAATCAGCTTAATAATGGAAGTAGTAGAGACGAAATATTCGATGGCTTTGCTAATTCTGTGGAATGGGCAGATCTCTGTTTGTTACGAGGTATTTTGGCAGGAGGAACTGCTGTGCCTTCCATTGAAGTTGAACCATCAGATGAGGTTGTTTCATTTGTTAAAAGCATTTATTTTAAGAGTTCATCAACTGAATTAAGTGCTGATGAATTATACGATTGCGCTAAAGAGTTAGTAAACAGACGAATTACTTGTGGTGAGGTAATACACTCATTTATTTTTTCTGATTATAATGTGACTTCTTATGGTACAGATAGAGATTTTGTTGTAGCACTTTATCAGATAATGTTTGATAGAATTCCAAGTGAAGAAGAGATTAATTATTGGACTAATCAATTGAATGGTGATACAGATTATGAAACTTTATTTAAGCAATTTGCAGATTCAGATGAATTTAAAAAGATATGTTTCAAGTATTCAATAGGATGATCGATTAGATATTGCATTTATTTGAGGAGCCTTGTTATGAAAAATCTAGATATGACTGGTAGTTTCGTTGTTTTTGATTGTAGTTAATTGATTTAAGAAAGGCCTTTGTAAGTATTGGAGGGTTAATGGATATATATAGGACAGAATACTTTGTTGATATCGTGATGGTTATTGATTCAACTAATAGTATGGGACGGTTTATTAGAAGACTTGAGAATGATGCTTCGATTTTTTATCAAAAGTATCTTGAATGGATGGAACAGGGTGGCACTGCATTACCGCAGGTGAGAATAAAAGTAGTTGGTTTTTGTGATTACAAATGTGGTTGTGAACCGGTTATATGTGAGAGTACCTTCTTTAGTTTGCCGGTTGAAAATGCTGCATTCCATGAGGCTGTAAGTTGTATTGAAGTTAATGCTATTGGTGACGCTCCTAAGTGTGCTTATGAGGCTTTGGCGTTAGCGATGCAATCTGATTGGATGAAGTATGGTGCTAAGCGTAGACAAGTGATACTTCTATTTACTGATACACCAGTAAATTCTTTTGGAGATTCAAATGCGCTAGTGAATTCTATTCGCTTGAGAGGTATGTGGAACGGATTGAATGGTCTAGAAACGATTGAACAGCAAGCTAAGCGAATGATCGTTTTCGTTCCAAATGTTGCGTCATGGTCTTTTATACAGGATTGGGACCAAGTTTGGATATCTTACGTACGTCCTGGTGATGGTTGTAGTGAAGTTGATGTGAATCTGATAATTGAATTGATATCAAATGCTATTGGTATGTGATTAATACATCTTATAGGTTGCTTTGAAGGAGAGCATATGGGTATTTTCGAACGAGAACTTTTAGAGAGAAAGAGTTGTTATATTGATGTTGTTTTGGTTATCGATTCAACTGGTAGCATGGATACTGTTATTGATAGAGTAAAAAAAGGTGCTTTGAATTTTTACTTTAAGTGTGTAAATAGTTCATTTGTTACGGAAATGTCGAAGTGTGGCATGGATTTTTCGCAGGTAAGGATTAAAGTTATCTGTTTTCGTGATTACAAATATGATGGACCTTATGCTATGAAAGAAAGTAGATTTTATGTTTTGCCAGATGAGGTAGAAGCGTTTCAATCTTTCTTGAATGATATGGAAGGAAAAGGTGGAGGGGACAATCAAGAATGTGCATGTGAAGCGTTAGCTTTAGCAATACGTTCTGATTGGACTAATGAAGGGGATAAACGAAGACATGTAATCCTATTACTAACTGATTCTCCAACTTGTGAGTTGGGAGATATTGGCAGGGTTAGTAGCGAATACTATCCGCCTAATATGCCTAGTAATATTTCTGAATTGCATAGTATGTGGAATGGTTTAGGTGGACAAGAATTGTCTGGAATGCCTGATCAGCGAGCTAAACGAATGTTGGTTTTTGCTCCCCCTCATTCAGATTTGGAATTTGTGTATGCTGATTATTGGGATAAAGTTTATTTAGAAGAAACTAGTTTTTCAGATGATATTATTGACCCTGATATGTTACTACAGTTTATGTATTGTGCAATTGATTAGAGTTGGAGGTGTTGTAATATGAGTTTATGGTCAAATGAGATGGTTTCAGCATTTTCGTATGATTGTTGTGCGGATATTGTATTTGTTGTTGATGCCTCTGCTAAGATGAAGCCTATTATCGATGATGTTAAGGATAAAATTCCTGCTATTTGTGAGAATATATTGAATTATATGGATCAGATGGGCAAACCGGTGCCAGAGCCAAGGGTAAAGATTATAGCCTTTCGAAATTATAGATATGATGGTCAAGATGCTATGTTTGAGAGTAAGTTTTTTGATTGGTCTAAGGAACGAACTGAGTTTCTAGAATGTTTGAACGGAATTGAAGCTAGACATGGTGGATATTATGATAGTAGTGCATATGAAGCATTGGCTTTAGCGATGCGTTCCGATTGGAATGAAGCAGGTCGTGTACGAAGACATGTGATTATTCTTATTACCGATTCCCCGGCAAGTCCTTTGGGCGATCCCCAAATAATGAGTAATCCTTATTATCCTCAAAATATGCCGAAAAACTTAGAACAATTGGAAAGAATGTGGAATGGAGAAGATCAGGAAGAATTGCCTGGAATGTCAGTGAATAGAGGTGGTCGATTATTTATTCTTGCGCCATATGTTCCTTCATGGTCTGCCTTGGAGGGTTGGGAGCAGATTTGGAATATTTATTCACACGCTGGAGCAGATCTTAATGAGTTCGATTTTGATACAATATCTGAACTCCTAGTAGATGTATGAGATGAAATGCTAGACTGTTTTGTTTGATGAATGTGATACAATTGGTGCTAGAAGTGCAATTGTATGTACTCAAGGAGATAGATTATGAAAAAGAGAAACAGAGCAATCATTGCTACAACTTTATTTGCAGTTGCAATGAACGTTAATGGTTGTGGATTATATGGTCCGCCAGCTGAGGTTGAACCTACGGTTGAAGTTAATTTAACACCTGAAGATTATTCTAAGTATGTTGATACTGAGGCGGCTTCAGATAGTTCAGCTGAGGGTGATAAAGCTAGCGATAAAGCTAGCGATAAGGCTAGCGAAGACAGTGCTGATGCTGCTTCTGCAGACGATGTTGAAGTTCAGGATGGAGACGCTGAATAATTTGTAATTTTGGAGTTTTGGATGGATATTTTTGAATTGATTAAGAAGGCTTTTGGCGGCGGTGACGCTACTTCTGCTAGTGATGCAATCAAGGAATTGTTTGGTAATACTGAGTTTAAGGATATCCCAGAAGAAGCGATGCGCGAGATTAGAAGACACGCAGGTTCCGATAACATGGACAAGGTTTTCGATATTCTCCAGGAATTTACGGGCCGCAATATGGACGCTGCTAGGGAAGTGGGTAAGTCTGCTCAGACAACAACTTCTACATACAGCGAGCCGGAGCCAATTAGGGCAGCTGTTGATCCTAATAATGTTCCTGAATATGTTGTGATGGAGATGAAACGCCTCGTTGACGATGGCTGCAAGATTCAGGCGGTTAAGTACATTCAGGAAGCTACTGGCTGGAATATTGTGGATGCCAAGGCTTTTGTTGAGAGATACGGCTGAGTTTGGCGCGTGACTGATGCTGCTATCGGGGTAGCTAATGTGAGTTGTCGCGTACACAAATTTTGATTAGATTACGGAATGCTCTTCGCTTAGGCGGAGGGCATTTTTGCTGTCTTTTAGTATTGTATGGTTGTTCAAATAGAAAAGAGCTCATACCCGTGTGGTAAGGTATAAGCTCTTTTAGGTTTCTATTACATTATGCTATGTTCAGCTTGTGATTACTGTGCACTGAATGTGATCTCATCGGTGTCACAGATTGTTCGATATGTGTCTGCGTCGAAGATATGGAATGTCAAGGATACTTCATCAATTGATGTGATGCCGTTTTCTTCTAATTCTGAACTGAAGATCGTAATGTCATCGATGGCCATTTTGTTGCTATAAACAGTGCAAGAGAAGATTGGTGTCATCATGAAATTGTTGATGGACATATTCTCTGCGCTTATAGTAACGTTCTTGTCAGATGTGTTCTCGATATAGAGGAGAATTGCTGTTCCCCAGAAGCTATTCTCATCAACAGTCTTACCAATTATCTTGATACCATCTGCATTATAAAGCTCGATACCATCATCGTTAGCAGGAATACTCATGTTGTTAACTTCGGAAGTAGTGATCTCAATACACTCAGTATCGTAGATTGTCTCGTAAGTATCGTTATCATAGATGTGGAAATATACTTCAATCTTGCCTACTTTATCGATGCCTGATGCTTCCAATTCGTTGGAAAGGAAGTAGAGGTTGTCATAGGCATTCTTGCCAGCTGCTACATCAGTTGCGAACAAATCGTTAATCATATAGTCGTTAACGATGAGGGCGCTACAGCCCACCATGATGTTGCGATCCGACTTGTTTTCGATAAGAAGCTTGATACCATCGCCCCAAATAGTATCGTGAATATATTCTTCAGCAGTGATTGTAAGTTCGTCGATGTTGAGGATTTCCTGAGCCTCGATTGTCACTTCCTTCTTGCTGGAAGTTGTTTCTTCAACTACTTCTTCTGTGTCGTTCTTAGTTTCTTTGGCATCGTCTTTGACAATTGCTTTTGTCTCCTTTGTTCCGCTAGAACTGCTACTAGCGAGTGCCATGAATGCAAATGTTGCTAGGCACAAAATAAGTGCGATTGATTTAATGAATTTTTTCATAGGTACCCCTCCTAATAATAATTAGCCCTGCAATCGCCGCTGCGACTGCCTCGAAAACAACATCTAGCACATCGCTCGTTCCCAAGATAACTCCAGTGAACTGCAATAATTCAAGAGTTGTTCCTAGTAAGGTAACTAGAACGGTTATGGATAGCACGCACTTTTTCTTGCCACCAATAATCAACTGAATTGCGAATACTAATGAATAACTCCAAAGCATATCGAGCAGGTGGTTTCTCATGAAAAGAAGTACTGGTGTATCGACAATATTGCTTCTGATGGTGTGTGAACCAAGATGCGATGATACCCACTTAACCAAAATAACATCTGGGGCGAATGCGCAATAGAATAGTCCGCCGAAGGCTAGCGGAATAGCTATATTCATCACCACAAATGCTATTTCTTTAATCTTGTTCATATTTATTACCTTAGGGAAATGGTACCAAAAATGGGCATTAAAAATTCCCACCGCCGTGGTGGGAATAAAAAGCTGATATTTTAGTTATCTTCGGTTGTATTGACGCTTTTGAGTGCATCAAGATTGTTGGAAATTAGTTCTTGGTTCAGTTGGTGAATTGTTGAAGATTTCTCGTTGAATTTCATGATCAAGAAGGCATCACGAGGATTTCTAGCATATAGCTGAGCCATTTCATATTTGTTCAAAGCGCGTTGTGTCTCGTCGAGATTCATGCCTGCTGCATAGCAAATTCTTAGGATTACGTCACGCTGTCTAGTTTTCTTCTCGCCTGACAAAAGCTTGTAGCCGTAGCCTTCAGAGATATCTGCTCGTAAGAAAAGTTCTTTTTGTGTTAGCTTTTTGTCCTTGAGTATCAATCTTATGTATGCGTAGAAATCGTTACTAGGAGCAAGCATTGATATGCGGTTGTCGTTCACCACATTTTTGTAATCTGATGAGTGAGCTTCACCTAGAACTTTTAACAATTCGTTAGTGTTCAATTCAGTCATAGAAATCACTCCTTGGATTTTTTACTGATAATATCACTACTTTCTCAAAATGCAATTACAGGTTTGCTATAATCAATCTGAAGGAGTAAAGCATATGTACACGCTAGTATCAGTTCTGAATAAAGATCATCAGGTGTTTCTAGTCAGGCGAGATGACGGCAAGATTTGTGTGCAGAAAAATATCAAAATTTATAACATTGCGGTCTACGAATACCTCAAGAATAATCACATCGCTGGAACTCCAATAATATATGATTTCTACGAGCAGAATAATGAACTAATAATAATTGAAGAGTTCATTGAAGGTGATAGTTTGTCTAGCATAATAGATTCTCAGTGTTCACTGGACATTAACGAAGGCATTCAGTATGTTATCCAGCTCCTTGGAACATTGAAGAACCTCCATGAGATAAAGCCTTCAATCGTTCATCGTGATCTTAAGCCTTCCAACATAATCATTAACTCTGATAATGAGCCAATCTTGATTGATTTTAATGTTGCCAAACTTCATGATGATACATCTATTCAATCACGTGACACTGCACTTTTTGGTACTGTGGGATATGCTGCGCCTGAGCAGTATGGATTTGGTGTATCAACAATCAAAACTGACATTTACGCAGTTGGCGTAATCCTTCAAGATATCCTCAATAAATCTATTGATATCAGCAAATCACAGCAGAATGATCTGATTAAGATTATTGCGAAATGTACAGAACTCAATCCAGATGATAGATTTGAAACTGTCAAGGAGTTGGAGACAGCTCTTCGTAACAATATCAATCTATATTCACGAAATACAGGTTTCTGGTCATATGTTGGCGCCGTGCTTCGTAAATATGCTTTCCCAGGGTTTCGCACTGGTAAGATATGGAAAATGATTGTCGCATCTTTGGTATACGCGATGATTATTTTTATCTCTGCTAGAATTACAGTCGAGGGTGGTACAGAGGTAATTATTGCCCTGTATAGAATTATCTTTTTTGCTTTGTCACTAGCTCTGATATTCTGCACCTTTAATTATAGAAATATCCAACGCTGTGCGCCTTTTGCCAGAAGCAAGAACTTCCTTCTAAGAATTTTTGGCGTCGCACTTTTTAATATCTGTGTTTTAGGTATGTTCTTATTCTTGTTGGTTCTTGGTGTGAATATATTTGGATAGACTTGGATGGCGGCAGGGTGTTTTCGAGATGGTCAAATATTCCTTATTGCTTTTTTGTCTAATAAAGGTGGGCTTTTGTCCGATATGTTTATCCAACTGTTCAAGTGTACAAATTCATGCAAAGTAATAAACTTATTCTTGCAATATTATTATTTAGGAGCGGTGGCTTTGTATGGAAACTTATGGCATTTTTCTTGAGCTCGCTATTATCGTAATCACTTCGAAGATTTTTGGCCTTCTTGCTAAGAAGCTCAAAGCACCTCAGGTTGTAGGTCAGATTGTTGCTGGTATCCTTATCGGACCTAGCGTACTCGGCATTGTAAGCCTCACAGATTTCTTGAAGCAGATGGCTGAGATTGGCGTAATTCTTCTTATGTTCTCTGCTGGTCTCGAGACAAATCTCCGTGACCTCAAGAAGACTGGTCTCAAAGCAACTCTCATCGCATGCTGTGGTGTATTTATCCCACTCATCTGCGGTTCGCTCCTTTACATGGCTTTCTATGGCCCAGCTTCATTCGGTTCAGAGAAGTTCCTTAAGGCTGTGTTCATCGGCGTTATTTTGACAGCAACTAGCGTTAGTATCACTGTTCAGGCGCTCAAGGAAATGGGTCGTCTCAAGGGTGAAATTGGTACAACAATCGTTAGTGCCGCAATTATCGACGACGTTATCGGTATCATCGTTCTTACAGTTGTTGTTGGTTTCAAGAACCCAGAGTCAAAGCCACTCAAGGTTATCCTCAGCACAATCATGTTCTTCGCATTCGCGCTTATCGTAGGTGTCGTTCTCTACAAGATAATGAAGGCCCTCGACGGTAAGTACCCACATACAAGAAGAATTCCAATCATGGGTCTTGCAATCTGCTTTTCATTCGCATACATCGCTGAAGCAGTATTCGGCGTAGCTGATATCACAGGTGCTTACCTCGCAGGTATCATCCTCTGCTCACTTAAGGACTCAGAGTACATCGCACGTAAGACAGACATCAATTCTTACATGCTCTTCGGACCAATCTTCTTCGCAAGTATCGGTCTTAACACTAACCTCGATAGCATCGACATGAACATTATTCTTTTCACAGTTGCTTTCGTAGTAGTTGGTCTCCTCTCAAAAATCATCGGTTGCGGTCTTATGTCCAAGGCCCTCAAGTACAAGACTAAGGACTGTATCAAGATCGGCGTCGGCATGATGACACGAGGCGAGGTTGCCCTCATCGTTTCCCAGAAGGGTCGTTCAGTTGGCCTCGTTGGTGAAGCATATTTCACAGCGGTAATCGTCCTCATCGTGGTATCAAGTATCCTCACTCCAATCATCTTGAAGCTCCTCTACAAGGGTGAGCCTGATGACACTGTTAAAGCAGTCGAGGCTACTGGAACAGGCGACGCAGGTAAGGCTGCAACATAATTTATAAGTTTGTTCGTGGGCGCCCCCGGGCACTTCCTAATTTTTATTGAGTTTGTTTAGATAGATGCTCTCCTTCATCGGGGAGCATTTTTGTTGCGCTCGAAAACACTCTCTTGAGGGGCATTCTTTTGTTGTAGTCTACGTTTGGGATTTGGGTGCGTGCCAGGTTCTGAACGCGTTCTCTTCGAGACCGCGGTTGAAATGGTTTATGAGATTAATATTCAGAGTAAGCGTAGCACCAGCGCGTTCGACTCGTACATCTATACTGAATTTCAGGCTAAAGAGCGTAAAAACTATAAAAATTCAGAGTAAACGTAGCACCAGCGCGTTCGACTCGTACATTTATACTGAATTTCAGGCTAAACAGCGTAAAAACTATCAAAATTCAGAGTAAATGTAGCACCAGCGCGTTCGACTCGGACATTTATACTGAACAATCTCAACCAGCAAGAGTAAATGCACGACTAACGCTTCTGACTCTTGCTGTTACTCTTGATATCCATAGATTTCATGCTCAAAACCGCCTTCAACAAGAGTAAATGCAAGAGTAACGCTTCTGACTCTTGCTGTTGCTCTTGATAATTCATTTGTTGCGCCGCATACATTCCGTAGAACGACACCTATACACGGTGTTCTATTTCCAATGAACGTTTCATTCTTCAATGAGCCTTCTGTTTTACCATGTGTGGCGCCTATAACCATTGGAAGTTCAAAATCATTAATAAAAAATAGAATAATGCACTTGCGGTTTGTGGCGGGAGTTTATAAGATAGTTCTGTTGCGGAAAATATTATTAATTAAAGAGGTGTAGTGATATGTCTAAGAAGATATTGGTAATAAATCCAGGTTCAACTTCAACTAAGGTTAGCCTTTTTGAAGATGAGAAGGTTGTTTTCGAGAAGAACTTGTTCCATGAGGCAGATATTTTGCTCTCTTTCGGACATGTAAATGATCAGCTCGGTTTTAGATATGATGTTATCGAGCAGATGCTTAAGGATGAGGGTGTTGATCCTGATTCTATTGACGCTTTTGTTGGTCGTGGTGGTTCAGCTTGTACACAGACTGGTGGTGTAACTAGCGTTGATCAGAAGCTCTTCGATGATACTGTTATCGCTGTTGGTGGTTCTGAGCACCCAGCTAAGCTCGGCGTAATGCTCGCTTGGCAGTTCTCACAGAAGTTCAATAAGCCTGCTTACACACTTAACCCTACAAACGTTGATGAGTACTGCGATTACGCTCGTCTCACAGGTATCAAGGGTATTTATCGTGTATCTCACTCACACGTGCTTAACCAGAAGGCTGTTGCTGAGTATCACGCAAAGAATGTTATGAACAAGAAGTATGAGGATTGCAATTTTGTAGTTGCTCATATCGATGGTGGTATCACATGTAGTGCGCATGACCACGGTCGCATGATCGATGGTAACATGGGTGCTGACGGTGAGGGCGCTTATACTCCTACACGAATTGGTTCAGTTCCAGTTCTCCAGCTCCTCGACTATATTGAAGAGCACTCAGTTCAGGATGTAAGACTTAGATGTACACGTGCTGGTGGTTTTGTTGATCTCCTCGGTACATCTAATTCAGATACAGTTCACGCTATGGTTGACGCTGGTGATCCTAAGGCTACACTCGTATGGCGCACAATGATCTACAACGTAATCAAGATGATCGGCGAGATGTCAGTTGTTCTTAAGGGTAAGGTTGACGGCATCCTTTTGACTGGTGGCCTTTTGAGATTTAGCGATGTTGAGGAAATGATTTCTGAACACTGCGGTTGGATCGCGCCAATCACATGCTATCCAGGTGAGATGGAGCAGGAGGCTATGGCTATCCCAGTTCTCTCAATCCTCAGAGGCGAGGCAGAAGCTAAGAAGTACTCAGGCAAGAATGTTTGGGACGGCTTCGAATTCATGGACTAATTGTTTTCGATGAGGTCAGATGTGACCCGCTCGAAAACACGCATTAAATATTTACTTTGGAGGTAATTATAATGAGTGGTTTGATTGACAGAATTAAGGCTAAGGCAAGTAGTGACGTTAAGAAGATTGTTCTTCCAGAAGGTGATGAGGTACGTACAGTAGAGGCTGCTTCAATCCTCAAGAAGGAAGCAATCGCTGAGCCAATCCTTATCGGTAACGTTGACAGCGTTAATAAAGTAGCTGCTGAACTCGGCGTAGATATCTCAGGCATTGAGATTATCGACCCAGAGACAAGCGCTCGCACAGCAGATTATGCTAAGGAGCTTTACGAACTTCGTAAGGCTAAGGGCATGACAGAAGAGGTTGCTGCTAAGACAGTTCTCGATCCAATGTACTACGGTATCATGATGATCAAGCTCGAAGAGGCAGACGGTCTCGTATCAGGTGCAGTTCACACAACAGGTGACATGCTCCGTCCAGCACTTCAGATTATTAAGACAAAGCCAGAGATGAAGCTCGTTTCTTCTAGCTTCCTTATGGAAGTTCCTAACAAGGAGCTCGGTGAAGATGGTCTTCTCGTATACGCTGACTGCGTAGTTAACCCATGCCCAACAGCAGAGGAGCTCGCTTACATCGCAGTTGGTACAGCTGCTACAGCTAAGGCACTTTGCGGTTTTGAGGAGCCACGTGTAGCAATGCTCTCATTCTCAACTAAGGGTTCAGCTAAGCACGACCTCGTATCAAAGGTTCAGCAGGCTGTTGATATGGCTCATGAGCTCGCTCCTGACCTTCTCCTCGATGGTGAGATGCAGTTCGACGCAGCTTTGGTGCCTAAGATTGGTGCTTCAAAGGCTAAGGGTAGCCCAGTTGCAGGCCGCGCTAACATCCTCGTATTCCCTGATCTCCAGGCTGGTAACATCGGCTACAAGATTACAGAGCGTATCGGTGGTGCTAATTGCTTCGCTGTACTCCAGGGTCTTAAGAAGCCATGTAATGACCTTTCACGTGGTTGCTCAGTTGACGATATCGTTAACACAGTAGCAATGACAGCAGTTCAGGCTCAGATGTAATCAGTATTTGATTAATTATTGGATTTGATGACACCTCCAAAGCTTCGCGCTTGGGGGTGTTTTGTTGTACTTAAATCCCCTTTCGCCCCAAATAAAAGTCTATTCACCCCTTAATCCACAAATGCAATTTTTGCTGTGCAATAATCCCCACAGACTTGAATAGAGAGGATATGTACATGAAACAAAGTAAATTCAAAAGAATAAGTGCGGCGTGTATCGCTGCTGCTATGTTAATGGGATTTGCAGGATGCCATGCGGAGCTTCCTGAGACAGCACAGGATACAAATACATCTGAAACTGCAAAGATTGATTTCGCAAATATTAGTGCCAAAGATGATTTCTTTGGTTATGCAAATGGAGAGGCTCTTGGCTTTGCTGATATTACGAACAACTATGAATATGCTGGTGCGTTTGGAAAAGTGTCTTCTAATACTGAAGATATCGTTTATGACAGTATTAGGAAAATCGTTAGTTCTAATGAAGAATTCGAATATGGTTCAAAGGAATGGATAATCAAATATGTTTATGATGAGTACTCCGCATCATTAGATGAAGAGTACATGCAAAGCTATTACGAGAGCGAATTCGAAGACGTAAATGGCGAACTTGAGAAGATCATGAATGCCAAGACTTCTGAGGAACTTGTTTCTCTATGTATTAAGAATAAAGTTGGTATATATCCGGTTTTTAAGCTTGCGGTTAACGTCTTTGACCCAACGAATTATTGCTATGAGGTTGAACTTTACAAGAAAATTCTTGGTGTTCAGTTCTATGAAATTAATGAAGACACCAATGCGGTAGCTAATAACAACAGCATGTACGTTGATGTTTTCAAAGCACTTGGAGATGACGAGGATACGGCAAGAGATAAAGTACTTGCATTTGAGTATCTTGCTATTGATCTTTGCTGGAGTACAGAACCTGATAGGGTTAGTTCATTAGATTGGAATACAGAATACTTCACTCATGTAAGTAACGATGAACTTAGTAAAATTTTCACTAATTTTGATTATGAAGCAGTCGAGAAAGCTTATGAACTTGACGGACTAATTGATGATGGATGGTACTGCTATTCAACAGAACAACTTAAGGGTATCAACGCGTGCTATAGCGATGAGAACTTAGAAGCTCTTCGTAATCTTGCAATCGCTGACTACTGTATCGCGAATGCTGAAGTGCTTTCACTTAAATACGATGACCTCTCAGTAGGTTACTCATTCTCTGGTGATAAAGAATATAAAGTTCTTTATGAGATCACAAGAAATATGTCTTTTTATCATTTTGTCGAGAAGCTTTATGTTGAGAGTGCTTATGACGAAGAAGCTGATAGAGTATTGAGAAGTATGTGTGATGACGTTGTTGGAGGGTATAGAGATATAATCAGCCAGGCTGAATGGCTCACACCAGAAACGAGACAGAAGTTAATTGAAAAGCTCGATAACATAATATTTCTCACAGCAAAAGATCTTGATTGTGATGAGATTGATACTGAAGTAGCAGACTGTTTTACAGGAGACTACTATAAAACGCTCGAGAATTTGAATGAACTTAATCTGAGAAGAGAAAAAGAAAAATATCTTAGTGGCGTTAATAGAGAAGAATTGCAATTTGGTATGCACGAAGTGAATGCCTGCTATGACGCAATGCTTAATAACGTAACTATTTGCTTGGCTATTCAGTCGTATCCGTTCTTCAGTAAAGACGAGAGCTATGCTTATAACCTTGCGTTTCTTGGTGCAACAATCGCACATGAGATTGGTCACGCTTTTGATTCAGAAGGAATTCTATTTGACAAAGATGGTGTATACAACCCTGGATGGCTCAGCCCAGAGGATATTGCAGCGCTTGAAGAGCGTAATCAAAAAGCAATCCATTATTTCGAGACAGCATTCAAAGTCTACAACATTTACACAATAGACGGTGAGCAGACGCTTGGTGAGAACTATGCTGACCTAGGCGGAGCTGAAGTTTGTGTTTCACTTCTTGATAGCAAAGAAGAGTATGAGGAATTTTTCGAGTGCTATGCGATGTCTTGGGCATCGATCGTAACGGTGAATTCATTGAAGCAACAGATTAAGTATGACGTGCACAGTCCTGAAATCTTAAGGACAAATGCAATTGTAGCTTGTCTTGATGAGTTCTATGAAACT
Organism: Clostridia bacterium; assembly: GCA_024403735.1. Lineage (GTDB taxonomy): Bacteria > Bacillota > Clostridia > Saccharofermentanales > Saccharofermentanaceae > Saccharofermentans. The sequence continues at coordinate 39,840 of JAKSRG010000007.1, forward strand.
TACGATGTAAAGCCAGGCGATGGAATGTATATAGCGCCAGAAGACAGAGTTAGTAGATGGTATTAAGGAATGGTATTAACATGAAGATTATTCTTAAACACACACTTAAAAATATATTTGGTAAGCCAGGCAGAACATTTCTTATTCTTTTCTGCATCACTCTTTGCACATTTGTAGCAATAGTCTCAACTGATCTTACGAATGCGATGAATAGTATTATTAGAGGCATGATGAGTGAGATGGCTGGAACAACTGATGTTATGGCTGTTTCTGACGAGCAGATTGATTTATCTGACCCTAAGTATCCAGCTAATACTACTTTAGAGGTTAGGGCCTATGAGAATACAAAATATGCTCATGATGAAGAAGCATACTACATTGCGAAAGAGGAGATGGTTTACATCTATTCAATGAATCTCGATGTAGCTGAGAAGCTTAAGGTCATGAAGACAGATACTAAGAACTTTGGTGATGGCGAGTGTCTCGTGAATGAAGGTTACCTCGAGTCTTACAATGTAAATATTGGAGATTCAATTGTCCTAATAGATAGCAACAAGAATGAAGTATCCTTTAAGATTGCTGGCGTTACTTCTGATATGAGTACGCTTTTCGACGGATATACAGTAATAATTAGCGATGCTGCGATGAATAAGCTCAATCCTAATCAGAAAGAATATAGATATCTTATAGATCTCGAAAACGACGACGTAACCAGAGATGTTTATGATCAATTAAGAAATGACTTCCCTCGAGGCAACTTCACAAGCTTAGTTTCTAATGATGCTACTGATACGCAGCTCAAGAATGCTAGTAAAATATTCATGCTTATTCTTCTTATCTGCATCCTCATGGTAATCTTTGTAACTATCTCAGTATCAGATAGAGTAATCTGTGAGCGAATGGCAGTTATTGGTACATTTAGAAGTCTTGGCTTCTCAAGAAATGTGACTACTGGAATTTTACTTGCCGAGAATGCGATTTACGGTCTCGTTGGATCTTTAATTGGTATTGGTTTATATGCTGCTATCCGTCTTCCATTACTAAATTTAATGCTTGCATTCGACCCTGGTTATGAATTTGAAATGGATTTTGGTTCGATTAGTCCGCTTGCTGTAGTAGTTATCATTCTTCTTGCGGTATTCATTGAATGTATGTGTTCTATTAAGGAGATTGTAAAGGCTGTCAAAACACCAATTCGTGACATTATCTTCTCAACAAAAGATACAGCATATACTACAAATAAGGTTACAACAATCATTGGTATTGTCCTCATGGTTGCTGGTATCGTGCTTTTCTTTTTCAAGAATATCTTTATCTGCCAGATTATCGCAATTGTTTTTGTTGCATTAGCTATCTCAATGCTTTCTCCTTACTTCTTTATCCTTGTTGGCAAGTTCCTTTCAAATGTTTTCGAGAAGAACGGAAAAATAATTCCTTCACTTGCAGTTAGAGAAAGTTATACAAAGAAGAATACAGTTGGAGCTAGCGTCTTGATTACTACAATAGTAACTCTTTGCATCTTGGTAATGGTTTACGCTTCTTCAATTGTCTATGATTATCAGGACACTTCATCAATTAAATATGATGTAGCAGTTAATGTTGAAGGTGAAGCTATCGAATATAAGTATATAGAGACACTTCCTGGTGTAACTGATGTTGAATATGTTTACACTGATGCGAGTGACACGATTGTGATTAATGGTGTATATAGCGATCTCAATATCGTAACACCTATAAATAAAGGTGGATTTAAGTATTATTACAATTCTGTTATTAAGGATCTTCCTACAGAATTAGGAAAAGATGAGATTTATGTATCAAGATATTTCCTTGATAAATGCAATCTCAAAGTAGGTGATACATATGATTTCATCTTCAAAAAGGGTAGTCCAGTTGAATTCAATAGATCTCTTAAGATAGCGGGTTATATCCCAAGTACTTTGCCTGAGATGTATGTTAACTTCGATTTCTTCGATGAGATTTATAACACCAATTCTGTGGCTAATGTTTATATCAAGACTGACAATCCAGATGAGACAGCGAATACTATCAGAAGATATTCTTCGCTTACAGAAGAAAAGGTTAAGACTCGTGACGAACAGATAGCTGCTGACAAGAAAGAATCACAGTCATTCGTCGTAGTGATTTATGTCGTCCTCGCAATCGGTTGTATTGTAACTTTCATTGGTGCTGCTGGTAACCTTTTGCTTGGTTTCGAGAGCCGTAAGAGAGAATGTGCAGTTCTTCTTTCAACATCCCTTAACAGAAAACAGTTAAGTTTCTCGCTCTTCCTTGAGAGTTTCTTCGCGTCACTTAGTGCGATGGTTCTTGCAATTCCATTTGGTTTCCTTCTCCTTATTCCAATAAAAAATATATTCATTGTTGTAAGTGAAGGAGTAGTGTTCCATTACGATTTTGGTAGCATGGCACTCACACTATTTATCATGTTGATCGCATTCACATTTACATCAATCCAGCCAATCAGAAAACTTCGCAAGATGAAGCTCTCTGAACAGCTTAAGTACGAATAAGGAGACATATATATGACACACGTAATTGAAGTTAGTAACGTTAATAAGATTTTTGGTAAGAATGACACACGTCTTCAGGTTCTCGATAATGCCTGTGTAGAAATCTCAAAGGGCGAGTTCGTTTCTCTTATGGGTCCATCAGGTAGTGGTAAGTCAACACTTCTTTACTTGATTGGAGGTCTCGATAGAGAGTTCGAAGGATCAATTAAGGTTGCAGGAGAGGAGATTACGAAACTCAAAGAATCCAAGTTGAGCGAACTTCGCCTCAAGAAGATGGGCTTCGTGTTCCAGTTCTATAACCTTGTTCAGAACCTCACAGTTGAAGATAACATTCTTCTTCCGCTCACAGCTCAGGGCAAGTCCAAGGCATCCCTCGAGAATGATCTTAAGGAAATCCTTGAGATCACAGGTCTTACATCCAAGCGTAAGGTGATGCCAGCTAAGCTTTCAGGTGGTCAGCAGCAGCGTGTAGCAATTGCCCGCGCACTCCTTGGAAACCCAGAGATTATCTTAGCTGACGAGCCAACTGGTAACCTTGATTCTAAGGCTAGTAAGGAAATTCTCGAGCTCTTTAAGCACATCAACGAGGAGAAGGGCGTAACAATTCTTCAAGTTACTCACTCAGATGAAGCTGCATCTTACAGTAACAGAATTGTCCGTCTTAATAACGGCAAAATTGTTGGATAAGAAATAGATTTTTAAGTTTTTATGACCGGAGCGAAAACAATATTCTTCGCTTCGGTTTTACTGCGTTTGGTAACCACTATTAGATGTATCTTTTGATATACTATTGTTGTATTCCGAATTAGTTAAGGGAGAAACACAATGCGATTTGCAATTGTCGATGATGAAGAAGTTTTTAGAAGTCAGATTGAGAAAGCTATTTATAAGCTTTGTGGCCCTGAGAATGTGGCATGCTATTTGTATGCCGATGGTAAATCACTCCTGACTTCAATAGGTAATGGCAATAGATTTGACGCCATCTTCCTCGATATTGAAATGGAAGAAATAGACGGAATGTCTACTGCACGTACCCTTAGAGACAACAATAACAATACACCTATTATATTCATCACTAGCCACACTGAAATGGCTATGGACGGCTATGACGTCGCAGCGTTCAGATTTCTTGGTAAGCCTATTGATCCAGAAAGACTTAAGGTTGTGCTCAGAGATCTTGAGCAAATGCTTTATAAAGAAACTTCAATAACAGTTCAAAAGGATGGAGAGAATATCATCATTCCTATCTCTTCAATCCAGTATGTTGAGTCTATGGATAATGATGTAATCTATCACCTTTGGAATAGTGGTAAGTCAAATGAACTTCAGGTACGTGGAACTTTGTCGAGTGTTTTCGAGAAGCTCGTAGAGGTATCAACAGACTTCTATAAAATTCATAGATGCACAATAGTTAACCTCAAAAATGTTAAGCGTTACAGTGCAACAGATGTGACTATGGAATGTGGAACAAAACTTACAATTGCCAAGAGTATTAGAAGTAAATTTCGCCTCGCGATGTTCGACTTTGTTAAGAAATCCGGACATTCGATTTAACATGATTAGGGATAAGGAGTCTTTCAAATGACTTTGATATTTGGGATTATTGCAGTATTTTTCGAGAGAATTGCTTCTTATGTTGGCGCACATATACTGCTCAATAAGGTGTTTCATTGGCGTCAACGCAGATGGTTTCTTATTGCAGTCGCTGTAGGGGGACTATTTGAGTCTTCTATATTTTTATTGAGTACTCATATATCGAATGATTTTTTAATCGATATGCTATCGCTAGGTGATGATTTAGCGCTATTGATTGCTTCGTTTATTGCGACAGAAGGTAAATGGTATAAAAAGATATTTGTCACACTCTCAGTTGTGCCAATAAGCAATTTGTTAATAGGAGATACGATTGCTTCATTTACACAGACTGGTGCTAGAGAAATAACAAACTTAACGTCGTTGTTAGCTTTTATCGGATTAACATTGTTAGGATTTTTGCTGCTATTTTTTACATCACTTCCTAGCCGTAATATTAAGAGCAGGAGAACAGGCGTCTTAACTATAGTTGTATTCTCATTTTTATATGAATTTTTCGATGCAATCCTTGATCCAATGTTTATTGAAGTATGGGAAGCGATGGGCGCAAGACATGCTGCTCAATTAAAGAACGTAACTGACCTGATTATATTTTTAGGTGAGAGTAGCTTCTTAAGATTTGTCTTCCTCGTAATCCTTCCAGTAACTATTCTATTTGGCATCAACTTCTTTATGTCACAGCGCTACTATAGAGAAGAAGCGCAGGTCAACGCTGATTACCTTGAAGCCCAGGCGAAGTACTATGAGAATATCAAAAAGAGCAACAGCGAGATTCGTAAACTTCGTCATGACTATCGTAATCACCTGACGGTTCTTTCACTCCTTATTGGTAATGGCGATACGGAGAAAGCACTAGATTACATTAATGATATGAATGGTAATCTTTTGTCTCCGATTAGTATTTGTAATACTGGTAATGAGACTTCTGATGCCATCATCTCAGATAAGATTAGTAAAGCTACTGAACTTGGAATTAATCTTATTGTAGAGGGTAAGTTTAGTTATCCAGATATGAAGCCAATCGACATTTGCACCATTCTTGGAAATGTCTTAGATAATGCAATCGAGGCTGTAACTCGCGAGAATAAAAAGCACACCCTTCAGAACAAGGATATCCATTTGGCTTTTATCGTTACAAACAATTTCTTTATGATCAACGAAACAAATAAGACCGTAACTCCACTTAAATACGATGGTTCAGTTGTAGTGACTTCTAAGAAGGATAGCGGACTTCACGGTCTTGGCCTAAGTAACATCAAGACATCAGCCGAGAAATACAACGGTGACGTGGAAATCTCATGTACACCTAGTCCTGATGTTGATAACGAATTCGATTATTCAATAAGTATTATGATTCCTATTGTTGAGAATGATTAAGCTATTTGTAGTTTAGTCTATACTTTGATACATTCATTGGTTTTGTTTAGGAACATCTATATCAAACTACTAATCACCTTGATTTTGGTTCACCAAAGTTGTTAATATAGCACGGACGTTATTTGAGGATTGATGATGGCTTCGTTAGAGAGGAACGAGCGTTTCAATCACGTCCATAGGTTGTAGAAGGTTATAGTAGAAGAATATGAGAGAACTATTTGAATTGTATTTCGCTTTTTTCAGAATTGGCGGCTTAACATTTGGTGGCGGTCTTACGATGCTCCCAATGCTCAAACACGAGTTAGTCGAGAAGAAGAACTGGGTTACAGAAGAGGAGCTTCTTGATTATTACGCAGTAGGTCAGTGCACTCCAGGTATCATTGCAGTTAATGTTTCTACTTTTATTGGTTATAAGAGAAGAAATATCATCGGATCAATTTTCTCCACGCTTGGCATGATCAGCCCATCGCTCATCATCGTATCGATCCTTGCGATGTTCCTTGAGCAGTTCATGAGTAATCAGACTGTGGCTCATGCGGTTGGTGGAATTAAGATTGTTGTGTGCGCGCTTATGCTTTGTACAGTTGTGACTATGGCGAAAAAGACCGTTAAGAATGTACTCGCTGCAATCATCTGCGGTGTAGCGTGCCTGATGTCACTATTTACACCAGTTCCTACAGTGCTACTTGTTATTGCAGCTGCAATTGTAGGTATCATTGTTCTCAAGATTGGTGAGCATAAAAAGGCTAGCGTTAGCGAAGCGGCTACTAAGGGCGGTGCCAACAACGGCGCAGCTGTAGCTGACAAAGACGCTAACTCTGGCGACAACAAAGGAGGGCAGAAATAATGGTCTTCCTTGAATTATTTATTGAATTCTTCCAGATTGGACTATTTGCTATTGGTGGTGGTCCAGCTACAATTCCATTCCTTATGGATATTCCTACACGTCGTGATTGGTATGAGGTCGCTGACGTAACAAATATGCTCGCAGTTAGTGAGAGTACGCCGGGACCGATTGGTATTAATATGGCGACTTATGCTGGATTCAAGGCGGCTGGTTTTCTAGGTGGAATAGTTGCGACATTCTCGCTCGTACTTCCTAGCCTTATCGTAATCGTGCTCATCGCGAAGATCCTCGATAAATTTAGTAAGAATAAGTACATCCAGTCTTCATTCGGCACAATCCGTCCAGCTGTAACAGGTCTTATCGCGACTGCGGTTATTGGAATTTTCCAGACAGCGATCTTCACAGGCGCAGAAGGAAAGTTCGTATTCCCAATTTTTAGCGTTGTCCTATGTGTGCTATTTTTTGTGCTCATGAATGTTAAGAAGCTCAAGAAGCTTCACCCAGCATTCTGGATTTTGTGCGGTGCGATAATTGGTATTGTATTTAAGTTGTAATTAATAAGCCTTCGAGTTCAGGAATGAGCTCGGAGGCTTTAATTTTGGCTTTTCACGTTTTTGGGGTGAATGCTGTTCTTAGTACTGCGTCTGCTTAAACACCCTCTCAGTACAAATATTTGATAGTATCTGCGAAAAATTTGTACTGATATTTGTACTGGAGCGCCCTAAATACCCTCTCAGTACAAATATTTGATAGTATCTGCGGAAAATTTGTACTGATATTTGTACTGGAGCGCCTAAACACCCTCTCAGTACAAATATTTGATAGTATCCGCGAAAAGTTTGTACTGATATTTGTACTGGAGCGCTTGGAGCGCAGACAATACTTAGCGTCCAATTTCCCAAGTTTCCGTGAAGAACCTTAATTTTTCAATTATCTTACAATCTCACACTTGATAAGTACTACGCCGTCACGCTTGATTGCGAAGATTTCTTTATCATCAATCACGTCCTTGCAGATAGACAAAACGTCGTGCTCGACTGCCTGACCAGCGTACTGAATCTCGAGCTCCCTAATAGGCTTCTCGATAAGGTCCTTAACTTCGTAAGTGTTCAGGATGAACTTAGGGTACTCCTTGTTGTTAGTGTGCTGGAGATAGTCGATGTTCGTGTATTTAATCTTCACAGTGTCAATCTCAGGGAGCTCATTTTTAGGGAAACGAGTGAATTGGAGCTTGGATAGTGGCTCATGAATCTCGAAGTCCTCGCCGACGCCTACTGTATCAACCTTGCGAATTTTGCCTGTATCGAGATCAAGGCTCACGGCTTCGACCTTAGCATATGAACACAAATCACCATCGCTGTTACGGATAGCGACATCAATCTGCATCGAAGCGACAGACTTCTTACTAAAGAAAGCAGACGCGCTATAGCTCGCCTTCCACTCAATCGGCTTAATCATCTCGATACGTGTCTTGAGGAACACCCAGCAGGCGTTGAACTTCTCAGCTACAGTGAAGCCGTCGATCCCGAGTTCGCCGTATAGCTCAGTTACGCATTCTTCGACCGTCTCGAAAACACCCACTACAGACAAATATGATGTTGCATCCATCTTGGATGACGTTACTGTGAAATCTTTTGTATATATCATGATTAATCTCCCTTGCGTCCTATTCCAGTCGAGATTATACAACAAATGGACTTCGCGAACATATCCAATTGAATTATCAGTTTTACACGATTGCATAATTATGCTGCTGATGAGTTCTTTTTCTTATGTGATATAATCGCTCTGTAACACTATGTGACATTTGTTTATAAGGATTATCGTATGAAGATTTTTAATAAATTATTAGTTGGAATTCTCGTACTTGCCATCGTAGCTGGAATGGCTGGATGTGTTAAGGAGACTCCAGCTGAGACAGTAGCGACTGCTGATGGTACTACAGAGACAATTGCTACTGAGACAACAGTAGCCGAGACTACTATCGCTGTTGAGAGTACTGATGTTACTGAAGCATCTATCGAGGGAGCTGACCAGGAACTTCCAATTACTGATGCGAATGGCGCGAAAACAATCGACGGATTAACATTCGAGACAATGTACGGCAGCCAGCTCATTAATTACTTAAATCACCAGTACTACTTTGATGACATCAAAATTCCAAAGGCAGAAGCAAATTTCTATTTCATTCATGCTTTTAAAGAAATCTCAAGAGAAGCTTCAGTGCTTGGTTATTATCCAGTAACTAGCGAAGGTTATGTTGATTTGTCCTATCCGTTCGTTAATGGTCAGATAGGTAATTTCTCTTTTGATACATTTGGAGATTACTTTAGAGAGTACTCAGAGAATATGATCTTGAGTACTTATATCGTTATTAGTCTTGCCAATGAACAGGGTGTTTTCCTGTCAGATGAGACAGTTGCAGAGATTGATGATTACATGGTTATCCTTGATCAGACAGCTAGTGCATATGGTCTTACATTAGATGAGTACCTTGCGATTTTCTATGGACCAGATATGGATAAGGATACATTCCGTGGAATACTCGATCGCTATTATTTGTCTACACTTTATTCAGAAGAATATGTTGCGAATTATGTTTTCGATGACGAGGAATTATATGCTCCTAGAATTTGCCACGCGCTCTTCTTGGCGTTGGAGGGTACTTCATCTGAGGAGGATATGAATGTCGCACTCGAGGGAGCTCAGGTTATGCTCGAAGAATGCGAGAAGCCAGAAGATATCCTCACTATCGGTAACGCATTAATGTCTTCAGGCATTGTAATTCAGTGTGAAGAGTACAATGTTCAGAGCAGTTCAGTTCCTGAACTTGAGAGCCTCGTTAGCTGGGCATATGACCCTGAAAGACAGGTAGGCGACATGGATATTGTCCAGACTAGCTTTGGTTATAACGTAGTTGGATACTTGGGCGCCGACGAGCTTAGTGAAGAAGAGAAGAATAGTGTTGCGCTCTTGGCTCTTAATGATGAGATTGGTGCGATTGCTTTCTCTAAGGTGCACGAGTTCTATACAGAAGATGAGATTATTACTCCTTCACCTGTTGGGACTGAGGAGCCTACAACAGTGGAGACTACAGAAATTAATCCATCTATTAATCTTGATGAAGACGGCAATATCGTAATTGAGGACACTACACCTACAACTACAGTGCTCTCAGTTACTCCTACTCCACCAGTAGTAAGACCTAAGTTTAATGCTCTTAATATCACATCAATTGTAGTTGGTATCATCGCATTTATCCTTTCAGGTATTTTTATTGGTCTTTCAATTGCCAAGGGTAGAGAGAATGGCGAGTCTAAGTCCAAGGCTAAGGCTTCATCTGATAGCAAAGCAAAGTCAGACGATAAGACTAGCGACAAGGAATAAGCTTTATTTAGGAACAGGCACAGAGGAATATGTGTTAGGGCGATAGGGGATAGGCCCAGAATGCACAAATTGTCATATCAGTGGATTATGTTATAATTGGTCTGTATGCCAATTTGGCTTGAAGGAGTTATATATATGAAGAATTTTAATAAATTTTTGGCTGGCACATGTGCGCTCGCTCTTATTATGAGCGTTGCTGGTTGTGCCAAGTCTGAAGTACCAGCAGAGACTTCTACAGATAATTCTAATGTTGAGATTACTGTAGCAGTAGATATGACTGATGTTACTACAGTATCAGATGTAGTAGCTGAGGCTGCTGACGACGAGCTTCCAGTTACAAATGAGAAGGGTGAGAAAACAGTTGACGGCGCTACTTTCGAGACATTCTATGGTAGCCAGCTCGGTAGTTATCTTAACCATCAGTATTACTATGACGATGTTGCTATTCCAGTAGCTGAGGCAAACTTCTACTTTGTTCACCAGTTCACAGACCTTTCTAGACAGGCTTATATCTATGGATACTATCCACTTACTAGTGAAGGTTTTGTAGATCTTGCTTATGTGTTCACTAATGGTCAGCTCGAGACATTCTCATTCGATACTTTCGGTGATTACTTTAGAGAGTATGCAGAGAACCAGATCTTCAGTACATATATCGTTCTTGATATGGCTGCTGAGGAAGGCGTAGTTCTCCCTGATGAGACATATGAAGAGATTGATAATTATGTAGCTGCAGTTACTGATATTGCTACTAGCTTTGGCCTCACACTTGATGAGTATCTCCATGTTATCTATGGTCCATCAATGAATGAGTCTGATTTCCGTGATGTCCTCGAGAGATATTACCTCTCAACACTTTACACAGAATTGTATATCCAGAACTATGAGTTCACAGAAGAAGAGTTATATATTCCAAAGGTATGCCATTCATTGTTCATGGCTATGGAAGGCGTAGCTTCTGAGGAAGAAATGACAATCGCTCTTGAAGGTGCTGAAGCAATGCTCGCAGAGTGCACAACACCAGACGATATCGTACAAATGGGTAACACATTGTTCGCTTCAGGTACTGTAGCTGAGTGTGCTGAGTATACAGTTCAGAAGGGCCTTTTCGTTCCAAAGTTCGAGAACTGGGCATATGATCCAGAGAGACAGGTTGGCGATATGGGTATCGTTCAGACAAGCTATGGTTATCACGTAATGGGTTACCTTGGTCTCGAAGAAATTGATGATGATGCTAAGACGAATATCGCTTTGCAGGCACTTAACGATACAATCGGTGAGATTGCATTCTCAGATGTTCATAAGTTCTATACTCCAGATGAGATTATTGATCCTGAGCCAGTTGTTCCTACAGATGATACAGATATTACAGTTGCTACTTCAGAAGTTAATCCTTCAATGAACCTCGATGAGGATGGCAACATTATTATCGATCAGCCAGCAGCAACTGAAGAGACAACAATTCCTGTTACATCAGTTGATTCAAGTTCTTCATCTAAGCCTAAGAACACAACTGCAATTATCGCAATCGTTGCTGGTGTTATCGCACTCGGTGGTGCTGGATGCCTCGCAGTTACTTCTATGAAGGGTAAGAAGAACGACAGCAAGGATGAGAATTCTGGCGACAGCGAAGAATAAGTAACTCATAGAGGAAGATAAGTGAAAGCTTTTACTAAAACAAAACGTGAAAACGGTATTTCAAGGGCGATAATATTCGCCCTTGCTATTTTTGTGCAGCTTTTATGGATTTTGGGATTTCTACTCTTTCTAAGTAGATACTTTCCATATGTATCAGTAGTCGCATCAGTAATCGCGCTCATCGTAGCGCTCGGCTTGTTCGGTAAGGACATGAACTCAGCGTTCAAGTTATCTTGGATGATACTAATCCTCGCATTCCCACTATTTGGACTGATGCTGTACTTCTTAACTGGTCACTCACGAATTGATAGAAGACAGATTAGAAGATTTAACGTTGTAGGTGAGAGAATTAGGGCGCTCGCTATGCAGGAAATCTCGGATGTCGATTATGGCGATATGGATTTATCCATTGTTAACCAGTCCAAGTATATTTCGAATGTTGCTCAGTATAAGGCTCATCTAGGTAGTGACGTTAAGTATTTCCCAGATGCAGCTGAATGCTTCCGTTCAATGCTCAAGGATATTCGTGAAGCTAAGAAATTCATTTTCATGGAATACCATGCGATCGAGAACTGTGCGTATTTCGCTGAGCTCGCAGACGTATTGGAAGAGAAGTCTAAAAACGGCGTCGAGGTTCGTATTATCTATGACGACTTAGGAAGTCTCTTCTTTATCAACAAGAAATTCGCTGCAACTATGCAGAAACGCGGAATGGCCTGCAGAATTTTTAATCCAATCATGCCTACAATTAACGTCCTTATGAATAACCGTGATCATAGAAAGATTACAGTAATCGATGGAACAATTAGTTATACAGGTGGATTTAATCTCGCAGACGAGTACTTTAACCTCGTGTCACCTTATGGACATTGGAAAGATACTGGTGTCCGAATTGAGGGCCCAGCTTCCATTAATTTGACTACTATATTCCTTGAGATGTGGAATCAGATTGAGGCATCAGATAGCGAGGACCAGATTAAGCAGTTCCTTCGTGCATCTATTAAGGCTCAATCTTCTGATAAGACTAGCCTTGTTCAGCCTTTTGGCGATACACCTCTTGATACAGAGAATGTTGGCGAGAATATTTATCTTAATATCATCTCTGCGGCTAAGAAGTATTTGTATATTTCTACTCCATATCTGATCATTGACGATGAGCTCGCATCAGCCTTGAAGCTCGCTGCAAGAAGAGGCGTTGATGTTCGAGTTATGATCCCTGAGATCCCAGATAAGAAGCTCGTTTATAAGTCCACCAAGTCTTATGCGACACTTCTTGCCAAGAATGGCGTTAAGATTTATAAGTACACACCTGGATTTAACCACGCAAAGCAGGTCGTTTGCGATGACGAGATTGCTTGCTGCGGTACAGTTAATTTCGACTACAGAAGTTTGTATTTCCATTTTGAGAACGGCGTGATTTTCACGAACCCTGAAGCTGTTATGGATATGCGTAAAGATTTCGAGAGTGTTTTCGAGCAGTCCGAGGACGCTACAGAGAGCCTCAAGAACAGATTGTCGTTCAACACAGTTATCTACGATACAGTCCTAAGAATTATTTCGCCGCTTTTCTGATTGTCACGAAGCAATAGCCCAGGCCGTCCTCGCTGAGTGTAACTTCGCCATCGAAGTTAACAGGGACAGTGACAGCGTCTAGTGGCATTCGTCCGATGATGTAATCCTCGTATTCGTAGAATTTGTTAGGCTCATAAAGTTCCGCATAGTCATCGAAAACAATCGAGTTGTCCTCAATTATCTTACTATGTGGGAGACCGACATATCTTATGTGCCATGGTTCGTACGCGAAGCCCGTGTAGTCCTGCATCGCATATGGATATCGGATTATGTAACCGTAGTCGTAGCAGTTCGAATTAACGAACTGACCTTCGTCAGACTTAATGAAAGCACCGCCACCGAAATACATAACGTATACATCCTGCGCGAGGCCTGTCTGATGTTCAGATGTCCCTGGCTGCGCAGCGATTGCTGGTCCTTCTTCCTCGAGCACGCGCACCTGATCTTCGTAACTTCTGTAGCTACTAGATACGTAGAGTGAGTTGTTGAATTTATTAGTGATAGCTGCGGATAGGCTAGAGTAGTCCTCGATTACGCACTCGTTCATGAGGACGCCAGATGTTTTATATTCCACAACATTAGATGGGTAATCTTCTGAGATTGGATGAGCTTCGTTAACGAGGAGCAACGCCTGATTAGTAGGGTACATGCTAGCCGCCTGCTCGAATGGGATAGTGATGGTCTCAATATCGCTGATACTAGTCTCCTTGAGCGGATTAGATCTGATACTTCTCGCGTGGACTGCCTTTGGCTGGAAATATAGGAACATACCAGCGAGCATAACGAAGATTATCGCGATACCTATGAATGCCTGAATAATAAACTTTTTCATCATCAACCTCCCGTTGTGATACTATATTACTATAATTGACGCGGGATGGATAAAATGTGTTTCACTACTTCACAGTTTGAATATCTTAAGAAGCTTTCCAAGTTGGATTTTAGTCCCAACGAGGAGGCTCGTATGCGCGCTGAACTCGAGACATTCATTAATTATTTGGATGTGATCAGGAGTTACGACTTTGGCACGATTACTAATATTAGTGAGAATTCAGCGAGCTTTATTAACGCTAAGGTAGAAGAGCGCTCATATGCTCCAATTAGTTACACTAAGCCATCACGAACACACGTGAACTCAGATATCTACAATGTTTTTATGGACGAACCAGATTTGTCCCTAGGCGACAAAGCAATCGCAGTTAAGGACAACATCTTGATTAAAGGCATGAAGGCCACTGCTGGCTCCAATATGCTCCGCGACTATGTTGCTACATATGACGCAGATGTCATCACCAAACTTAAGGCTGCTGGCTATACTTTCGCTGGTAAGACCAACATGGACGAGTTCGCTATGGGATTTGATTCCAGTACGAGCTATAAGGGCAGGGTACTTAATCCACTAGATACCACTCGTAGTGCAGGTGGATCGTCAGGCGGTTCAGCTGCCGCAGTTGCTGCTGGTCTTACAAAGCTAGCGCTAGGTAGTGACACTGGTGGATCAATCTTGCAGCCTGCTTCATACATGGGATTGGTCGGCCTAAGGTGCGCAGGTACCGTATCAAGACAGGGCCTCATATCCTATGCGTCTTCTATTGATACTATTGGCCCAATTACTACGAATGTTGATGATTGTGTGACCATCTATAAAACAATCTGCGATGAAGAATTCATTCCGTCAGAACCTCAGACAGAGGCCACTTCAGGAATAAATCCTGGCGACTGCGAGATTTGGGTTCCAGATAATCTTTTGGTGCTGTCAGCTAATAAAGACGTTATACTTAACGCTGCTTATAACCTCGGAGGAGGTAAAGTAGTTCATTTTGACATGCCATTTGTTGATGAACTTGTGGCTAGTTACTATGTAGTGACATGCGCGCTCGCGAGTTCTAATCTCGCTAGATATGATGAAGACCGCTATATGAGTAGAGATGAAGGGTTCGGCTTCGAGGTCAAGAAGCGAATTCTCCTCGGTAACTTTGTCCTCTCCCATGGCTTCTACGATGACTATTTTAGGAAGGCATATGAGATACGTAAGGCAGTTACTGGAATTGTTAATGAAATTGCTAGCGGCAATCGCTATATCGTGATGCCAGTAACTAAGACTACAGCGCCACTCATTACTGATCTCGACGCGCCTCTTCGAAAATACACCGACGATGTTTTCACATGCTGGGCTGACAAAGCTATCACGGTGCCTTGTGGCAATGACGAAGTTGGTCTTCCTGTTGGACTTCAGATTGTATCTTCTAATATTTCAGGAATGTTAGGCCTCGCTAAGCATATCGAGGATATGGTAGGAGGGTTCTTCTGATGGGAAATACATACGAGACAATAATTGGATTAGAGATTCATGTTGAACTCCTTACTTCGCATAAGGCTTTCTGCTCATGTCCTAATAGATTTGGAGATATTCCTAATACGAACAAGTGCCCTATCTGTGAAGGTCTCCCTGGTGCAATCCCAGTATTTAACGATGAAGTTAAGGGTGTTGCGACTAAGGCTGGATTAATACTCAATTGTGAGATTAATGATTTTAGCGCATTTGATAGAAAGAACTATTTCTATCCAGACCTTCCTAAAGGATTTCAGATTACTCAGTTTCATAAGCCATTATGTACTAATGGTTATCTTGACCTGCCTTCCAGCGGTAGACGAATTAATATTACTGAGATTCATATTGAAGAGGATGCTGCAAAGTTAATCCATGAGGGTGACAAAGTATTCGTCGACTATAATCGCTGCGGCGTTCCACTTATTGAGATTGTAACTGCACCAGATTTCAGAGACGCTACTGAGGTAGTTGAGTTCCTCTCGATTGTGCAGCGTAGCTTCGTGTACGCTAATATCTCAGACTGTAAGATTGAGCAAGGTTCAATGCGCGCAGATGTTAATCTATCTGTTCATAGACCAGGCGAAGCTATGGGAACTAGGACTGAGACTAAGAATATGGCGTCGTTCAAGGCGATTACCAAAGCAATCGAGACAGAGACTAATCGTCAGATTGCGCTCCTTGAGGCAGGCAAAGTAGTTACGCAAGAGACTAGAAGATGGGATGAGAATTCAAGTCAGACAATCTTTATGCGTATCAAAGAAGACGCTAATGACTATAAGTATCACGTCGAGCCAGATCTTAGTCCTATAGTTATTGGTGAAGATTTCTTATCGGAGGTTCGTAGTAGTATTCCTGAACTTCCTTACGAGAGGGCTATGAGATATGGTCGTGAGTATGGCTTAACAGAGTACGAGGCTGATATTCTTACAAGTTCAGCAGGACTTATTAACTTATATGAGGGTACTATTGCAGCTAATAATCTTCCTAAGGCTAGCTGCAACTGGATACTTACACATGTCCTTAAGCTCATGAATGACTATGAATTAACACTTAATCCAGTGAGTTTTGCAGCGCTAGTTAGCCTCGTCGAAGAAGGCAAGATTAGTAGTAATGCTGGTCGAGAGATCTTGAAGGCGCTATTTACTGAAGACTTCGACGTATATGATTACGCAGTAGCTAATAGCATGCTGATGATTACTGATGAGGAGCAGATAAGGAGCGCTGTGAGGGCGGCACTCGAACTTGAGGAGTGTAGTAAAGCGGTGAGCGATTACCTTGGTGGCAATGAGAAGACATTCGGCTTTTTGATGGGTAGGGCGATGCGTCTACTCGGTGGTAAGGCCGACCCTTCAATAGTTGGCAATATTATGCGCGCTGAACTTGATACAAAAAAATGATGTAAAACTCCTTGAAATATCGTATAATACAATCTTAATTAAGGCGTTGTGGTTAAAACAATCGATGGAACGCCTTAGAGATCAGTTGATCTTTTGGAAAGGATAGGAGAACAAAGTGCCTGAAGGCGTCGGGAAAATTTTTATTGATTTAGCAATAGTATTTATATTTATTTTGATTAATGCATTCTTCGCAGGAACAGAGATGGCGGTTATCACGCTGAACGACGCGAAGATGAATAAGATGGCCGAAGAAGGTCATAAAGGCGCGAAAAAGGTTATAAAGTTCATCAACAATCCTGGTACATTCCTCGCAACAATTCAGGTTGGTGTTACTCTAGCGGGCTTCTTGTCCTCAGCTTTTGCTGCCAATAATTTCTCAGAGTTACTTACAAAGGCCATCGACCCAGCTGGCAAACATACATGGATCGACCCAATCAGTACAGTACTTATTACAATCGTACTCTCATACTTTTCACTCGTATTCGGTGAGTTGGTTCCTAAGAGAGTAGCTCAGAAGAACCCTGAGAAGTGGTCATTCCTCGCAGCAGGTCTAGTAAGAGGATTTGGCTTTATCGCTACACCATTCGTTAAGTTCCTTACATTCTCAACAAATATTATCCTTCGTATCTTCGGTATTGACCCTAACGATAACGACAAAGAAGTAACTGAAGAAGAGATTAGAATGCTCGTTGATGTTGCTAACGAGTCAGATACTATCGAAGATAGCGAGAAGGAAATGATCGAGAACATTTTCGAGTTCAACGACAAAGATGTATCCGAGGTAATGACACATCGTAAGAAGATTGTGTCACTCTCAATTGACGCTCCATATGACGAAGTTATCAGATTAGCTCGTAATGAAAAGTACACACGAATTCCTGTCTACAGAGGCACAATCGATGACGTTGTAGGAATTCTCCATATCAAGGATCTCCTCGGCATGTCTGAGACAGAGATTAAGAACTTCAAGCTCAAGACTTATGTCCGCGAGCCACTCTTCGTTCACGAGACTAAAAAGATTTCATCACTATTCAACGAGATGAAGACTTGTGGTATCCAGCTCGCTGTTATCCTTGATGAGTACGGTGGAACAATGGGTATCGTTACAATCGAGGATATGATTGAAGAGATTGTAGGTAATATTTTCGATGAGTTCGACGACGCTGATCAGGAATGCATCCACCTATCTAACGGCGACTTAATTGTTGCAGGCGATATGACACTTTCTGACCTTGAAGGCGAGCTCGACATCGAACTTACAGACGATGAGTACGACACAATCGCAGGTCTTGTTATCCAGTTATTAGACCGCGTGCCTGAGGCTCACGAGAAGCCAACTGTTAAATACAAGAATTTGGATATCAAGGTTTTGCAGGTTCAGGAGAGATGGATTTCTAAGGTTCTTATACATATTAATCCGGTAGTTGAAGAGACTAGCGAGGACGAGGATAAGAATGATAAAGACGAGTGATAATCGTTACGACTGCGTGCTCTACGACTTCGACGGAACGCTCGGCGATACGGTCCCACTAATCTTATCGTCGTTCGAGGAGGCATATATCGAGGTCTTTGGTGAGTGCAAGAGGACCCGCGAAGACTTCAAGCGCTACATTGGTCTCCCACTAACTAAGACATTTGAGATGCACGATGCTGATACTTCTCGAAAACTACTCGACGCATACTTAAGAATTAACTGCGCTCATTTAGCTAATAACGAAGTAAAACTTTTCGATGGCGTCCTAGACGAACTATATAAGCTCAAAGAGATGGGCATTACTCAGGGAATAGTCACTTCTAAAAGACGAAGCTCGCTGATGATAACTATCGAACTACTAGGGTTGCAGGATGTTTTCGAGATAATCGTAGTTAACGAGGATACGGATAAACATAAGCCAGACGCGGAGCCGATATTGTTCGCATCGAGACAGCTCGGAATTCCTGTAGACAGAATGATGTACGTAGGTGACGCGAAGGGTGATATCCAGTGTGCCATCAATGCCAAGTGCGATTCGGTGTTCGTGGAATGGTCAGAGATGCCCAAGGAACCTATATTGGAGCTCGGA
The DNA here is from genome assembly GCA_024403735.1 of Clostridia bacterium. GTDB lineage: Bacteria > Bacillota > Clostridia > Saccharofermentanales > Saccharofermentanaceae > Saccharofermentans. The sequence continues at coordinate 58,577 of JAKSRG010000007.1, forward strand.
CCGACATATATTATTAAAGAAATAAATGAGCTTTCTTGCATTATTAAGGCTCGCGAATTATAATGAAGATTGTTTTGCGATAAATCTAATGAAGAGGATGATATAAATCATGGCAAGTAATAAAAAGAATACAAGCAACAGTAATGTTAGCAAGGGAATGAAGTATAAGACAAAGAATAACATTATCATGGGTACTGTTATCGCAGTTCTCATTTTGTCTATCGTAGGATACTTCGTATATATTTCAGGTTTCTTAGCAAAGGTTGTACCAGCTGTTAAGGTTGAGCAGACTGTTAACGGTCAGACAAAGACAGTTGCTAAAATCTACACACCTGAGCTCAATTACTACTATGCTCAGCTTGTATCTGTATATCAGATGTATGGTATGAACATTGGTGAGGAATATCTCAACACAATGAATGAGGAAATGCAGAAGACTAACGGTCAGCTTCTTTATGATGCAGCTGCTGAGCAGGCTATGAACGTTTACCTCGTTAATGATTATGCTAGCAAGGATCCGGATTTCTATTGCGGTGCTAAGAGATATGCAGAACACGAGTTGTACTTCTTCAGCCTCCGTGCTCAGAACAACAAAACAGTAACAGATAAGTATCTCGCTTACCTCTACGGTACAGGTATGTCATCTAGAATGTATAAGGATATCGTTGCAAGACAGGAGACAACACAGGAGTACGAGCAGTACATCAGACAGTTCAAGTTCATGCCATCTTACGATGAGCTCATGGCTGTATATAATGAAGATTCTTCATTGTTCGAGCGTGCAAGCTTCAACTCATTCTTCTTCTCAGCAGTTTCTTACCCAGACGGTGAAGCAGAGAAGATGGCACAGGCTGTAGCTGATGCTTCAGTATCAAGCGGTGCATTTGGTGTAGCTCTTACACAGCAGCTTGGTCCTGAGATGAGCGAGGCTATGGGTTTGACAGCTAACGGCAACGAGACATACGTTGAGAGTTTGACAAAGACAGTTGCTGAGGATACAACAAAGTACCCAGAAGGTTTCGCAGATTTCGTTTTCGATAAGGGCAACATCGGTACAGCAACAGTACTTACAAATGAGCTCGGTTCATATGTAGTATTCCTTGATGATATTAAGGTTAACGACGAAGCAACATTCACATACAGAGTTCTCAAGTTGGAGAACGAGGCTTACAAGGACCTCGAAGCTGGTGAAGTTCCTACAGATGCTGATGTAGCTAAGGGATTGACAGATTGCCAGAACAAGGCTAACGAGATTATTGCTGGTACAACAGATGAGCGTTCATTCGTAGTAGCAGTTAAGGACAACACAGATGATTACGACTCAATCACAACAGGTGGTTACGTTAACGGAACACTTGCTTCAGCATTTGAAGGTGAGAACGTTTCAGCTGATGATCAGTTATTAGGCGCATGGCTCACAGATCCAGCAAGAAAGCCTGGTGACATGATTGCAATCACAAGTGCAGACAGCAGATCAGTAAGCATTTACTACTTCTCATACACAATGCCATCTTGGATGAACACTCTCGCACAGGAGAAGGTTACAACTGAGGTTAACAACTGGTCAACAAATGAACTTCAGGTTCAGAACACAGTACCACTTGTTTCATACGATGTAGTTGATACACTTACATATCGTGCAAGTAACTGATAGCTATTTAATAAATAGTAAGTAGATAATTAAATGACACATTATTACCCCTTCCCAAATCGAAAAATATTTTTGGGATAGGGGTATTTTATAGTTGACAATTCTAGACATCGCCTATATAATCTTATACTGTTTCGTACTGTGGGATAACTATGCCCTTATTGTACGGGATGTGGTTTTTTGTACGTAAGTATTGGAACCAGAGAACAACAGGCCGCTAAGAAGTGCCACTTAACAGCATATGTTAGTAGGTATTTCTGAAGCATATTTATTCGAGAGGTGATGTGATAATGGTTCGTTCCATCAAGCAGGGCAAGACAGAGCGTATGTCCTATTCTCGTATCGACGAGGTTATTGAAGTACCAAATCTCATTGAAATCCAAAAGGATTCCTACAATTGGTTCATGAATGAAGGTATTTATGAAGTTTTCCAGGAGATTTCTCCAATTACAGATGCACAGGGTATTTGGGAACTCTACTTTTTAGACAGAGAGTTCGATCCAGAGAACCCAGTATGTGGTCTTGACGAATGTAAGGAGAAGGACAGTAACTATGCTGCTCCACTTAGATTGAATCTCCGTCTTCGTAATACACGTACAGGTGAAGTTAAGGATTCTCCAGCATATGTTGGTGAGTTCCCAATCATGACTGATCACGGTACATTCATTATCAATGGTGCAGAGCGTGTTATTATCAGCCAGATTGTACGTTCACCAGGAGCATATTTCGGTAAGACATACGGTAAGCTCGGTGTAGAAGAGTTCACTTCTCAGATTATCCCTAACCGTGGTGCTTGGCTCGAGCTCGAAGAGGATGAGAACGGTGTTATCAGCGTTCGTGTTGACCGTGCGCGTAAATTCCCAGTTACAATCCTCCTCCGTTCACTTGACACTAAGGATCTCGATATTTCTCTTGAGACTAATGAAGACATCCTCAACTTCTTCGGTAACGTTAGAGGTCTTCAGGTTACTATGGAGAAAGATACATGTAAGAATCACGCTGACTCACTTAATGAGTTCTATAAGAAAGTTCGTCCAGGCGAGCCTTTCAGTGTTGAAGCTGCAGAGAATCACCTCAAGGGTTTGTTCTTTGATTCAAGAAGATATGATCTTGCTAGAGTAGGTATCTATAAGCTCAATAAGAAGCTTAGCCTCTCAGCTAGAATCGTTGGCCACAAGGCTGCAGAAGATATCGTTACACTTGATAACGAGTTGCTCCTTAAGGCTGGCACAGTTATTACAAGACAGCAGGCTATCGACATCGAGGATGCTGGTGTTTCTGCTGTTAAGGTTTTCCCAATCATCAAGATCGGTGATAGCATCTCTTTCTCTGATACAGCTGTACGTGTTATCGGTAACGGCCGTGTTGACGCTGAGAAGTACATTAAGGCTTCATTTAAGGCTAAGGAGATTAAGGGCTTTAAGATTGAGGATACAAAGATTAATGAGCGCGTAAGAGCTTCAGTTCTTCGTGACATTATTGTTAATATTCGTGAGAACTATAGCGAGGATCAGTACGTTGAGCAGCTTATCATTGCTTTGAATGATAAGAAGTCAGAGCTCATGCCTAAGGCACTCGTACTTGAAGATATCGTAGCTATGATCTCTTACTACCTCGGCCTCCGTGAGCAGGTTGGTAGCATCGACAACATCGACCACCTTGGTAATCGTCGTATTCGTTCTGTAGGTGAACTCCTCCAGAATCAGATGCGTCAGGGTATGGCTCGTGTTGAGAAGAATGTTCGTGAGAGAATGGCAAGCATTAGCGACGAAGAGTCTGAGAAGATTACAGCTCCTACAATCGTTAATACACGTCCACTTAGTGCTTCTTTCAGAGAGTTCTTCGGTTCATCACAGCTCTCACAGTTCGGTGACCAGCAGAATCCACTCGCTGAGCTCACACATAAGAGAAGACTTTCAGCATTAGGACCTGGTGGTCTTTCAAGAGACCGTGCTTCATTCGAAGTTCGAGACGTTCACTCTTCACACTATGGTCGTATGTGTCCTATCGAGACACCTGAAGGACCTAATATCGGTCTTATTACTTCACTTGCTACATATGCTCGTGTTAACCGTTACGGCTTTATCGAGACACCTTACCGTCGTTATGACAAGGAGAAGGGTATCGTTACACGTGAAGTTGAGTATATGACAGCTGATAGAGAGGACTTGTACAATATCGCTCAGGCTAACGAGCCACTCGATAGTGAAGGTCACTTCATCAGTAAGAAGATTATTTGTAGACACCTTGATGAGTTCTTGGAGCTTTCACCAAATAACGTAGATTATATGGACGTATCTCCTAAGCAGCTCGTATCAGTATCTACAAGCCTTATCCCATTCTTGGGTAACGACGATGCTAACCGTGCTCTCATGGGCTCTAACATGCAGCGTCAGGCAGTTCCACTTATTAAGCCAGAAGCTCCAATTATCGGTACAGGTATGGAGTATCGTGCTGCTAAGGACTCAGGTGTATGTAAGGTAGCTAAGAACGGCGGTGTTGTTAAGTTCGTTGCTGCTGACTACATTGAGATTGAGCGCGAAGATGGCGGTATTGATGCATATAAGCTTTCTAAGTATCAGAGATCTAACCAGAGTAACTGTATTAACCAGAGACCAATCGTTAAGATGGGTGAGAAGATCGAGGCTGGCGATGTAATCGCTGACGGTCCTTCTACAGATAATGGTGAGCTTGCTCTTGGTAAGAACGTTCTCATCGGCTTCATGACATGGGAAGGTTACAACTACGAGGACGCCGTTTTGATTAATGAGCGTATCGTTCGTGATGATGTTTATACATCTATCCATATTGAAGAGTACGAGTGTGAAGCTCGTGATACAAAGCTCGGACCTGAGGAGATCACAAGAGAAATCCCTAACGTTGGTGATGATGCTCTTACAAATCTCGATGAGTACGGTGTAATCCGTGTAGGTGCTGAGGTTAGAGCTGGTGATATCCTTGTTGGTAAGGTTTCTCCTAAGGGTGAGACAGACCTTACAGCTGAAGAAAGACTTTATAGAGCAATCTTCGGTGACAAGGCTAGAGAAGTTAGAGATACATCTCTCCATGTACCACATGGTGAGTCTGGTGTAGTTATCGGTGTTGATATCTTCACTAAGGATACAAATCCTAACCTCAAGAACTCAGTTAACAGACTCGTTAGAGTATATGTTGCTCAGAAGCGTAAGCTCTCTGTTGGTGATAAGATGGCCGGTCGTCACGGTAACAAGGGTGTAGTTTCAAGAATTCTTCCAGAAGAGGATATGCCATTCCTTCCAGATGGTACTCCACTTGATATCGTACTTAACCCTCTCGGCGTACCTTCACGTATGAACATTGGTCAGCTCCTCGAGGTTCACCTTGGTCGTGCTGCACGTGCTCTTAACTGGAAGGTTGCTACTCCAGTATTCGACGGCGCTAACGAGAATGATATCGTTGAAGCATTCCAGCTCGCTGGTATTGATAGAGACGGTAAGACAATCCTTTACGATGGACGTACAGGTCAGCCATTCGAGAACAGAATTACTGTTGGTGTAATGTACTACTTGAAGCTCCACCACCTCGTAGACGATAAGATGCATGCTCGTTCTATCGGACCTTACTCACTTGTTACTCAGCAGCCATTGGGTGGTAAAGCTCAGTTTGGTGGTCAGAGATTTGGTGAGATGGAGGTATGGGCTCTCGAGGCTTATGGTGCTGCTCATACACTTCAGGAAATCCTCACAGTTAAGTCTGATGATATCGAAGGTAGATCTAAGACATACGACGCTATTATTCGTGGTAAGAATGTTCCTGCTGCAGGTGTTCCAGAATCATTTAAGGTTCTTATCAGAGAACTCCAGGCTCTTGCTCTTGACGTAAGAATTTACGACGCAGAAGGCAAGGAATACGATTTGAAGTCTGAGGCTTCTTCAGAGGGCGATTACGAGCCAAGTAGAGAAGTTAAGGAAGAGATTAACAGCTATGCTTCAAAAGAGGGTAGTGATGTTGCAGAAGGTATGCACGCAACAACTCTTGAAGAAGAGAGCAGTAACATCGACGAATTAAATTAAGTTCTAGTAGAAGGAAGGAGACTTCTAAGATATGTTTGAAACAAGTCATTTTGGTTCAATTGATATTAAGCTTGCTTCACCTGAGCGTATTAAAGAGTTAGGTAGAAACGAAGTTAAGAAACCAGAGACAATTAATTATCGTACTCAAAAGCCAGAAGCTGATGGTCTTTTCTGCGAAAAGATTTTTGGACCTATGAAGTCATGGGAATGTAGCTGCGGTAAGTATAAGAAGATCCGTTATAAGGGTGTTACTTGCGAGAGATGTGGTGTTGAAGTAACAAAGAATACTGTACGTCGTGAGCGTATGGGTCATATCATGCTCGCTGCTCCTGTAGCACACACATGGTATTTCCGTGGTATCCCAAGTAGAATTAGCCTTTTGCTTGACATCCCACCTAAGACACTCTCAAAGGTTATTTACTTTGCTCAGTATATCGTCGTTAATCCAGGTAATACTTCTTATGTTAAGAAGCAGACTATCGACGAAGTAGAGTATCGTGAAGTTATGAGAGATCCTAATCGTGGTAGCTTCGATGCACGTATGGGTGCTGAGGCTATTATGGACCTCTTGAAGGAACTCGACATTGACGAGTTGGCAGAGACTCTCGAGAAGGAGAGAAAGAACGCTTCTGGTCAGAAGAAGGGTAGAATCATCAAGAGACTCGAGGTTGTTGAGGCTTTCAAGAACTCAGCTAACAAGCCTGAGTGGATGATCCTTACAGTTCTTCCTGTACTCCCACCAGAGATCCGTCCTATGGTACCTCTTGATGGTGGCCGTTATGCTACATCAGACCTTAACGATCTCTATAGAAGAGTTATTAACAGAAATAACCGTCTTAAGAAGCTTCTTAACATCAAGGCTCCTGATATCATTGTTAGAAATGAAAAGAGAATGCTTCAGGAAGCAGTTGATGCTTTGATTGATAATAGTAAGAAGAGTTCACGTGGTGTAACAGGTTCTACATCTGCTACAAACAACAGACAGCTCAAGTCACTCACAGATATGCTCAAGGGTAAGCAGGGACGTTTCCGTCAGAACCTCTTGGGTAAGCGTGTTGACTATTCTGGACGTTCTGTTATCGTTGTAGGTCCTACACTTAAGATGCACCAGTGTGGTCTTCCTAAGGAGATGGCTCTCGAGCTCTTTAAGCCATTCGTAATTAAGAAGCTCGTTGAGAAAGGTCTCACACAGAATATTAAGACAGGTCGCCGTATGGTTGACCGTGCTAATGCCCAGGTTTGGGATATTTTGGAGGATGTAATCAAGGATCACCCAGTTATGCTTAACCGTGCTCCTACACTCCACAGACTTGGTATCCAGGCATTCGAGCCTGTACTCGTTGAAGGTCGTGCTATTAAGCTCCACCCACTCGTATGTACAGCTTTTAACGCTGACTTCGATGGTGACCAGATGGCTGTACACGTACCTCTCTCAGCAGAGGCTCAGGCAGAAGCTCGTTTCTTGATGCTTTCATCTAACAACCTCTTGAAGCCTCAGGATGGTAACCCAGTTACTGTTCCTACACAGGATATGATCCTCGGTTGTTACTACCTCACAATTTGCCGTCCAGGTGCAAAGGGTGAAGGCATGGTATTCTCATCTATCGATGAGGCTTTCATGGCTTATGATGAGCACCAGATCGAACTCCACTCTAAGGTTCGTATCCGTATCACACGTATGGTTAACGGCGTTGAGACAACAGGTCTCGTAGAGAGCTCATTCGGTAGATTTATCTTCAACGATATCATCCCACAGGATTTGGGCTATGTAGATCGTTCTATCGAAGGCAATGAGTTGCTCCTCGAGTGTGACTTCGTAGTAGGTAAGAAACAGCTCGGTAAGATTATTTCACGTTCTATTGCTGTTCATGGTTCAGCTTCAACAGCTGCACTTCTTGATAACATCAAGGAACTTGGTTATAAGTACTCAACACGTGGTGGTATCTCTATCGGTATCGAAGATATGATCGTTCCTGACGTTAAGGAAAAGATGATCAAGGAAGCTGAAGCTAAGGTTGAACTTATCAACAACAAGTTTGATAAGGGTTTCCTTAATGAGAATGGTCGTTATAAGGCTGTTATCAAGATTTGGGAAACAACAACAGAGGCTATTACTAAGGCTCTTATCGATAACCTTGGTGAGTATAACCCAATCAAGATGATGGCTGACTCTGGTGCCCGTGGTTCTGCTCAGCAGATCAAGCAGCTCGCTGGTATGCGTGGTAACATGGCTGATACATCAGGTAAGACAATCGAAATTCCTATCAAGTCTAACCTCCGTGAAGGTATGAACGTATTGGAGTTCTTTATTTCTTCACACGGTGCTCGTAAGGCCCTCTCTGATACAGCTCTTAAGACTGCTGACTCAGGTTACCTTACACGTCGTCTCGTAGACGTAGCTCAGGAAGTTATCATCAGTGAAGAAGACTGTGGTACAGAAGACTTCACATGGGTTAAGGAAATTGCTATTAAGGCTAATGGTAAGAAGGATATCGTTAAGACTCTTGCTGATAGACTTACTGGTAGATACGCTGCAGAGCAGGTTGTTGACCCAGAGACAAATAAGGTATTGATCGAGAAGAATCAGCTCATCGATGCTATCACAGCTGGTAAGATTGAAGACGCTGGCTTCAAGAAGGTTAAGATTAGATCAGTATTCGATTGTAAGTCTAGACACGGCGTATGCTCTAAGTGTTACGGCTTGAACCTCGCTACAGGTCTTCCTACAACTGGTGGTGAGGCAGTTGGTATCATGGCTGCTCAGTCAATCGGTGAGCCTGGTACACAGCTTACAATGAGAACATTCCATACTGGTGGTATCGCTACTGGTGAAGATATTACTCAGGGTCTTCCTAGAGTTGAGGAGCTCTTTGAGGCTCGTAAGCCAAAGGGTGAAGCTATCATCTCTGCTATCGATGGTGTTGTACACATCGAGGAAGGTGCAAAGGGTAAGAGAGAGATTATCGTTACAGCTGCTGCTAACAGTGAGTTCAAGGACGATGATGGAAAGGCAATCACAGAGTGCCGTTATCCAGTACCTCTCGCTGCTACACTTAAGGTTAGCGATGGCGATACAGTAGAAGCTGCTGATATGCTCACAGACGGTACTGTTAACCCATCTGAGATTATGAAGATTAAGGGCGAGCGTGGTGTACAGAAGTACATCGTTTCAGAAGTTCTTAAGGTTTATAAGAGCGGTGGTGTTACTATCAATGATAAGCATATCGAGGTTATTACTCGTCAGATGATGAGAAGAGTTCGTATCGACGATCCAGGTACAACATCATTTGTATCAGGTACAACAGTTGATATGTTCGACTTCGAAGCAGCAGTTGAAGAGCTTAAGAAGGAGATGGATCGTCTCCCTGAGATTAACGCTCAGATTGCTGAAGAGAACGAGAAGATTGCTGAAGAGAATGCAAAGATCATGGAAGAGAACGCTTCATTGCCAGAAGGCAAGCAGAAGAAGTTGTTGCCACTTAAGGAAGAGAAGACAGTTATTCTTCCAAGCGGTAAGAGACAGCTCCTCGGTATTACAAAGGCATCTCTTGCAACAGACTCATTCCTTTCTGCTGCATCATTCCAGGAGACAGCAAAGGTTCTTACAGATGCTGCTGTTAAGGGTAAGAAGGATCCACTCATCGGTCTCAAGGAGAACGTTATCATTGGTAGCCTTATCCCTGCTGGTACTGGTGTTGCTAGATACAGAAACATCACAGCAGTTCCTGTAATTAAGGAGAACTGTGAAATTATCACTGGTCACGCTTATGGTGATGAGCCATCTGAGGAAGATCAGGAGCAGTTCGCTAATGAGTTCTATGAGGACTTGGTAGCAAAAGAGAAGCTCGAAGAAGAGCAGGACGCTTAAGCTATCTTCGTGATTAAATTGATTTCATGGGGAGCTTCGCCTTTTGGCGAAGCTTCTCTTTTTAGAACATAACAAGTAAGAGGATAATTATATGACAAGAAATGTATACGATATTCTTGAAGAGCGCGGTTATATCTCACAGGCTACTCATAGAGATGAAATCTATGAGATGCTCGGTAAGCCAGGCGTAACATTCTATATCGGTTTTGATCCAACAGCTGATAGCCTTCATGTTGGTCACTTCGTACAGATGATGGTTATGAGCCACATGCAGAAGGCTGGTCATAGACCAATTGCTCTCATGGGTGGTGGTACAGCTATGATCGGTGACCCATCAGGTAGATCTGATATGCGTCAGATGATGACAGTTGAGACAATTGACCACAACGTTGAGTGTTTCAAGAAGCAGATGGGTAAGGTTGTAGATTTTAGTGATGGTAAGGCACTCATCGTTAACAACGGTGACTGGCTCCGTAACTTGAATTTTATGGATTTCATGCGTGACATTGGACCACACTTCTCAGTTAACAGAATGCTCACAGCTGAGTGCTACAAGCAGCGTCTCGAGAAGGGTCTTACATTCCTTGAGTTCACATATATGCTCATGCAGAGCTACGATTTCTACTATCTCCACCAGAAGTATGATTGCTGCCTTGAATTAGGTGGTGACGACCAGTGGTCAAATATTATTGGTGGTGTAGAGCTCGTTCGTCGTAAGGACCAGGCACAGGCTTATGGTCTTACATTCACACTCCTTACTAACAGTGAAGGTAAGAAGATGGGTAAGACAGCTAAGGGTGCTGTATGGCTCGATCCTAACAAGACAACACCATTCGATTTCTACCAGTATTGGAGAAACGTTGATGATGCTGATGTTATTAAGTGCATGAAGCTTTTGACATTCCTCCCAATGGAAGAGATTAACGAGTATGCTAAGCTCACAGATGCAGCAATCAACGAAGCTAAGAAAAAGCTTGCTTACGAAGTAACAAAGATTGTTCACGGCGAAGAGATTGCAGATCAGGTTAAGAAGCAGACTGAGGATATTTTCGAGAACAACGGTCGTTCAGAGAACATGAATACAACTGAGATCACAGCTGATGCTTTGGCTGCTGGAATTCAGGTTGCAGATATTCTCGTTGAGGCTGGTCTCATGAAGTCTAAGGGTGAAGCTAAGAGAATGATCCAGCAGAAGGGTGTATACCTTAACGATGTAGTAGTTGAGGATCCATTCTACACACTTAAGGATTCAGACTTCACAGATTCAGAAGCTATCATCCGTAAGGGTAAGAAAGTATTCCACAGACTTCTCATCAAGTAATGTGAACTAGAAAAATACGAAATAGCACAGATTTTACTATTTTTAATAGATATATGTGCGAAAAGAACGAAATAGACACTTTTTTTCGACATATTGTGTATATTTGATTAGTAGAAATAAAATTTATGTGTGATAGAATTTATGTGTGATTAAACACAAGAATAAATATATGGAGGTTATTCTCATGAAGGGTTTAAAGGGAATTGTTTCAGTTCTTCTTATTGGTGCTATGGCACTTTCACTTTGTGCTTGTGGCGTTAAGGAAGTTGCTCCAAAGGAGTTTAAGTCTATTGTTAAGGAAGCATTGGATTGCGATAAGGAAGATCTTTACGAGTCAGAAGGTTACTACGATTATATCGAGACACGTATCTCTTATTCTGGTGAAGATTACGATAAGTACACTGTAATTCTTACAGAGTATGAGGACGAAGAGGCTGCTAAGTACGCATTTGATGTTGAGACAAACAGCATGAACTTCAAGAAGTCACATGATCAGATCGATGGTAAGTGCAAGATTGCTAAGAACTACATCACAATCGATGCTGAAGTAACATATGGTTACGATGGAAACGACGAGGATGTATACGGTGGTGTTTACATGGCTGGTAACTACATTATCGAAGTTTACACATACACAGGTAAGGACAAGGATAAGGACGTAATCGATGAGGTTATCGATGCACTCGGTTATCCAAAGCCAAGCAGAGCTTAATTAAAGCTTGAATTTGTTTTCTAGATGGCGATCAGAAATGGTCGCCATTTTTTATGCTGTTTTTCTGTTCAGGCAATCAATACGACCCGGTCGAAAACACCCTGCCAAGCTGAAGGATTATCCTCACGAAATATGCTAAAATCAAATATAATTAATATTCATGATTAGGAGTAAAACATATGATATATAGAGATTTTCAGGATTTGAAGTTATCTAATCTTGGCTTTGGAATGATGAGACTACCAACCTTAGATAGTAAGAAGACAGAGATTGACATGGAGCAGCTATCAAAGATGGTTGCATATGCAATCGAGCATGGTGTTAATTACTTTGACACAGCATGGGGCTATCACGAAGGTATGTCTGAACTTGCTGCAGGCGAAGTGCTTTCCAAGTATCCAAGAGATAGCTTCTATCTTGCTAGTAAGTTCCCTGGCTACGACACTAATAACTTCCCAAAGGTAAAGGAAATATTTGAAAAGCAGCTCGAGAAGTGCAAGACTGAGTATTTTGATTTCTACCTATTCCATAATGTATGCGATACAAATATCGAGTACTATCTAGATCCTAAGTACGGAGTTGATGAGTATCTCTGCGAGCAGAAGAGATTAGGCAGAATTAAGCATCTTGGTATGTCTCATCACGGAACATTTGATGCTTTTAAGGCTTTCCTCGAGAAGTATGGCGACCACATTGAATTCTGCCAGCTTCAGCTCAACTACATCGATTGGGATTTCCAGGAAGCCAAGCTTAGAGTAGAACTTCTAAAGAAGTACAACATTCCAGTATGGGTTATGGAACCACTTCGAGGTGGTAAACTCGTAAAGATTGATGACAAGGGTATGGAGAAACTTAGCGCTCTTCGTCCAGGTGCATCTGCTGTAGAATGGGCATTCAGATATTTGCAGACAATCCCTGATGTGAAGGTAATATTGTCTGGTATGTCTACTATGGATCAGATAGTAGATAACGTTAGAATCTTTGAAGAAGATAAGCCACTTAACGACGAAGAGATGGCTGCGCTATATGATACAGCATCCAATGGAATTCTAGCTGGAACACTACCTTGTACAGGCTGCAGATACTGTACTGAGTACTGTCCAATGGGATTAGATATTCCAATGTATATGGTTCTTTACAACGAGGAAAAGATGACACCAGGAACTCATTATATTAAGATGGCGCTTCGTAATATGCCAGCCGATAAACTACCAACAGTTTGTCTTGGTTGTGGCGCGTGCGAGGCAGTATGTCCACAATCTCTTAAGATCGCAGATATGATGACTGAGTTCCAGAGTTTTATAAAGTAGTATCGATATCTAATTAAGGGTGGTAGCAGTGAATCAATTTAAGTTTTTGGTAAAAAAAATAGGTGATAGTTTATCATCAGATCAGCCACGTGTATATTTCTGTGCTACTGCTAATGATTATAAGAAGTACTTTGAAGAGATTAGCGATGACATATTGTTTAACAAAAGAGATGTAGCTATATATTATCTAGACAATCCTGATATGAGAATAGACGAGGCAGATATAGAGGCGAAAGAAGAGTTTGTAGCTTGTCTAGAAGAGATGCAGTTGTTTGTGGTTTTGCTCACTTATGATTTCTTGTTAACAGATAATAGAGCTAGATTGTTTGATTATGAGATAGCTATAGCAAAGAATATTCCAGTTTTTATCATTGCTCTCGATGAGGGATTAAGCAAATCTGTTCCGGGATTTAATGATTTGATTAAGAGAAGACAATATGTTAACAAGAAATCTATTGACTATGATCATATCTCCTATGACAAGCATTTAAGTTCACTTTTGGCTTCTTTTCTTGTTAATGATGAATTGAGAAGTGAAGTGAGAGATGCTTTTGATTCATATATATTTCTAAGTTATCGCAAGAAAGATCGTAAATATATTAAAGAAATAATGAAGAATATTCATGAGAATGAAGCATGCAGAGATGTTGCTATCTGGTATGATGAATATATTTCGCTTGGTGAAGATTTCAGTTCATCTATTAAGAGTGCTTTTGATAAGAGTAATCTATTCGTACTTGCTGTAACACCTAGTCTCCTAGAGGAGAATAATTATGTCATGAGAATAGAATATCCTATGGCTATTAAGAATAATGTTACAGTCCTACCTATAGAAGTTGTTCCGACAAACAGAGATATGTTAGAGAAATACTATGAAGGTATTCCTGAATGTATTTCTGGTTCTTCTGAGATAGCTTCATGGTTAGAAACATTTGCAAAAACATCCCTGAGAACTCTAAATAATAGTGCAAGACATTTGTATCTTATAGGATTAGCATATCTGCATGGTATTGACGTAGAGATAGATTATTCAAGAGCAATTGATTTATTGACACGCGCTGCAGAGATGAATCTCCCTGAGGCCTACGAAGAACTCATATCAATATATGACAATGGATTAGGCGTAAATGTGGATTACGATATTTCTATTAAATGGCACGAGAAGTATCTGAAGTATTTAAAGGATTTGTATCTTAAGTGTCCAAGTGATGATAATAGAAGAGTTCTACTAAATAAAGGTAACGATCTGATTGATCATTACAATTATGCGGGAAAATATGAATTATGTATACGCTTCTGTTTGGAATTATTAGAATTTGCTCAAGAAAAAAGTGATACTAGATATAAAGGCTTAATTTATTTATTCTTATCAAGATCATATATAGGTATTGGTAAATTTGATGAAGCTCAACAGTGTTGTGAAAATGCTATTGATGTTTTTGATTATATGATAGAGGCGACAACTCATAATTATGATTATATTAAGTTAGCTGATTGTTATTTAAGATTAGCTGATGTGTTTGTTTATGATAGACGTTATGATGAATGTCAAAAGAGTATACATAAGGCTAAAGAGATCATAGAATCAATTAGTACTGAAGATTCGACTAATGAAGAGTGGATAAGTATTCAAAGATTATTAGGTTCATGTTACAGGAAATTATCTGATATCTTGTTTATGGTAGATTCTTATGAAGACGCAAAAAAATTTGGGTTAATGCGAATAGAGATCCGTAAGAAGATAGCAATGATGACTAGGAAAAACCAGGATTTTGCTTTATTGGCTGATGCTTATCATGATTATGGTTCATGGTTAAACAGATTTGGTGATTCAGATGATGCTCTTGCGTATTTTGAGAATGCAGTGGGAATTGCAAATGATCTTGAAGATGAAGAAGATCCTGATTCACTTATTAGATTAGTATCTATTTATGATAGTATTGGATACTACTTTGAGATGGCAGGTGCACTGGAAGAAGCCAAAGAGTTCTATTTGGATACTATAGAATGGATGCATAAGGTGCTTGGTAAGTGCGATATAGTTACTAACTGGATTAGACTTGTACATCAATATAGTCGTATGGGTTGTTTGCTAAGAGCAGAAGGTAATAATGAGGAAGCCAAGGAATATTTATTTAAAGCACTAGATATATATACAAAATACAAGACAAACAACGAGAACACTTATGATTTGCGATTATTATCAAAAATCTATATGTACTTAGGAGATGTATTCTGTAAAGAGAATTGTTTTGTAAAAGCAAAACAGTACTATGAAAAAGTGTATGAGATAAGCATTTATATCTATGAAATAGCTCATACTTCAAACAACATGAGACTGGTTGCAGCTTCTATCAGAAAATTTGCTTGGCTATTCCAGTTAGAAGGCAGATGGGCCGAAGCAGAAAAGAAGCATATTGAATGTTTGGATATTTATTTGACTTTGTGTAATAAGTTGCATCTGGAAAGTGACATTAGGATTGTTAATCGAATTTACCAGGATTTATTACGAATTTGTGATGCAATAAATGATGCAGATAAAAAAGCCTTTTATGAGTGCGAATTAAAGAAGTTCACAGAAGGCATATAATACAGTCCTTGTTTTTCGTTTTCAACTTCAATCTGTACGGACAGACGATGATAACACAAATAATGTCCCATTATTGGCATTTACAAACATATGTTCGCGTGTTAGAATTCCTTCACAGTATATGAGGAGGTAATGACATGCTTAATAGTACGGTTAATAAGTTTAGTTATGATGGAACTATTGAAGGGTTTCTATCAGTATTTGATTATTGTATAGAGAATAAGGTTATGCCTGTAAATATTAAGCCTGATTACCTCGTCTATGGGACTATTATTGAGCGTGAGTATTTACGAATTCCAACTAATTATCAGCTAGCAGACAGAATGTATAGATTAGTTGGCAGACGTTCATCTCCTGAAGTTCAGCAGATGATGAGCGATTGTTTTCTAACAAGTCTTCCAGATATGGAGATGGATTTGTTTATTATGATCTGTAAGGCTATTAAGTATGGTGCTGTCATTGCTGAGGATTATAAGGATCAGTTACTGCATCGAATCCAGTTCGCGATTAGGGATTTATATAGAGAGGCACATAGTGTTGTTCATGCTGTTAATGCAGTGAAGATAGACGATGTGTCTTATGCAATTATTAACCCACGTAATAATGTCCTTCCAATAATTGAGAAGTCTTTGCTTAATAACTATGATTACGATGATTTTATCGTCTATGACAAGAGACATCATATTGCTTTGCTGAGGATTGATGATAGGAATTCTATGGTAGATATTAAGCGTATTATGACCTGTGAGGTTAATTCCATTGAGGATTTGAGATCTAGGATATGGGTATATTTCCGAGAGACAACCAATATGCCTGCTAGGGATGTGCGGGGTATGAGGGCAGATTCACTTACGAGATTATGGTATATCGCTAGCTAAAATTTGTTTGACTTTTATTAATAAAGCCTTAATAAATACACCCTATCCATTATGGTATTATTGAATCATCAGAATTGTGTAAGTACTTAATTAGTTTTGTGAATTAACGATAGTTTGGTTGTAGATTAAGTACAATCTAGAAGGATTTAGGGTGAATAATGATGTTAACTAAATCGATTGTATTAATAGGTATGCCTGGATCAGGCAAGTCTACAGTGGGTAAGGCTCTAGCTAGAAAATATGATGTAGATTTCTGTGATACTGATAATCTGATTATTGAGAACACAGGTGAGAGTTTGCAGGATACATTGGATCGCTTAGGGAGAGATGGTTTTCTAGAGGAAGAGCGACAGGCTTTGTTAGGATATACTCCATCTAAGCCACAGGTTATTGCTACTGGTGGAAGTGTTGTTTTACATGACGATGCTATGCAGCATCTCAAAAGTATAGGAACAGTTATTTTTCTTGATGCTGATTTACCACTCATTAAGAAAAGGCTTTGGAATATTGATACACGTGGCATTGTTTTTAATAGTAATGAAGACGATGTAATCGGCGTATATCGTGAGCGCGAGCCGCTTTATTATAAGTATTCAGATGCAAGAGTTCATATTAGAGGCAAGAGAATAGCGAATATTATTGATGCTATTGATGCAATTGTTGAGAAGTAATTTGAATTACAATCTTGAGTTGTCTAGCAAAATGTTAAAAAATATTGCGATTGTTTCTTGTTTTGTTGCCAAAAGCTAGAAACATTTGCCTAAAACTTGACTAATCTTGAATATTGACTTGCTTTGTTTTATCATTATAAGGCAGTAAAATATATCCACATGGAGGAGTAGATTATTATGAAGAAGCTTAAGACTTTTTTGGTTTTGCTTATTTGTCTTGCTATGATGGCAGGTTCATTAGTAGCATGTGATTCTTCTTCAAGCAAGAAGTCATCTAAGAAGGATAAGAAGGTCGAGAAAGAAGACGACGAAGACGAAGATGACGACGATGAAGATGATGATGACGATGATGATGAAGACGAAGATGACGATGATGAAGATGACGACGATGATGACGACGACAAGCCTTCAAAGCCAGCTAAGCCTTCAATCGATGATGACGATGATGATCCAATAATCATTGATGATGATGACGATGATGATATTCGTGCATCTGATTTGTCAATTGACGAGCAGGTTCTTTACGATGATGGTGATATCGTAATTACAGCTACAGGTATCGTTTACGATGATTGGTATGGCGATAAGCTCGAAGTTTTGATTGAGAATAATTCAGATGTTATGGTTACATTCAGCTGTTCATACATGCTTATCAATAACTGTGTAAATGATTATATTGGTTTGTATGAGGATGTTAAGGCTGGTGGTAAGACATATGCTACACTCTCATTGAACTCAGATGATATGAATGAATACTATGGAATCAAGAACTTCGGTCAGATTGATCTTGCTTTCAAGGGTTACGATGATAACTACAACACAGTATTCCAGACAGATAACATCACAATTAAGACTAACAAGTTTGATAAGATGGATGAGGCTACACCATTTGATGGTACAGTTCTCGTAGATGAAGAAGGCGTATATGCTGTTATCAAGATGGGCGAAGTAAGCGATTGGTCAACAGAGCTTCTCGTATTCGTACATAACGATACAGATAAGACAGTTTATCTCTCAACAAATTCTTTGACAATTAATGGTTTTGAAGTTGATGGTTATTTGAGTGCTTCAGTTCCAGCTGGTGCTTATGGCGCAGATACAGTTTGGATTTATTCTGATGATCTCGAAGAGAGCCACATCGATGAGATTGAGACAATTGAGATGTCTGTTAAGGTTATGGATTATGATAGTTACAAGACACTCTTCACAACAGATGAGGTTGAGATCCCTGTAAACTAATTATTAGTTAAATAGTTTGACTTGATTACTGCCGCAGAGCTTTATGAGCTTTGTGGCAGTTTTTTGTGCAATAAAAGGTTGTATTTTGCCTTTTGAATATATGTGTTTTGAAAAGAATACTTTAGAATGATACTATAAAGAAGACTGAGAAAATTTTGACAAGTCATAAGGGAGATATAAGATTTATGAAAAGATTTGCACTTGCTATTATTGCGAGCCTTCTTGTTCTGAGTGTTGCTAGTTGTAGTGTGATTGATCAGCTTAATGAGATGACTGCTAGTGAAAAGAAGATTATTACTGAGCAGGATATTGATTATGAAGAAGATATCGCTGAGACTGATACTGAATTGGATGAAGCAGAAGAGGATGTTGAAGAGGATGGCGATGGATATAATTTTGGTGTTCATAAAGTAGCACCATGGGAGATAAAGCCAACTTTGATATGTAATGATAAAGATATTATTGTTACAGCAGAGGAGTTAATAGAAGCTGGCAGAAATGGAGATGCTTATGCCCTTGTTCTCTGGGTTGGAAATGATAGAAAAGATGACATTATCCTTGGTATTCATGAGTTGTATGTCAATAATTTCATCTGGAGATATGATGATGAAGAATACGAAGTGATTAAGGCTGGTGAACAGAAGGAAGTATATTTGTATTTCCATCAGGATGACCTTAGTGAATATATGTTAAGTGATATTGGTCTCGTATCTTTATCTGTTTCTGCATATACAGATAACAACTATAAGCTATTTGAGAGCGATCTCGTTGAGATGGAGACATCAGGATTTAAGACAATGTCAATCCCACGCTTACGAGGAGGATATGCGGTTGTAGATGATGATAAAGCTCTGATTCAGATCGTAAGATATGGTAAGACAAACGATGAGAGAAAAATCGGAATATTCGCTACTAATAAGACAGACAAAAAGATTTTTATATATGGTGAGAATATTACGATAAACGGTAAGAGCATTACGTCATACACAGAGATGGATATTCCAGCAGGTAAATCCCAGTTCTTCTATTACGATTTCGAAGACGATTATGATGTTTATGCTGCTATTGGTAGTTATGATTTTAATAGTATGGTGATTTCTGTTGGCTATAGAACAGATAACACATTGGATTTTGATAACTATGGTGTAGTAGCTATTGATTTCACAGAAGATATAGAACACTAATATTCTCGTAGTTTATATGGTGCACACCTCAGCAGGGAAGTGTAAGATGTTTTCGAGATGTTCGTGATATATTAAGGCATAAAGTAAGGGCTTTCTCTTAAGAAATTACTTAGGAGAAAGCCCTTTAATTTGCTTTGAATTAGTAATGAGAATTACTTGTTCTCATCATCCTTACGGATAGCTACACGACGGATCTTACCAGAGATTGTCTTAGGAAGCTCTTCAACGAACTCAACGATACGTGGGTACTTGTATGGAGCTGTCTTTTCCTTAACGTAGTTCTGGATTTCCTTCTTGAGCTCTTCTGAAGCCTCAGCCTTACCAGGAACGAGAACGATAGTAGCCTTAACTACGATACCACGAACACCCTGTGGGTCAGGTGCACCAGTTACAGCACACTCGAGAACGTATGGGAGCTCCATGATTACTGACTCAATTTCGAATGGTCCGATACGGTAACCAGAAGACTTGATAACATCGTCGATACGACCAACGTACCAGATGTAACCATCTTCATCCATCCAAGCTGTATCACCTGTGTGATAGTAGCCATCGTGCCATGCTTCAACTGTCTTCTCTTCATTTCTGTAGTAGCATGTGTAGAGACCTGTTGGAACTTTCTCAGAAGTCTTGATACAAATTTCACCAGTCTCACCAGGCTTACAATCCTTATCATCTGCATCGAGGATGTGGATGTCATAAAGTGGGTTTGGCTTACCCATTGAACCCATACGGATTGATGAACCAACGAGGTTAGCGATAGCGAGTGTTGTCTCTGTCTGACCGAAACCTTCCATCAAACGGATACCTGTTGCCTTAATCCACTGGTTGAATACTTCAGGGTTAAGAGCCTCACCAGCTGTTGTAGCGTACTTGATAGAAGTGAGATCGTACTTAGAAAGATCTTCCTTAACAAGGAAACGGAACATTGTAGGTGGAGCACAGAATGTTGTGATGCCATACTTAGCGAACATTGGGAGGATCTCATCTGACTTGAACTTATCGAAGTCGAATGTGAATACAGGTGCTTCACAGAGCCACTGTCCATAGATCTTACCCCAGAGAGCCTTACCCCAACCTGTATCAGAGATTGTGAAGTGGAGGCCATTAGGGTCAACGTTGTGCCAGTGCTTAGCTGTTGTGATGTGGCCTAATGCATAGAGGTGTGAGTGCATAGCCATCTTTGGATAACCTGTTGTACCAGATGTGAAGAACATTACCATTGGCTCTGAACCACATGAGCAATCCTCAGGACGCTCGAAAACATCTGAACACTCTTCGATACCCTTATCAAAGTCGAGCCACTCACCACGAGCGCCGTTAACCATCATGAACTTTGTAGGAGCATCTGCACCCATAGCCTTAGCAGCCTTCATAGCTTCCTCAGCTGTATCTCCATCTGGTGTCATTACTACTGCAGATACACCAGCAGCCTTATAACGATAATCGAAGTCATGCTCACGGAGGAGGCAAGTAGCAGGGATTGCAACAGCACCGAGCTTCTCAAGACCTACGATAGAGAACCAGAACTGGTAGTGTCTCTTGAGGATAAGCATTACCTTATCGCCCTTCTTGATACCGAGGCTCTTGAAGTAGTTAGCAGCCTGGTTTGTCTTCTTGCTCATCTCTTCGAATGTGAATCTGTGGTCTGTTACGCCATCCTTAGCAACCCACATCATAGCTGTCTTATCTGGTGTCTTCTTAGCGATTTCATCTACAACGTCGAAACCGAAGTTGAACTTAGCACATGCATTCTCGTGGAAACCAACCTTAACGAGCTTGCCTGTTGCATCGAACTCATCGTAGAAGAAGTGCTTGTAAACAGGATCTACTACATTTGTAGCGAGGTCTGTATTTGTTACGCTATCTGTCTTGAGCTCAACCTTAAGAGTTTCCTTACGTGTCTTACCCTCTGTCCATGACTCTGGGTTGAAGATAACTGATGTGAATTCGCAGCTCTCACCACCAACAGCACACTCATAGTGAGGTGTCATTGAATCGAAGAAGATTGAATCGCCTTCGTGGAGGATTTCTGAATTCTCACCAAGGAGAACCTTAAGAGTACCCTTTGTAACAACGAACATCTCCTGACCAGCATGTGAGTGCATCTCATATGGTGGGTTAAGAGCATCGTCTGAATAAGGGATCTCTACATGATATGGCTCGAAATACTTGTTTCTGAAACGTGAACCAAGGCGCTCGAACTTGTAACCATCACGTCTTGCGATGTTACGACCTTCACCCTTACGAGTAACTGTGTACTCTGTGAGGGAAGGAGCAGAACCTTCCATAACTTCACTGATATCGATTTCAGCTACAGTTGCGAACTTGCTCAAGAAACTGTAGTTGAAGTCCTTCTCGCCGTGCTCGTAATAAACATATTCAGACTCTGGCATGCCCATCTTCTCAGCCATCTCAGCGAGAGTGAGTTCCATGTCAAGACGGATAGCCTTGAGACGATCAGCGATTTCCTGAATATTCTTATTCATGTTCACTTCATTGTTTGACATAATGTGCCTCCTTAGATTATTACGGGCTTTTTTTAAGCAAAAAAAAAGCCCAAGCATTAAATTACTGCTTGAGACGAAATAAATTCCGCGGTACCACTCAAATTGCAACCATTACGTTGCCACCTTATTGGATTCTAACAAACCCCTTGCCTTAACGCGGCTGCCTTCGGGTATAGTCTACTAATGAGATAACTCATATTCGGTATACCAGCTCAGAAGCGATAATCTTTGGTAAATAATAATGTCAACTCTCAGCAACACGTTGACTCTCTGTGAGAATTATCTGCCAGACCTTCTTCGTCATAGCTTTTGAATATAGAACATAGACGTAGAATAATATCAATAAACATAATTGTCAACAGTGTTTTCAAGAATTCAAAAGAAAATGAATTAATGTGTCAAAAAAGAGCAAAAATTCAACACAAATGCGCAAAATCGTACAGTTTTAATACTTTGTTTACACATTAAGACGAAACCAGTATGTTTGTTAACAAATTGTCAAAGCAATCATAATATTCGATTAGCAAAATATAGGCATAAGGTCGATTACTATACGGAGGAATGATTATGTGTAAGCAATATCTTGTTACAGGCGGAGCGAGCCAGTTAGGTGAACACTTAGTAAAGATGTTACTTGAAAGAGGCGATAAGGTACGTATCCTCATTGGCGCCGATGATGACGACACAGCATTCGAAGGCATGGACGTTGAGATTTTCAGAGGCGAAACATTCCAGAAAGATACAATGAAGGATTTCTTCACAATCGAAGATCCAAGAAGTGCTATTCTTGTTCACGCTGACGAGCGTGTATCAATTACTAATTCCAAAGACCTTCTTATGAGAAGAGTTAATGTTTCAGGCGCAGTAAATATCATTGATTTGTGTATTAAGAATAAGATTGGAAGACTTGTATATCTCAGTTCAGCATATGCGCTCCCACCATCAAAAGATGGTTACGTATCTGGTCAGGAGTTCACTTTCAATCGTTATGCAGTAGAAGGTGATTATGCTCAGACTAAGGCTGAGGCTTCTTCTTACTTGATGGAGAAGATTACTCTTAACAAGTTCGATGCAGTTCTTGTACTTCCTACATTTATCATTGGTCCAGGCGCACGTAAGGATTCTGATATTGGTAAGGTTCTTAACGGTTATCTTACACACAACGTTGATCTCGTTAACGGCGGTCACGTATTCGTAGATGTAAGAGATGTTGTAGCAGGCATCATTGCAGCAGCTGAGAAGGGTGTTAGAGGTGCTGGCTATATTCTTACAGGCGAGTACAGAAGCACAGTTGATTTCTTCCAGGATGTATGCGAGGCTACAGGCGTTGATAAGGGTCAGAAGACACTTCCTAACTGGATCCTCAATAAGTCAGTTGCTAAGTTCGTAGATACTTACTACAAGCTCGTTCATAAGAAGAATCCAAAGGATGTATATGCACTCTTTACTACATCCCCTGACACACGTTACGATTCATCAAGCGCTAGCGAGATCCTCGAGCTCGACGGTCAGACAAGCTTCAAGGATTCACTTAAGGAAACAATCTCAAGCGCTATCTAATATTTAATAACTTATATACTTAATAGTAATCACGCGAAGACTGCCTCGAAAACAACCGTGGCAGTCTTTCTTTGTGCGCGGATTTTTTGTTGTTTTTAGCACGCCGCTCCAACAAGCGGTGAGGGATAGCAACCAACAAAAAACGGATGCCCAAGTAAAATGAACATCCGTTTGTTAATCAAATCAAGTATGAATTAATTAGATACCGAACAATTCTTTGATTGCTTCCTTATCAACCTTGCTACCGATGAAGCAAAGTTTACCGATAACATCTGATGAACCATATCTAACCTCGAACTCACCAGGTACATAGTCGAAGTGAATCCATTTGCCTTCCTCAGTAGAAGGAACAATACCTTTAGCTCTCAAGATCATGCCGCAATCTGCATCATCGAGCTCGTTAAGAGCTTCTTCAAGCTTTGTCTTGTCGAACTTTGTTGTTGTCTCGAAGCCGATGCTATCGAAAACTTCATCAGCATGATGATGGTGGTGATGATCATGGTCGTGACAACCACATGTGCAGTCTTCGCCGTGCTCATGGTGATGATGCTCGTGCTCATCATGATCGTGGTCGTGATCATGGTCGTGACAACCACATGTGCAATCTTCGCCGTGATCGTGATGGTGATGCTCGTGCTCATCATGATCGTGGTCATGGTCATGGCAACCGCAAGTGCAGTCCTCACCATGCTCATGGTGGTGATGGTGCTCATGCTCATGCTCGTGGAGAAGTTCTTCTGCCATCTTTGCAACTGTGTCATTCTTTACCATTGCATCGAAAATCTGCTTGCCGTCGAGCTCATCCCATGGAGTTGTGATAACAACTGCTGAAGTGTTGATGCCTCTGATGAGGGACATAGCTTCCTCAATCTTAGCTGGCTTAACAGACTGTGTTCTGGAAAGAATAATTGTTGAAGCATGCTCAATCTGGTTCTCATAGAACTCCTTGAAGTTCTTGAGGTAAATCTTAAGCTTTGAAGCATCTGCAACTGTAGTAACTGATGCGATGTCTGTACCTTCGCAGTCAGCAACTGCCTTATATACGTCTGAGAGCTTACCAACACCTGATGGCTCGATAAGAATTCTGTCTGGGTTATATGTCTCGATAACTTTAGCGAGGGCCTTGCCGAAATCGCCAACGAGGCTGCAGCAGATACAACCTGAGTTCATTTCTGTTACTTCGATACCAGCATCCTTAAGGAAACCGCCATCAATACCAATCTGACCGAACTCGTTCTCGATAAGAACAATCTTCTGACCAGCATAAACTTCAGAGAGAAGCTTCTTGATGAGAGTTGTTTTACCAGCTCCTAAGAATCCTGAGAAAATATCAACTTTTGTCATTTATGTCACCTCTTTAATTAGTAATCAATTGAAATAAATAATGTCATTCTCTGGTGCGCTTGTTACAGCGTATTCGTCGACTGTAAGACATGGGATAGCCATCTTCTTGCCCTGTGAGTCGTCCTCATAGTAGCGAACCTGACCAGTAACTTTTAGCCACTGTCCAGCAGGGAAGTTAGAGCCATACTTGTAGAAGCAGAGGAGATTGATCTGACCAATATCATCTGAACAACATGTGTAAGCCTTACGAGATAATGCGAATGCCTTGCCACGCATCTCACGGAAAACAAGTGCCTCGCCAATGAGTGTTACGCGCTTACCGTTGTAACGCTTGTAGTTATCAAGTGCGTCTGTGTAGAAGAGACCAAAGTCCTCATCCTTGATCACACATGGATTATCATTCAAATCATATGGCAAGTGATCTGCAATATTAACAACGACGTTATCGTTATTTAAGAAATTGATGCTAATGCCTGGGTTGATACTCTTAACAGTTGCACGGAGTTTAGGGAGGTTATCCTTTTCCTCGTCAACTCTGTTGAAGATAACTGTATCAGCATAGCGGAAATAATCTGCGTAGATGGCCTGCATGTTTCTGTAGTAATCCTGGTATGTTGATGTATCGATTACAACGATTGAAGCAGCGAGTGCCCATCTCTGTGGTACATCACATTCCTCGAAGAACTTAGAAGGTGATACGGAGCCGTTCCATTCAATAAATACGATATCAGGCTGATACTTCTTTTCGATATCAGTAGTGAAATCTCCGTTGAGATCTTCTGTATCAGCTGTAATGACTACAGGGTCAGCGTTTGGATAGTTCTCTTTGATATATTCTTCTTCGCCTTCCTCTGTTGCGATAATAACAACTTTGGCATCTTTAAATCTTTCACCATCAGTCCAGGAACAGATAACAGATGTTTTACCTGCATCCAAAAAACCTGTAAAAAAATAAACTAGACAATCTTCCATAAAATACCTCTTTTCAAATCATTCATATTGTCTAGCACAAAATGAATTTTATCAAGTGTATTACACTATAAAAAATAATATTTATTAATAATATTTATTCGATATAATGCTTATAGGACATTTTAAGGGGCGTATTAATGAATAGCGAGTTTGATGTTGAGAAGATTGCTATGAAAAACATCAGTAAAGCTTGTGCGTGGGAAATCAGACATCTCGATTTGCTACATGATAAGCTTTATAGTTCCTTTATGGACAAACTCATGGTTTTTGTTACCAAAACAGCCGACATGGGTACCGTGTGGATTGTTGCAGCCCTCATTATGATGTTAGTTGAGCCAGGTTTTAAGGAAGGTTACACACTTCTTATTGCGCTTCTTCTTGCAATCATGATTGGTAATGTCATTATTAAGAATATTGTTAGACGTAACAGACCATTTTTTCACAAGGAATATAAATTACTGATTAAACAGCCTAGAGATTATTCGTTCCCATCTGGTCATACACTCAGTTCATTCACTGCGGCTACAGTTATTTTCTTGACTAATCCATGGTGTGGCATTATTGCTTTCATCTATGCGAGTTTGATTGCTTTATCAAGACTGTACCTTAGAGTGCATTTCTTTACGGATGTAGGTGTGTCTCTTGTTCTTGGAATTGTGCTCGGAACAGTTGTGCATTATGTGTTCAAGACTGGTATTATGGATTTCTTGCCAATGGCACTTGGCAAGTGATATGCAGATTTAACTAAATCACGCAAGAATTCCCCTACTTAAAGGAGCGAGTATGTAGTCTTCGGGTTAAACGTATCTATAATCGAGCGAGTAAGCAGGATGAATTGCAAGGAAAAATATGTCCAAAGGCAAAAACGAACACTTGTTCTTTTGTTCGAAAAGTGCTATAATAATATCAGTCGAATATGTAAGGAAGTGACTGATTATGAATAGTATGGATAGAAATCAACATTCAGTATACTCTTTGTATTATC
>JAKSRG010000008.1 GCA_024403735.1 Clostridia bacterium
TAATACTTCACGTTCGACCTCTTGTCAAGCACTTTTTTGAAGTTTTTTAAAATTCGTTTTTCAAAGCTTCTGTGCTTTTCAAAGGCTCGATTATATTAGCACCACGCTAAGCCTTTTGCAAGTGTTTTCGAGAGATTTTTCCACAAAAAATATCGACCCATTTCCAGGTCGACATTTCTAACTGCTTATATGTATATTTAATTCCTATACACCTATGCTGCCTTTCTCTTTTCCATGAATGAAGCAAAAGCTTTGGAAGTGTATACAGCTCCTAGTATTGCTGTTCCAAACCTCATTCCTGTACCTCTGGCATGTTGTTTCCATTTTCCCATCTAGATACTGTTCTTCTAGAAACAAACGACACAAACTCCCTGTTTTTTGAATGAGACACATATTCCTCACGCTATTTTCGAGCACATATTGGCTCAATTGCCACACTTTCATACAAGTTATTGTTTATTATATATATGATTTTATATTTATTATATTAAGAATTTTCCATTAACAATAAACATATACACTTTATTTATGTGTCGTTTTCTGATATAGTTTTTTAAGTTAAAAACACGACTATGCGAAAATTCGTGATAAATTATATTTTCAGGGGGTTCATTTTATATGAGTAACACCAAAGGTTCTAAAATTTGCGTAATTGGTGCAGGTGCAGTAGGTGCAACATGTACATACGCTCTCACATTCCAGCAGCTTGCTTCAGAGATCGTTCTTATCGACGTTAACAAGGAGAAGGCTCAGGGTGAGGTTCTCGATATCAGCCACGGTCTTCCTTTCTTGGGCCAGATGGACATTCACGCAGGTGACTACGATGAGATCGCAGGCGCTGACGTAATCATCATTACTGCTGGTATCCCACGTAAGCCAGGCGAGACAAGAATGGATCTTGCTAAGAAGAACGTTAATCTTGCTAAGATTATCACAGACAGCATCATGAAGTACTACACAGGTGGTGTAATCCTCGTAGTATCTAACCCATGTGACGTTGTTACATATAAGATCGCTCAGTGGTCAGGTCTCCCAGCAACTAAGGTTGTTGGTTCAGGTACAAACCTTGACTCAGCTCGTCTCAGATATCTCCTTGCTCAGCACCTCGGTGGCATCGATATCAGAAACGTACACGGCTACATGCTCGGTGAGCACGGCGAGACACAGTTCCCAGCTTGGTCACTTACACACATCGCTGGTGTTCAGGTTGACAAGTACGCTCAGATCACGGGCAAGTCACTCACAGAAGAAGAGAAGGCAGACATCGCTCAGAGAACAAAGGCTGCTGGTTCAGAGATCATCAAGCTCAAGGGCGCTACATACAACGGTATCGCTGTTTCAGCTATGACACTCGTTCGTTCAATCCTCACAGATGAGCACACAATCCGTACATGCGGCGCTATGCTCAATGGTGAGTACGGTATGAAGGACATCGTTCTTAACGTACCTGTTTCACTTGGTAAGGATGGTATCGAGAGAATTATCGAAGCTCCTCTTACAGACCTCGAGATGGAATACCTCAGAAAGTCAGAAGAGAACGTTCGTGCAGTTCTTGATAGCGTAAAGGATATGTAATCTAATCTGATTACTACTTATTCTAGTAATTCACTAAGGTAAGTCACTTATGTGGCTTACCTTTTTTTTTGCCCGTTTTCGAGAACTACTTCTATACCCTGCAGCCTAGGCTTAATTATTATACACAGTGCGTTTGGGCAGGTTGTTTTCAAGCCATACAAAAAGCCACCACAGTAACTTGTGATGGCTTATTCTGTTTTGTATAAGAATATATTACTTATTCTTCAAATCCTTAGCGTCAGGCATCTCTCTAATATATTCGCCGATGTAAGGACGTCTAACTCTGTTCTTATTCTTCTTTCTTCTTCTGCTACGATTAATGAGACGTACAATAATCACGATTACGAGAATAAGGATAATGAATGCGAGAGCTGCTACAACAATAGATATGATTAGATGATCAATCACCCACTGCACATGCTTAGGATACTTCTTCGTATTCTTAACGTTATCAGGCTCATCACTGCTACCAATAGATACGTTAACTCCACCCTTCTCGTTATCAGTACTCTCTTGAGCAGCTTCCTCTTCAGGCTCTTCCTCTACATCAGTCCTGTAATCTACTTCGATGCTATCACCTGGAAGGAATAGAGGATCGTACTGAGCGCGTTCCATCTCAGTGATATTACCACTCTGGTAGTCACCAAGTGTTCCTGGGATAACCTTCACTGAATCACGCTGCCAACATTCTAGATTACCGTATGCAACTACAGAAGCTACATAACGTGTCTGATATGCATAAAGCTCAGATGGAATACCACATACAGAAATAAACAGTTCGTGACCATTCTCGTTAACTGAGTAAGTAGTCATTCCTGTACCAGCCATTGATGTAGTACCTGTCTTACCACCTACCATACATACTGCATGTGTATCATAACCTTCTGAAGTCTTAGCGATAAGCCATGGATCAAGAAGAATCTTGTTACTATTAGTAACGATAGACCAACCGTCTTCCTTATGTACATTTGTACCAGCGAAGTAATGTGTTGGTGTATGAATAAGCTTACAGAAATCTGGGTTCTCACATGCCATAGCCATGATCTTAGTCAAATCAGAAGCAGTTGTGTAATGCTCATCATCGTGAAGTCCATGTGCATTAACAAAATGAGTATTATAGCAGCCAATTGCCTGAGCTCTGTAATTCATAAGGAGCGCAAATGCTGTGAGCTTATAGCCATTCAAAATCTCAGATGTAGTCATTCCCAATGCATCTTCGAAGTACTTAGCATTAATGCCGTCAGGACCAGCTGTAAGGCTGTCTGATGGATAATTCTTAAGGAGACTATCGATTACTGCTTCTGCGAGTACATTTGCAGCATCATTACCAGATGGGAGCATAAGTCCATACAAGAACTCTGATACAGTAGTTGTCTCACCGATACATACACCCATAACTGTTGAGTCTGCTGAGATGCTATTAATAGCGTTAGCTGATGCAGTAATTGTTGCTGATGTGTCGAGATAATCAAGTGCAAGTGCTGCAGTCATTATCTTTGTCATTGAGGCAGGATATATTCTATCGTCTGGATTAGATGAGAGAATAATCTCATCAGCTGTCTTATCGTAAACACAGTACGCAGCCGCATTTACATCCTCTAACGCAGGGAGTTTTACTTCAGGTTGCTCGATATCAGCGTATGAAATATTAGCAACAGACATAACCATGGATAAGATAGTGATTAGTACCACTACCATCTTCATAATACTTCGGTTGCAATAGCTTTTTACCGTCATATCTACCATTCCTTTATATAAATATGCAGTGAGACCTCATCAACAATAAAATCTCACTGCATTAATATTATCACTTATCTTCAGAAGAATCCTCAGCAGAACTATCTACTTCAGCTGACTCACCAGCTTCATTTACATCTGCTTCTGTATCATCTTCAACAACCTCGAGGCCCTCAGCTACTTCCTCGCCCTCTTCTGGCTCCTCATGATCAGCAATAGCAAAGTCTACGATCTCTGCATCTTTTGCTCTCATAAGTCGAACACCAGCTGTAGCACGTGAAAGTGTAGGAATCTCAGATGTTGCTACTCTAATGATTACACCCTGGTTAGTGATAATCATGAGATCCTTTGAGTCATCAACGAGTGTACATCCAACGAGTGGACCAGTCTTCTCAGATACCTTATATGTGATAAGACCCTTACCACCTCTTGTCTGAGTTCTGTACTCATCGATATGACTTCTCTTACCCATACCCTTCTTAGAGATAACGAGGAGCTCGCCATTCTCAGTTACAGGTACCATACCAACTACTTCATCATCAGAGTTAAGAGTAATACCCTTAACACCTGTTGAGTTACGTCCCATTGAACGAACGTTATCACTGTTAAAGCGGATAGCCTTACCAGACTTAGTAACAAGTACAACTTCCTGGTTCTCAGTTGTAAGGTCTACACCTACTACTGCATCTCCCTCACGAATATTAACAGCAATAAGACCATTCTTATTGATATTTGAGTAAGCTGTGAGTGATGTCTTCTTAACAATACCATTCTTAGTAGCAATTGTGAGGAAGAGGTCTTCGTTATCAAAATCTCTAAGAGGAATGATATTACGGATCTTCTCACCTTCCTGAAGCTTCAAGAGGTTAACAATTGCTGTACCACGAGATGATCTTGATGCAGTCTCAGGAATCTGATAACCCTTAATCTTGAATACACGACCTGTATTAGTGAAGCAAAGGAGGAAGTTATGTGTAGTTGTAGTAAGGATCTTCTCTACAAAATCTTCTTCTCTTGTGCTCTGACCACTGATACCACGACCGCCACGGTGCTGCATCTTATATGTATCAACGAGCTGACGCTTGATATAACCAAAGTTTGTGAGAGTAATAACGATATTCTCTTCCTGGATCAAAGACTCATCGTCAATCTCCTCGAAGGCACCGTTAACAATCTCAGTGAGACGTGGTGTAGCGTACTTACGCTTAATCTCAAGGATTTCCTCCTTGATAGTATCGTGAAGAACAGATACATCAGAAAGGATGAGACGGAAGTGCTCAATCTTTTCTTCGAGATCCTTAATCTCCTGAATGAGGTTATCTCTCTCGAGACCTGTAAGTCTACCAAGTCTCATATCAACGATGTGCTGAGCCTGCTTATCTGTAAAGCCAAATCTCTCACACATTGTGATCTTAGCATCATTCTCAGTTCTAGAACTACGGATGATCTGAATGATCTCATCGATGTGATCCATTGCCATCAAGAGACCTTCATCGATATGCTTCTTTGCTTCAGCCTTCTCAAGGTCAAAGATTACTCTCTTAGTAACTACTGACTCCTGGTGCATTACATAGTGCTTAAGGGCATCAACAAGTGTGAATGTCTTAGGCTCGAGCTTACCATCGACGTCAGGTACAAGAGCGAGCATGTTAGCACAACAAGCATCCTGAAGCGCACAGTTCTTATAAAGCTGATTGAGTACTACTTCTGCATTAGCTTCCTTCTTGAGTTCAACTACGATACGAACTCTTTCCTTACGGTCAGATTCATCACGAAGTCCAGAAATACCTTCAACCTTCTTCTCCTTAACAAGATCAGCAATTCTCTCAATAAGTCTTGCCTTGTTAACTGAATAAGGGATGTCATGGAAAACAATTCGCTGTCTTCCGCCTGGCATATCTTCAATCTCAGAATGAGCACGAACAACGATACGGCCTCTACCGCTTCTATATGTCTCACGAATTCCCATTGTACCGAGGATTGCACCACCAGTTGGGAAGTCAGGTCCCTTAATTACAGTCATGAGTTCCTCAACTGTAACATCTGGATTATCGAGCATCATTACAACGCCATCGATAACCTCACCAAGGTTATGAGGTGGAATGTTAGTAGCCATACCTACGGCAATACCAACAGAACCATTTACGAGCAAGTTAGGAAATCTAGAAGGAAGAGCAATAGGCTCCATCTCACTCTCATCGAAGTTAGGACGGAAATCTACTGTATTCTTCTCGATATCTCTCATCATCTCCAAAGCAATCTTCTCGAGACGTGACTCTGTATATCGGTAAGCAGCTGGTGGATCTCCATCGATAGAACCAAAGTTACCGTGTCCATCTACGAGTGGATGACGAAGTGAGAAGTCCTGTGCAAGACGTACAAGGGCATCGTATACAGAAGCATCTCCATGTGGATGGAAGTGACCAAGTACGTTACCTACTGTAGTAGCACATTTCTTATATGGTTTATCAGGCAAAATCTTGTCTGTGTACATTGAGTACAAAATTCTTCTATGAACAGGCTTTAAGCCGTCTCTGATATCTGGGAGTGCACGATCTGAGATAACTGACATAGCATAGTCAATGAATGACTGCTTCATTTCTTTCTCAAGGTCTACTGGGATAATTGTGTTCTGCTCAGATCTGAAAACGTCATCAATCTCGCTCTCTAACTTTTTTCTATCATCTTTTGCAGAAAACTTATTCTTGTTAGCCATAATTCCCTCCGTTGATAAATTTTTCACTCGTATATTATACCATAATAACCTCGCGTGCGCGCATATGAATCTTATTAATATATATTATATTTATAGATATATATAATTTAGGGCTCGAAAACACTCCACTAGCCCCTCGTTCATTACAATAATGAAATCTTAATCTAGTCTTAAACTATTTTGTTTATTTATAGTTTATACTTGAAACATATTTAAACTCTGATTCGTCTATTAACTGAGGGATTATGAATCGAAATGATGAAACATTTGAAATGCTAGATATTGAAGAGCTCGTCCGCCTATACGCAGACGACGTTCTTAGAGTATGCAATTTCTACCTCGGTAAGCGAAGTCTTGCAGAAGATGCATTCCAGGATGTTTTCATTAGGGTCATGAATAAGAAGGATTCTTACGCAGGTAACTGCCCTGTCAAATATTGGATTTTGACTATCGCGAAAAATATCTGCAAAGACTACCTTAAGTCGTCCTGGGCGACAAGAGTTAGCAGCTTTGAGCAGGCTAACGAAGATAGCGGCGAATCTTTCGACAACGCATTTGACGTCAGAGACACCAAACAGCCTCTTGACGGTCGCGAACAAGAGAATGAGTATTACGATTCACAACAACCCGACGGTGAGCTCTGGGAGGCGATTCAAAAGCTTCCAGGACCAGCCAAAGAAGTTATCCTTCTGAAGTACTATCATGATCTGGATAACGAAGAGATAGCTCGGTACCTGAATATATCTGAGAGTACCGTTCGAAGCAGACTATTTAGAGCTCGTAAGAAGCTCAGTAAATTTGAGATAAAGGAGTAACGATAATGGATAACAAGAATAATCTTGATAAGAAGATTGAAGCTACATTAAAAGCTAATCTGAACCCTATCTCTGCCTCCGATGATCTCATCTTTAAGACACTCGCAAGGCTAGAACAAGAGAAGCAAGGCACTAAGGTTACTGCAATCCCTAAGAAAAATCGCAAATTGCCAATCGCTATTATTTCAAGTATTGCAGCAGCTACTATCGCACTTGTTGGCGTATTACTCTTTATGAACGCTGCTAATAATAAGGCGGAGACTGCTAAAGTTAAGAGTAATAAATCAGTACACATGGCATCAGTAGATTCTATGGAAGCACCTGCCGTAGCAAATATGGATGCCTTTGCAGCTGATAGTGCTGAAGAAGCTAGTTGTGAAGATATAGCAGAAGATAGCGCTATTGCAGTAGCCTACGACTCATATAGTTCAACAGGTTCACTCATTTCATATAGCACTTATTCATCTATAAATGATTGTTTAATCGGCGACGCTAGCTCACCATCTGAATTCTATTTCAATGGTTATTACACAAATAGTTATCGCTATACATTCGTTTATCCAGTGAATAATGAGATACAGATGAACGCTCATGATGATGATACAGACATGAATAAGATGGTTAACAAAGCTTCTTCGTTCTGTAAGGCAGCAAGAAAGTAATTCAAGACATTAAATAAGCCGCTTAGGATGCTTCCTATAGCGGCTTTTATATTGCACTAAGTATAAATTACTTAATTGGTTCCTTGCTAGGCTTACCAGCCTGTCTAGGATACTGCTTAGGTGTAGGCTTAACCTTACGGATAACCACAACTGCTCTATCCATATCAGTACCAGGCAAAACGAACTTCTCAACAGTCTCAATCTTACCTCCGAGCTTCTCGATAGCCTTACCAGACTCTTCGAGCTCCTCATCGATATGGCCCTTCATAGCTAAGAAGATGCCTCCCTCTTTTACAAATGGTAAACAATACTCACAAAGTACTGGGAGCGCTGCTACAGCCCTTGCAGTGGCAATATCGTATTTCTCACGGAGCTTACTATCATGACCAGCATCTTCAGCACGTGAATGAACTGTCTTAACATTCTGAAGACCAATAGTCTTTACTACCTCATCAAGGAAGCCAATTCGCTTCTTAAGTGAATCAAGAAGTGTGAGCTTAAGGTCAGTTGCAACAACCTTTACAGGAATACCTGGAAAACCAGCTCCCGTTCCTACATCAATGATAGTAAGATCCTTCTTTCCCTGCTTAACCTGCTCTGCCTCAATGAACTTAATAATTGTAAGTGAATCGATGAAATGACGCATAGCAATTCCATTATCATCAACGATATTAGTGAGGTTCATTACTTCATTCCACTGACGAAGAATTCTCGCATACTCCTTAAAAGCCCAGATAGACTCAGCTGAGAGTGGAACAGAAATCTCGTTGGAATTCTCTTCAAGAATTGGCACGATACCATTTTCTGTGATTACCAAATTCTCATCCTTATCAGATTTCTTTGGAGCCGATGCTGAGATATCAGGCTTACCAATCTCAGTCTTCTTAGGAAGTTCCTTCTTAAGCTTCGCAATATCAGACTTACGAATTCTTACGAACTTATCCTTTGAGACTTCAATCTTGCCTCTTCCTTCATTATTTGGATGAATTTTCTTATCCTGCATCTTGTTACTCCTCAATCTTCTCGGTTGTTTTCGAGTGCTTAATAGTCTGTAGATATACCATCAAAACTGCGATATCAGCAGGTGATACACCAGATATTCTGGATGCCTGACCTACATTAACAGGCTTAACCTTGTCGAGCTTCTGTCTAGCCTCAATTCTGAGACCCTTGATATCTTCGTAGCAGATGTCCTGTGGGAGGACCTTAGTCTCCAATTCCTTGAACTTTCTGATCTTATCCTGCTCGAGCTTAAGATAACCTTCATACTTAAGATCTGTCTCCACCGCGAAAACAACATCATCACTAAGCTCTTTGCGGTCCTTATCTACAGGAGCCAAAAGCTTATATGTAACCTGTGGTCTCTTAATTAGTTCAGCAATTGAAATACCAGATACAGGGAGCACAGAACCTACTGATTCCAAAAGCTCCTTGAGTGTATCGCTAGGAGCAATGTATGTCTTACGGATACGCTCCTTTTCTTCCTCAATTGCATTAATCTTATTTGTAAATCTGTCGTAGCGCTCCTGATCAATTAATCCCACACGGAAACCTAGTGGAGTTAATCTTGAGTCCGCATTATCCTGACGAAGGAATAATCTATACTCAGCTCGAGAAGTCATCATTCTATAAGGCTCATTAGTGCCCTTAGTTACGAGGTCATCGATCAAAACTCCTACATAACCTTCAGATCTATCAATGATTAGCGCTTCCTCGCCATTAACTTTAAGTGCGGCATTAATACCAGCTACGATGCCCTGGGCACCTGCCTCTTCATAGCCAGATGAACCATTAATCTGTCCTGCTGTGAACAATCCATCGACAATCTTAGACTCAAGCGTTGCACTAAGTGAAAGTGGATCAACGAGATCGTATTCAATTGCATAAGCGTTACGCTGAATAACTGCATTAGATAGACCAGGAAGTGAATGAACCATCTTCTCCTGTATCTCTTCAGGAAGACTAGTAGAAAAGCCCTGGAGATACATCTCATTAGTATTCTCACCCATAGGTTCAATAAAAATCTGGTGTCTATCCTTATCACTAAATCTCTTAAACTTATCTTCAATTGATGGGCAATATCTAGGACCTACGCCCTCGATAACGCCGCTATACAAAGGTGAACGGTGCATGTTATCTGCGATAACCTGCTTTGTCTCAGGTGTTGTCCATACTGACCAGCATGGGATCTGCTCAGAAGGAACCTTAACACCATTCATCTCGTTATCGTATGAGAATGGTGGAATATCAGTCTCGCCATCCTGACGTGTCATCTGTGTGAAGTCGACACTATTCTTATTAACTCTTACTGGTGTACCTGTCTTAAATCTAAGGATAGGCACATTCAAATCTCTAAGGCTCTTAGATAGACCTACTGATCTAGGTAGTCCGTCTGGACCACTCTCGTTAATTACCTCACCCAAGAAAGTCTTAGCTTCCATATAAGTACCTGAACAGATAACTACTGCCTTGCACTTATAAATCGCATTAGTTCCTGTTAGGACACCTGTAATCTTTGACTTGCCGTCAGCTGTTAATTCCTCATCAACGAGCACACTTACAATATGCGCCTGCTTAATTGTAAGGTTAGGAAGGTTCTCGAGCGCGTGCTTCATACGAACAGAATACTTGCTTCTATCCATCTGTGCTCTTGGTGAATGAACTGCTGGACCCTTAGAACGATTGAGCATACGTGTCTGGATAGCACACTCATCCGCAATCTTACCCATAATTCCACCAAGCGCATCAATCTCTCTTACGAGCTGACCCTTGGCAGTACCACCAATACTAGGATTACATGGAAGATTAGCAAGTGAATCAAGTGCGAGTGTGAAAAGCATAGTCTTAAGCCCCATCTTCGCACATGCATGCGCAGCCTCACAGCCAGCATGACCAGCACCAACAACTACTACGTCAAACTCACCTGCGACGTATGTGTATTCTTTTTCCAAAGCTTTATCAATCGTAAACATAATGTTAGTCCTTATTTACCTATACAAAATCTCGAGAAAATCGAATCAACAAGCTCAGAAGATACTCTCTTACCTGTTATCTCGCCAAGTTGCTCAAGGGCGCTTCTGATAACAGAAGACGCAATATCAACACCTAGCTCATCATTAATCGCGCTGATACTCATATTCATATATTCAATCGCAGCCATGATAATCTGCGCGTGTCTCTTATTCATAATGATTATCTCTGAAGAAGTATTACCACCAAGGTTCTCGTAAGTAGACACGATATACTCCTTGAGCTCATTAATACTAATAGTCTCCATTGATGAGATTTTAATGCTATTACTAATTCCGAGCTCATTACAGCGCTCCATAATCTTATCTTCGCCTGAATTAGCTCCGATATCCCTTTTCGAAAACACAATAGTCACAATCTCAGGGCTCACACCCTCATTAAGTAGTGTCTCAATCTGAGAGATTATCTCGCTATCAGAAGATTCAGGTGCGACTAAATAGAAAACAATATCGCTCTCACTTGTAGCCTTAATAGCTCGTTCAACACCCATTGCTTCAATTCTATCTGAAGTCTCACGGATACCAGCTGTATCAACAATAGTAACAGGAATTCCGTCAACGCTGATCTGTACCTCAAGTGTATCTCTAGTTGTACCAGCAACTTCAGTAACAATAGCTCGGTCATAACCAGAGAGTGCGTTAAGAAGTGAGCTCTTACCGCTATTAGGAAGACCGCTAAGCGCGATACTCATACGCTCGCTAAGTACACGACCTTTCTGGTATGAATTAGCTAAAACATTAAGTCTACTTCTAACTTCTTCTAGGATCTCCAAAACATGCGCTGTGTTTTCGGGCGTGTCATCGTGTTCAGGGAATTCAACGATCATCTCAATTAGAGATAGTGCTTCATATAATCTCTTCTCTGACTCATCGAGCTCCTTACGAAGATTACCGTTGAGCTGTGAATTAGAAGCCTTGAGTGCTCTACCTGAATCTGCTGCAATGACATTCATAACAGCCTCAGCCTGAGATAAATCGAGCTTACCATTAAGGAAAGCACGCTTTGTAAACTCGCCTGGCTCAGCTACTCTGGCACCAGCCTCGATAAGAACTCTGAGGATTTCCTGCTTTACGCATGAACCACCATGGCAAGATATCTCGACAAGTTCCTCGCCTGTATATGAATATGGTGGAACAAATCGTGTAACTACTACATCATCTATATCCTGATTAGTGGCACTATCTATAACATGAGCAAAGGCACAAGTATATCCAGGCATCTCAGAGACGCTCTTATAATCACCTGAAGATCTGATAATCTTAATCACCTTATCAGCAACAAGTGATGAATTAGCTCCAGATAAGCGAATAACAGCTATTCCAGACGCACCGCCTGGAGTAGAACATGCGCAAAATGGCTTATCCATAATATCGTTCATACTGTACCTTTATCTTTCTTTTAATACACTGAAATCGAGCTCAAGATAAACTTGGACTCGATTTCATAACAATTCATATAAATTATACTGCAATAGAAATTACTTTACTGCTGTAACAATAACCTTTCTATATGGCTCTTCACCTTCACTGTGTGTCTCTACACCCTTGAAATTCTGGAGATGTGCATGAACGAGACGACGCTCAGATGGTGTCATTGGCTCCATAACAACCTTACGGCCTGTCTTTCTTACCTTGTAAGCAGCCTTGTTAGCGAGGTTAATGAGAACCTGCTCTCTATGCTTTCTGTAACCACCAACATCGAGGTGAACTCTTACTCTGTCTTCGCTGTGCTTGTTAGCGATGAGGTTTGTCATATAAGAAATAGCCTCGAGTGTCTCACCGTGACGACCAATAGCTGAACCACAATCGCTACCTGATACTGAGATATAGATTGTATCGCCTTCCTTATATGAGTCCATGTTACCGTGAATACCGATACCTGAGAGTACTTCTGCTACGAAACGTACAGCTGCATCTTCAGCCTCTGTAACTGCATCACCCTCGAAGCTCTCGTCGTCACCGTAGTAAACAACTTCTTCGTCTTCTTCTTCGATATCTACTGTAACCTTAACTTCAGCTTCCTTGCTACCAAGACCTAAGAAACCATCCTTAGGCTCTGAAATTACTTCAATCTTGCAGTCTTCCTTTGCTACGCCAAGTTCATCGATTGCAGCCTGAATAGCTTCATCAACTGTCTTAGCTGTCTTTGTAACTGTCTTTTCCATATATTTATGTGGCCTCCGTGCCTATTGTTCTCAATTCTTCTTACTCTTCTTACCAGACTTCTTTGAGCCTTCGTTGCCAGACTGCTTATTCTTGTGGAATGCTGTCTTCTTGAGTTCTTCCATCTCCTTCTTCTTCTGAGCATATGGCTTTGTGAAGAGGAAGTATACGATGTAC
This sequence comes from Clostridia bacterium, assembly GCA_024403735.1. Taxonomy (GTDB): domain Bacteria; phylum Bacillota; class Clostridia; order Saccharofermentanales; family Saccharofermentanaceae; genus Saccharofermentans. Next base: position 12,875 of record JAKSRG010000008.1, read on the forward strand.
TGAGTAGCGATACCCATGATACCACCGATTGTCCAGTAAAGACCCATAGCTGCTGGCATTGAGAATGTTGTAACAAGCATCAAGATAGGCATTGTGAAGTTCATCATCTTTGTCATCATCTCAGCCTGATCTGCCTGTGGCTGCTGACCAGCCATTGCTGCGTTACGCTTAGCGCGCTCCTTAGCAATCTTCTCCTCCTTATAACCAGGACGGAGAACTGTACCAAGCTTCATTGAGATAATACTTGTAAGTACAACGAGTACTGGGATAACAAGAAGTGGCAAATAAATTCCTGGGTTCTTAGAGATTGTAACTGGGTTCCAAGCTGGAGTAACAGTCAAATCCATACCAAGGAAGTGAAGGTCAAGAAGCTGACCAGCCTTGATATAACCCTTCTCGATACACTCACGAAGAAAATCTGAATTCTCATTAAAGAGCTTAAGAAGTGGGATATCATTTGTATCTGACATCTTAAGTACTGATTCAGTAATAAGCTTCTTGCTAGCAGCACTCTCAGCGATCTTCTGAATATTCTCAGCACTTACCTGTGAGAGATACTTAAGTGGTCCACTTACGATACGGTAAACAGGCCAGATGAAGAACAACTGAAGGATTGGGAGCAAGCAACCACTCAAACTCATTGCACCATTTTCCTGCATGAGCTTAGTAATTTCTTCTCTCTGCTTTGCTTCATCGTTTGGATATTTTCTCTTAATCTCATCTTGCTTAGATGCAAGTGCCTGGCTCTTAATCATTGAGCGCTGGCTGCTGATATTGAGAGGAATGAGACAAACTCTAATAACAACAGTAAGAGCGATGATAGCTATACCGTAGTTACCAAAAAATGTGAAAAACAACCTAGTAAGCCAGCCGAACACTCCGTTAAGAGGGTTACTAATCAAAGCAACAGCTGCTACTGGTTCAATTAAATTTAACAATCCCATACTTACTCCTAAGGTAATTATTTTACAGGATCATAGCCGCCCTTACATAAGGGATTACATCTGAGAATACGCCAAGTACCCATTGCCCCACCTTTAATAGGACCGTACTTTGATACAGCATCAATCATGTATTGCGAGCATGTCGGATAGAACCTACAACAAGGTTTCTTATTCGGTGATATGTATTTCTGATACCATCGCACCATCGCTATCATTGCTCGTGCAATCATTTCTTTTCTCCGAATTAATTAAATTAAGCCTACCAAGCAACTTATTCATATCATGTTCGATATCATAATAAGTAGGCAAGTTCTCACAGGTCTTAAGAGTAAAAACAATATCGTTACCAATCGATATATCAGAAGCGACCTGATAATAAGCTTCTCTCATTAATCTCTTCGCTCTATTCCTGCCAACAGCGCCTAGTTGCTTCTTATTCGCGCAAAAGCCGATTCTGTTAATGTTAGCGGGTATAGTCGTAGTATTGTGCTTGAGACCTACTGGTCTCTTAAAACAGTGTACTGACAGATATCTCCCAACAGCGAAGCGTCCGCGTTTATAAACTCGTGAAAACTCATAATTATAACGCAATGTGATAACCTTCACGGCAACCTCACCTCAACTTCGCATATTAAAAAGAAAGGACCACTAGGGCGTGATCCTTAAGCTGCAAGACTCTTTCTTCCCTTTAATCTTCTTCTCTTGAGAACATCACGGCCGCTCTTTGTAGCCATTCTTGCACGGAAACCGTGTACCTTTGATCTCTGTCTCTTCTTTGGCTGATATGTCATCTTCATATGTTTATACCTCCATATGTATGTTTATTATTCAACTCATCTACGCAAATACGCATAATAAGCCCATTTCAATAAATAGCTTGTAAATTATATAAGGCATTTAACTAAAAGTCAAACGTTTTCTCTACTTTTTGTAAGAATTGCCTCAAATCGCCAATATCCTACAGTATTCTCCGTTAATTTCACTTTAGATAAAAAGGCCAGTTTCCTTATAAGAAACCAGCCTTTAATTACTAATTAGTTACTTATAGACCTCTAGATTAAGCCTCAACAGTCATAGACTCGATAACCTGATCCTCGTATGGTCTGTCGTTCCACTTATCAACTCTTGTAGAAGCGATAGCATCAACGATATCCATACCCTCGATTACCTTACCGAAAGCAGCATAATCACCATCAAGGTGTGGAGCATCCTTGTGCATAATGAAGAACTGGCTACCACCTGAGTTCTTATCCATAGCTCTTGCCATTGAAAGAACACCACGCTCATGCTTAAGGTCATTCTTAACGCCGTTAGAAGCGAACTCGCCCTTGATTGTCCATCCTGGACCACCCATACCTGTACCCTGTGGGCAACCACCCTGGATCATGAAACCCTTAATAACGCGGTGGAAAATAAGTCCATTATAGAAACCCTGGTTAACAAGCTTCAAAAAGTTCTCAACTGAGATAGGAGCGATCTCTGGGTAGAGCTCTACCTTGATGATGCCGCTATCCTTAATCTTAATGTCTACGATTGGATTTGCCATATTTGTATCTCCTTATATTTGAATTCATCGAAAACACTGTCGTCACATAAAAAACTCCAGCTATCTGAAAGTATATCAGACAAACTGGAGTTTTACTAATCATTTATTGTTTGACTTATGTCAGCTATTAAGCCTTCTTATCGTCAGCAGCAATTTCCTTAAGTGATGTTGCAAGACCTGCAAGACCCTGAATTTCTGATGGAATAATGATCTTTGTAGCCTTACCATCAGCAGCCTTAGTGAATGCCTCAAGAGCCTTAATCTTAACAAGACCATCATCAGCTCCAACATCCTTAATCATCTGGAGACCCTTAGCTGTAGCTTCCTGTACTGCGAGGATAGCCTGAGCCTGACCTTCAGCCTCACGAATAGCAGCTTCCTTCTTAGCCTCAGCTCTGAGGATAGCAGCTTCCTTCTCACCTTCAGCCTCACGAATTGCTGACTCTTTCTTACCTTCAGCAACGAGAATAGCTTCTCTCTTTTCACGCTCAGCCTTCATCTGCTTCTCCATCGCATTCTGAATCTCACGTGGTGGCATGATGTTCTTGAGCTCTACTCGGTTAACCTTGATACCCCATGGATCTGTTGCCTCATCAAGAATAGCTCTCATCTTTGTGTTGATGATGTCACGGCTTGTGAGTGTCTGGTCGAGTTCGAGATCACCGATGATGTTACGAAGTGTTGTTGCAGAAAGGTTCTCAATAGCGAGAATTGGACGCTCAATACCATATGTGTAGAGCTTTGGATCTACGATCTGATAGAAAACAACTGTATCAATCTGCATTGTTACGTTATCTTTTGTGATAACGGCCTGTGGTGCAAAGTCTGCAACCTTTTCCTTAAGAGAGATTGTCTTAGCAACTCTATCAATGAATGGCATCTTGATGTGGATACCTGTGTCCCATGTCTTATGGTAAGCACCAAATCTTTCAATAATCTTTGTTGTAGCCTGTGGTACAACCTTGATGTTTGCAAGTGCAAGAACTACAACGATTGCAACAATAATACCAACTACAATTAGTACTTCTTCTGGCATAATTTTTTCCTCCTATATATACCTTTAATTAATTAGATAATTTCTACTTCTAATCTTACGCCCTGAATGGACTTAACTCTAACGTGCGAACCTGCTGCAATGTTATGATCAGCAACTGCACTCCATACCTGGCCTAATACCTTAACCTGACCTTTGAGTTCAACTGAGTCAATGTCTTCAATTACGACACCTTCTTTACCGATGAAGCGATCGGCATTTGTTGGTTCAATATTGAGCTTATTAAAATCTTTCATGTTTGGCTTAATCCAAACGATAAACATTATAAAGAGCGCAAGAGAAACAACAACCATTGCCACAATCTGGATCCAGACGTCTACTTCGAATGCTGCCAAGATAGCTGATACTAAGCAACCAACGGCACACCAAACTGTAGATAAACCCATCGTGAGTGATTCCAAAATAAGGAAAACAACCATTAAGATGAGCCAGAATAGCCACATTGGAATAATCATAATCCCCACTCCTTCCATAATACTAACTTACACGCAGAGTTCGCCTTATGCTGAACTTCTAAGTGTCAAAGAAATTATAGATTATAAGGATATGCCTTTCAATAATCACAGGCTAATCTTAAACAAGTCTTAAACTTTGCTATATACAAAATAAAATATTCTATTTTGTAACCTCTTCCCAATTATAATATACTTCCTCGAGGGTCAATCCCTTAGCTGGAAGTGTTCGACCAGCACGTGCCCTGTCACCAGATGCGATTATGTCTTTTACGCTATCAGGATCAATTCGTCCAGTGCCTACTTCGAGCAAAGTTCCAGCAATAATACGCACCATGTTATATAGGAACGCCTCGCCTTGGACAACTATCTCGAATAATCCGTCCTTCTCGAAAACATGCACGTTAAATAGTTTTCGAACAGTAGTAACCTGACTACCGCCTGACGCACAGAAAGCCTTGAAATCATGTTCGCCAGCAAAAGCCATCGCTGCTTTGTTCATAGCATCAAGGTCGAGCTTATATGTCACGTGATAAGCGTACCTATCGATAAGCGGCTTACGAATTGGTGAACTATAAATCCTATAGATATATCGCTTACCTAGTGAATCAAATCTGGCATTGAACTCCTCCTTCGTGTAGATAGCCTTAGTTACAGCTAAGTCTTCAGGAAGAAATACATTAATCGCCGCTGGGAGACGATCTTCTGGAATAATAAAAGGGACATCCAGAGAACTCACGTGTCCACGAGCGTGAACACCTGAGTCAGTTCTGGAACATCCCTGAACATCAATGTTTGTTTTATAAAGTGTAGATAAAGCCTCCTCAAGAGTGCCCTCTACTGAGCGACCATTATTCTGAATCTGGAATCCTACAAAGTCAGTTCCATCGTATTCACAAACGAGCGCTACTTTTGTCATTAGTATTAGCCCTGCAACTTATCGTCAACACAAGACTTTGCCATCATTGCAGCACCAACGATACCAGCATCATTACCCATCTGAGCGAGTTCGATACGTGTCTTCTTTACACCAGGTCCAAAGTAAGGACGTGAAAGAGTCTTCTCACGAAGTGGGATAAGAAGTGGATCACCTTCGTTACATACACCACCACCGATTACGAGTACTTCTGGCATAAATGTGTTGATAGCATTAGCAAGACCATCAGCGAGATAGTCTGTGTACATCTCTACTACATTCTTAGCAACTTCATCACCGAGACGCATTGCCATGAATGCAATCTTAGCATTAACCTTACCCTCAGATGCGATTACATCGTTGAGCTTAGAATCTGGATTAGCCTCAGCTGCTTCCTTTGTCATTCTGATAAGAGCAGATGCTGAACCGTAAGCTTCGAAACAACCCTTACGTCCGCATGAGCACTGCTGACCACCAGATACGATTACGTGGTGACCAAACTCTGAACCAGCCTGATTAAAACCTGAATAAATTCTTCCACTAGCGATAACACCAGCACCTACACCAGTACCAAGTGTGATTGTAACAGAATCCTTTGTACCCTTAGCTGCACCAGCTACAGCCTCAGCCATACCTGCACAGTTAGCATCGTTATCAATATATACAGGAAGATCAACAACTTCTCTGATGAGCTTTCTCATTGGAGCCATGTTGAATGGGAGGTTATTAGAGTATACGAGTACGCCAGCAACATTATCTGGTGTTCCTGGTGAGCCGATACCAATAGCATCTACCTGATCAAGTGAAAGATTAGCATCCTGGATTACCTTAAGTGCGAGCTTACCCATATCAGCGATAATCTCTTCCATTGGACGCTCAGCGTGTGTCTTGATGCTGTCTTTGTTAAGCATCTCACCGCTCTCTGTGACAATACCTGCCTTGATGTTTGTACCACCAAGGTCAATACCTACATAATAAGCCATATTACTGCCTGCCTTTTAACATAATAATTTGCTTTATCATTCTATCACACGCATAATTGAATTCTCAATGAGTTAAATAAGCTTTTCTACTGCAATTATGCTTGCTGCGAGGATTGTTAGAAACACTAATACCAAGATATCTTTGCCCGTAATCTTAAGTGGATTAAGTTTTGTTCTACCAGTACCTCCGCTATAACACCTTGCTTCCATCGCAATTGCCAATTCTTCTGCTCTTCTAAAGCTAGAAATAAACAATGGGATTAGCACTGTGATATAACCTTTTAATCTGTTTAGGATACTTCCTGTATCATAGTCCGCGCCTCTTGATACCTGCGCCTTCATGATTTTATCTGTCTCATCTGTAAGAGTTGGAATAAATCTTAATGCGATAGACATCATCATTGCCATCTCATGAACTGGAGCCTTAAATACCTTAAGTGGTGAGAAAAGCTTCTCGAGTGCATCAGATAACTTAAGAGGTGTTGTTGTTAATGTTAATAGGATACTTGTTATCAAAATAAGCATTAACAATCTAAAACTCATTAGGAAAGCCTTCATTAAGCCTTCATCAGTTACAGTGAACTTCCATAATTTCCATAATGCATTACCTTCTTTAATAGTTAGCGCATTAATCGCAAATATGAAGAATGCAATTGGTAGTATTGGTTTTACACTGTTCCAGACAACCTTCAAAGGTAATCTTCCCATAATTATTATCACTATCGTAGATAATAAAAGTGCAGCTACTGTAGGAATCTTAGTGATAAAGAAGACTGTCACCATATATGCCACGAACAAGATAACCTTAATTCGCGGGTCAGTCTTATGGAGTATCGAATTACCCTGATAGTAGCGGCCTATACTTACATCTTTAAGCATCTTGACCTCCTATCAGAATAGCTGCTTCAGAAACATTTGTAGCTCTTAGTAGCTTTCTTCTATCCTCATCACTAAGCTTAAGTGCATCAGAGATTTTCTCCAACATATCAACTAAAGGTGGAATTGCAATCTCCATCTTCTCTAGTTTAGCCTTATCTTCAAATAATTCCTGTGGATTAGATACAGTCATTAATGAACCACTCTTGATTACACAAATTCTATCCGAATTAGCATATGCCTCATCCATATTATGTGTTACAAGGATAATTGTTGTACCCTTTCTCTTAAGGTTTCTAATCATATCGAACATGTCTTTACGACCAGCAGGATCTAGTCCAGCAGCTGGCTCATCAAGGACTAATACTTCTGGCTTCATAGCAAGGACACCAGCCATTGCTACACGGCGCTGCTGACCACCTGATAATTCAAATGGGCTCTTATCGAGTACAGAATCATCTAGTCCAACTGCTTCTACAGCTGCAAGCACAGATTTCTTCATCTCATCTTCTGGCATACCCATCTTCATTGGTCCATAACAGATATCTTTATATACAGTCTCTTCAAATAATTGATATTCAGGGTACTGGAAAACAAGACCTACCTTTTGGCGGATCATCTTGATATCGCCTTTTTTCCTTGTTGTATATACCTTCTCACCGTCAAAGAACTCAACGTTACCTTCGCCTTCTGGTCTGATTATTCCATTGAAATGAGATATCAATGTTGTCTTACCACAACCACTTCTACCTACAATAGCTAGAAGTTCACCCTTGTACACATCAAGTGACACATTATTAAGAGCGCAAAGATCCTTATCATAGTAGTAAGTAATATTGGATACAGAGAAGACTTTGTTTTCCTGCTCCTTACGGTCATTAATAAGCTTAATGTCTCGTGGGTTATAATTCTTTGTCACATAACGAAGCATTCCATCAAAGGACTTTATCTCATCTTCCTCATATGGAGTATTAGTTAGAGTACTTAATCTATATACAAGCTTGGAATATATTGGCGCATCAAGTCCACATTCCTTAATCTTTGGAACGTTAGTTAATACATCTTGAGGCTTACCCTGGTCGATAATCCTACCATTTTCCATGATATATACATAGTCAGTTCTATCAGCTTCTGACATATCATGAGTGATAGTAAGAACTGTGATATTCTCGTCTTTAATTAATCTTTCAACTAGAGTTAAAAACTCTTCTCTACTTACAGGATCGAGCATAGCTGTAGCTTCGTCTAATAAGAGAAGCTCTGGCTTCATCGCAAGAATGCCTGCTATAGCGAGCTTTTGCTTCTGTCCGCCAGAAAGATTGGCTGTCTGACGATTGCGTAAATCATAAAGACCTACGTACTTTAACGCACTATCAACACGCTCTCTAAGTTCAGGATTAGGTACACCTAGGTTCTCTGGTCCAAAAGCTACATCTTCTTCGACAGTAGTTCCAACAATCTGATTGTCAGGATTCTGGAAAACACATCCCGTCCTACGTCTGATGTCCATATACCTAGACTCATCGCTAGTTACAATTCCAAACACCTTGATCTGCCCGTCTTCAGGAAGCTCAAGCACATCAACAAGCTTGGAAAATGTGGATTTACCAGAACCATTTCTTCCAAGTAAAGATACATATGAACCTCTCTTAAGATTGAGAGATACATCTTTTAAAACATACTTAACAGCATCATCGCTCTCATATGCGAACTTGATGTTAGATGCTTCAACAACGCAATCATTATCTGACATATGTATCTCCTTTCTTACAAGATATAGAAAAATTCCTTAGAAATAGAACGAGGGATGGCATAAACCATCCCTCGGATAAATTCAATAAACTATTGAGTAGAAATTATACGAACTCAAGAATAGCCATTTCAGAACCGTCACCTCTACGAGCGCCAAGTCTGATGATTCTTGTATAACCACCCTGCTTGCCAGCGTACTTAGGAGCGATTTCATCGAATACCTTATTAACTGGGTTAATTGTGTTACCCTCTGAATCATGACTCTTGTGGAGCCAGTACATAATCTCCTTACGAGCTGCAAGACGTGAAGGTGCATCTACCTGAACTGTCTTTGTCTTGATCTCACGATCAACAACTTCGTACTTCTTACCGTTCTTAGATTCCTTTGTTACGAGAACCTTGTTACCCTTTGCATCGAGCTTTGCAGCTGATACAGTAACTTCCTTAGTTGTATAGTTATCTTTTTCCTTAATAGCCATAGAAACGAGCTTCTCTGTGATAGCAGCGATTTCCTTAGCACGAGCAACAGTTGTCTCAACCTTGCCGTTAATAACAAATGCCGTTGTCATGTTTCTCAAGATAGCTGTACGCTGATCTGATGCACGACCGAGTTTTCTATTAGGCATCGTGATGTCCTCCCTAAATTATTCTTCAGTATCTGCAAGAGACAAATCCATCTCTGCAAGTTTTGCAATAACTTCGTCAAGTGACTTCTTACCAAGGTTACGTACCTTCATCATGTCATCCTCTGAACGAGCTACCAAGTCACCGATTGTGTTGATAGCTGCTCTCTTGAGACAGTTATATGTACGAACTGAGAAGTCAAGTTCTTCGATAATTGTATTGAGCTTTGAATTCTTCTCACTCTGATCATCGATTGTTGTAAAGCTTGGACCACATGTTGTCTCTGTAAGTGACTTAAAGAGGCTCAAGTGATCAACAAGAATTGAAGCTGCTGATGAGAGAGCCTCATCAACCTTTACAGTTCCGTCTGTCCATACTTCAAGAGTAAGACTATCGTAATCTGTACGCTCGCCAACACGAGTGTTCTCAATCTTGTAGTTAGCCTTCTTTACAGGTGTAAAGATAGAGTCAATAGCGATTACGCCGATTGGCTGACCATCAGTCTTGTTCTGCTCAGCTGTGTTATAACCACGACCTGCATTGATTGTGAACTCCATGTATACCTTGTGAGAACCATTGAGTGTTGCAATAACATGATCCTTGTTCAAGATTTCAACTTCATCACCATGGCAGATGTCGCCAGCAGTAATAACACCAGTCTTGCCTTCAGCGATGCTGATGCAAACTGTTCTGTCAGTGTCTGACTTAAGCTTACAACGAATACCCTTGATGTTGAGGATAATCTCTGTCATATCTTCGATGAGACCAGGAACTGTTGAGAACTCATGGTAAACTTCATCAATACGAATTGAAGTAACAGCAGCACCTGTGAGTGATGAAAGTAATACGCGACGAAGTGAGTTACCAAGTGTTGTACCATAACCACGCTCAAGTGGAGCTATAACATATTTGCCGTAGGAACCGTCATTGCTTTTCTCAGCACATTCAACTGTTGGTTTTAAAATTTCTAACATTTATTTCCTCCTGTAGGCTTTCCGCTCTCTGTTATATTCAATCATTAAGCTACTAAATTAATAAAATCAGTAGTTATTACTTTGAATACAACTCGACGATCAATGTTTCCTTCAAATCTACGAGATCAACGTCTGCACGCTCTGGAGCTGTTGCAATCTTACCCTTCAAAGCTTCTGCATCAACAGAGAGCCAAGCTGGTACTGTATGATCTGCTACCTTCTCAAATACAACAGACTTCTTTGAGCCTTCAGCTACTGCAATCTCATCGCCTGCCTTGAGAATCATTGATGGGATGTTTGCCTTCTTACCGTTAAGTGTGAAGTGAGCATGTGTTACAAGCTGTCTAGCCTGTGCACGTGACTGTGCAAAACCCATTCTGTATACTACGTTATCGAAACGGAGCTCGAGGAGCTTCAAGAGGTTTTCACCAGTCTTGCCCTGCATACGCTCAGCCTTTTCGAATGTGTTACGGAACTGCTTCTCCAATACGCCGTAGAATCTCTTTGTCTTCTGCTTCTCACGGAGCTGAGTACCGTACTCTGAAATCTTCTTTCTTGAATTATCGTGTACACCAGGAGCCTTGTGTCTTCTAGTAAGTGCACACTTATCTGAATAGCATCTCTCACCCTTAAGGAAGAGCTTAACGCCTTCTCTTCTACAGAGACGACATGCTGCGTCAGTATATCTAGCCATTTATTAAACCCTCCTAAAATTATACTCTTCTTCTCTTTGGTGGACGGCAACCATTGTGTGGAACTGGAGTAACATCCTTAATCATTGTTACTTCAAGACCAGCTGTTGCGAGCGCACGTACAGCAGACTCACGTCCTGAACCAGGTCCCTTAACGAAAACCTCAACTGTGCGCATACCATGATCAACTGCCTTCTTAGCAGCTTCTTCAGATGCCATCTGAGCTGCGAATGGTGTTCCCTTACGTGAACCACGCATACCCATCTCACCTGCTGAAGCCCAAGAAATAGCATTTCCCTGAGTATCTGTAATTGTAACGATTGTGTTGTTAAATGTAGCGTGAATATGAGCCTGACCCTTGTCAATATTCTTACGCTCACGCTTCTTAGGTCTAACTGCGGCCTTCTTAACTGCCTTTGCCATTACTTCTTACCTCCCTATTACTTCTTCTTGCCAGCAACTGTACGCTTTGGACCCTTACGAGTACGAGCATTAGTCTTTGTACGCTGACCTCTAACTGGGAGCTTATTTCTGTGACGACGGCCACGGAAGCATCCGATTTCCTGTAAACGCTTAATATTGAGCGCAACCTCTCTCTTAAGGTCACCCTCTACTGTGTAGTTGTTTTCAATCTGATCACGAATCTGAGCAACTTCATCCTCTGTGAGATCCTTTACTCTTGTGTCAGGGTTAATGCCAGTTTCCTTAAGGATACTAGCTGCATTTGTCTTACCAATGCCGTAAATGTATGTAAGAGCAATCTCGAGTCTCTTGTCATTCGGCAAATCAACACCGGCAATACGAGCCATTTCTGTACCTCCATTTGAACAGTAAAATGTTAATTATTTATATACGACACGCGGCGTAAGGATCTTTCGGGTTAGGAAAGCAGCCGCCCCTACAAGACGTGTAATATTCTAAATACTTGTTTTTGTTTCTTCTTGAAACCTTCGTCACCAACGTAATTCGAATAGGGCTAAATCTATTCACAGTCGGTATTCTCTTATCCTTAGCCCTGCTTCTGCTTATGCTTAGGATCGGAGCAAATGATCATAACTTTACCATTACGACGAATAACCTTGCACTTCTCGCACATTGGTTTTACTGATGGTCTAACCTTCATTTAGTAACCTCCTGCAATTTGATAACGCAAACTATACGCCCACACAGGCGCATGCCATACTATAATATCAGTTTTTTTGAAATTTGCAAGGACTTTTTCTAAAAAGTTGAATAAATTTCAACCTATATTCACTAGAGGGTCTGAGCACATTGCACGACCTGGAAATGCTTTGTTTCAAGCCTGTTTAGAATACTTTGTGTGAGCCAGTTTGTCAAGACAAAATGAGGCTTAGTTTGTTTTCGAGACCTTCGCGAAAACAGACATAAAAATACCACCCGAATTTAATTCGGATGGTATCGTAACTTACTAACTAAATTCTATTAGCTCTTTGCTCTCCATGTGATACGACCACGTGTCAAATCATATGGTGAAAGCTCCATTGTAACCTTGTCGCCAGGGATAATCTTAATGTAGTTCTGACGAAGCTTACCTGAGATATGTGCAAGAACAACATGTCCATTTGCAAGCTGTACCTTAAACATTGCACCTGGAAGTGCATCAACTACTGTACCCTCTACTTCAATTACATCCTCTTTAGCCATTTAAAACCTCCTCGATTGTTGTCATTTCTGGTCCGTTTTCTGTAATGATAATTGTGTTCTCGTAATGTGCTGCTGGAGCGCCATCGTATGTAACTATTGTCCAGCCGTCATCTTCGATTGCTACTCGGTGTGTTCCCATTGCAATCATCGGTTCAAGGCAGAATGCCATTCCCTTCTGAATTCTAGGTCCACGCCCAGCTTTACCAAAGTTAGGAACATCTGGATCCTGGTGCATGCTCTTACCAATTCCATGTCCAGTCAAATCTCTGATTACGCCATATCCAAATGACTCAGCATATGCCTGAACTGCGCTACTAACATCACCAATTCTATTTCCTATCTCAATCTTCTTATAACCTTCGAAGAAACTCTGCTTTGTTCTCTCTACAAGAAGTCTTGTCTGCTCAGGAACATTACCAACCAAGTAAGTTCTAGCAGCATCGGCATTATAACCATTAAGTTCTGCAACTACGTCGCATGTTACGATGTCGCCATCTCTGATAATTCTCTTCTTTGAAGGAATTCCGTGAACTACTTCATCGTTGATTGATGTACAAATAGCTGCTGGAAAAGGTGGATTACCGTAACCTATACAAGGTGCTGAACCGCCAGCTTCTTTGATGATTGCCATTGCAATATCATCAAGATCCTGTGTACTCATGCCTGGCTTAATCTCTTCCCCTAGCTTAACGAGAATTTTTGCAACGACCTTACCAGCCTCGCGCATTTTATCTAACTCATAATCTGACAAAATCTCGATCATTAAGTCACCTCGATAATCTTAGATAAGGTTCTTAGCCTTAAGGCCTGCTTCGAGCTGCTCACGGCAAACTGCAGGATCATTATTGTTATCACCTTCAATGATGATACCCTTCTTATCGTAGAAATCGATAAGTGGCTGTGTGTTAGCGTAGTATGTCTTAAGTCTAGCTTCAACTGTCTCTGGCTTATCGTCATCTCTCTGAACAACGTTACCACCACAAGAATCGCATACACCCTCAACCTTTGTAGGACGGAATGTTACGTTGTAGCTCTCACCGCACTTCTCGCATACACGTCTGCCAGATACACGACCCTTAATTGTCTCATCTGCAACAACGATTGAAAGAACTGCATCAATTGCTTCACCGTTCTTAGCGAGCATCTCATCGAGAGCCTCTGCCTGAGCGATTGTACGTGGGAAACCATCAAGGATGTAACCCTTCTTGCAATCATCTTCCTTAAGTCTGTCAGCAACCATGTTGATTGTTACTGAATCTGGAACGAGCTTACCAGCATCGATATATGTCTTAGCCTCAATACCAAGTGGAGTACCACCCTTAATGTTTGCTCTGAAGATATCTCCTGTTGAGATGTGAGCAAGATTGTACTTCTCTCTAAAATATGTAGCTGATGTGCCCTTACCTGAACCAGGTGCGCCCAAAATAATTAACTTCATAATATATTCACTTCCATTTCTAAATATTAGCGTTCTTTTAGAACGTACCTATTATAAACTCATTCGTCAATATTTTCACCACTTTTATATACATTTCAATCACTAATTTGCTTGGTATATCTAGTTTTTACGTACATTACTATCGCTACGCAAACATCCACACAATAAATGAAATTCAAAAAACCAAATAAAACTGTGACCCGCTTAGGCCAAACTTTCTGTTTACTACTGGCAACACATGCTCCAATAGCGTTTATTCCAGTATAGAAAATAGTGAGTAAATCAACAATTACTACCCATATTAGAAAACCTACTCCCCACACACTTAACGCAAATGAAAATAATCCGATAATAAAATTGATTATGTAAGCTGGTATCTGAATTAGCTTAATAAGCATATTCCAATAGCATGCCTTTCTTACATCAATCTTTCCTTTACTAGCACTTAATGAATTTACAATTGCGATTACAAACGACCAAGTGTTACTAACTACTATTGTAGCTAAAATCAAAAGTAATCCATATTGATCTAGAAATCTCGATACACCTTCATTAATTACATCTGTATAGTTCCCTAACATCATGACTACTGCGAAAACAATCATGTACATATAAGGAAATAATATTAATGGTAGTAACTGCAAAAACTTTCTCATTATCTTTAATATCTCCTATTCCATATGAGTTCTCGAGTTTGTTTTCGAGATTAATACATTATACACACATTAATTCAAGACATATTAAAAGCCCCTATTTCCATAAGGAAAAGGGGCTCTAATATTACTGATTATTAATTAATCAAGGAAGCCTCTGTAATTTCTTGTTACAAGCTGGCTCTCAATCTGTGTTACGAGATCGTTAGCAACACCTGTAAGGATAAGTACAGAAGTACCTACGAACCATACGCCGTTAATCTTAAGAGCGCTAGCTACAAGTGTAGGAACGAGAACGATGAATGCAAGGAACAAACCATCAATCCAGTTCAAGCGACTTGCTGTCTTAGCAATGTACTCCTTTGTTGGCTTACCAGGACGAATACCTGGGATAAAGCCACCATTCTTCTGAATACTGTTAGAAATCTCACCAGGATTAAACTGGATGAGTGAGTAGAAGAATGTGAAAGCGATGATCAAAATGAAATCGAATACATAGTAGAAAGGACTTGTACCGAAATTTCTAAACCAGTTAGCTACTACATTATCGTACTTTGCAAGGAACAATGTACCGATCATGTTAGGCAATGACAAGATTGACATTGAGAAGATAACTGGCATAACGCCGGACTGGTTAACCTTAATTGGGATGTATGAACTCTGTCCACCATAAAGCTTACGTCCAACAGTCTTCTTTGAATACTGTACTGGAATTCTTCTCTCAGCATTCTGTACGAAGAGTACGAATACGATGATTGCTAGTGCAACAAATGCAATTGCAACGAAGATAAGAACACCAACTATAATACCAAGAACATTATTGCTAATTTTTCCACTGATAGTTGCAGCGTTTGTATAAGCTTCGCTAGCCATTCTTGGAAGTCTTGTAACGATACCAGTGAAGATCATTAATGATACACCGTTACCGATACCCTTCTCATTGATACGCTCACCGAGCCATACGATGATACATGTACCAGCAGTAAAAGAAATTGCAATCAAGATAGCGTTAAGTGGCTTTGGAAGTGTACCTGTCATTGCAGATCTAGTAGTCCATGTGAACATGCTAGCCTGAACAAGAGCAAGTCCGATAGCAGTAAATCTAACGATTTTCTGCATCTTCTTCTTACCAGCTTCACCATCTTTTGACATCTCCTGAAGAGATGGGAACACTACAGTAAGAAGCTGGATGATGATGGAAGAGTTGATGTATGGAGTAATACCCATAGCAAAGATTGTTGCTGAGAATAAACCACCACCAGAGATGATATCCATCATGCTACCAAGCTGACCCCAGTTCTGTACGAGGTTTGTGAAAACCTCTCTATCAAGTCCTGGAGCAGGAATCAATCCACCAATCTGATATATCACAAGGATAAAGATTGTGAAAAGAATCTTCTTACGTAATTCCGGCAATTTGAATGCATTGATCAAGGTGTCGAACATACCTTTCATGATCAAACCTCCTCTGCCGTTCCACCAGCCTTTTCAATTTTCTCTTTAGCAGAAGCTGTAAACTTAGTTGCCTTAACAGTCAACTTCTTTGTGAGCTCGCCATTACCGAGAATCTTAATGCCGTCGTTAACCTTTGGAAGTGAGATGATACCAGCAGCAGCCAAAATCTCAGCTGTTACCTCAGCACCGTCTACAAACTTCTCAAGATCACTTACGTTAACCTCAATATACTGAGGAGCGAAACGCTTATTGTTAAAACCTCTCTTAGGCATACGTCTGTAAAGAGGCATCTGTCCACCTTCGAAACCTGGGCGAACACCACCGCCAGAACGAGCGTTCTGACCCTTGTGACCACGGCCAGCTGTCTTTCCGTTACCAGAACCAGCACCACGGCCCTTACGATATGCAGCAGCATTGTTGCTAGAAGTCATTTCGTTGAGCTTCATTAATCTGTACCTCCATTAAACTTCTTCACAAGTTACAAGGTGAGCAACTCTCTTAACCATTCCGCGCATTGCAGAATTGTCAGCCTTCTCTACAGACTGGCCAATCTTCTTAAGACCAAGTGCTGCAACAGTTGCTGCCTGTACCTTTGTAGCTTTGTTGGTACTCTTTACCAAAGTAATTTTCAAGTTTGCCATGATAAGAGCCCTCCTTAACGAATTTCTTCAATGGACTTACCACGGAGACGAGCAACCTCTTCGATTGACTTAAGGCCTTCAAGACCTGCCAATGTGGCATTAACCATGTTGTTTGGATTGTTTGTACCAAGAGACTTTGTACGAATATCTGTGATACCAGCAAGCTCACATACTGAACGAACTGGACCACCAGCGATGATACCAGTACCGTTTGCAGCAGGCTTCATAACGATCTTACCTGCACCATAGATACCTACTGTCTCGTGTGGGATTGTACCATTTACTACTGGGATAGTAATGATGTTCTTCTTAGCCTCTTCGATACCCTTACGAATAGCGTCTGGTACCTCAGCAGCCTTACCAATACCCTTACCAACGTGACCGTTTCCATCACCAACGATTACGAGTGCTGCGAAGCGCATGTTTCTACCACCCTTAACAGTCTTGGAAACACGTCTGATATGGATAACCTTTTCAGTTAATTCCATGTTTGTAGAATCAAAACCCATATTATATTTCCTCCTGATTAGAATGAGAGACCAGCTTCACGAGCTGCCTCAGCCAAAGCTGCTACACGTCCGTGATATACATAACCACCACGATCGAAAACAACTTCATTAATGTTCTTAGCGATTGCACGCTCTGCAACGAGCTTACCTACAGAAGCAGCTGCTTCCTTGTTACCGCCGTTACCAGCAATTTCCTTATCAAGAGATGAAGCACTAACAAGTGTTACACCAGCTACGTCATCAATAACCTGAGCGTAGATGTTAGCGTTTGATCTGAATACGCACAAACGTGGGCACTCAGCTGTACCGCTGATCTTCTTTCTTACACGAAGGTGCTTTCTCTTACGAATCTCGTTCTTATTAACTTTGTTAATCATTTAACTACACCTCCTATTACTTCTTAGCGCCAGTCTTACCTTCCTTGATTCTAAGGTGCTCTGTATCATACTTGATACCCTTGCCCTTATATGCATCAGGAAGTCTGAATGAACGGATCTTTGCTGCTGTCTCGCCAACGAGCTGCTTATCAGCACCCTTAACGATGATCTTCTGGTTGTCAGGTACTTCAAGAGTAATTCCCTCTGGCTCAACCATCTCGATTGGATGTGAATAACCGAGGTTGAATACTACCTTGTTACCCTGCTTTGTTGCCTTGTAACCTACACCATTGATTTCGAGTGTCTTGCTGAAACCCTCAGAAACACCGATAACCATGTTGTTGATCAAAGAACGTGTGAGACCGTGAAGGGCTCTGTTCTGCTTGTCATCATTAGGTCTTTCAACTGTGATAACTGCGCCATCAATCTTAACAATCATGTTTGGATGTACATCCATCTCAAGAGTTGACTTACCCTTAACTGTTAAGTGATTGCCATCAAGCTTAACTTCGACTCCAGCTGGAATCGCGATTGGCATTCTACCAATTCTAGACATAATTTATTTCCTCCTGCTCTTTAGATTACGCGCGAGGCACATATGTCGTGTGCCTTTGCGCTTTTCAGAGTTTTATATAATCAATATTGATTACCAAACGTATGCGAGAACCTCGCCACCTACACCAAGCTCTCTAGCCTTCTTGTCAGTCATAACACCCTTAGATGTTGATACGATAGCGATACCGAGACCACCCAATACCTTAGGGAGGTTCTCCTTATCAGCATATGTACGGAGACCTGGCTTAGAAATTCTTGTAATACCAGAGATAACTGGCTTACGACCAGCGTACTTAAGTGTAATCTTAATCATTCCCTGCTTATTGTCCTCAATGCACTGGAAAGCTGTAATGTAGCCTTCGTCCAACAAGATCTGAGCAATAGCCTTCTTGATGTTAGAAGCTGGAACCATTACTGTTGGATGTCCTGCTGTTCCTGCATTACGGATTCTTGTAAGCATATCTGCAATTGCATCTGTAATCTGCATAATATTTATTCCTCCTATAATGCTTCTAAATTACCAGCTTGCCTTCTTAACGCCTGGGATCTGACCCTTATATGCCAAATCACGGAAACAAAGACGGCAAATACCATACTTACGCATGTAAGAATGTGGACGTCCACAAAGCTTACAACGATTGTGCTGCTGTGTTGGATGCTTAGGAGCCTTCTGTGCCTTCAAAATCATTGACTTTTTTGCCATTGTTAAATCCTCCTAATCACTTGTGGAACGGCATACCCATGAGCTTAAGAAGCTCGAAAGCCTCTTCGTCTGTGTTAGCCGTTGTAACGATAATAATATCCATACCACGAATCTTATCGATCTTATCGTAATCGATTTCAGGGAACATGAGCTGCTCCTTAACACCCATAGCATAGTTACCATGACCATCGAATGAGTTAGGGCTGATACCACGGAAGTCACGTACACGTGGGAGTGAGATGCTGATGAGCTTATCGAGGAAGTTGTACATGTTCTCACCACGGAGAGTTACCTTACAACCAATCTTCATGCCCTCACGAAGCTTAAATGCAGCAACAGACTTACGAGCTGTTGTAGCAACTGGCTTCTGACCAGCAATAATTCCCATATCACGCATAGCGTTGTCAAGTGCCTTAGGGTTATCCTTAACTTCACCAACACCCATGTTGAGGATGATCTTCTCAATCTTAGGGATCTGCATTGTTGAAGAGTACTTGAATGTCTCCTTCAAAGCTGGTGCAACTTCAGATGTATACTTATCTTTTAATCTAGACATCTACTTACTCCCCCTTAGCCTTCTTAATAGTATCAATAACAGCACCGCACTTCTTGCAAACACGATCCTTAGAACCGTCTTCGTTTACCTTGTGTGCAACACGTGTAGCCTTACCGCACTTAGGGCAGATAAGCATAACGTTTGATGCATCTACTGTACCTTCACGGTCAATAATACCGCTTGGTGCATTCTGTGTTCTAGCTTTCTGATGCTTCTTAATCATGTTAGCGCCTTCAACGTAAACACGATTCTTCTTTGTGTCAACCTTGAGAACCTTACCAACAGTACCAGCATCATTACCAGAAATAACGACTACCTTGTCGTCCTTCTTAACATGAATCTTATTAGCCATATTAAGCGACCTCCTTAAAGTACTTCTGGAGCAAGAGACAAGATCTTCATGTAATCCTTATCTCTGAGCTCTCTAGCGATTGGTCCAAAGATACGAGTACCCTTAGGGTTCTTGTCTTCCTTGATAATAACTGCAGCGTTCTCATCGAACTTGATGTATGAACCATCTGCTCTTCTAACGCCTCTCTTTGTACGTACAACTACTGCACGAACAACGTCACCCTTCTTAACTACGCCACCAGGAGCAGCAGTCTTTACAGAGCAAACAATGACGTCACCTACGTTTGCGTATTTACGCCATGAACCACCGAGTACCTTAATGCAGGCAAGCTCCTTAGCACCTGTGTTGTCGGCAGCTCTAAGTCTGGATTCAACCTGAATCATCTGATTTTTCCTCCTTTAGCCTTGCATTACTTAGCCTTTTCGATGATCTCAACCAATCTCCAACGCTTATCCTTGGATGTTGGACGAGTCTCCATTACCATTACCTTATCGCCAATGCCACACTCGTTATTCTCGTCGTGTGCCTTGAGCTTATAAGTTCTCTTCATAATCTTACCGTAGAGCGGGTGCTTAACGTGCTCTACAACAGAAACAACGATTGTCTTCTCCATCTTGTTTGATGAAACAAGACCAACTCTAGTCTTTCTGAGGTTACGTTCTGCCATTTTCGTTATCCCCCTTAGTTAGCCTTGAGCTCTTGCTCACGGATGATTGTCTTTACTCTTGCGATATCCTTCTTAACAGAAGCGATCTGCTGAGGATTCTCAAGCTGGTTTGTTGCGTGCTGGAAGCGAAGCTTAAAAAGCTCTTCCTTAAGAGCTGCTAACTCTTTCTGAAGCTCTTCGCTTGACTTTGAACGAATATCATCAATTTTCATCGTTAGCAACCTCCTGTTCCTTCTTTACAAACTTAACCTTACATGGGAGCTTATGACCTGCAAGACGCATAGCCTCTCTAGCCTGCTCCTCTGTTACGCCAGCGATCTCGAAAAGTACGCGACCTGGCTTAACTACTGCTACCCAGTACTCTGGTGAACCCTTACCTGAACCCATTCGAGTCTCAGCTGGCTTAGCTGTTACTGGCTTATCTGGGAAGATCTTGATCCAAACCTTACCGCCTCTCTTAACATATCTGTTAATAGCGATACGAGCAGCCTCAATCTGATTTGACTTGATCCAGCATGGCTCTGTTGCCATAAGACCGAAATCACCATATGCTACGAAATTACCGCGAGAAGCCTTACCTGTTAAACGACCACGGTGCTGCTTTCTGTGCTTTACTCTCTTTGGAAGTAACATTAGTTCTCGCCTCCTTCTTTAGCGTCATTGTTCTTCTTTGTAGGAAGAACCTCACCCTTATAAATCCATACCTTAATACCGATACGACCATAAGTTGTGTTTGCCTCTGCAAAACCATAATCGATATCTGCACGGAGTGTCTGGAGAGGAATTGTACCCTCGTGATATGTCTCTGAACGAGCGATTTCAGCACCGTTAAGACGACCAGAACACATAACCTTGATACCCTTGATGTTCTGCTTCATTGCTGCTGTCATAGCCTTCTTCATTGCACGACGGAAAGCTACACGGTTCTCGAGCTGAACAGCGATGCTCTCAGCAACGAGTGTTGAATTTGTATCGATGTTCTTAACTTCCTTAACCTCTACGAAGAAATCCTTCTTGAACTTCTTCTTAAGAGCAGCCTTAAGAGCTTCAATACCTGTACCCTTAGAACCAATTACCAAACCTGGCTTAGAAGCGTTGAGAATGATAGTTGTCTTATCTGTACCCTTACGCTCGATCTCGATTGTTGAGATACCAGCGATATTCTTACGACCATCTTCGAAAGGCTTCTTAGCATTCTTGCCAGCTTCTCTGATGATGTTATCAAGTGCACACTTTACATAGTCACGAATCTGCTTGTCCTCGCAAAGGAAATCGCTGAATGTTTTCTTGTCGGCATACCAGCGTGTGTCCCACTCTTTGATGACACCTACTCGCAAACCATGGGGATTAACTTTCTGACCCATGTGAAATCCTCCTTATACTCTTTCCTTGAGAACGATAGTAACGTGACTTGTTCTCTTGTTAATTCTGTTAGCTGATCCTCTAGCTCTTGGCATGAAGCGCTTAAGGATTGGACCTGGATTAGCATAAGCTTCTGCTACATACAAGTTATCTCTTGTGAGATTGTTGTTGTTAACAGCGTTTGCCTCTGCAGACTTAAGAACCTTAGCGATGATTGGTGAAGCAACCTTAGGTGTGTACATAAGAATTGCATAAGCCTCATCGAGGGACTTATCCTTGATGAGATCGATAACGATCTTCATCTTTCTTGGAGTAACACGGATATACTTAGCTGTTGCGATACCCTGATCCTTGCCCATACCGAGCATCTTTCTCTGCTTCTTTGTAGGAGTAGGGAGCTTAGCAAACTTCTTTGAAGGCTGTGCATAAGCCTTAAGAATTTCATCGCGATTCTTCTCGATGTTTTCTTTTGTCAAAATAATCTTTTCCACTGTTCTTTCTCCCTTCACAATTAGCGAGCCTTAGCAGACTTTTCGCCAGCGTGACCACCAAACTTACGTGTTGGTGCGAACTCACCAAGCTTATGACCAGTCATTTCCTCAGTGATATAAACTGGAACATGCTTATGACCGTCATATACTGCGATTGTATGTCCAACGAATTCAGGGAAGATTGTAGATGAACGTGACCAAGTCTTGATAACTTTCTTCTCGTTAGCAGCGTTCATTGCAACAATTCTCTTCATGAGGGCGTCTTCAACAAAATAGCCCTTTTTAGTTGATCTACTCATTTAAACGTTCCTCCTTACTTTCTACCCTTAACGATAAACTTGCTAGAAGCCTTCTTCTTGTTACGTGTCTTCTTACCAAGTGTTGGAACACCCCAAGGTGTAACAGGACCTGGAAGACCGATAGGAGACTTACCTTCACCACCACCGTGTGGGTGATCACAAGGGTTCATTACAACACCTCGAACTGTTGGGCGAACACCCATGTGACGCTTACGTCCAGCCTTACCGATGTTTACGTTCTCGTGCTCAGCGTTACCGATTGAACCGATTGTTGCGCGGCACTTGATTGATACCATACGAACTTCACCAGATGGGAGACGAACCTGTGCGTAATCGCCTTCCTTAGCCATGAGCTGAGCTGAAGCACCAGCTGTTCTAACCATCTGAGCACCCTTACCAGGCTTGAGCTCGATGTTGTGGATTACTGTACCAACTGGGATGTTAGCGATTGGAAGTGCGTTACCTGGCATGATATCTGCATCAGGACCACTTACAATCTTGTGGCCAACCTTTGTCTCTGCTGGACAAATGATGTAAGCCTTCTCACCGTCTGCATACTGCAAAAGAGCGATGAATGCTGTACGGTTTGGATCGTACTCAATTGCTGTAACTGTTGCAGGGATACCATCCTTGTTTCTCTTCCAGTCAATGATACGGATCTTACGACGGTTACCACCACCGATGTGGCGAACTGTGATGCGGCCATATGAATTACGACCACCTGTCTTCTTAGCTGTAGCAAGAAGTGTCTTCTCTGGTTCCTTCTTAGTAAGAACAGAATAATCTGTTACAGTCATCTGACGAACTGCTGGAGAAGTAGGATTAAATGTTTTAACTGCCATTTTTCTTCACTCCTTTTCCTTACTGACCGAAGCCGAACTCTTCGATTGATGTCTTAACCTTTGCGTTAGCCTTTGTAGCCTTACCACCCTTTGTGAGGTATGTTGACTCTGGAGCCTCAGTTGCAATTGTTACAACAGCCTTCTTGTAAGAAGGTGTTCTACCGATTGCATAACGCTGTCTTCTAAGCTTTCCGTCGTAGTTAGCTACGTTAACAGAAAGAACCTTTACACCGAAGAGCTTCTCAACTGCTTCTTTAATCTCTGTCTTTGTTGCTGTCTTAGCAACCTTAAATGTGTACTTACCATCTGCAATCTCAGAAGTAGACTTCTCAGTAATTACAGGAGTAAGAATGATGTCCTGTGCAAACTTTGTCATACGTAAACCTCCTGAATCTTTTCAACTGCAGCCTTGCTTAATACTAAGCAATCATACTTGAGAATATCGAAAACGTTGATCTCATTTACGAGCTCTGTCTTAACTGTAGGAATGTTTCTTGCAGCAAGCTCAGCGTTCTCTGTCTTGTCTTCGAATACGATAAGAGCTGTCTTCTCAACCTTTAAAGCCTTAAGAGCCTTAACCATGTTAGCTGTCTTTCTCTCCATATCGAATGAGTCAACAACGATAATCTTGTTCTCTGCCATCTTAGAAGAAAGAGCTGACTTAAGAGCAAGTCTCTTAATCTTCTTAGGAACTGTGTAGTTGTATGATCTTGGCTTAGGTCCAAAGATGATACCACCACCAACATACTGAGCTGAACGGTCAGAACCATGACGAGCACGACCTGTACCCTTCTGACGCCATGGGCGCTTACCGCCACCGCGTACTTCGCTTCTTGTCTTAGTGCAATGTGTTCCCTGACGACGATTAGCGAGCTGATTACGGATTACTGTTGCAAGAGCAGCCATGTTAGGCTCAATAGCGAAGATACCGTCTGAAAGCTCGATCGAACCAGTAACGGCACCGCTAAGATTCAAAATATCTAAATTAGCCATTCTTTTGTCCTCCCGTCGCATTACTTAGCCTTTACAGATGACTTAACTGTTACTAAGCCACCCTTAGGGCCTGGGATAGCTCCTCTAAGAACGAGGATCCCTCTCTCGCCGTCAACCATAACGACGTCCAAATTCTGTACTGTACAATTTACTGCACCCATGTGTCCTGGCATCTTCTTACCTGGGAGTACACGAGCTGGAGTTGAGTTAGCACCCATAGAACCAACACGTCTGTGGTACATAGAACCGTGACCTGAAGGACCACCCTTCTGACCGTGACGCTTGATGTTACCTGCGTAACCTTTACCCTTTGATACACCGCTTACATCAACTGCATCGCCAACACTGAACATGTCTGATACCTTGATCTCCTGGCCAAGAGCGTATTCAACACCCTCATCTGCCTCGAACTCGCGGATATACTTCTTTACCTCTTCTACGCCAGCCTTTTTGAACTGACCTGCATCAGGCTTATTAACGAGCTTTGCTCTTGTTGAACCTGAAGCAACTTTAACAGCGTTGTAGCCGTCTGTTTCAACTGTCTTGTTCTGGAGCACGTACATTGGCTCACACTCAATAACAGTTGCTGGAATAACATTACCGTTCTCGTCGAACAACTGTGTCATACCAGACTTCTTGCCAAGAATGAATTTTGTCATCTTTCTTTTCCTCCTATTTTGGTTATTGGTTCGTAGGCTATTCTACGAACATGACCTCGGTCGAGCTAATTGGCATTCACTCTTCCGATTTAAGCCTTCTAGTTATCAATTAAGCCTTGAGCTCGATTGAAACACCAGCTGGCATGTCAAGCTTCTGAAGTGCCTCAACAGTCTTTGCTGTTGGAGCGAAAACGTCGATCAAACGCTTATGTGTTCTCTGCTCGAACTGCTCACGTGAATCCTTGTACTTGTGTGGTGAACGAAGGATTGTTACGATTTCCTTCTCTGTTGGGAGTGGGATAGGACCTGAATAGCTAGAACCTGTACGCTGAATAGCCTCAATAATTCTTGCTGCACTCTGATCGAGAAGTTCGTGATCATAAGCCTTAATCTTAATTCTCATTTTCTGGTTTGCCATGTTTTTCCTCCATGTAATGCTGTAGTTTATTCTCAACCTTGACGGGCGTTTCTTTTGGTCCCAATCAAAAACCCAGGCTACCAGTTACCATTCTCAATGAATAGCACTTTGGACCTGGGCATGAGTTACCAGAACTCACGCTGCCGTTAGTATTAAGAATCGCCAAGCTCTTTGTCTTGACTCGCTCAGTCGAAGTTACCTGCATCCTCTGCGCAGCTCGCATCGTTGCAGCAATCTCCAACTTCTTCGCTATGCACGCCTAAACGCGCTCGATTAATATATCACGGTTTATATAGTATTGCAAGCGTTATTGGAAAAATATTTTAATTTTTCACCCACCCTCGCGTTTCGTGTGCACATTTTGATGCACAAACGCTGAGAAATAGGGCTTTCCTATGTTAATTATGTCTAATTAACCGTTATTTTCAATAATCTTTATAACATCTTCACTTGTGAAGTGATATTTAGAATTACAGAAATGGCATTCAATGTCAATACCATTTGGATCATTAGCCAATTCCTTAAGTTCTGCTTTGCCAAGAGTAGCTAGTCCACGTGACATCTTCTCAGCTGAACAGTTACAGTTGAAGCCTACCTTCTCACCTGACAAATAACAAATCTCTGGATCACCTAAGAACATATCAACAATCTTCTCTGGACTTAATCCTTCTGACATTAGGAATGTAATCTCAGGGAAACCACCATTTACTCGCTTCTCAAGATAATCAATATCTTCTTCAGTAGCACCAGGAAGGAGCTGAATCATCATACCGCCAGCATGAGTTACTCCCGTGTTATCAATCTGAACACCGAGAGATACGATAGATGGTGTCTGCTCAGACTTAGCAAGATAGTAAGTAAAGTCTTCAGCAATCTCACCTGTTACGAGTTCGATTGAACCAACATATGGTTCACGAAGACCAATATCACGAACGATTGTGAGCATACCATTACCAACAGCCTCACCTACATTGAGCTTACCTGGTCTAAGATAAGTGCTTTCTACAACACTATTAATAGGATATGCTCTAGCATTACCCTTTGAATCACATACACAAGTCATTCCCTTAATCGGACCATCACACTTAATAGTAGTTGTCTGTGAATCATTCTCGCCTTTCATATTCTCAGCGAGCAAAAGTGAGCCAGTAATAAAACGACCCAAAGCAGCAGTAACTACAGAAGAAGTTCCGTGAATTTCAGAAGCCTTCTTAACTGCATTAGTTGTCTTAATTGCAAATGCACGAACATGACCCTTAAGAGCAGTTGCTCTAATAATATAATCTTCACTCAAATCAAGTGGCGCACCAGGTGCGTGGTAAAAACTCTCGTTAATCATAAACTTTCTCTCTTAAACACAAGGAATACTCTCTCATCATCCATCTGGTCCTCACCTACAAAAGTTAAGCCAGCTTCTGATGCAATCTCGATAAGTCTACCCTTATCATAATATCTTTCTTCAATAACTCCGTCTGATCGCTCATACAAATCATCGTCACCACGCTCGAACAATGTGAGTGAAGCTTCATTGATCTGCTCGTCCTCATCGAATGTATTATCCCAAAGCAATGTGAAGTCATCAAAGTCCTCGAAAAATACATTGTCTCCCAAAGTCTCTGCGAAATGCTTATATGTGCCGATATCGAAAACAAATATTCCGCCAACACTCATGTAGTTTTTGAATGAACGGAATATATTAATGATATCTTCCTCATCAAGAATGTGATTTATCGTATCAAGAAGTGATACAAAAACATCTGCAGTTCCAAACAACTCATAATCAGTAATATCCTGACAAAGCCAGAGGATATCTGGGTTGTTTTCGCGCGCTTTGTTGAGCATCTCAATTGATGAATCAATACCGATTATCTCGTAATCGTGCTTGAGTAGCTCACCATCTACACGGCCATTACCACAGCCAAGGTCGCAAAGGATTTTCTTACCACCTTCGCCGTCTCCTGCTGCAGTGCAATATTTTAAGATTATAGAATGCACAAAATCGGCCCATGTTACTGGGTCGATTTCAGCCTGCAATTCATCATAATATCTAGATAACTTGTCGTAAAAATTCTCGTCAAACATATTAAGGTAAATATCCACGTGGATCTACTGTTGATCCATATTCTCTAACTTCAAAGTGTAAGTGAGCTGCTGTTGAAGTACCTGTACTTCCTACCTCACCAATCTGTGAACCAGCATACACGTAATCACCTGTACTTACACTAATGTGTCTTAAGTGACCATAAAGTGTAGATACGCCATTACCGTGGTCGATAATTACATAGTTACCATAACCTGAACCACCTGTATTGCAATCAGGATAAGGATACTCAACATAGATAACTGTTCCGCTAGCAGCAGCCATTGCTGAATCACCCATGTTAGCACCGATGTCGATACCTGAGTGGAACTTTGTTGTTCCGTATACTGGGTGAACACGATAGCCATATTCAGAAGTTACCCAGTTAGTCCATGTAGGCCATGAAAGTGAGCAATTACTTACTACGCTAGATGATGAGCTAGATGAACTAGAAGAACTTGAACTGCTTGATGAACTTGATGAGCTACTTGAGCTACTTGAAGAACTTGAAGTCTGTGCT
Source organism: Clostridia bacterium (assembly GCA_024403735.1). Classification (GTDB taxonomy): domain Bacteria; phylum Bacillota; class Clostridia; order Saccharofermentanales; family Saccharofermentanaceae; genus Saccharofermentans. Next base: position 40,923 of record JAKSRG010000008.1, read on the forward strand.
GGTGGTGCATAAGTTGGCTTTGCATAAAGCTCTTCCTGAAGATCTTTAATCTGACCATCAAGAGTTAATGCCCAAGCATTAAGTTCATCTTCCTGTGCTTCAAGAGTTGAGATCTGTGTATTAACATCCTCAAGAGCATCAGTAGTAACACCAATTCTTGATCTAAGTTCGGATAACTGTTCCTGCTTCTCCTGAGCAATGCCTTCGAGTTCTTCAGCCTCGAGAAGTGCATTATCAGATGCGAGCTGTGCTTCATCCAAAGCAATCTGCATCATATCAACATTCTGGTCATCTGCATCAGCGATGAGAGTAATAATTTCCATATTAGTGAAGAAACCAGCAATTGAATCTGATTCAAGGAGTACTTCAAGTACTGACTTATTCTGATACTCGAACATTACAGAAATTCTCTCTGAGAACATTAGCTTTGTTGCATTGAGATTTTCCTGAGCTTCACAATATTCATCAAGTGCTTCTGCCTTTGCAAGAAGTGCTGCTGCATACTGAGAAGCAATCTCCTCGTACTGAGCCATCTGCTCATCACTTAATCCCTGAAGTTCCTCGAGCTCAGCACTAAGTGCTGATGCATCACCTTTCAAGGCATCTACCTGAGCTGCGGCATCTGCTGCTGATGCGAGCGCTGCATCTCTTTCAGCTTTCTTGTCATCAATATCCTGCTGAGTTACATAACTAAAGTTAAGGTACTGATCATAAGCAGCTCTTGTAATAACTGGCTTTGTTACTTTCATGCTTAGGAAGCCAAAAGAAATAAGAGTTACTCCAAGACATGTCAGCAGCGGTTTTAATATATTCAAAAACTTCATTCTATTCATATATCATCACACCCTTACATGCTTTCTTACTGCAATTCCACTACCGATTGAACCAATGAATACGCCCATTACCAAGCAAAGAACAAGTACGAACCACATAATGCTCTTATATGGAAGAAGTGCATAATAAGATGACCAGTCAATTCCTACCATCACCTTAATAAAGATTGCTCTATATACAAGGATTGAGATAACCCACGCACAAATGGCACTAATGAAACCAACGATACCACCTTCAATGATAAAAGGAATTCTGATATATGCATTAGTAGCACCAACGAACTTCATAATTCCAATCTCGTTAGCTCGTGAATATACAGAAATTCTTACCATGTTAGAGATAATGAAGAGTGCGATTATAAAAAGAACAACAAAGCTAGCTACTGTAGCAATGTTAACTACACCCTTTGCCTCGGATAGGAAGTTCATAACATTACTTTCTGTAGATACTTTATGTACCTTTGGTAATGTCTGCAAATATCCACTAACTTCAGGAGCCATAGCTGGATCAGTAATCTGAATACTGAATGTATATGGAAGATACATGTTGTAATCGAAATCATCGAGAATTGAAGAACTTGAACCAAGGTTTGTCTTGAAGTTATTGTAGTTCTCAACCGGACTTCTCTTAATAACATTAATAATATTTGGATTCTGTCTAATGTAATTCTCAGTATTAGCTACTTCCTCTGGTGTGGAATTAAGTTCCATATACACCTCAATTGGTGGCTGCATACTAATCTTACGCATGATACTTCTTGCGTTAAGAGAGAAAATAAAGAACACACTCATTACGATAAGCATGAGCAGAATTGTAGATACTGAAGCAATAGTAACAAGAGGATGTCTGATAATACCCTTGAATCCTTCTTTGATTGAATTAATAAACGCTCTGAAAGACACGGTATTATTCCTCCTCAGAATCGAGTAAATCTATATCATCTATAGATAATTCGTCAATCCAGCTATCGGAAGACTCCTCGTCCTGTTTCTCTTCTTTTTTGTCTTCTGAAGTCACATCAGAAGCTTCTGCTTCAGCTTCTTTCTTCTCTTGCTCTTTCTTAGCAATAGCTGAAGCATGAATTTGAGTCTCACTGTCACCGAATGAAATATCAGTAACAGCAGGCTTCTCAACTTCATCAACATCATCGATATTATCGATATCATCAACACTATCGTCTGCGCTTTCTCTAACGTCAGACTCATCCCAATAATCCTTGTAATCATCTGCTGGATCATCGTCTACTCCATAGCCACCAAACTCAGCAGTCTCAGGAGTTTCAACATTACGCTCGCCACTATATGCACCGCCAAGTGCATCACGAACGATATAACCCTTATCAATCTCAATAACTCTCTTCTTCATTCTATCTACAAGATTACTATCATGAGTACATACAATAACAGTAGTACCATTCTTATTAATCTCCTGAAGAAGCGCCATGATACTCTCTGACGTCTCTGGGTCAAGGTTACCAGTAGGCTCATCAGCAACAATTATCTGTGGATTATTGAGCATAGCTCTAGCAATAGCAACTCTCTGCTGCTCACCACCTGAAAGTTCCTGTGGAAAACAATTCTCCTTACCCTTAAGACCAACAATTGAGAGTACAAGATTTACGGTCTGATTAAGAGCCTTCTTATGCTGACCAATAATCTCGCCAGCGAAAGCAACATTCTCAGCTACTGTCTTTGTCTCAATCAAGCGGAAGTCCTGGTAAATCATACCAAGCTGACGACGAAGAACAGGCACAAGTGAACGAGACATCTTTGAGATATCAAAATGGTCAATTGTAACCTTACCTTCAGTTGGTTTCTCCTCACGAGTAATACACTTCAAGAGAGTAGACTTACCTGATCCACTCTTACCGATAATGAATACGAATTCACCATCTTCCACCAAGAAGTTAATTCCCTTGAGTGCTTCCACACCTGAAGGATATGTCTTTTTTACGTTGTCAAACTCTATCATCCGAAGAAATGTTCCTTTAATTATCTCATAAGATTGTCCTTCTTACCTGATTCAGTATATTCGAGGTAAGTACCAACCATAGAGCCAATTTTGAAGAGAACAGCATCTTCGAAAGAACGAAGATTCAAACCTGTATTCTTCTGTACCTTATCAAGTCTATATACGAGAGTATTTCTGTGAACGAAGAGTTCACGTGAAGTCTCACTACCGTTAAGATTATTCGCAAAGAAACTCCAGATAGTTGTAAGTGTATCCTCATCAAGTGTCTCATAAGCACCATTTGGGAATACTTCATCAATAAACATCTGGCAAAGCGTTGGTGGGAGCTGATAAATAATTCTGCCTAGACCAAGCTTGTCATATCTAGTTACATACTGCTTCTTCTCGAAAACACTACCAATCTTCAAAGACTGCATAGCATCACGATAAGACTTAGAGATATTCTGGAAATATGGAACAACTGAACCAACACCAACAAATGCAGTGATGCTCTCTGAATTGAGGCAATCAAGAACAGCATGGCTAGCGTTATCGATGTATTCATCCTGATTCTCAACATCAGCATTCATAACAACAATCATTGTCTTCTCGTCCATTGCCATTACGTCAGCAACCTTAGAGTCAGAATAGAAATTCTGAAGTGCCTCCAAAGCCTCGTTGCCATCTTCTCTAGCTGTACGAATAACCATTACAAAACGTGGAACTGTGTAGTCAATCTTAAATCCACGAGCCTTAAGTGGAATATCACCTGGGAGCTCATTCTCAAGAAGAACATTCTTTGTGAACAACTCACGCTCAGCATCTGTTCCTCTCTCCTTAATAGCAGACTTAATCCACTCAGCAAGGAGCTCGAGATATACTCTAACTTCTGGCTCAACACCATCAATGTAGATGATGTATTTAATCTGTTCGCCTATGGCAATCTTCATAAATGTTCTACCAGCTGTGCCTGAAAAAGCATCGTCTGATAACATTACTGCTCTAACTGAAGAATCAACTGTACCTTCGAGTGCAGGATCAGTAGCTGCAATTATCAAACCAGAAACATCCATAACGCCAACATTCTGAGACAAAATTGTCTTTGCCTGACGCATACACTTCTTAATTTCTTCCATAAGCCAAACCACACTTTCCGCTTATCGCATATTTTTACTTAATAATGATATATTTTTTTGTAAATTAAATCAAACAATGTAGTGTTTCAATTTAGTTACAAAGTGCAATTAGCACAAAATTGCTCGATAAACGTTCATTCTGAGCCAGGACAAACTACCATCGTTCATCCTGAGCCAGGACAAAAAAGACCGACACCCAATTGGATGTCGGTCTATTAAATACTAGATTAAGCAAGTATCAATTAAGAAATGATGCTCTGCTCTGTATCCTTGTCGAAGAGGTGGATACGGTTTGTATCGATAGCGAGGTCAACCTGCTCGCCTACTCTTGACTGTGATGTTGTAGGATCTACTCTACATGTGAGTGGGAGTGCACCGTTAACTGTTACATAGAGATATGTTTCAGCACCGAGCATTTCTACTACGTCTACGTCAGCTGAGAAAGCAGCTTCGCTGTGATCAGATACGAATGTAGCTTCATCTGTGATAGCCTCTGGACGAACACCGAAGATAACTTCCTGACCGTCACGCTCCATAACCTCAGCAACTGCATAACGCTCTGGGAGCTTAACGTTGATGTTCTCGAATGAAACATAAACATCAGAACCGTTTACGTTGATTGTAGCATTGATGAAGTTCATTGGTGGCATACCGATAAATCCAGCTACGAATGTGTTAACAGGGTTATCATAGAGCTCTGTTGGTGAGTCTACCTGCTGGATGAAACCATCCTTCATTACAACGATACGAGTACCCATTGTCATAGCCTCTGTCTGATCGTGTGTAACGTAGATAAATGTTGTCTTGAGTCTGTGGTGGAGCTTTGTGATCTCTACACGCATCTGTACACGGAGCTTAGCGTCCAAGTTAGAGAGAGGCTCATCCATCAAGAATACCTTTGGATCACGAACGATAGCACGGCCCAAAGCTACACGCTGTCTCTGACCACCAGAGAGAGCCTTTGGCTTACGATCGAGAAGGTGCTCAATCTCAAGGATCTTAGCTGCTTCGTTAACACGACGAGCGATTTCTTCCTTTGGCATCTTACGGAGCTTCAAAGAGAAAGCCATGTTCTCACGAACAGTCATGTGTGGATACAAAGCGTAGTTCTGGAATACCATTGCGATATCTCTATCCTTAGGGAGTACGTCGTTGATAAGACGATCTTCGATGTAGATTTCACCCTCTGAAATATCTTCGAGACCAGCGAGCATTCTGAGTGTTGTTGACTTACCACAACCTGAAGGACCAACGAGGATAACGAATTCCTTATCTGCGATCTCAAGGTTAAAGTCTGAAACAGCTACAACGCCGCCGTCATACTTCTTGTAAACGTGCTGGAAAGACAAACTTGCCATATTAAAATACCTCCATAAATAGCCGATACGGCTTTTTCATGTGTCTAATATAACAAAGGGCTACTCTCACTTCTATATGTCATAATAACCAAAAAAACTTTGACTAATTTGTCAACAAAACTTGGCTTTTGGTCACCTTGCACATGGGTCTCAAACACCCTTTGTGCAACAAGCTTAAAAAAGCATGATTTTTTGATATATCCACCTAGTTTTCGACGTGTACAAAATGCACAAGCCTTACAAATCTTGCTTGTATTGTTAACAATTTAGACATATTTTGCTCGAAAACAGCATTTCGCAGGCGGTTTTCGAGGCGGTCATATTGACAATGTTATATTTATACATTATATTGCATAAATATTCGCAAAGAATTCCTATAAAATTGTCGAGATTTGTAACATTCTCGTTATTGTATTTATAGGTAATAGTATTTATATTATTACTTGTTTTGGAAGTTATATCATTTATAGGAATAACTTGACTGAATTGGATAAAGATTACACATAATATTTCTTGATTAAGGAAGTGAATAAAATGAATAAGATTAAAGTTAGTATTATTGGCGCAACAGGTTACGTTGGTGCAGAGCTCGTTCGTGGTTTCCTCGGACATCCAAATGTTGAGCTCAAGTACCTCACATCAAGAAGCTTCGCTGGACAGAAGTTCTCAGATATCTACCCTGTATTCAGAGGCGTTTGTGATATTGATTGCACAGATACAGATTATGAGACTGTTGCTAAGGAATCAGACCTCGTTGTAACAGCTCTTCCACACGGCGTTTCATCTAAGACTGTTCCAGTTCTTATCGAGAATGGCGCTAGAGTAATCGATCATAGTGGCGACTTCAGATACAAGAACCTCGCAACATACGAGAAGTCATATAAGCTCGAGCATCCACATCCTGAACTCCTCGCTGAGGCAGTATACGGAATTCCTGAGTTCTACAGAGATCAGCTCAAGGACGCTAAGCTCGTTGCTAACCCAGGCTGCTATCCAACATGTTCACTCATGGCACTTGCTCCTTTCCTCAAAGCAGGCCTCATCGATACTAAGTCAATCATCATCGACGCTGTATCTGGTGTATCAGGCGCAGGTCGTAAGGAGAGCCTCCCATACGCATACTGCGAGATGGACGAGACATTCAAGCCATACGGTGTAGTTGGTCACAGACATACAACTGAGATTGAGGAGCAGGCTTCCTTCCTCGCAGGAGAAGAGAACATCCACCTCGCTTTCACTCCTCACCTCGCACCATTCAAGCGTGGTATGCTCGCTACAATTTATGCAAGACCTTCAGACAAGTTCGCTGACGTTAGTACAGAGAAGATTAACGAGATCTACAAGGACTTCTACAAGGATGAGTTCTTCGTACGCGCACTCGACCTCAAGGTTCTCCCTGATGTTAAGGACGTTAACGGATCTAACTTCATCGAGGTTAACGGTGTATACGATAAGGACACAGGCCTCATCAAGCTCTTCAGCGCACAGGACAACCTCGGCAAGGGCGCAGCTCTCCAGGCTATTCAGGCATTCAACGCAATGTTCGGCTTCGAAGAAAATACAGGTCTTAGCTTCGTAAGAGGCGTTTAATAGATTTCGACCATCTCGAAAACACGCTGCAACACTAGGCTTTGCGAGTTGTTTTCGATATAGTCACAACAAGAAATTAATTAACAGGAGATATAAAACTATGGCTAATCAAGATAAAATGCCAGAATTCAACGAAGAGATGAAGGGCAAGATTGACAAGGCATCAATCCTCATCGAAGCCCTCCCTTATATGCGTAAGCTCAGAGGTCAGACAATCGTAATCAAGTACGGCGGAAATGCCATGGTTAACGAAGACCTCAAGCAGTCAGTAATGGATGACATTACACTTCTTAAGTATATCGGTATCAATCCCATCCTCGTACACGGTGGTGGACCTGATATCAACAACATGCTCAACAAGATGAACATCGAGTCTCATTTCGTTAGTGGTCTCAGATATACAGACGAAGATACAATGAGAATTGCTCAGATGGTTCTCGTTGGTAAGACAAACAAGGAGATTGTTTCAAATCTCAATTCAAAGGGCGCCAAGGCTATTGGTATCTGTGGTATCGATGGTAACTTGATTGAAGCTGAGAAGCTCGACAAGGATAACGCTGGTAACCCTATCGATGTTGGTTATGTAGGTAAGATTACAAAGATCAACGTTAAAGTTATCGAGATGCTCGCTAACGATGAGTTCATTCCTGTTATCGCACCTATCGGTGTAGGCAAGGATGGCGAGAGCTACAATATCAATGCTGATACAGTTGCTTCAGAGGTTGCAGCAGCGCTCAAGGCAGAGAAGCTCATCACTCTTACTGATGTAGCAGGTGTACTCGAGAAGGACGAAGACGGTAACGATAAGTTAATTCCTGTTCTCGATGAGGCTTCAATCAACGAGTGCATCGACAAGGGTATCATCACAGGTGGTATGATCCCTAAGCTTTATGGTTGTCTCGACATCATCAAGAGAGGCGTATCAAAGGCACACATCATCGACGGACGTATTCCACACTCACTCTTGCTCGAGATTTTCACAGCTAAGGGCATCGGTACAATGATTGTAAAGGAAAAAGGTACTAAATATGGAAACTAATGATATTTCTAAAGATTTTGAACTAACTAAAGATTTCGACGAGAAGTACTGCATGCAGGTGTTCGGAACACCAATGCCAGTTGCTTTCACACATGGTAAAGGTATGTACCTCTATGGCCAGGATGGCAAGAAGTACATGGACATGATCGGTGGTATCGCTGTTAACTGCTTAGGTCACGCTAATAAGACACTTACTAAGGCTCTTAAGACTCAGGTAGATAACTTCATCCACTGCTCTAACTACTATTACATTGCTAATCGTTCAGAGCTCGCTTTCCGTCTCTGCAAGAACAGCTTTGCTGATAAGGTATTCTTCTGTAACTCAGGTGCTGAGGCTAACGAAGGTGCTATGAAGCTCGCTCGTGGATACTTCTACCACAAGGGTGAAAAGCGTTCAACAATCATCACAGCTAACATGAGCTTCCACGGTCGTACATTAGGTACAATCGCAGCTACAGGTCAAGAGAAGTTCAGCAAGCCATTCGGACCTAACCTCCCTGGCGTTAAGCACGTTGATTTCAACGATATCTCTGCACTCGAAGCAGCTATCGATGACGATACAGCAGCAGTAATGCTCGAGCTCATCCAGGGCGAGAGTGGCGTACGTCCAGCAACAATGGAATATGCACATGCAGTACGCGAACTTTGTAACAAGCGCGGAATCCTTCTCATCATCGATGAGGTTCAGACAGGTATGGGTCGTACAGGCAAACTCTTCTGCTATGAGCACTATGGCATCAAGCCAGATATCATGACACTTGCTAAGGCTCTTGGTGGCGGTGTACCAATCGGTGCAGTTCTTGCTACTAATGAGATTGCTACAGGTTTCAAGCCTGGCGATCACGGTTCTACATTCGGCGGTAACCCACTCGCTTGTGCAGCTGGTTTGGCTGTTTTCGAGGAGTTCAGCGAAAAGGCACTTCTCAACAACGCAACTAACGTATCAGCATACATGTTCGAGGAACTTAACAAGCTCCGTTCAAAGTATCCTGATATCATCGATGTACGTGGTAAGGGTCTCCTTATCGGTATCGAATTCAGCTCAGCTTACGATGCTGCAGGCATCAAGAAACAGTTGTTCTCAATGGGCTTCCTCGTTAGCTCAATTGGTAAGAGTACAATTCGTATCGCTCCACCACTTATCATCACAGAGCGTGACGCAAAGAGCTTCATCAAGGCTATCCAGAAGATCGTTGATCCTGGCAAGTCAATCTTGAACACATTCCGTCGCGGTTAATAACGTCAACTGATAGGAACACAAACTAATATATGGCTTACACTTTGCGCGAACCAAATTATGATGATCTTCCACTCTTACTAGATCTAATCAAATCATCAATGCGTTCTTACAGCGATGATTCAGGAATTGATTCATCAATTCTCGAATCAATGCACGAGACCGTTTCTGATTTGGCGCTCAAATTAAAGACACATACATGTCTCTGTTTCTTCGATGACAACAATACTCCAGTGGGAACCATCACACTCAGAATTCGTGACGATTTGGACCACTTCGTATTCTCTGACAAGAGTAAGGAATTCCTATCTAACTACGACAGAGCAATTTACATCACTAGATTTGCAGTTCTTGATACACTCCGCGGCACAGGCCTCGGAAAGGAGCTCCTTGATCAGGCATTCTTCTTCGCACAGGAGAAAGGCACCAAGATAGCTATCCTCCACACTGCTATCAAGAATGTTAACCGAGTTGAGTTCTACAAAAACAGAGGCTTCGAACTCATAGATAGCGAATCATCCCGCGGCTACGAACGCGGCCTGTTCGCTCTTAAAATAGTCGAGAACAACACTTGGCTAACTGATTAACAATCAGATATTTAAGCAATCGAAAACTCGCCACCGTATCACGATGACGAGTTTCTTTTTTATTAATAATAATACTATTTAAATATATAGCTGCCTACGGCAAGCATCACTTCGCTCCAACGAGCACGGTCAATTAAGAATTATCGTCTTACACCATTCTCATCAAATGTTCCTTTTAGTGCTTTTTCTACAAGCATAATTGAACCTAACATAACTACTAATTGTACTGTCACTACGATAAGTGTCATATTTCCAATAACACTATCACTTGAATGCACAAAAAACATCTGCACAATAACCATCAGAATGAATAAAACTATTCCAAGTTTGAACCATAACCTACCACAATAATTATGTGCGAACTCCCATGTATCCTTATTCTTTTTGGACATACTTGTTCGGTAGCCAAAAACATTGTTTATATCTTTAGGTGGCTTCTTGTACATCATATAACCAGCTACGATCATAATCAGAGGTACCAATAGGTTACATATAAACGTTGTAATAAAAGTCAACATGTCTTTTCCTCCAGTGCAATGAAAATAGGGGCTATTCGGCCTGTTTTACAAAGTCTCACACTTGTAGACTTTCATACTATTTCCAGCAATAAGCTCATCCTTAATTATTGCATCATATGCAGCATCTCTGCTCTCAATGCTATCGAACAAAGCATATACCGAGCTACCTGAACCACTCATCATGGCGAACATCGCGCCATTGTTATTCAATAAAGCCTTAACATCAGCAATCACAGGAACGAACTGATTAGCTGGGGCCTCCAAATCATTAACCAACAAATCGCGATACTTACGAAGGACAACTCTAGGATCTTCAGCCTTTGACAATTCATCTCGCAAAGCCAAATACTTGTCCTCATCGAAAACAATTCCCTGCTCACTCGCCATCTCATCGAAAGCTGCAAAACACGCTGGTGTAGATACACCTTCAGTTGGCTTAACAAGAATCATCGGGATATCGCTAAGTGAATTCATAGGAGTAATAATCTCGCCAAAACCTTCACAAATAGCTGCTTCACCATACAAGAAAAATGGAGTATCAGCACCAGTATTAGCTGCTACTGTATTAAGCTCCTCTGGTGTTAGTGGATTACCAAGGAAATCATCAAGCGCTAAGATAACTGCAGCAGCATCTGAACTACCACCACCAAGACCAGCCTCTGATGGAATTACCTTCTCCAATTTAATCTCAATATATGGGAAATTATCATTACCTGTCTTATTGCGATAAGCAGCTAAATATCTAGTGGCTGCCTTATAGCACAAATTCTTATTGTTAGGAATATCAAGCATCTCATCGCAAGAAGTTACAATATCATATGCCTTTTTATCATCAATAGTGATAGTAATGTTATCGCTAATAGAAATAGTCTGCATTAACATATTAAGTCTATGATAACCATTAGGAAGCTTACCCGTAATCTTAAGATAAACATTGATCTTTGCGGGTGCTGAAATCTCATAAACACTACTCATACATATACCTCTTTGCTTTGTAATACTACTTTATCACATTTTGATAAGATTTGAACAAATATCTAACCTATATGACACCCACTAATTCAACATTTCTGCATAAAAAAGAGGTGTAGTAAAAACCACACCTCTTAAATCTCTTAATCTTGTAATGCTTAACCAGCAATCTCCTGTGCTGTCTTAGCTTCGATCTGGATACGAACTACTCTTGTTAATACATCAATGTAGCTGTATGATACGATCTCTTCACTCTCATCACTACGTGCACATCTTACTGTGAACACATGTGGATAGCAGCTCTCAACGATTCCCTCGTATACGATCAATCTCTTTCTTCCACCATTAGAAGTAAGTCTAACCTTCTTACCGATAAGCTTCTCGAGCTTTGCCTTACAAGCATCTATATCAGATTTGATAATCAAAGTCTTATCCTCCAATATCCATAAAACGTAACATAACTTATACCATCACATAGGCTATATAATCACCAATCAGTTCATCTATAGCCACAACAAGAGCATGACACACCACTGCCACACCCAAGTAACAAAATAATAACATTTGTTTGATATTATGTCAATTAATATCACTATATATAGTAGACTTTTTGCTCATTATGCCCAAAATGTAGTGTTTTATCAAATAATACAAAAAACTCCCCATTTATCGGTGTTTTCCGTAACTTTTTATTCTTTTTTGCCTTGAAACGTATAATATTAATATTGTAATATTGGTTTACTATCTTATAAATAAACAAAAGAGGGTCCCATGTTAAGCGATATTGAAATTGCAAGAGCAGCAAATATGCTCCCTATTGAGGAGATTGCAGAGAAGATTGGAATCAGCAGAGATGAAATTGATATGTACGGTAAGTACAAGGCAAAGATTCCTATGGAAACAATCAAGAAGCGCGAATCTAACCCTAGTGGTAAGCTCGTCCTTGTAACAGCTATGAACCCAACTCCAGCAGGAGAAGGTAAGACAACCGTTAGTATCGGTCTTGCTCAGGCGCTTAACAAGCTTGGTAAGAAGGCTATGCTCGCTCTTCGTGAGCCATCTCTTGGTCCTGTATTCGGTATCAAAGGTGGTGCAGCTGGTGGTGGATATTCACAGATCGTTCCAATGGAAGATCTTAACCTTCACTTTACAGGTGACCTTCATGCTATTACATCAGCTAACAACCTCTTGGCTGCTATGCTTGATAACCACCTCTTCCAGGGTAATGAATTAAAGATTGACAAGGACCGTATCCTTTGGAGACGTTGCCTTGATATGAATGATAGATCACTTCGTCAGATCACTGTTGGTGTTAATGGTGGAACAAATGGCGTTACACGTAGCGACATTTTCTCTATCACTGCAGCTTCTGAGATTATGTCTATCCTCTGTATCTGTACAGACATGGATGACTTGAAGGAAAGATTATCTAACATCGCTGTTGCATTCAACGAAGAAGGCAAGATTGTTACTGCTGGCGACCTCGGTGCAGCAGGCGCTATGGCTACACTTCTTAAGGATGCTATCTGCCCTAACCTCGTTCAGAGCTTGGAGCACGTTCCAGCACTTGTTCACGGTGGTCCATTCGCTAACATTTCTCACGGCTGTAATACAGTTATCGCTACTAAGGCTGGACTTAAGCTCTCTGATATCCTTATCACAGAGGCAGGCTTCGGTGCTGACCTCGGCGCAGAGAAGTTCCTCGATATCAAGTGTCGTGCTTCTGGTATCTGGCCAGACGCTGTTGTAATTGTTGCAACATGCCGTTCACTCAAGTACAACGCTGGTATCAAGAAGGAAGACCTCAATAAGACTAACCTCGAAGCTGTACGTGATGGTTTTAGCAACCTCAGTAAGCATATCGAGAACATGGCAACATATGGTATCCCATGCGTTGTTGCAGGTAATAAGTTCATTTCAGACTCACCTGAAGAGATTGCTCTTATGAAGCAGCTCTGTGAAGAAAAGGGTGCTAGATATGCAGCTGCAGACATTTTCACAGAAGGCGGCGCAGGCGGTATTGATCTCGCTAATGCTCTTCTCGAGCAGCTCGAAGGCAACCCACCTAAGAAGCCAACATATCCATATGAACTCGAGTGGTCAGTAGAGGATAAGATCCTTGCTGTAGCTAAGAAGATTTATGGTGCAAAATATATCGATATCCTTCCAGAAGCTCAGAAGAAGATTGATGAGTTTACTAAGGCTGGCTACGGCAATCTCCCTATCTGTATTGCCAAGAACCAGTACTCACTATCAGATGACCCTAAGGCTCTCGGTCGTCCTACAGGCTTCAACCTCACAATTCGTGACGTATGGGTAAGCGCTGGTGCTGGATACCTCGTTATCCTCACAGGTAAAATCCTTACAATGCCAGGTCTTCCACCTCATCCAGCAGCACTCGATATCGACATTGATTCTAATGGTATTATTACAGGATTGTTCTAATAGAAGATGAAGTATCCTAATCCTACATTTCTTAAAGTAGCATCTAAAGTAAAGCACACAAGACGCAATCGCACGATTGTAATTATTGTGTGCTTATGCCTTGTTACGGCAATTATCCTCTTCGTAATGAAGATGGCATCTATGCAGGAAAAGTATCGTAAGGATTTCCCTCAACTAGTAGGCGCTGCGACTTCCACAACTGAGGAAACTACAAAGATAGTTCATACACACGCTACGACTACCACGACAACAACAACTCCACCAACTGAGACAACTGAAGAGACAACTGTTCTTGCTCCTTCATTTGTTACTACAACAACTACTGAGACAACTGAATCTACCGTTACAACTGAACAGGTCAATTCACCAGACCTATTCCAGGAACTAGATGAGAATGTATATTTCTACAACACTCACCCACTTCAGACTGTGTCACATGACCTCCGAGATCAGTATCTCGACGACCTCAAGCAGTATCTCGAGGAATATATCGACAACGACTGCACTAGCAAGGAGCGAGTATGTATCTACTACATCAATCTTAGTAGCAACGAGACAATGGGCGTTAACGAACTTAGTCCAATCGTTCCTGCCGGAGCATTCAACCTCCCTATTGAGATTGCGTACTACGACCTCTGCTATTCGAACATTGTCTACCCATATGATGTCGTTACTTATCAGGACGATGCAGCAGGTAACTCTAGCTACATCTCAGACACATATACTTATGGTAAGCAGTTCTACCTTCGTACACTCGCTAATTACGCCATAGCAAGAAACGACAATGTAGCACTTAACCTTTTGGTTAACCGAATTGGCGGCATGGATTTCCTCCTTGAGCGCATCAACAAGATGAGTTGCTACGTTAACTATGGCGAAAACGTTATCTATACAAATAATGTCGGCACTACTTACAAGGGACCATCAAGATCTTCTTGTTACGATATGGCGACCTATGCGAAAACACTCTACCTCAATTACAAGAACAACCCATCAGCATATCAGCAGTTAATTAACGATCTAGCTTATTCAGCACTCCCTACAGGATATGCAGTTGGTTTTGGAGAAGATGCGCTCATCCTCCACGTATCTGGAAGAAGCAAGGAGTTTGGTGCGTATACAGATGTAGCAATCATTGACGATAAGGAGCCAATTGCTATTTGTATCTACTGTGAATGTGCTAGTGAGGAGCGTGCTCAGGTAATCACTGCAGACCTTTCTTCACTTGTAGCTCAGTATATTAACTCACTTCATTAAGCCCTTTGTTATATAACGATTTATATGTTATAATACACAAGTTAAATTAATCATCTCATCTGATCTGCAGTCGGATCGGGTCTCGTGCAATACGTTCCCGTGAACCCTGTCAGGTCCGGAAGGAAGCAGCAGTAAGCGGATTTTCGTATGTGCCGCGAGGGTGCCTGCCCGACTGTAGTTTAGATGGGATGATTTTTTATTACAATTTTTCAGGAGGATACCATGGAACACATAGCTCTTTATAGACAATTTAGACCTATGACCTTTGATGAGATTGTGGAACAAAAAGGTCCTGTATCTGCCCTGAGACAATCTGTTATCACAGGCAAAATCGGACACGCTTACCTCTTCTCAGGTCAGCGAGGAACTGGTAAAACATCCATCGCCAAGGTATTCTCACGAGCAATCAACTGTGAGAACCCAGTTAATGGTAATCCATGCAACAATTGCGCAATCTGTAAGGGCATCATTAGTGATTCACTTATGGATGTAATCGAGATTGATGCCGCTTCCAATAACAGTGTTGATAACATTAGACGTATCTGCGAAGAAGTTAACTTTGCTCCTGCAAAAGCTTCTCATAAGGTATATATCATCGACGAGGTTCATATGCTCTCAACAGGTGCGTTCAACGCACTTCTTAAGACACTCGAGGAACCTCCTAAACATGTTGTATTCCTTCTCGCTACTACTGAACCACACAGAATTCCTGCTACAATTCATTCTCGTTGTCAGCGCTATGACTTCAAGCGAATTCCTGTAGACAGTATCGTTAGTAGACTTAAGTACATCTGTGAAAAGGAAGGCTTCATTGCTACTGATGATGCACTTAGCCTCATCGCATCTTTATCAGATGGTGCTATGCGTGATGCCATCTCACTTCTCGATCAGGCAGGTAACTCAAGTTCTGATAAGACAATATCTAGAGATTCTGTCCTTCAGATTACAGGAACAGTAGATGATACATTCCTCGGTAAGATGGCTAAGGCTCTTATTGATGGTAATTACGAAGACATTATTAATATGTGTGAAGAATTAGCTGGTAGCGGCCGTGATATCACACGCTTTGCAGTTGACCTCGCACAGTATTTTCGAGATCTTCTCGTTGTTCGTATGATGCCTGATCCTACGAAACTAGTTAAGGTTCAGACTTCTACACTTAAGACTATGTATGAGATTTGTCAGAATGTTGCAGCTGAGACACTCGTTGCATTCATCTCCAAGCTCTCAACTATGATATCTGACCTCAAGTGGACACCTTCTGTACGAACTACTTTTGAGATTACACTCATTCAGCTCTGCGGTCGTAAGGTTAAGGTTGAACCAGTACCACTCGTTGTGCCAGACTTTATTGCTAAGCAGCAGGCTTTCGCTAATAGTAAACCTATTACTACTAGCGCTCCTTCTACTCCAGCTACAACTTCTACACCTGCTCCTATTAAGGAACCAGAGAAAGTTGTAGTGCCAGAAGCTCCTAAGGCTACTGAACCTGTAGTTCCAGAAACTACGCCAGTTGTTCCTGAAGCAACTCCTACAGAAGCATCTGATATCAAGACAGACGATATTATTAATTCGATTGTCGCAGAGGCAGCATCTGTTCAGACTGAAGTAGCACCTATGGCTGAGATTGTTGAACCTAAGGTTGAGGAGCCTAAGAAAGAAGACGTAAAGATAGATACACCTGCTCCTGCACCTGTTAATAGCATTATGGATGATCTAGTTCCACCTCCAGCAGATGAAGATGAAACACCTATCATCCCTGTTGCACCTGTTATTCCTGAAGTTCCTGGAATTGGTGATGACATTGATATGATGGCTCCACCTCCTGAGATGGATGATTATATTCCACCTTATGAACCAGAAATTCCTATGGCACCTGTAGTACCAGAGCCTGTAGCTGCTCCTGTTCAGGAAGAACCAGTTGATCCAGAGGATTTACCAATGGAGAACCAGATTGACTTGTTCTCTATGCCAACAATGCCAACTAAGGTTGAAGATGATGGTGAATTAAAGATTGTAGGTCCTGATTACGAGGAAACTCCAAAGGTTGCTACTCCTAAAAAGGAAAGTAACGATAAGATTGAAGAGCAAAAGGATGCTAAACCATCTAATAGCATGCCACTCCTCTCACTCGTATCTTCTTCATTCCTTGATGATATAGATGAGGCTGAGGAGGAAGTAACTCCTGCTCCTAAGAAGGTAGCTCCAGTAGCTGAAGCAGCACCTACTGCACCATTCTCTGAGCCTACTCCTGAAGTTACTTCTAGCAGAGTTCATGCTCACACTTCATTAGCTGCTGTTATGGAAGGAACTGAGCTACTAGTAGATAAGAAGACTACTGAACCAGAGGTAACACCTGAACCAGTAGTTAGTCCAGCTCCTACTCCTGCACCTGTTCCACAAGCAGATATGAAAGCAGCTGGAGCTAGTGACGTGGCTTCCCGAGCAGACTTACAGATGATTTGGGAATCTATTTATGGTTATCTTGCAACAGAAGACTACATGATGTTCGTAAGATTAGCAGGAACTAAATTACAGACAAAGGGTTCAAGCGCGTACATTGTTTTCGATAACTCATATACGAGCGACTCGCTCAAGCAATTGACAGCAGACCCTCTTTATAAGACAATTCGTAATAAGATTATGGCTGTACTTGCTGAGATTGAGCACGTATATGTAGCCACAGAAAAGCAGTATCGCAAGGTACTGGAATCAAATAGTCAGTCTAAGCCAGCTATTGAGGAGACCAAGCAGAGTAATCTCGACATTTTCCTCAACGCGGCTCAACAAAACGGTGTCGACATTCATTTTGGCGACGACTAATAAAGAATATATTGGAGGATTTATATTATGGCTAAAGGATTTAAAGGAATGCCAGGTGGTTTTGGCGGTATGGGTAATATGGGTAATCTCATGGCACAGGCTCAGAAGATGCAGCGTGACATGGAGCAGGCTCAGGCAGAGATTGCTGAGCTCCGTATCGAAGGTACAGCTGGCGGCGAATTAGTAAAGCTTACACTCGGTGGTGACCACAAGATTTATGGTCTTGAGATTGCTAAGGACGTTATCGATCCAGATGATGCAGAAGGTCTTGCAGATCTCATCGTGGCTGCATACAACCAGGCTAACGAGCAGCTCGAGGCTCAGTCTGCTGCTAGAATGAGCAAGGCTACAGGCGGAATGAAGCTCCCATTCTAATCTGAGGGTTAGTAATACATGGCTAGATATTCCCCATCTGTACAGAATCTGATTAGTAAACTCGCAGGACTTCCAGGAATTGGTGGTAAGTCTGCTCAGAGATTAGCATTCCATATTCTTTCTATGTCCGACAAGGAGGTAGAGGAACTCGCTAATTCAATTACTGAGGCACATAAGCTTACAGTACGCTGTTCAAAGTGTCAGAATTTCACAGATTCAGACCCTTGCCCTATCTGTTCAGATACTAAGAGAGATAACTCAACTGTATGTGTTGTCGAGTCTCCACGTGATGTGTCAACATTCGAGAGAATGCATGAGTACAATGGTCTCTACCACGTGCTCCACGGCGTTTTCTCACCTGTATCAGGTAAAGGTATGGAAGATATCACTCTTCCACAGTTAATCTCTAGACTTCAGACTAGTCCTGAGATTAAAGAAGTCATTGTGGCGACTAACCAGTCAGCAGAAGGTAATGCTACTGCTCTTTATATCTCCAGACTTCTTACACCTTCAGGTATCAAGGTTACTCGTCTCGCATCTGGCCTCCCTATGGGATCAGATATCGAATATGCAGATGACCTTACTTTGGCGAATGCTTTGAAAGGACGAATTCAGATTTAATGAGACTAGATAAATTTCTAAAAGTATCCAGAATTATTAAGCGTAGAACAGTCGCTAATGATGTCTGCACACTTGGACGAGTTAGTGTTAATGGCAAGCCATCCAAGCCTTCTGTTAGGCTCAAAGTTGGCGACGTTGTAACCATTATCTTTGGTAACGGAAGTGTCAGCTTTAAGGTTCTCAAGCTCGAAGAAACAGTTCGTAAAGAGAATGCAGCTGAGATGTACGAGATCTTAGAAGACAATGGATTAGCCGCTGAATAAAGACAAAAATATACTCCCTGATTACTAATGTAATTGGGGAGTTTTATTATGCTAAGAATATGCTCACTGGAGCTTGCGGCTAACTACCAACACCCAAATATTTCTGTTTCGTTACATATCAATCAGTTAAATTGAAAAGGTTAGATTATATCCTTATAATTAATTATCACTATTGAGAGGAGTAATGCTACATGAAGAAGACATTCAAGATGCCAAGCGTTAAAAAGGGTATTTCACTACGTACAGCAGTTATGTTTTTGGCAATTATTCTCCTCGCAGTTATCGGTATTACTAAGTTCAACGATGTAATGGAGCAGCGTAGTCGTTTGACTGCTGAGAATATTGCTCTCAAGCGCGAGAAGCAGGCTCTTAAGGAAGAACTCGACAGAATTAACAAAGAAGCTAACAACACAGATAGCAAAGCTTATGTTGAGAGCATCGCTCGTACTCACCTTGATATGGTATATCCAGACGAGATCATCTTCCACATCTCAGAAGATTAATCATTCCAACAATCTAATTTGAAATCTATCGAAACCAACCTTTTGATTGAATTGTTCTGCGAAGAATATAGTTTGTCTTAAGGCTGCGAATTCGTGCGTGTTTTTTGAGAGCCACATAGGAATAGGTACATCCATCTCTTTACAAAGGAGTACAAGGTTCTCTTCTAATTCCTTGCTATAACGTGCATTTGGGTTCTCGTGCTCAACAACCTGCACGTTTAAAATGTTATTTCCCTTGAATGTTCTGCCTTCTAATTTCATGTCGCACCTCTGAATTTCTTTGCCACTATTTTGCCATTAATTAATATTAAAGTATAGTAGGCCCTTTGGTATTATTTAATTGTTCCAATAAGGAACACTCCTTACTTCATAACACCCTCCTTACAGGCACTAACGTCCCCTCGTTGGTGTCTTGTATTTTGCCTAAATTTATTTAGTTGTATAATGTTCTCATGTTTTACAAGAATAAAGATTTAGAGATAACTGATAATCTTCGTACCCACTATCCTGTGACATACAGACATCCCAAGATGGCACCTGTCCAGGTTCATGTTGGCGAGCACGAAATCCATATCATTGCTCATCTTAAGTTCAGTAAAAAGCTTCTTACACCTTATGAGAATATGCCTCTCCCTAACGGAGAGAAAACAACTGACGTAATCCTTGGAATGAAGCCCGAAGGCTTTACATACGCAGATGCTATTACTGAGGGAATAATCAGAAACTGGGGCGGCGTATTCGCTTTCCACTGGTACAGGATCAATCGTGATAAACGAGTTCCTGTCAGGGTAACTATAATTCGTAAAGACGAGGTCCTTAATGGAACTTGTCCACACAAGGTAGATAAGAACCAGCGCTTTGCTTATGTTAAGTTTGCGCCTTTCTTCTCACCTTCATCATTTGTTATGAGTAATCCATGGCGCTGGCTATGGGGTCTCCCTTTTAACTTCTCACTTGAGAGCTTCGCACTTAACTGGTCACCATATCACCCAGGAACAATTAATCTCAAGAAGTACAAGTCGCTTACTAGATTTGAACAGGTTGCTGCACACGAATTTGGACACCTTCTTGGAATTGGTGATGCATATGATGCGCCATACAGATTTTTCTATCAACTACCTAACGTTAGTCACTACATGATGTGCTACAATCGCAAAGTTCAAAACGTTGAACTCGAGATGGTTCTTAATGCCCATCTCAAAAAGCGCATGCAATATTTCCCTATCAAATTCAACTTCAAAACCTTCTTTAAAGGTCTTAAAGAGTACTTCAAAAGCTAATTGACTTTATCAAAAGAAATTATGACTTTGCGGCATTTGGGATGTATGAGCTTAGTCTCTGTGTAGCGTTGGAAAACAAACGCACATTTCACATCAAATCTCGCAAACGCCCTAATACCAGCGCTTTCAAGAGCATGCAGCTAACCAAATCATTCAAAATGTTAATTATTATGAAACTGTAAACAATACCCAAATCATCAGTGCATTTGTTGAAAGATACAATTTTAAGTTGTAAAATTAACATTATCAAATAAAGTCTAAGACCATCTATTGGTCATAGGAGGTAACATATGAAAAAGTGTCCAGATTGTGGAATGGTAATCGCTAATCAGGCAATCCGTTGCCCTAAGTGTAAGTTCGATTTTGCTGAAGATCAGGGTTCAGCAACAACAGTAGCTCCTTCAGCTGCAGCTCCAGTAGCTAGCGCTCCTGTAAGTGGTAAGAAGGATCTCGGTATTCTCCCTATGATTGACATTACAAAGGATAATGTAATGGAACACTACAATGAGCTTAAGAGTTCAATCATCAAGCGTAAGACAGAGTTCGATCACTTCATCGACTTCCTTGAGAATCGTACATCATGGCTCACAGCTCCAGCTGATACAACAGGTCCTCTTGCTTGTGAGAAGGGCTTGCTCATCAGAAGCGTAGCAGTTACAAAGCAGCTCCTTAGAATTAAGGATACACTTATGCCACAGCTCGACGAAGAGTCAGCTATCATCATGGGTCTCTTCCACGATGTTGGTAAGGTTGGTGTAGAAGGTAAGCCACTCTATCTCGTAGAGGAGAAGGCTCCTACAACTTCAGCTCTTGGTCTCACTTCACTCAGAAGTGTTACAGCTAGCAGCTCTAGTGCTCCTACATACACAGTTAACACAAAGCTTGCTTGTATGAACATCGGCGTAAGAAGCTTGTTCCTTGTATCACAGTACATGCTCCTCTCAGAGGACGAAGCACAGGCTATTTGCTATGCAGCTGAATCTGACAGCATCAATGACAACCTTGCACCATGTGCACTTGTTCTTTCAACTGCTGTTAAGATGCAGAAGTCAATCTATGAGATTTCTGATGTAGTTGCTGCTTACAGCTTCACAACAATCAAGTAATTGATTATTACTTAACAAAGATTAGTTTCAAGCCCCAGACATCACTGTTTGGGGCTTTTTCTTTCCTTTTTTTAATGAAATATAAACAGAATATAATCCGTTAAAATTTTCTTTACAGTTTATAAATTCTTTATTCTTTCATGGATGATAGACTAAAACTATAAAATAAGGAGGAGTGATCAATGTACCCGTCGACCGTAGTACTATCTTTTGCACATACAGACTTCATAGTATTCGGTCTTCTTGTTTCCGCATTCTTCATTACAATCCTTACAATAATTCGTATTAAGAAACGAACACCTGAAAAATCAGAGAGCTTTTTCGATGAGTTCAATGATACTAACAATTGAATATTTCTTCATTTTTCTCCTTTTTTCAATACAAAAACGGTACGTATGATGCTTCTTCTTCTCATGATACGTACCGTTTTTATTTTGTTCTATTAATCTATTAGATATCAACTTCGTATGAAGTTACATCGAGGATAGTCTCGCCGTCAACCTGTAATGCTACAGCTCTATCAAATTCAACTCTTATATGCTTACCACGTCTAACTTCAGCCTTAGCAGTGTGCTTAAGGTGCTCACCCTTGAAGATTTTTGGGAAGATCATCAATGTCTGTATCTTTCCTGTGTCATGGAAAACAAGATTTGACACCTTCTTATCCTCTTCTAATCTAGGCTGATTAGGAGTTGGCATCATGCCACCACCAAAGAATCTTCCATTCATTGTTGGTGACAACCAAACCTTCTGATATTCCTTTGTTACACCATCAACTGTAACCTTGGCACTTGTTGGCTTGTATTTGAATAGGAGACCCTTAATTGCAATTGTTGTATAGTTAACCGGCTTTGAAGACTTCGCTCTGATACGGTCACCTTCTTCACAGCAGTAACCATCTATACCGTAACCAATTCCATTAATGAACTTATACTTCTTACCCTTAACTGTGCATACAGGAAGATTAACGAGATACTGATTAACTCTAACTGGTCCATCTTCTGGTTTTCTTCCAAGGTCATTTATGAAGTCATTTCCTGTACCAGCTGAGTAGAAATAGATATCTCTATCGAGCTTCTCTACCTCAATCTCATTAGCAAAGCGATTAAGTGTACCATCGCCACCACAAATCAGCAATGTACCCTCAGTATTCGCAATAATATCTGCCTGCTTTTCTTTTGTTATGTCGTGAAACTCCAATTCGTCATTTGGATAGAATGTAACAACGTTCTTAGCAGAAGCCTCACCTCTGCCATTTCCAGACTTCGAATTATAGAGCACTATTATCTTACTCATACCGTTCCCCTCCGGTCTAATTTTATAACTTGTGTTCCTCGAGATCCTTCTCCATCAATTCTCTTACTTCATCTGACAAGATTGATGTCTTAGTTGCCTTAACGTAATCAGCGTCGATTACCTTTACTACGTTAATTCTAACTGTTGTGCTCTTCCAAGGATAATTATTCTTAACCTGCTCTGTTCCCTGAATTGTAGTAACTACAACTGGAACGTTTGCCTTCTGAGCAACCTTGAAAACACCACTATGGAAAGGCAAAAGAGTGCAATCCTTACTTCTTGTTCCCTCTGGATATACAGCGATTGATACTTCGTCTTTCTTCAAAAGCTCAGTCGCTCTCTCAATTGTCTTCATAGCGTTTCTAGGGTTCTCTCTATCAATAGACATAAAGCAGCATCTTCTGATAATACGTCCATAGAAAGGGATCTTAAAGTTTTCTTCTTTTGAAATATAAGATGGTCTGTGATGTCTAAATACATACCAACCAATGAGTGGATCAAAATTGGAACGATGATTACCAACGATGAGCATCTGCTTGCCCTTTGGAATGTTCTCGAATCCATTAAGATCATATTTGATTCTCATAATCTTCATGGCAACGCCAGTTGAAGACCAGAGCATAAATCTATAGAAATTAGAATCCTCATTATATTCACGTTTAGTGTTAATGAAGAATGAAGTTACAAATGTAACAAGGAATAGAAGAATAATTAGACCAATAAATGTGCCCAATATTCCTAATATTGCGTACAAAATCCAAAGTAAAATATCCATATTGACCTCCTTCAACATTCTAACATAGCAATTGAAAATGTGTTATCTTATTGTGTAACTAATTTATGGGAGAACTATATGAAATATCTTGTTTTTGCTCTGATACTCATGGGTATCCTTGCATTCTTCATCGCATTAATTCTCATTCTTATGAAGCCAAATCGCAGAAGAACAAACATGGAACCTTTTAAGAATACTTTCATAGCACATAGGGGTCTATTTAATAATGTTGATCTCCCTGAGAATTCATATCCTGCTTTCGAAGCAGCCATTGATAAGAACTTCGGTATCGAGCTCGATGTACAACTAACTAAGGATAATCAGCTGGTTGTTTTCCATGATGGTAATATCAACAGAATGTGTGGTGTCAAAAAGAAGATATCTTCACTCACCTATGAGCAATTATCGTCTTATAAGCTCCTAGATACCGATTTAAGCGTTCCTCTCTTCGAGGATGTAATTTCACTTATTGATGGTAAGGTGCCCGTTATAATCGAGATTAAGGCCCATGGAGCATTCATGAAGGCAACTAAGATGCTCGTTAAGCGTCTTGAGAGCTACAAAGGCATATACTGCATTCAGTCTTTCAATCCTGCAATCATCAGATGGCTCAAGGTAAATAAGCCTGATATTACACGCGGCATTCTCTCTAACGACTATCTTAGACTTCCTAAGAAAACTCTTACTCAGAAGTTCATCGTGTCTAATCTCTTATTCAATGCATGGTGCAAGCCTGACTTCATATCTTACAATCACGAATATCCTAGTAAAATCGCGCTTAAAGTATGTAAATCATTCTATAATTGCAATATGGTTGGTTGGAATATCAAATCAAGTGAGAACCTTGATTACGCAAAGAAGTTTTTCGAAGTGTATATTTTCGATTCCTTCGTGCCAGAAACTAAAGACAAAAAAGAAGAGCTGACTACTCAGAAATAATCTGAGGTCAGCTCTTTTTCTATTACTTCTCGAAAACAATCAGACCACACTCTGTTGGATGATCTAAGAAGATAACGTCCTTAGCATTTGTCTTATATGTCAAAAGCTTGATGATTATTAGATAATCACCGCCAGCGCCTAAAGTCATAACTGCGCCATAAATTAGTAGCAATGGTGATGTGATAATTACTGAAATAACTAGTGGAATTATTCCAAGTACTAGGCCAGGCATTACTGTGCCTAATACATACTGAGCCTTAGTTAGTGGCTCTAAGCATGTGCAATATGGAGTTAGATACTGAGCAATAAAACCAAACTCAATTGATTTGAAATGCATCTTAGCACACATACCCCACACTAGTCCGTGTATCAGCTCGTGAACAATAAAGCTAACTACTGTGATCAATAACGTGATTAACTCACCTAGATAACCAGCCTTCTCATAATTATCCTTAGCATTTAGTGCAAAGAGAATTACGAATACTAATACGATTGGTATGCAGATGACACCAGCCATAATATTAGCTCTGACAATTGATACGGTTAAGTCATTACGCTTATATCCTTCTGCTAACTTATAATCTGTAACTCTATTAGTGTTAACGAGACGTTGTCTCTCTTTCTCTGTTAAAATTCTTTCTTTCTGCTTACCCATAATTCAATCTCTTATTCAATTTCAATAAAAAAGCTGTCGCAATTTCTTACGACAGCCTTTGTTAATTCATAATCTACTTAGGATTATCTCTCAATGTTGTAATCCTTACGTGTTCTCTTGTTGTAGAAGAACTCTGCTACAGCGATTACAACTGCAAGTACCAATGAACCGATACCGAGTACCTTAGCCATTGATTCACTCTCACCTGTTGATGTGATAGATGATGAGCTTGAAGTATGTGATGAAGTCTTCTCCAATGAAGGCTCTGCTGGCTCTGGCTGAGCAATTGTTGTTGAGCTAGAAGCTGTCTTGTTTGGAGTAGCTACGCTGTCTGTATCTGCAACAGTTGTGTCTGTAACAACTTCTGTTTCGTCAGGAACTACTACAGAGCTTACATCCTCAACGTCAGGTGTAACAACTGGTGTTACTTCTGGAGTTGCTACTGGTGTAGGATCAGCAGAAACTGTTGGAGTTGGAACCATTGGCTTGAGTGTTTCGATAACTACTTCAGGCTCTGGTGTAACTACTGGAATAATCTCAGGAACTACTTCAGGAACTACGATTGGCTCTACAACGAGAACGCCTGGAACAACTGGAGTAGGTTCTGGTGTAATCTCAGGAATTTCTACTGGCTCTGGTGTAACTTCTGGTGTTGGCTCAGGTGTTACTACAGGCTCTGGTGTAACTTCTGGTGTTGGTTCAGGTGTTACTACAGGTTCTGGTGTAACTACTGGCTCTGGTGTAACTTCTGGAGTTGGCTCTGGTGTTACTACAGGCTCTGGTGTAACTTCTGGTGTTGGATCAGGAATTACTACAGGCTCTGGTGTAATCTCTGGAGTTGGCTCAGGTGTTACTACTGGTTCTGGTGTAACTTCTGGAGTTGGCTCTGGTGTTACAACTGGTTCTGGTGTAACTTCTGGAGTTGGCTCTGGTGTTACTACAGGCTCTGGTGTAACTTCTGGTGTTGGCTCAGGTGTTACTACTGGCTCTGGTGTAACTTCTGGAGTTGGCTCTGGTGTTACCTCAGGTGTTGGTTCTGGAGTTACGATTGGTGTAGGCTCTGGTGTTGGAGCAACTACGTCAATCATCTTAATCATATCAACGTTACCATCAACAATTGTGAATGTCATGTCTGAAGCATAATCATATCCAATTGGGTTGAGCTCTTCTCTCAATGTGTATGTACCATTTGGAAGACCCTTGATGTATGTAGGAGCTGTACCTGATACCCACTCAAGAGCATCAACGCTACCACCGTTGAAGTTTGTGTTCAATACTGCACCCTCACCGAGCTCGATGCTTGATGATGTGAATGCAAATGTAAGGTTCTCATCTGCGAGGCTGTCGATTGTAAGCTTCAAGTGTGCACCTGGAAGTTCCTTACCATCGTACTCACCACCAGCAGCTTCCTTAGAAATCTTAATATCTGTGTAGCTTGTGTCATACATCTTTACTGTGCTGTCAGCAAGCTTAAGTGTATCGTCAATGAATGCACCGTAGTAAACGTTACCACCCTTAACAAGGAAGATTACATCATCAGTTGTGTTGTAACCAGCTGGAGCATTTACTTCGTGAATTGTGTATACACCCTCAACAAGACCAACAACTGTTGTAGCTGTAGCGCCTGTCTTCCATGTGAGAGCTGTTCTGTCAGATGAAATCTTAGAAGCGTTTGTACCAAGCTCAAGAGCTACAGATGACATATCAACTGTCTGACCCTCGAGAGTTACACCTGTGAGCTGCAACTCAGCACCTGGAACATCCATCTTGTTGTAGTCACCGTTTACACCAAGCTTTGAAACTGTAACGTTGCACTTGATGTCGAGACCTACTGACTTGATCCATGTGAATGAACCACCGATGTTACCACCGTGGAACTCGATACCTGAATCTGACTGATATGACTTAACGAACAAACCACCGTTTGTGTTACCACCACCAGTTGTGAATGTTGCGTTAGGAGCAAGGATTGTACCGTTCTTGAAGTCACCGATTGTTGTTGCGCTAGCAGCGTTGAACAATACGTTCTGGTTGAGGTAGATTACGTTAGCCTTGTAAAGTGAATCCTCACCCTGATCTGCTGATGTTACAGCAACTTCTGAGTCATATGTAAGAACGCCATCAACTTCCTTGATGTTTGAGATGTAGTTCATCTCAACGTCTACGTGACTTACTGAACCTGGAATATTAACGATAGCATGACTGCCCTTAGGCATATTAATAACTACTTTATTAAACTGTGCTGATGTTACGTTGAATACGTTATACTCGTCTGTACCTACAAGTGTAACTGTTGAGTTGATAACATCAACTGAGATAGCACTTGGATCATTCTTAGCGAAATCATCAATGCTGCTGCTGAGCTCGCTGAAACCTGTGTAAAGTCTATTGAAATCAACAGGAAGTGTTCCCTCTGCGTATGTGCTTACAACACCCTGGAGCTGATCGTTCATTGACTCATTGTAGAGATAATAGAACTGGCTCTTATCAATGTTGCCATCAACTACAGCGATTTCATAATCTGAAAGACCATTAGCTGAGTTAAGAAGTACACCAACTCTACCGTCGTCGCTAGTAATCTTACCACCGATAACGAGATCGTACTGAAGATCTCTGAAGAAGTTCATTCCTCTGTTATCTGTGAGCTGAGCGAGTGGAGACTTGTAATCACCACCAACAGCGATTGGAGCCATTGTGTGGTTAGCACTTGAAGGACCATTAAAGAAGTCGTTCTCTGTGATTGTTGCGTACTTGCCCATCATGCTAATAGCATAATCTGAATTTGCGCCACCGATATCAGCACTAACTTCCTTAATATTGTGCTGTGTTAACATACCGAGACAAAGGACAGATGACAGAGCAAGTGATACAGCCTTGATACCATTTTTCATGTTCGTTAACCCTCTTTCTATTTTAAAACGCATCCTATTCTTATGCGTTTATATAACAAAAAACCAAAACTTCATGGATAATTTCTTTTTATCCACGTTGAATATACACCCCTATATTCAAATTGTAAATAAAATATGTACAAAAAGTATCCTAAATTTCACATTTAAACGAACCGTTTTTCGATAAAATATGCACAAAAGTTAAAAAATTTGATATTTTTGTCAATATTTTTAAATTTTACTTTGTCAAATGTAGAGTTTCTTTGATAAATACTAGTTGACTAACACTTTTGTTCACATTCTATGACACATTTGTAAACAAAAGGCGACAATACTATCGATATCGCCGCCTCAAAGTGTATGAATTAATGACTGTATATATATGTATTATATATAATAAGCACTCAGTTAATAGGTGAGAAACCTGCTGTCTTCTTAAATGACATCTTACAACCAAGAGCCTCAAGAGCATCAGATGGATCAATTCTATCCATATTGATATTTGCGAGTGCATCTCTATCAATCTGTGCCATAAGAATTGTTACTTCCTCATCATTACCTGTAGCACTATTCAAAATCTTATCAACAGCATAGATATTGCATTTCTGAACTGGAAGAAGTGCGAATGTATCACGAGCAATTCTAATTACTGTGCTACATACATAATCCTGACAAAGCTCGTAATATGCAGACTTAGCAAGTGGCTTTTCTGAAAGCTCACCAGAAGCAAGGAGTGAGAGTGAATAATCAGGAACTACTCTATCAGTCTTAACCTTGAACTCTACTGAGATCTCACTAGGATCATCTGTTCCAATCTCGAACTCTGAACCATATTCAAGGAGATCGTCAAATGGCTTCATCTCCTCTACTACAGCAAGGTACGCATCAATATCACCAGATACTACCTGCATAGCGAACTTACTTAGTGTTGACCACTCATTGTATTCTTCTGTTCCAACTTTAATATTTGAAGGAAGTTCATCTTTGCTAAGACCATCCCAATCAACCTGATCATCACAAATCTTGTGAACTGACTTGATTGCTTCAACATACTCTTCATATGTATCAATCTTCTTCTGGCTCTCCTCAGCAAGTGCGAGCTTCTCCTTCTCCTTAGCTTCCTTAGCCTGCTCCTTCTCAGCAGCCTTAGTCTGCTTTGTGTCATCCTTAGTTGCTTTCTTTGTTGTATCCTTTGTTGCCTTAGCAGCTTTATCACCCTTAGTAGCCTTGTCATCTTTATCCTTGCCACCAAAGAGATCGCCGATACCACCAAACAAGCTCTTCAAACTCTTAGACTTTGTATAATAAACACCTGTTCCAGGAATACCTACTGTTGTAGTAGATCTACCAGAAGCACTGATTGTCTGACGAAGACCTTTTTTACCAAAACTTACACTAGGTCCAGACTTACTAAGGTTAACCTTAAGACCCTTACCAAGAGAAATACTCTTACGGAAATTCAATCCCATTTCAAACCCCTCCTAACATGTTGGAACTCATTAATATATAGGTATATTATACTTTATTTTCATCATCAGAGATATTTACGGTCTATAAATTATCACTTGAATTTGATTTTTCAGCCTCTACTTCTTCAGTATCGCCATCAGTGATGCCATATAGTTTTCGCTGATTTTCAATAATCTTATCCATAGACTTCTGGACTTCGCCAATCTCAGATTCATCTGCGTACTGATCGAAAACATTACTCTTCATCTTAAGGAGCTCAGTAATCTCTTCATCTACTGTTTTATCTGATAGCAATCTGTGAACAAGTACTGATCTAGACTGACCCATTCGATAACATCTTGAGATTGCCTGGTTCTCGATTGATGGTTTCCACTGTGGCTCGCAGATAATAACTACACTAGCGCACTGGATATTAAGACCAACACCACCAGCAGTAATCTGGCTAAGCATTACACTACCATCTGGAGCCTTAGCGAACTCATCGATTATTCCCTGTCTCTTTTCTGAGTCAATGGCACCAGTAATTCTTCCGAAACATCTGTCACCAAGCGCTTCTGCTACCTTATCAAGAATACCGAGGAAGAATGAGAATACGATAATCTTTCTTCCATCTTCCTTGGCATCGTCACAAATCTCAATGAGACGAGCAATTTTACTAGATTCTTCTACTGGAACCTCATAAGAAACTTTACGAGACAAGACACTGTTCTTTTCACGAAGCGCCTGAATATATACGTTCTTCTCAGATGGATTAAGTTCACACCATTCTTCAGTCTCGAGCTTCTCTGGAAGTTCAGTAAGTACGTCTTCTCTGACACGTCTTAGGTATACTGGAGCAATCTTTGTTCTGAACTCAGGAGCTTTATTGATAGTGATCATTGAACCTAGTTCAGTAGCAAGGTTCTCTCTTAGCATACTGATCAGGAATATCATCTCTTCGACTTTGTTTTCGAGAGGTGTACCAGTCATGAAAAGGATGTAATCACTTACAGATGCAACAGTCTTGAGCGCTACAGTTCGCTTAGCTGAAGGGTTCTTAACATAATGAGCCTCATCTACTGTGAGCATATCAATGTGAGTGAGTTTCTCGAGTGGAAGTCTTACGATTGTCTCGAAAGTTGTGATTGCAACGCCGCCATTTGCGATGAACTCGTCGAATTCCTTCTCACGGTCTGCGCCATGAATTCGCATTGTCTGAAGCTTACTGTGTTTTTCAATCTCTCTTCCCCAGTTAACCATTACTGAGACTGGGCAAACAACGACAAAGTGAGTTCTACCAGCTGCCTTAAGGTGCGCGATAGATGCAATAGCCTGCATTGTTTTACCGAGACCCATCTCATCACCGAGCAAAACTCTCTGCTGATTGAGAATATACTTAGTTCCGAACTCCTGATAATTACGAAGTGTCGCAATCATGTTAGAAGTATTGAGCTGGAATGCGTTAATCTTGTTAACCAGTTCAGTAGGAAGTCCGAATACATCCTCATCAGTCTTAATAGAAGTAGCGCCACAAAGCTTCTCAATAATTACGAAGAAAGGAGCAGTATTGGACTTATAACTAGCAATTGCATTAGTAGCATTAGCTTCGCTTTGAACCTTGTCATAACTTGCCTTAACTTCTGCTACCTTCTCGATATAACCAGCGTCGCGGATTTTACAAAGTTCAGCAAAAGCCTCAAGTCTCTTTTCTTTATCCTTACGCTTAGTGAATAACCATATACCGCGATTGAGCTTACTAGCCTCTACTGCATACTCGTTAATTTTACCGCGACCAATATTTGAGACCTGAACTGCCTCATCAGGAAGTGACGAATTCAAAATCAGGAAATATACATTAGTAAGAAGCTCAATCGTATCTGCGAGCTTCAAGTCATCTGGTTCGAGCTTAAATCTGTAGCCAGCAGTTAAGTTCTCCTTAGACTGCGCCAACGCCTGGCAGATCTTATCAGCCATAACTTCGCCGATACCTTTAATACCAATGATATTCTGCTTACTCATACCATCGAGATCACTTAGGTATAACTTGTTAGCAGCCTTAAGTGCATTAATATTGATGCCATCGAGAGACATATTGAGATCATCAACAGGAATTGTCTCTAACGACTTACGGATACTTCTTTCCTTTATCTTGCCATATAAAGTCTTGATATTATTCTTCTTACCAGCGCATAAAGTAGCTATCTCATTAATCGTAGAGTTAGCCGCCTTAAGGTCATTAATTAGTTTCTCTACTTCAGATTTTTGTGGTCTATCCATTCACTAATCCCTCTTTAGCCTACATGTGAACATACTTGTTTTAATTTTTGCAACAATCTCGCCCTTGTACTTAAAGACGCACTCATGCTTATCTGTGAGTAACATCTCGTCTGAATCAAAGAAGTTATTCTCGTCATCTTCGAGCCAGATTTTCGTGCCCTTAACAGGCATATACTCTTCAACCTCATCAAGAAGCGCACAGTAATCGTTCAGCGGATATTCAATAAGCATGCTCTGTGGTCTTGGCTCATCAGCCTTACAGATACGAACGGTTCTTAGCTTGTACTCCTTCTTGACCTTCGTAATCTCAGTTCTGACCTCATAACCGTCAACCATACAGGCGAGAAGCATATTAGGAACATCTGAAAAGATTGAAGAGGCATTAGGATTACAGCCAATCTCGCTACCTAGTTCCCTGCATCTATCATTAACATCCTCAATCAACATCTCATCTGCATCAGACTGCTCATTCAGTTCCTTCTTCATATTGAGCGCGTATCTAGCGATGTTGTAGAACTTATAAGCCTCAAGCTTATCAACAGCAGTATCAATTCCAGTATCAAATATCATACCCATTCGAACTGTTACATCGGATAAGAAACTTCCTGCCTCATGTCTGCAGAACTCCTTATATGCGTCATCGAACATCTCGAAAACAAGGCGCTTACCGACATGCTCGTTTTTAATCGTGCCTTTGCCACGACAAAGCATATCTGACACCTTGAGCACAGCACTCTTAATGCCATACATACACGCAATCGAATAATACTTATAGGCCATTTCATAATCAGGTGGATCAATCTCTGTTCCACCATAGTACAAGTCACCGATGATTTCAGCGATATATACGTCCTCATTCATCTCATAAAGAGTAAGGAAATTATCGAGCGCCTTTGCCATATTCTTCTTAAAGCACTTCGTACCCATCAAGTAGGAATAACCACGAACTCGATATCCAAATGCAATCTTTGCTCTACAAAGATCATTCACGGCTTTCTTATAAATCATACAAGTCAAATCATCAGCATGATTTACTGAAGAAGGATTGCCTCTACCCTTAACAAGTGTGTATTTCATTGGGAGAGTGAACTTACGCTCCTCAACAGGGAGCATTTGATTTTCCTTAAAGACCTTAACAGACTTAACAATCTGCCCATAATCAGGGATTACATCACCTGTATGGCGCTTAAAATAAATCTCACGCTCATTTTGGCACCACTCGATGAAGCAATTAATCATCTCAACATCTAGCGAAAAGTAATGCTTAAGCATAAAACGCATCTTATCGAGGCGCTTTAGTCCGAGTTCATCATAAAGCTCATAGAAAACATGGTCGAACCAGTCCATGATGAAAGTTTGGCGGGGTGTTTTCGAGCGCTTCATATTAGCGCAAGCGACTGCGATATCGTCAAGAGTGAACTCATATTCATCGAAAACGACATCTTTACGACCAGCCGTTAGCTCGTCATATGTTATCTCATATCGAAAAAACTGCTTTAGTCTGTCCGCCTCGACAATGAGTGGTAATCGCTTCATCAAAAACTCCTCTATAAAACACTATGATTAACGTTTTATTTCATTTTATTAATAATAATAGTAAAATTGTAGCATTACTTTGTGTTTATGAGTATCATCTTTGTAATTCGGATCCATGGAGGATATCAATGAAAGGGTTTACAGGACTTAAGATTGTCATCGTCGGTTGCGGTAAGGTTGGACAGACACTTGTCGAGCAGCTCGTTAACGAAGGCCATGACATTACTGTCGTAGATACAGAATCTAGCAAGGTTCACCAGATTAGCAATTTATTCGATGTTATGGGCGTTGTCGGCAACGGCGCTAGTCTTGAGACACAGAAGGATGCAGGCGTATCTGAAGCAGACCTTATCATTGCGGTAACTGGTTCTGACGAACTTAACCTCCTCTGCTGCATTATCGCGAAGCAGTTTGGTAAATGCTCAGCAATCGCGAGAGTTAGAACTCCTGACTACAGCAAAGAAGCTAACTACCTCCGAGACAAGCTCGGCCTCGCACTCATCATCAATCCTGATTACGAAGCAGCTAAGCAGACAGCCAGAATTCTATATTTGCCTACAGCTATCGAAGTTAATTCCTTCGCTCATGGCCAGGCTGAACTTATCAAGATTAAGATCCCTGAGAATAATGTCCTTGATAACATGACTATCGCTCAGCTCGGTTCAACAATTACTAACGACATCCTCATCTGCGCAGTTGAGAGAGACAACTCTATCACAATCCCTTCTGGTGGTTTCACACTTAAGGCTGGTGATGTAATCTCATTCGTATCAACACACAAGAGCGCGAAGTTCTTCCTCAAGAAGATAGGATTTGAGACAAAGCAGGTTCATAATGCGATGATTATTGGTGGTGGACGTTCTGCTTACTATCTCGCTAAGGAACTTCTTAACAATAATATTGATGTAAAGATTATCGAGAACGAGCGTTCACGCTGTGACGAGCTCACTACTCTCCTACCAGGTGCAGTCATCATTAACGGTGATGGTTCTAACCAGGATGTACTCAAGGAAGAAGGTATCGACACATGCGAGTCATTTATTCCTCTCACAGGAATTGATGAAGAGAATGTTATGCTCACTCTTTATGCTAAGAAGATGTCTGATGCCAAGGTAATCACTAAGATTAATAGAATTGGTTTTACTGATGTAATATCTACACTTAATCTTGGTAGTGTTATCTATCCAAAGTACATCACATCAGAAGCAATCATCGCCTATGTACGTGCTAAGACAGCATCTATGGGTAGTAATATCGAGACTTTGTATCACCTTTTCGATTCACGTGTCGAAGCAATCGAGTTCTCCGTAACCTCCGATTCAGGTGTTACTGGTAAGCCTCTCAAGGAACTCCCACTTAAGGCTAACCTATTGATTTCATTCATTTCACGTAATGGTTCAATCATCATCCCTAGTGGTAATGATGAGATTTTGCCTGGCGATACAGTAATGATTGTTACTACAAATTCTGGATACACAGATATCAAAGATATTCTTAAGTAAGAAGCGCGAGGATAATATCTAATGAATACTTCAATGATCAGATACATCTTAGGTCACGTGCTTCGTATTGAGAGTGCTTTTATGCTATTGCCATGCATTGTAGGCCTCTGCTACAGAGAAGAAGCAACGCTTCCTTTTCTATATGTTGCAATTGGTCTATTTATCATAAGTTCACTCATGGTTATCAAAAAGCCTAAGGATACTGTCTTCTACCTCAAGGAAGGCTGTGTAGCAACTGCTCTAAGTTGGATTTTCATGAGTTTATTCGGTTGCTTGCCATTTGTATTCTGTGGCGCGATCCCATCTTTTACAGATGCACTTTTCGAGACAATCTCAGGCTTCACAACTACTGGTGCCAGCATCCTAGCAGAAGTAGAGTCACTTCCTAGATGTGCCCTCTTCTGGAGAAGCTTCACTCACTGGATTGGTGGTATGGGTGTACTCGTATTTCTTCTCGCAATTATCCCACTAACAGGTGGTTCACACATCAACCTTATGAAAGCAGAGAGCCCTGGACCTTCTGTAGGTAAGTTTGTTCCAAAGCTTCGTCAGACAGCCAGAATACTCTACATCATTTACCTCTTCCTCACAGTACTCGAAGTAATCCTTCTTATGTTCGGTGGAATGGGTGTACTAGACAGTATCATGACTGCATTCGGTACTGCTGGTACTGGTGGTTTCGGTGTTAGAAACGACAGTTTCATGAGCTTCTCACCATACATTCAGTGGGTTGTATCAATCTTCATGATTATCTTCGGTGTTAACTTTAACTTCTACTACTTGATCCTATTCCTTCACTTCAAGAAGGCATTCTCAATTGAAGAAGTTAAGTACTACTTCCTTATCATCTTGTCAGCGATTGCTATTATCTTCTTCAGCATCCGCAATATGTTCACAAGTGACTTCGAAGCTATCACACATACAACATTCCAGGTTGCATCTATTATCTCTTCTACTGGATACTCATCAGCAGACTTTAACCTCTGGCCTGACGTCTGCAAGGTAGTCCTCACAATCCTCATGTTCGTAGGTGCCTGCGCAGGAAGTACCGGTGGTGGTATTAAGGTAACTCGTCTTGTTGTACTCGTTAAGACAGTAGCAAAGGAACTTAGATCTTACATCCATCCAAAGCGTATCAGTAAGGTTAACCTCGATGGCAAGCCTGTTGAGCACGAAGTAGTGCGTGCAATTAATGTATTCTATATCACATTCACACTCATCTTCTTCTCATCAGTTCTCCTTATCTCAATCGAGAACTATGACTTCGCTACTAACTTCACATCAGTACTTGCTACTATGAATAACATTGGTCCTGGCTTGAGCCTTGTTGGTCCTACATCGAACTTCGCATTCTTCAATAATTTCTCAAAATATGTGCTCATGTTCGATATGCTCGCTGGACGTCTTGAGTTGTTCCCACTCCTCATTCTCTTCCACCCAGCTATCTACAAAGAGATGTTCGAGAAGGCTATTCATTCTAAGAGAAAGTAATTAATTAATGATCAAACTACAAAGAACCTGCTTTATGGCAGGTTCTTTTTATATCTTACGTATCATCTAAATCAAAATCATCAGTGCTATCAGCGGTTCTAATAGACAGCAAAATAGCTTTTGCTTCAATATCTTCCCTCTTCTCCGCTTCAGCAAAATACGCATCTATTAACTTCTGTGGTATACAACAATTATCAACCATTATCTTCAGAAGACGTATGTCCTCTAATGCACGGATAACAAGCTCATCGGCGTGTTCCTTAATATAAGCAATATACTTCTCGATTTGTTCATCTGTACACTCAGAATAACAATCCGGCAAGCCAGATACAGCAGCCAGCTTATTCTGATCTTGAAGCAAATCCAAATTCTTAATGACAATCTGATGTATCGAATGGTATAAAGCTTCCTCGTGAATGAAATTAACGCTATCAGGAATAACTAGTCGCCTTAGCGATGCGCAAGAAGCAAAAGTAACATTCTCTATACTGTTTACTTTGCTTGGAATATTCACCTCAGTTAGGGATTCACAAAATGCAAATGCGCCATACTCAATGCTAGTTACACTGTCTGGGATTACTAACCTCTTTAACGACTTACAATACCTAAAAGCCAGAGGTTCAATAGTTGTTACAGACTTAGGTAAGATAATCTCTTGAGTTGAAAATAAGAAAGCTAGCGCATCTTTACCGATAATTTTCACTCCATCAGGAACAAAGACGCATTTACCTGCGCCATTGTACTTAATCAGTTTCTTATCCTTAATCTCAAAATCCATGATAAGTACCCATACCCCAACAATTAATCCTGTAATTATTCTACTGTGAACGCTCCCCCACTTAGCTTCGCTAGAAGTTGGGGCTTCGTGAAGCCATAA
>JAKSRG010000009.1 GCA_024403735.1 Clostridia bacterium
GGGTAAGACATGAAAGAAGGTAGGACCTGGAAGCGATTGCTTCTAGGTCCTTTTTATCTGCTGTTTTATATATAGGAATAAATCGAAAACACCGGTTTGGATTTTGAGCAAAAAGAAAGGATCTGAATTAAATTCAGATCCTTGTTAGTGGTGCGGTCGACGAGACTTGAACTCGTACGGTCTCCCACACGCCCCTCAAACGTGCGCGTCTGCCTATTCCGCCACGACCGCATTTGCTTTAAGCATGAATAATTATATTCATGTATGCAGTCAGTGTCAAGCAGTTTTTTTATATTTTTCGATATTTTTTGTAAAGCGCTGATATGACGGCGTTTACTCAACTTCTACTAGAACAACATTATCGATATAGATATTGGCAGTTGAGCTAGTAGCACCCATGTTGAATTCAATTCGTGCTGCTGGATCATCAAATCCGTTCATTGTGAACTCGAACTCATAAGTCTTCTTGGAAGTACCAAGAGTAACTGTCTGGTCTTCTAGATATCTAATGTAGTCAGCATTTGGTCCAGTGATACAAGCTACCATATCGCGTTCCTCATCTGACCAAGCCTCAAATGAGTATTTATATGTTGAACCCTGCTTGAGAGGAATATTAGGCTGAACGAACTGGATTGCGTAATCTACAGAACCCTGATCTTCAGTTGAGATAACTGCAACCTGATCAACAATCTCAGCTGAACCAACTCCATCTTCAACGTTATAGTAAGTCCACTTGCCATTGCCGTTAAAATCTTCTTCCTCGGATGAGAAGTCATAATCGAATACGTAGTTGCCATCTGTATATGCAGGACCTCTGAGAGTTACTTCTGGCTTATATACATCAGTATCGTAGTAGTCCTTCTGATAAACATGAACGTAATCAATCTCGAACTGTGATTTAGTAAAATCTGTATTCTCATCTGGATCACCTGGCCAAGTACCACCAACAGCAAGATTGAGCTGGAGATAGAATTCCTGGTTGAATGGTGCAGGGTACTGCATTGTGTTGTTTTCAGATGTTCCTGTGAACCAGTCGTTGACTGTAAGTACTAGTACACCATCTGTGTAGAATCTCATTTCGCCAGGTTCCCACTCGAGTGCATACTCATGGAAGCCATCAGCGAATGAACCACTATCGAGCTTCATGATGCCCTGCTGTGAAGCATGAGGATTACCATAGTGAATTGTAGAATAAGTTGTCTTTGTGTCCTGGCAGATAATCTCCATGATGTCGATCTCTCCGCACTTAGGCCATGTACCAAATCTTCTCTCGTTAGTAGGCATCATCCAGATAGCTGGCCATAGACCGCGTCCTTCAGGAACTTTTGCAGATACAACAATCTTTCCGTAGAGAAGATCCATCTTGTTAAATGTTGTTACTTTACCAGAAGTGTAAGATACTTTTCCATCCTCATCTTCGTGCTTAATTGCGTTAAGAACGAGGTGACCATCCTGAACATAAACAGTTTCGCCATTATCGACGTAAGCCTGAAGTTCTGAATTGTTAGCTCCTTCACGAGCAACTGTTACATTCCAGTTATCAAGGTTCAATTCCTCACCATCAAATTCGTCGAACCATACAAGGTTATAACCTTCGTACTGTTCAATTGAATCTGGACCTTCAATAACAGGGAGGTAAATAGGTTCAGTGAGCTTACGTGTTGTCTCTGCTGGTTCTGTTTCTTCAATTGTTGGTTCAGCAGTAGTTTCTTCAACTGATTCAGTAGCTTCTGTTGTCTCAGTTGATGCTACCGTTGTAGGCTCAGAGGTTTCTGGTGTAGCAGGATCAGATGAACATGATGCTAGTGATAGCACCATTGTACCTGCTATAAGTAGTGCGGTTACTTTCTTCATAAGAACTCTCCTCATAATAAATTTGCGTAAGATAATTATACAGTTAAATGAGTGAGTTTAATATTAGTATTATTTATTATATGACGTGCTCGAAAAGTCTTATGTGTGGTATAATACGCTTTGTGTTTGATTTATTGAGCACGTGTGGGAAAAATAATTGATAAATTTGGTATAAATGTCGGAGGAATTCCAATGAAAAAGATTATGTTAGGCAACGAGGCAGTAGCTCGTGGTGCTTACGAAGCAGGAGTAAAGCTTGTTTCATCTTATCCAGGAACACCTAGTACAGAGATTACTGAAGTAATTGCTGACTATAAGGAAGTTTCTTGTGAGTGGGCACCAAATGAAAAGGTTGGTGCAGAGGTTGCAATTGGTGCTTCTATTAGAGGCGCTCGTGCAATGACATGTATGAAGCATGTTGGATTGAATGTAGCAGCAGATCCACTTTTTACTGTAGCTTATACAGGTGTTAATGGCGGACTTGTTTTCTGCGTAGCTGATGACCCAGGAATGCACTCATCACAGAATGAGCAGGATACAAGAAACCACGGCAGAAGTTCTAAGGTGCCTGTTTTCGAGCCATCTGACTCACAGGAGTGTAAGGATTTCATTAAGCATGCTTTCGAGTTTTCAGAGGAATATGATACTCCAGTTATTTTGAGACTTCATACAAGAGTATCTCACTCAAGAAGTGTAGTTGAGATTTGTGATCCTAAGCCTATCGAGGTAAAGGATTATGTTAAGGATCCTAGCAAGTATGTAATGATGCCAGCTAATGCTATTAAGCGTCATGTTGTTGTTGAGGATAGAACAAAGAAGATTATTAAGGATTCATCAGACCTTACAAAGAACATTGGTCTTCACAAGGTTGAGATGCGTGATACAAAGCTTGGTATTATCACAGCAGGTGCTACATATCAGTATGTTCGCGATGCTGCACCAGATGCTTCAGTACTTAAGCTCGGTATGGTATGGCCTCTTCCAATGGATTTGATTAAGGACTTCGCGTCTAAGGTTGATAGATTAGTAGTTGTTGAGGAGCTTGATCCTTTTATTGAGAATGAGATTAAGGCTAATGGCGTTAAGTGTGAAGGTAAGGAACTCTTCACAATGCTCGGTGAGTACACAGCTAAGATGATTAGAGCTGCTCTTACTGATTTGCCACTTCCAGAAGAAGGAATTGATGCTACAAATCTTCCTGTTGCTCCTGGACGTCCACCTGTACTTTGTGCTGGTTGTCCTCATAAGGGATTGTTCCTCGCTTTAAGCAGACTTAAGGTTCAGGTAATGGGTGATATCGGATGTTATACACTTGGTGCGCTCCCTCCAATGCAGGCTGTTGATACAGTTATTTGTATGGGTGCATCTGTTGGTATGGCTCATGGTTTTGATAAGGCTACTGATGGTGTTGATTCAAAGAAGACTGTAGGTGTTATCGGAGATTCAACATTCCTCCACTCAGGTATTACAAACCTTCTTAATGCTGTATATAACGAGAGTGCAATTACTCTTATTATTCTTGATAACTCAATCACAGGTATGACTGGTCACCAGCAGAACCCATCAACAGGTAGAAATATCCGTCTTGAGGAAGCTCCAGCAGTTGATCTTGAAGGTCTCTGTAGAAGCCTTGGTGTTGCATCTGTAAGAGTAATTGATCCAGTTGATACTTTTGGTTCAGAGAAGGTTATTAAGGAAGAGCTTGATAAGGATGTTGTATCTGTAATCATTGCTAGAAGACCTTGTGCTCTCATCCCAACAGGCAGAGCAAAGAAGGGTGTAGAAGTATCAGTTGATTATGATAAGTGTAAGGCTTGTGGTGCTTGTGGACGTATTATGTGTCCAGCTCTTATCATGGGCGACGATAAGAAGCCAATGATTGATGCAGAACAGTGTAATAACTGTGGCCTTTGTGTAAACGTATGTAAGTTTGATGCTTTGATGAAGGGAGAAGAGTAAGATGGAAAATTTTGAAGCTTCTATTGTATTAGCTGGCGTAGGTGGTCAGGGTACTCTTATTGCTGGTAAGCTCCTTGGTATTCTTAGCCTTAAGCTTGGATTAGATGTTAAGGTATCTGAGGTTCACGGAATGAGCCAGAGAGGTGGTTCAGTTATTACTTATGTAAAGATTGGTAAGGAAGTTCATTCTCCAATCGTTGAGCCAGGTACAGCTGATTTCGTTTTATCATTTGAGGAAGTTGAGTCAGTTCGTTGGTCAAATCTTCTTAAGAAAGATGGCGTTATGATTGTAAATAGCCAGAAGATTAAGTCTCTTCCAGTTCTTTTAAAGCAGGTTGAGTATCCTTCTGATATTAAGGCTTCTCTTGAAGCTGGTGCAATTGGTGATACTAAGATTATCGAGATTGATGCTCTTGGTGCTGCTCTTGAGTGCGGTACATCTAAGGCTACTAACATCGTAATGCTTGGTGCACTTTCAAAGTATTTCGGTATCGATGATGCTATTTGGAAGGAAGCTATTGAAGAGGCATTCGCAGCTAAGCCTAAGACAATTCCTCTTAACATTGAGGCATTTAATAAGGGTAAGGCTCTTGCTTAAGAATTAAGTATAATTAATCCAAATAATAAACGTGCATTCAGTAAATTCTGAGTGCACGTTTTGTTTTGGAATTAATCTAAGGTGAGGAGAAACGAACTCCTGTCCAATTATCTGAGTATTCTAACCAGATTTTCGTCTTCGTGAAGAAGAGATTTAGCGAGTAATCTATAGTTCTCTTCCTGAATATATGTGTGTCTGTCTGGCTTAGTTGTAGGAGCTAAGTCAATTGCTCGTTCAAAGTCATCGTGCTTGAGGTCGAGTGTTTCGCAATAGTCCCAGAAGCCAGTCTTGGTAAAAATTGTATTCACTCTCTCAAATCGGTGATTCTCAATCTTGCACATGATATATGTCGCGATACCAACTTGAATTCCGTGAAGTTGAGGATGGTCCATAAATGAATCAAGTGCGTGAGATATCATATGCTCGCTGCCGCTCGTTGGTAGTGAAGAACCTGCAATCTCGTTAGCGATACCGCTAAGAGCAAGTGAATCAAGAAGTTCCTTGAGGAAGTATTGATCATTTACACTTTCAAATGGAGTTCTAACGAAACTATTAACTGCTTTCTTGGCAATCATCATTGCACAGTCATTAACTTCTGTGTAGCCTAAATCTTCTTCGTGTTGCCAGTCGTAAGTAGATGATATCTTGGATACCATATCACCGATGCCTGAATACAGAAAACGAACTGGTGCGCTTTTAATCACGTCAGTATCTACAAGAATTCCAAATGGCATCTTTGCAGGAACTGATTTACGGCGACCGTTGATAGTTAATGATGCGCTTGAACTACTAAATCCATCTGATGATGAACTTGTTGGTACGCTGATGAACGGGAGTTTAAGTAAGAAGCCAACATATTTGGCTGCGTCAATCACTTTACCGCCGCCCATTCCGATTACAGCCTCAGTTTCCTTGGGAAGTGAGAACGCTAATGAAGTAATATCAGATAGTTCGACGGTGTCCATTTCCTGATGATGGAGGACTTCGATGCCAGCCTGTTCGACTGACTTGAAAACAATCTGCCCGAACATATCAGTTAATCCATTGCCAAAAAGGATAACAATCTTAGTAAATCCAGAGGACTTAAGAAAAGCACCAATATGTGAAGTTACGCCACTTTCTACTTTGAGTAGTGAAGGAATTGATATGTGACTTTTGAACATGTATTTAACTCCTTATAATAATCAAATAACGTCTGTAATTACTTCTGTTAATTCTGCAAAATCCTTGATAGCAGGAACTTCGGCATTAATAGTACCAAAGCCATATGATGCATGAATAAACGGAATACCTGCTTCACAAGTTGAGTCATAATCGCTTTGGATATCGCCAACATATACGGCACTGTCAAGATTATTACGTGTAGCCATTAACTTGATATTCTCGCCCTTTGACAAGAAGTTGTTACCATAGCATTCAATGTCTTCAATGAGTGGATCGTTATCCTTGAGGTCTATACCGAAGAACTCTAAAAATGCTTCGATATATCCAGCTTGACAATTACTAACAATATATAGGTGATAACCCATATGACGTAATTCATTGAGTGTCTCAATAACGTCTGGATATAGTGTTCCACCATTCTGAGCTAGATATTCATTCTCATAATCTTCGCACGCCTTACGAAGTTTGTTGCGTTCATCACCTGGTGTAGTGAATGGGAATAGAAGGTCTGCGATTACATCCATTGTTTTGCCCATTACGCCTTTAATATCGTCTTGTGTTATAGTCTTGTCTTCGTAGCCATGCTTTTTAACCATGATATCCCATGATTTTGCGACATTCTCAGAACTGTCCCAGATAGTTCCGTCCATATCAAAAATTATGCCTTTTTTCATAATGAAAACTCCTCAAATTTGCCGTGTTACTACGTTTGTGTAGTAATAATTACAAAAGTAATATATCATAAATCAGATGACTTAAGAACAAGGAGAGTGCGGTAGTTAAATGGCAAATTCAAGTATTATGTATCGAGTAATTAGAACTATTGGTAAGCCATTGATGCATATAGTTTTTCATCCAACTATCGTTAATCGTGAGAAGATACCAGTAGAAGGTGCTATTCTCCTTTGTGGTAATCACAAGCACGCTTTGGATCCTATTTTAGTAGACATAAGTACAAAGAGAATTGTTAGGACTTTAGCGAAAAAGGATTTGTTCGATGGACCTTTTGGGTTTGTTTTCAGAGGGGTCAGATGTATACCTGTTGACCTTCATAAGAATAAGAACCCAAAAGCATATGATGAAGCTTTGAGTTCGCTCAGAAATGGTGATGTAGTTAATATTTCACCAGAAGCTAAGAGAAATTTCACGAATGAGGTTTTACTTCCTTTTAAGTATGGTGCTGTATCTTTGGCATCAAAAACAAACACAAAAATTGTTCCTTATTCGATAACAGGTGACTATAAGTTTATCGGAGGCCATCTTAAGATTGTATATGGCGATCCAATTGATGTAAGTGAAGATTTAACTAAATATAATGAGAATTTATACAAAGCAATTGGTGATTTGCTTCTAAATAATTTTGATGAGGCGACAAAGGCTCAAAAGCATTATACTTCTTTTGCGGAGTGGGAAATGAAGAAGGAAAAAATGGAAAGCAAAGGAAATAGGTAAATAGAATAATGCGAGTTTTGTTGATACATCCAGAGATATCAAGAACCAAGTATAATTTTGCTGGTGTAATTGATAATGAGCCTTTGGATTTGGAATACATTGCTGCTCTTCTTGTGAAAGAAGGCATTGAATATGATATTTGGGATGGCCAGATTGAGACTATT
Organism: Clostridia bacterium; assembly: GCA_024403735.1. GTDB lineage: Bacteria > Bacillota > Clostridia > Saccharofermentanales > Saccharofermentanaceae > Saccharofermentans. The sequence goes on from JAKSRG010000009.1 coordinate 7,192, forward strand.
AAGGCTCAGGCTAAGATTGATGAATATAAGCCAGATGTAGTTTACTGCTGTGGTAGAACTAGACAAGAAAACTTCATGTTAGAGTATTTGTCATACGCGAAGAAAACTCTTAGTGCTGTGACAATTGCTGGTGGAGTTCATACACAGTTATGTAGAGATAGATTTTATAAAGATGACGTTGATTTTGTATTGTCATCTTACGATTATTTCGCACTTATCAAGGTCATTAAGGGTGAGACACCAGAGGGGCTTAATGGCATTTGCTATAAGGAAGACGGTAAGTGGGTAGGTAATACTGTAAGTCCAGTTGATATAGGTCTTTTACCTCATCCTGATAGAACTTACTTTAATAAGAATTCTAGCAAGTATAGATATTTGGAACTCGTTCCATGTGCTCATGTTAGAACTGCATATAGTTGTCCATATGGATGTGCATTTTGTGCTAGAAGAACACTTAATGCAGGTAAGTATAGAGCTCGAGATATCAAGGATGTTGTTGATGAGATTGAAGAGATTCCATATGAGAATATTTACTTCATTGATGATGACTTCTTGTTTGACCCAGAAAGAATTAGAGAGTTCATAAGACTAGTTCGCGAGCGTAATATTCAGAAGAAGTATGTTTGCTATGGTCGTGCTGATTTTATCTCAAAGAATGAAGAACTTATGGCTGAACTAAAGAGTATAGGTCTTTACTATGTTCTCACAGGTCTTGAATCTACTAAGGATAACTATCTTGAGAGTTATAATAAGAGAATTGATATGAATGGAAATATCAAAGCTATTGAGATTACTAATAGACTTGGAATTCATATGATGGGAATGTTTATTACTGATTTGGATTTTGAGGCTAAAGATTTCAGAGAGATTTATAAGTTTGCTAAATCACATTCGCTCAAGCATGTTGCTATTTCAATCTATACACCAGAGATTGATAGTGAAGTGTATAAGGGTATGAAAGATAGAATTATCACTGATAATCCAGCTGACTATGATTATCTTCATGTTGTTGCGAAGCCTGGAAAACTCTCACTAAAGAGTTATTATTTCCACTATCATGTATTGATGGTTAGACTTTTCCTAAGAGCATATAAGGATGGTATTTATTCATTCCTTGATTATGGATATTATGTTAAGTCAATTCTTAAGAATATGTTTAAGTTCGGAGGCTAAATCATATGCCATATGAGAATCCTGTTAAAAAGATAATTCCTAGTAAACTGGAGACTGGAGTACAGAAGTTCCTATATAAGCATGTAGGACCACATATTCCAAAGAGTATGACACCTAATCAGGTGACATTTATTGGAGCTATGGGTTGTTTGTTCGCTGTAATTTGTGCGTTCCTAACTAATATATCTGTATTCTTTTTTATCGGTACTATTGTTGGATTACTAGTGCATCTTATTGCAGATGATCTTGATGGATATGTAGCTAGATCTAGAGGAATGTCATCTAAGGAAGGAGCATTCTTTGATCTTACAGTGGATGTTCTTTTTACAACATTTCTTATGATTGCACTTGGTTTCTCACCATATGCCAATATGTACGTAATGGTTTTTGCTGTTCCTGTGTATGGTGTCATAAATGTAACTATGATGAACTACATCATTTACTATAATGAGTTCCTTTTTCCTAGACTAGGACCTATCGAAGCGCATATTACGTACGCAATGATTTGCATACTAAGTATGATTTTCTCAGACAATGTTCTATTTGAATTATTTGGACAGGAATTCCATATTGCGGATGTTGTTATTGCTATTGGATTGGTGATGATGTATTTCGAGATGTTCAGATTGAAGATTAATCTGTTTAACCGCCTTAAGAGAGATGGTTCTAATGAATAAGATATATGTTGTATTGATCAAAGCACACACTGGTCTTGGTTCAATTGCTCGTAAACTTAAGGGGTTCGAGTATACTCATGTTGCTGTTTGTTTGGACGACAAATTCCAGGATTTCTACACTTTTTCTAGACGTAAGCATTATCTTCCTGCTGATTCTGGATTTATGGTTGAGAAGAGGGATTACTATGCTTTTGGCGAGCATCAGGATTTTAAGACGCGTGTTTTCGAGATGGTCGTTCCTGATGAGAATTATTCGAAAATACTGTCTTTCATCGAAGAGTGTAGAAGTGATGAAGAGATGCTTTTTAATGTGATATCAATGGTGTTCATGCCTTGCGAGATTTATAAATCTCATAATTGTATGACATTTACCGCAAAAATCATTGAACTTAGTGGTTTAATAAATCTCCCAAAAGTTTATTATAAGATGCGTCTTAAAGATATTGATAGTGTGTTGAGACCATATGTGTATAGTGAAGGGCTGATGGATAGACAGCCTTCCGCGCATTACGATGAATATATGCAGAAGTACAATATAGTTACTAAAGTTGTGAGGACGGTTAAATTGTTTGGTCGTCTTGTGGGTAGAATGTTTACCAAATAGGATTTTTAGTATAGTCTATATTGTAGTTTGGTTTAGGAGAGATAGAATGCTTTTCGAATTGCTTTTGAAAGGTTTGTTAATAGGTATAATGCTCGGAGTTCCTGCAGGTGCGATTGGAGCTCTTACAATTCAGAGAACTATAGATAGTGGACTAAAGGGTGGATTTATTTCAGGTGCAGGATCATGTACTGCTGATCTTATTTTTGCTGCTATTGGTGTATTTGGTGTATCGATTATTTCTGATTTCCTTATTAAGAATGAAGCGATTATTGAGATTGTAGGCGGACTTCTTATTGGTATTTTGGGTGTAACGATTATTTTTAAGAAGAAAGAATTGAAGACTAATAAGACTAGAAAACTAGAGGCGAAGCTCGATTCTAAGATTGAATCTAAGTTTGAAGATAAGCCAGGTGGAAACTATGTTATCTACTATTTCTCATCTTTTGCTGCAGCAATTTTGAACCCTGCAACAATGGTTGCTTTTATGGTTGCTTTCACATCATTTGATTTAACAGATCTTGATAAGATGTCAAATGCGGTTGTGCTCATCATTAGTATTGTTATTGGTACTTTCACTTGGTGGGTAATTTTGTGTGGACTTATATCTATTTTTAGGAATAAAATTAATAATAAAACTTATAAAATGATTAACTACGTATTAGGTTCTTTGGTGTTGGTATTTGGTTTGGTAATCATTATCCAGGGCATCGTGGGTGTTGTTAGAGCTTAAGAAGTAGCGGTTCATAGTTTGAGGGGGAATTATGAAGGCTCTTATCCTTAATTCAGGGTTGGGACATAGAATGGGCGTTCTTACATCAGAGCATCCAAAATGTATGACAGAGATTTCATCTGTCGAGACAATACTTAGTAGACAGCTAAAGCTTATTAAAGAGGCTGGCATTAATGATGTTGTTATGACTACTGGTTATTACGACCAGGTACTTATTGATTATTGTAATTCCCTTGAATTGGAATTGAATTTTACATTCGTTAAAAATCCAATCTACGACAAGACAAATTATATTTACTCTATCTACTGTGCAAGAGAATATCTTGATGATGATATTTTGCTCATGCATGGTGATCTTGTTTTCGAGTACGAGGTATTAGAAACATTACTTAACCATAGTGGTTCCTGTATGAAGGTCAGCTCCACAATTCCTCTCCCAGAGAAGGATTTCAAGGCTGTAATCAAAGATGGAATGGTTACTAAGGTTGGTATTGAATTCTTTGATGATGCGATGGAAGCACAGGCTCTGTATAAGCTTAACAGAGATGATTTCAGCGTTTGGATGGGAAAGATTGTTGAGTTCTGCGAGTCTGATAAGACTAACTGTTATGCAGAAGTAGCACTTAACGAAGTATCTGAAGGTGTTCATATTCATGCTGTTGATGTTCAGGATAAGCTCTGTACAGAGATTGATACTCCTGAGGACTTGGCAGTAGTAGCTGAGCGTGTAAAAGAGATTAATAACAGAACTGTATATATGGTTTTCTCTACAGATACAGTTCATAGTGGACATATTGCTATTATCAAAAAGGCTGCTAGATACGGTAAGCTTATTGTAGGTGTATTGTCAGATAATGTAGTTGCTAGTTATAAGAGATTTCCACTTCTTCCATGTGAAGAGAGAGTTAGCTTGTTCAAGGCAATCTCAGGTGTTCACAAAGTAGTTGTTCAGGACACTTTGTCATATGTAGATAACCTCAATAAGTATAAGCCTGATGTTGTCGTTCATGGTGATGACTGGGTAGAAGGATTCCAAAAGCCAATCAGAGAAGAAGTTATCAAGACACTTGAGACATATGGTGGAAGATTAGTTGAATTCCCATACTCAAAAGATTCTAAGTATGATGAGCTCGACAAGGTAGCAAGACAGCAGCTATCAATGCCATATTATAGACGTGGAAGACTTAAGAAGCTCATTAACATGAAGGGTCTTGTAACTGCTATTGAGGCTCATAGTGGTATTACTGGTCTTATTGCTGAGAAGACTACTGTTCTTCAGGATGGTAAAACATATCAGTTCGATGCAATGTGGATTTCTTCTCTTTGTGATAGTACTGCAAAGGGTAAGCCAGATATTGAGCTCGTTGATATGACATCTAGATTCAGAACAATTGATGACATATTGGAAGTTACTACTAAGCCTATTATATTTGATGGTGATACAGGTGGACTTACAGAGCACTTTGTATACACAGTAAGAACACTCGAGCGTATGGGTGTATCTATGGTTATTATTGAAGATAAGACTGGTCTTAAGAAGAATTCACTTTTTGGAACAGAAGTTAAACAGACACAGGATTCAATCGAGAATTTCTGCGAGAAAATTAGAGCTGGTAAGAAGGCTCAGAAAACAGAAGAGTTCATGATTTGTGCTCGTATTGAGAGTCTTATCCTCGAACAGGGTATGGATGATGCGATTACTAGAGCTAGAGCTTTCGTTGGCGCTGGTGCCGATGCGATTATGATTCACTCACGTAAGAAGGATCCTGCTGAGATTATCGAGTTTATTAAGATATTCAGAAGTGAAGATAAAGTAACACCAATCGTTCTTGTTCCTACTTCATTTAATAGTGTTTATGAAGAAGAGTTTAAGGCAATGGGTGCTAATGTGATTATCTACGCTAATCAGCTCACAAGAACTGGATTCCCTGCTATGCAGAATGCAGCAAAGACTATTCTTACAAACCACAGAGCGAAGGAATGTGATGAGATGTGTATGTCTATAAAGGACATTATCACTTTAATCCCAGAAGAGTAATATGCTTGAACTTGGTGGAATTATAGGTAACGGTAAATTAAGTTTGTTGAATGACGTGCTCGCTGAATTAGAAGTAAGTAAGCTCTTGTTTGTTCATGGCAAATCTTATTCCAAACTTCAGTTAGATGATTTGTTAGATCTAAAGGTGGATTATGTTGAGTTTACTGAGTTTACTCCTAATCCAGATGTAGTAGATATTAAGAAAGGTCTCGATATATTTCTTAAAGAGAATTGCGATGCTATCCTTGTAATAGGTGGCGGAAGTGCTATCGATGTTGCTAAGACAATTAAGTTATATAGTGGTAAGGATATTCCACTTATTGCTTCTCCTACGACTGCTGGATCTGGTAGTGAAGTAACTAGATATGCGGCTGTATATAAGGACGGTGTTAAGCAGTCGCTTACTGATGATAAGATGATATCGGACTTTTATATTCTTGATGGTAACACAATTAAGTCTTTGCCTATCTATCACAAGAAAGCTTCATTAATGGATGCTCTATGCCAGGCCATAGAATCAATGTGGTCTGTTAATTCCAATGATATAAGTAAAGGATATTCTAAAGACGCTATCCAAGAGATAATGAGCCTTTATAAGTCATATATCTACGATAACGATTTTGATGTATATCCAAGGATTATGGCGGCTGCTAATCTTGCAGGTAAGGCGATATCAATCACTCAGACTACATCAGCACATGCAATGAGTTATAAATTGACTACTATGTATGGAATTGCACATGGGCATGCGGTTATGAGTTGTATCCCATATATTTGGGATTATATGATTGATAATCTTGATAAGTGTATTGATCCGCGTGGTAGGGATTATGTGCAGGGTGTTTTCGATGAGATTGCAGATTTGTTAGAAGTAAATACTCCTAAGGATGCGGCAGAATTCCTACGAAGACTATATAATGAATTAGAGTTGGATAAACCTTCAACTATTAATGAGAATGACATTAATGAATTGGCTTCTTCTGTTAATTTGACGAGACTTAGGAATAATCCAGTTGAGTTGGATGAAGAAGCACTAACAATGCTATATCGAAAGATTGTGACTATTAAGTGAGGTTAATATATGAAGTTGGATTTTCTTAAAGAGTATGATTTTTTCACTGGAGTTCCTGACTCACAGCTTAAGCCATTATGTAACTATTTGATGGCTAATTATGGAATATCTGCTAATCATATAATTGCTGCTAATGAGGGTAACTGTTGTGCGCTCGCTACAGGTTATCACCTCGCTACAGGCAAGGTTCCTGTTGTGTATATGCAGAATAGTGGTATTGGAAATATCATTAATCCAGTTGCTTCACTTATGAATGACAAGGTTTATGCAATTCCTTGTATTTTTGTAGTTGGTTATAGAGGTGAGCCTGGTGTTCATGACGAACCACAGCATATTTATCAGGGTGAAGTTACAATTAAGCTCCTCGAGGATATGGATATCAGAACTTTTGTTATCTCTAAGGACACAACGGAAGAGGAAGTAGCTAATCAGCTCGAGGCGTGGAAGCCTTTATTAGATAGTGGTAAGCAGGTTGCTTTTGTAGTTCGTAAGGGTGCATTGGAGTTCGATGGCAAGGTTAAGTATCAGAACGATAATGAGATGATTAGAGAAGAGATTATTAATCATATTGTTAAGGTGTCTGGAACTGATCCAATTGTATCTACTACAGGTAAAGCATCTAGAGAACTTTTTGAGATTCGTGAAGCTAATAATCAGGGTCATAAGTATGACTTCTTAACAGTAGGTTCAATGGGTCATAGTTCATCTATTGCGCTCGAGATTGCTCTTACTAAGAAAGATAAGAGAATCTGGTGTGTTGATGGTGATGGCGCGCTCCTTATGCATATGGGTTCACTAGCTTTAGTAGGTGCGAACTGTCCTGATAATTTTATTCATGTGATTATTAATAATGGCGCTCATGAGACAGTTGGAGGAATGCCTACTGTTGCATCAAAGATTGATATTCCAGCAATTGCTAAGGCCTGTGGTTATAAGAATACTATTAGTGTAGCGACATATGATGAGCTCGATAAGGCACTCGCTATAGCTAGAGAAGCGAACTGTCTTACTCTCATTGAGGCTAAATGTAATATTGGTGCTAGAGACGATCTTGGTAGACCAACTACAACACCTATCGAGAACAAGATTGGCTTCATGGAAATGCTTAGTGAGTAATCACGAATTATCGAATTAGACATAGTATTTTTTTAGTTTTGGGAAACAGCGTGTCATTAATATGTGGCACGCTATTTTGTTATTTCTGTTTGTTTATGTGAACGAATAATGAGATAATTAATACGTTTGGTGGAGGTGCAATTATGATCTTTTACTTTAGTGGAACTGGTAATTCAAAATATATTGCTTCTTGTTTAGCAGAGCGTTTTGGAGACAGCCTAATAGAGATTACTGATAAGCTCAATAGCACACATGATACATACACACTAAAGGATGATGAGCGTGTAGGAATTGTATCTCCAGTATATTGGTATGGACTTCCTAAAGAGGTAATGAGATTCGCTAAGCAAGTAGTATTCAAGAACTATAAGAACCAGTACATATATTGTTTTGCTACCTATGGTGGTTCAGCTGGTAAGTTTGCTGAACAGCTCCAAGATATACTGTTATATCGTGGATATAATTTGAGTGGTAAGTATGGTGTAAAGATGGCTGATAATTACATTTTGGGATACGCACCAGATCCTCCAGAGAAGCAGATAGAGATTAATAGTGAAGCTATTAAAGTAATGAAAACTTATCTATGTCGAATTGAAGCTAGAGAAACTGCTAACCTCATTAAGAGAGGAGCAATGGCATTTGTGGCTCCATTTATTAGACCGATTTATGAGAAGGGTGATCTAACATCTAAATTTTACGTAACGGATAAATGTCTAGCTTGTGGAATATGTAGTAAAGGGTGCCCATGTGGTGCTATAGCTCCTGTAGAAAAAATAGATGACAAGCCAGTATGGGACAATAATAAGTGCTCACAGTGCTTAAGGTGTCTTCATTCTTGTCCTGTGGAAGCTATTCAGTATGGTAAGAAAACGATTAATCGTGCGAGATACCTATTTGATGAGTCAAAGATTAAATATTAACGAATACTGTTAGGGGAAGATTGTTATGAAGCTTAATGAGAATGTTGAATTATTGTCCGAAATGAAGCTTGTAGGTGATGCATATACAGGCGCATATACGAACGGTCTTACAATGACTGAGAGCCAGACGATGGACAATATGGAAAAGGTTAGAAATGATGACGAAGAAGTCGCATTTGTGAATAAAGATAATGTAAGTCTTAGATTGCTTAAGGATAATCAGATAGACTATATGAGAGTGAAATCTGAAGTTAGTAATAAGAGCGATAAGCCAATTAAGATTGAGATGCTCTCAACATTTGTACTCAAGAAAGTCAAGGCAGACAAAGTTCATAGACTTCAATCTTTCTGGAGTCAGGAAGGTAAGCTTAGAACTGAGACTGTAACTGAGCTAATGCTCGAGTCATCATACTGTGGACATGGTGCGAGAATTGAGAAGTTCGGTAGTGTTGGTTCACTACCAGTTAGAAAGTATTTTCCTTGGCTTGTATTAGAGAACTCTGAAACACATGAGTTCATTGGAATTCAGCTTTATTGTGCTTCTTCATGGCAGATGGAACTCATTGTTAAGTATGACGATGTTCTTATGGTTGAAGTTGGTCTTGCAGATCGTGATTATGGTCACTGGATGAAGGAACTTAAGCCAGGTGAAAGTTTTACTACTCCAGAAGCAGTTATTGTAACTGGTGATAGCATGGAAATAGTATGTGAGAGATTGGTTAGGGCGCAAAGACCTAATATTTCTCCTGTTGATGAAGGCATGCCTATCGCATTCAACGAGTACTGTGCTACATGGGGTGATCCTACTTTTGAGAGCGTAAGTAAGGCATGCGAGAAAATTGCAGGTAAGGGATTTAAGTATTTCACAATCGATAGTGGTTGGTATGCCGCTAAGGAGAACTGGTGGACAAGAATTGGCGATTGGGAGATCAATGAAGATAGATTCCCTGGTGGACTTAAGCCAACATGTGATCTTGTTAGATCTCATGGAATGATCCCTGGTATTTGGTTCGAACTAGAAAGTATAGGTTCAGCTTGCAAGTACTACGATAAGACTGAGTATCTTCTCTGTAAGGATGGCTATCCTATTCAGGTTGGTGATAGAAGATTCTGGGATATGGAGAATCCATTCGTAATTGAATACTTGAGTGAGAAAGTTATTAAGATGCTCAAGGATAACGGTTTTGGTTACGTTAAGATTGACTATAACGATGATCTTGGTATTGGCGTTGATGATGAAGAAGGCTTAGGCGAAGGATTAAGAAAGCGAATTAGAGCTACACAGAAGTTCTTTGAGAAGATTAGAGAAGAGATACCTGATATCGTAATCGAGAACTGTGCGAGCGGTGGTCATAGATTAGAGCCATCAATGATGGAGATTTGCTCACAGGCTAGTTTCTCTGATGCACATGAGACAACTTCTATTCCAATTATTGCAGCTAATCTCCATAGATGTATTCTTCCATCTCAGAGTCAGATATGGGCTGTAATGAGAACAACTGATGATGATAATCGAATTATCTATTCAATTGTTAATACATTCCTTGGAAGAATGTGCATTAGTGGTGATGTTTATGATTTGAATGATCATCAGTGGGACCTCATTGAGGAAGGTATGGCATTCTATAACAAGGTATCTCATATTATTGATAAGGGTATGACTACTAGAATAGATACTTGGTTTGGAAACTATAATCATCCAGAAGGTGAACAGATAGTTATTCGTCGATATGAAGGACAGGAGCTTATCTTGTTCCATAGATTTGAGAAATCGAAGGCTATGGATATGAGTGTTCTCGAAGGAAAGAAGATTATTGCATCATATGGTAAAGCCGATAGTGACTTTAGCGCGATTGCATATCTTGTTGAAGTTTGATGGAGGTCTATATGAAAAAGCGTATATTATGCTTTGGTGATTCGCTAACATGGGGTTTTGATCCTGATACTAAGACTAGATTTGACGAAGGTATTAGATGGACTTCTGTGCTTCAGGAAAAACTAGGTAGTGATTATATTGTTATTGAGGAAGGTCAGAACGGTCGAACAATAGCTAGCGATGATCCTTCTGAAGGTGAGAAAAATGGAATGCTATATGTAGGTCCATGTCTAGAGAGCCATAAGCCACTAGATTTGATGATTGTAATGTTAGGAACAAATAACCTTAAACCTAAGTTCGGACTTTGCAGTATGGATATTGCTGGTCAGATGCAGATTATGGTTGAGAAAATACTATCGATTAATCATTTTAAGTTCGGTGATGCAATGAAACTCATTATTGTTGCTCCACCATGTGTAGGAGAAAAGATAAGAGATTCATGGCTTGGTGATTCATTTGGCTATGAGAAAGCAATTGCTACATCTAAAGAATTAGCTTCATGGTATAAGACAATTGCTGAACAGTATAATATTGGATTTATAGATGCAGCTCAATATGTTGTAGTTAGTGACAGTGATAGTATTCATATGGATGCAAGAAATCAGCACAAGCTAGGTAAAGTAATCTACGCGAGTGTTAAGGAGTTAATTGGATGAAGTTTGATAATGTTTATTTCTTCACTGGAATGTTGTGTACAAAGATGAGAATAGGACAATTGATGAGACACTAAGTATTATTAGCACTTACTTAGGGTTGAATTAATACAAATAATATATAGATTGGAGTGATTATATGTTTATTCAAGATTATTGGGAAAATTATGTTGGTGTTAGTGATGAAGCAATGTGCTTTGTAGAGTATTTGGAAGCTATGAGAAAAGGTGAGTTCACTGTAACTGAGCTTTTTGAAGAAACTGGATTAGCAGCATTAGATGGTAAGTTTAGTGAAACTAATCTTCCTATTGGTGTTGAGCTTGGTGATATTGAGATTGACTTCCCATATGCTATTGATATTGTAGTTGTTATTGCAGCTATTGTACTTGAGTGTAGAACTAATGAAGTAGTTAACCTCAATGAACTTAATGATAATTGTAATGATTTCAATATTAAGATTACAGCAACTGATGAAGAGTATCTTATGCTCACAGATGCACTTGCTGATTTTATTGAAGCACCTGAGAGTTATGACCTTGCTGAGATGATGGATGAAGAAGAACTTCAAGAATATGCAGATGGAATTCATGAAATGCTTGACGAAATGTAATTAGTGTTTAAACTAGTTGGGTATGAAGAGTTTTAGTAGTGTTTTAAAGAAGTTTTTGTATTTGTTTTTTATTCAGCTGAGTGTGTTCTTATGTGCTGGAATACTATTACTGGTGCTCAGTAGTAAGTATGAAATGTGTAAAGCATTTGGTTGTGCGTTTATAACATTTGATTTCATTGCCTCTGTTATAGAGAGTATTAAGTACGCTAGAAGACCAACTGTTAATTCGTCTGATGACATAGACCATATTAGTGAGTCTGATTTTGATGCGAAGTTTATGGTGGATGAGAAGTCTGAAGAAGTTGGTAAGAATGTTACACAGTCACTTATGGATAGGCTAATAGGCGAGAATCCAACCTTTAAGAATGATGTGTGGTGTTCGCCTGATAAGCAAGGTGAAGCTTTATTAGAGTTTCTTGAAGAACGTATCAATATAGATACTCCTTTTTCTGAGTGTATTGATGCTTTTGAGGAGATGTGTAATATTCCTCTTGAAGAAAGCAGAGTGGATTTTGAGGCAGGTGCTCTCTTTATCAACAATGAGAATTTTTATTTCTCTGTTATTAGATTTTATAGAGGAGAAGATGGTCGTCTCTATAAGATTAGACTAGAGTTCTTTTTTGAGATAGAGAAAGCCAATAGAAGAATATTTGAGATGGATTCAACTAAGTATTCTGGTATTAAGTTTTTTGAGGCGCTTCGAAAAAGCAAGGCTTATAAATATTCAAGTAATAACAAATTCTTTGATTACGATATAAAAGTATCTTACGAGAAAGAGAAATAATACTTGTTATGAATCAAGAAGGGTATGTCAGAGACATACCCTTTTTAGTTATCAATATTATTCGAACAAACCTTCAAATAGGTCGAGTGAACTAGATTGCTTAGGTTCTTCTGATGCCTCTTCTTCAGGTTGAACTGCATCATCTTTATATCTTTCATAAGGATCAATAATAATCTCAGTCTTGCAGTACATGCATTTAGCTAAGAATGGAGATTTAGTACTAATCTGCATTGGCTTACTACAGTTAGGACATGAATGTTCAACAGTATTATTAGCTCGCTCTTTTCTAAGTTCATAAGTTGTTTTCATCTTCTCGAGAATTTCTTCCTGAGTAACACCCATTTCACTAAGAATTGTCCACATTGCATGAAGCATCGTCTCGGCAACAATCATACGATCTTCAATCGGACCGAGTTTGCCAAAGATTAAATCTTGGTTTGAATTGTATGGCGCTGTACGACCGTTTGGTTGATAGTGACGAGCCATTTCTAATCCTCATTTCAATTTAAGCTACACATAATAATAACATAAAATTTGTCTAAAGTATGGTAATATTGTGGAATAATCGTTAAGGAGGAATGGATTGTGATTAGAAACATTCGTGATTTCTCTGTTTATGTTAATAAAGATGGTAAAAAGTTAAGAGCAAATCAATTCTATCGTAGTGCTGCTCTTATTAGTTTAAAAGATAAAGATATCAGTTTTCTTAATAGTATTAGGCCTCTTACTGTTATAGATTTGAGATCTGAAACAGAGATTAATGAGAAGCCAGATTATAAGCTAGATAAGTACATTCATGTTCCGATACTTCCTGAAGATTCACCAGGAGTTAGCCATTCTAACGATGCTGATAATCGTATGGCTAAAGATGTTCCTAATATGATTGAGCTATATTCTGATTTTATTCGAGATGATTATTGCGTAAATGGTTTGGGAACTGCTCTTAATGCTATTTGCGATTTAGATAGAGAAGGTTCTATCTTATGGCATTGTTCTGAAGGTAAGGATAGATGTGGACTTGTATCTGCTTTGTTCCTTAAATTATTGGACTACGATGACGAAGTAATTCTTACGGACTATTTGAAATCTCGTAAGTCAGCTAATAGAAAAGCTTATAAGTATTATTGGTTAGTACTGTTTATGCGTAAAGATAGAGTACTTGCTAATGCTGTTAAAGAAGCATTCTTTGTTAAGAAGGAGTATTTGCAGGCTGCATTAGACCAGATTATTAATAGATTTGGTAGTTATGAAGCTTTCTATGAGTATATTGGTTTATCTCAGGATAAGATTATAAAGATAAAAGAAAAATTTTTGGAGTAACGAGGCGTTATATGTTTAGACCAATGCGAAGAATTAAGAATGAAATAAGTGAAGATGCAGCTAAAGAACTCTTGGTAAATGAGAAGAGAGGCATCTTGGCAGTTAATGGTGATGATGGATATCCATATGCTATTCCAGTTGATTACTATTACGATATCGAGTGCAATAAAATCTTCTTCCATGGAGCTAAATCTGGTCACAAGGTTGATGCGATTAAGAAAGACGATAAGGTTTGTTTCACTGTTTATGGTAATGAAAAGAAAGTTGAAGGTGAATGGGCACCATACCTGCAAAGTACTGTAGTATTTGGAAGATGCGAGCTAATTGATGATCCTGAGATTACTTCATATAGAGTTCGCCAGTTCGCTATGAAGTACTATCCAAGTGCAAGTGAAGTTGAAGCTGAGATGAATATTATTCATAGAACTCAGTTATATGAGATTACTATTGAGCATATCTCTGGAAAACAAATTCAAGAAAAGTAATTGTCAACCTATAAATTAATTTTGAGTTGACTATTATTCTTCATAGTGTAAACTATTGAAGAATAATATAGACGAGGTTGATTTATGCGCAATAAAAAAATATTAAATATGGTTCTTTGTGCTCTTTTTGCGGCACTAATTGCTATAGGAGCTTTTATTAAGATACCGGTACCATATGTTCCTTTCACTTTACAATTAGAATTTACAATGCTTGCTGGTTTGCTTTTGGGACCAGAGCTAGGTGCTTTGTCTGTAGCTTTATATGTAGTTATGGGTTTGCTAGGAGTTCCTGTATTCGCAGAAGGTGGCGGATTTGCTTATGTATTTAAGCCAAGTTTTGGATATCTTATTGGTTTTATTATAGGAACTTATGTTACGGGATACATTGCAAATAAGGTAAAAAAACCTTCCTTTAAACGTGTTTTGGTAGCTAGCCTAGCTGGACTATTGATAGTTTATTTAGTAGGAATGATTTATTTCTATATTATAAAGAATTTCTACCTTGCTGCTCCTATTGGAGTGTGGTCAGTTATTCTTTATTGTTTCATACTGGTTGTTCCAGGCGATTTGCTATTGTGCATAATTGGTTCATATATAGGAAAAAGACTTATACCAATCATTGGTAAGGAGACAAGGAAATGAGTTTTGTAAGTGAACTTAAAGATAGAGTTTTGGCTGGTGGCAGTATAACAAGAGAAGAAGCTATCAGATTATATGATGAGAATTTAGACGAACTTAAAGCTGCAGCTACAGAGATAAGAGTTAAATTCTGTGGAAGCAGATTTGATATGTGTACAATTATTAATGGTAAAAGTGGTAAGTGTTCTGAGAATTGTAAATTTTGTTCACAGTCTGCTCATCACAATACTTGTGCAGAAGTTTATCCTTTGTTAAGTGCTGACGTAATTCTTGAGGATGCTAAGAGAGTAGATAAGCAAGGTGTGCTTCGTTATTCAATTGTAACTTCTGGTAGAAAGCTAAGTGACATTGAAGTTGATCTGATGTGCGATGCAGTAAGGAAGATTAAGGCTGAGACTAACCTTTCTGTATGTGTGTCATTTGGACTTCTTAATAAGGAACAGTTCGTTAAACTCAAGGAAGCTGGAGTATCTAGGGTTCATAATAATCTAGAGACATCAGAGGAGTTCTTTCCATCTATCTGTACAACTCATAAATATGAGGACAAGATTAATTCAATCATGGCTGCTAGAGAAGCTGGTCTTGATGTATGTAGTGGTGGTATCTTCGGATTAGGTGAGACTAAGTTCGATAGAATTAGTATGGCCTTTAAGGCAAAAGAATTAGGTGTTAAGAGTATTCCAATGAATATGCTAAATCCAATACCTGGAACTCCACTCGAGAATAATAAGAGACTTACTTCTGAAGATATGCAGAGAATTATCGCTACATTTAGATTTATTCTTCCTGATGGTGATTTAAGATTAGCTGGTGGTAGAGGTCTTATGGACGATAAGGGATTTGGTTGCTTTGAAGCTAGTTCAAACGCTGCTATTACTGGTGATATGCTAACAACTGCAGGTATTACTGTTGAGACAGATAAAGAGATGTTATCTGCACTTGGATATGAGGTTAGATTTAGAAATGAGTAAGAATTTATTTGTTATTGGTACAGGTACAGATGTTGGTAAAACATATGTGACTGGACTTCTACTTAAAAAGCTAAATGAAGCTAATATTCGTGTTGCTTACTATAAGGCTGCTATGAGTGGTAATGATAGGGATAGTGAAGGTACTCTCATTCCTGGAGATGCACTTAATGTTAAGACTGCTTCGGGCATAAGTCAGGATCTTAATAGTATGTGTCCATATATATATGAGAACGCTGTATCTCCACACTTGGCTGCAAAGATTGAGCACCAGGAAGTAGATATGGATAAAGTCTACAGTGGATTTAATAGTCTTACTAAAGATTATGACTATGTAACTATGGAAGGTTCAGGCGGAATACTTTGTCCAATTAGATTTGGCGATCAGGAAGTATGGTTATATGACATTATCGAAAACCTTCATCTTCCAGTTATTCTTATAGCTGATGCTGGACTTGGAACTATTAATACAGTAGGGTTGACTACGGAGTTCTTGAAAAGTCGTGGTATAAAATTAAACGGTATTATTTTCAATAACTATGAAGAAAATAATATTATGCACGAAGATAACCTTAAGATGTGTGAGTATATTACTGGAACTAAGGTTATTGCTAAAGTAAATAAGAATGATACAGATATTGATATAGATATAAATTTACTATTATCAATGTATGAGTGACATAGGAGTGTGAGTATATGATTTGGTATCCATATCAGCAGATGAAGACTATGAAAGAACCTTATAAGATTGTTGATGCAGAGGGTGTTTATCTATATACAGAAGATGGACATAAACTTGTTGATTCAATTGCATCTTGGTGGTGTATGATTCATGGTTATAAGTTCAGTTGCCTTAATAAGGTTATCAAGGAACAGGTTGATAATTTCTCTCATATTATGCTCGGAGGATTGACACATGATCCTGTACAAAAGCTTGCAGAAAAATTAAGACAGCTTTTACCTGGCGATTTGGATTATTGTTTCTTTTCTGATTCTGGTAGTGTTGCTGTAGAAGTTTCATTAAAGATGGCGCTCCAGTATTACATGAATAGAGGCGAGACACAAAGGACAATGGTAATGTCACTTACACACTCATATCATGGTGATACATTTAAGGCGATGGAAGTAGGAGATGATGAAGATTATCACTTCGTCCTTAACGCTTATGGTAAGTCTCCAAATGTAGTTCATGTTCCAACAGAGATACCAGCTTTGGAAGAAGCGTTCGAGAAGTATCATGACAAGCTTAATTGTTTTATTGTTGAGCCACTTCTTCAGGGTGCAGGCGGAATGAGAATGTACGATATTTCATTCCTTAAGCGTGCTCGTGAGCTTTGTGATAAGTATGATGTTCTCCTTATTTTCGATGAGGTCGCAACTGGCTTTGGACGAACAGGTAATAGATTTGTAGCTGATCTCGTGCTTCCAGACATTATTGTTTTGGGTAAAGCACTTACTGGTGGTTACATTGGTCATGCTGTAACTGTTGCTAATCATAAGGTGTATAACGGATTCTACGATGATAATCCAGAGCATGCCTTGATGCATGGTCCTACATTCATGGGTAATCCACTCGCTTGTCGTGTTGCATTAAAGTCAATTGAAGTATTCGAACGTGAGAATTACATGGCTTTGGTTTATAATATCGAAGAGACTATGCGCTATGCGATGGAAGGTTATTCACACCCACTTATTAAAGAAGTTAGAATTATGGGTGCGTGTATTTGTATTGAAGTATACGATCCTGAAGTTCTTAATGGATATCAGGAGTTCGCCTACGAGCGTGGCGTCTTTGCTAGACCATTCTTGAATTATTTGTATGCTATGGTTCCGTACATTATTGAAGAGAAGGAACTTATGCTTATTCTTGATACAATGAAAGCATGGTTTGAGACTAAAGTGTGAGGTTAGTATGGAGAAGATATCTAATAAGAAGAAAATCTTAATCCTTGTTATTTCAATGTTAATTGTTTGTGGTGCGTCTTTTGTCGCTAAGATGTCTATTGCTCTTACTGGTAGATTGATTAGTGTATCACTTGAGTGCTTGGCATATATTGTAATAGCAGCTGTAGCTCTTGGCGCTATGAAAATGACATCAATGAAGCTTGATTTGGATATTAAGAATACTAAGCAGTATTTTTACGGTATTCTTATAGCTATTGCTTTGTTTTTGGTTATTGGATTTGTTCCTTCTAGATTTGGAGTTTATCTTCTTGGTCCGATTATTAATTTTACATATCTAAGATTTTATAAGAATTTGTTCTTTATCATGATTTTTGTTGGTCCAGCTGAAGAATTGTTTTTCAGAGAATATATGCTAGAGACATTTAAGGGTATTCTTCCTAAGTCAGTATCAAAGTGGCTCCCAGAATTGGCATCCGCTGTTATCTTTGGACTTTGGTGTCTTATTAGCGGAAGTGTTATCAAGGCTGTTTGCGCTATGTTTATTGGTTTGGTATTCGGATTAGCTAAGACATATATCAAAGATATGAAGATATCAGGTATCATTTTGTCTCACGGATTATACACATTTTTCTGCTATGTCTTCACTTTGTTTATCGGTGCATAATAGTGCTTTGTATTTAACATATTTAACAGCTAACTAGTATTAATTAAAATCAATTGAAATATAATTGTACGTGTAATATTGATTTTGGAGTGTTATATGGATAAGCAGATTGTTACAGATAGAAGTTTTGTAGGAGAGAGACCTTTATACGGTTGTAGTAACCTCTCAGTAGTTAACTGCAGTTTTGCAGATGGCGAATCACCACTTAAAGAGTGCAGCAATATTGATTTAGATAATTGTGTTTTCAAGTGGAAGTATCCATTTTGGTATTGTACAGATATCACTGCAATTAATTGTAAGTGGGAAGAGATGGGTCGTGCTGGTGTATGGTACGTTAACAATTCTAAGTTTGTTGATTGTCATGTTGAGGCTCCTAAGAATTTCAGAAGATGTAAGAATCTAACACTTAAAAATGTTACTATCCCTAATGCTCTTGAGACATTGTGGTTCTGTGATGATGTTACTATGAAAGATGTTGTTGTTGCTAATGGTGACTATTTTGGAATGGGATGTAGCAACATTAAGATTGATAATTTCTGCATTAAGGGTAACTACACATTTGATGGTTGTAAGAACATTGAAGTTCATAACGCTAAGATGTTATCTAAGGATGCATTCTGGAATTGCGATAATGTTACTGTTTATGATTCATTCATTAGCGGTGAGTATCTTGGATGGAATTCATCTAATTTGACATTCATTAATTGTACAATCGAGAGTCTTCAGGGTTTGTGTTACATTAATAACCTCGTTATGAAGAACTGTAAAACAACAAATACAAATCTTGCATTCGAGTTCTCAACAGTTGATGTTGAGATTGAAGGCGGTATTGTGAGTATCTTTAATCCAAATGGTGGACTTATTAAGTGTGGTCCAGTTGAAGAGATTATTATGGAGAAAGATAGAGTTGATGTTTCAAAGACAACTATTGAAGCTGAATCTGTTGAGAGAACTCTTGATAAGCCTGAGTGGATTGAGTGATTTAAGAAGGACATTATGACATACGATTTTGACACAGTAGTAGATAGAAGAAATACAGGTTCAATTAAATGGAATTGCGCTCCTAATGAGCTCCCTATGTGGGTAGCTGATATGGACTTTAAGACAGCTCCTGAAATTATTGAAGCGTTTAGAAAAAGAATTGATCATGGTGTTTTTGGCTATAGTGATTACACAAAAGAGTGGTTCGATGCATACATTAATTGGTGGGATAGAAGACACGGAATTAAGTATGAAGAGGAAGACTTGATTTTCTGTACAGGTGTAATACCAGCACTTTCTTCAATTGTTCGAAAACTTACAACTCCTAATGAGAATGTTGTAATTATGACTCCTGTGTATAATGTGTTTTTCAACAGCATTCTTAACAATGGTTGCAGAGCTCTTGAAGTTCCACTTATCTATGAGAATAGCAGTTATTCAGTTGATTTCGAGAACCTTGAGATTGCACTTAAAAATCCTCAGACATCATTGATGATCCTTTGCAATCCTCATAATCCTGCTGGAAAGATTTGGGATAAAGAAACACTCGCACGTATTGGAAAACTTGCTTTTGATAATGGTGTAATTGTAGTGTCTGATGAGATTCATTGTGACTTAACAATGCCAGGAAGTATGTATGTTCCTTTTGCTTCTGTATCTGAGGAATGCAGAATGAATTCTATCTCATTGATGGCACCAACTAAAACTTTTAATCTTGCTGGTCTTCAGACTAGCTGTGTAGCTGTTCCTAATAAGAGAATTCACCATAAAGTATGGCGTGCCCTTAATACAGATGAAGTAGCTGAACCAAATTCATTCGCACTTGTCGCTGCTATTACTGCTTTTACTCAAGGTGAGAATTGGCTCGATGAATTAAGAAGTTATATTTCAGCTAATAGGGATTATGTTATCGACAGACTTCAGAAGGAAGCTCCAGAGATAAAGGTAGTTTCTGAAGATGCTACTTATCTTTTGTGGATTGATATTAAGAATGTATCTAATGATTCAGAGAAGTTTGCTGCAGACTTAAGATCAAAGACTGGTCTATGGATTACAGAAGGAGTTCATTATGGTGCTGCTGGTGAAGGTTTCATCAGAATGAATATTGCTTGTCCACGAACAACTCTTGTTGATGGTGTTAATAGACTAATAACTGGGGTTAAGAGTTTGTAACATGTATTTGATATAAAAAGCTAATTATTGTCTATTCAAAATTAATAAAATGACTATACTACTCTTTGAGAATAATCTTGAAGAGTAGTTTTTTATTTTTTAAGATATTTAAGGTATGAATTATGGAATTGAGTAAATTGAAAAATAAGAATATTGATATGACAGTGGGTAATCCTGTCAGACTTTTAGTTCAGTTTTCGATACCAATGTTGATTGGTAATTTGTTTCAGCAAGTTTATAACCTTGTTGACTCTATTGTTGTAGGTAAGTTAATTGGCCCTAATGCACTTGCTGCAGTTGGTGCTACTGGTTCAGCAACATTTTTCTTCTTTGCTATTTGTAATGGTATTGGTAGTGGAGGAGGAATTATAGTTTCTCAATTGTTTGGTGCCAAGGAGTTCGCGAGACTCAAGAGGTGTATGACGAATGTAGCCTATATCATGACTGTTATGCCATTGATTGTCGGTTTTATTGCTTATATGCTTGCTAGACCAATGCTTACGTTCTTAGATACTCCAGCTAGTGTACTTAATGACTCTGTTAGCTATATGCACGTTATGTGCCTTGGTCTATTATTTGTATCGCTTTATAACTATGTATCGTCGATGCTACGAGCATTAGGTGATTCGGTATCGCCGTTGTTCTTTTTGATATTCTCTTGCATAGTTAACGGAATTCTTGACGTAGTATTCGTAACTCATGGATTTGGAGTTCTTGGTGCTGCTTATGCAACAATGATCTCACAGATTTTGTCAGCTGCGCTTTGTATTGCATATGCGTTTAAGACTAATAAATACTTCAAGTTTGCGAAGTCTGATTTGAAATTTGATAGTAGTATAGTAAAGAAAGTTGTTAAGCTTGGTGTTCCACTATCACTTCAGTATTCACTTATCGCTATCTCAACTATGGCTCTTCAGAGAGTTGTAAATGGATTTGGTGAAGTCGCGATGGCTACATTTACTGCTACATCAAGAATTGAGAGTATTATCCATCAGCCATATCAGACACTTGCTACAGCTGTATCTACTTTTGCTGGTCAGAACTATGGTGCGCGTAAGATGAAGCGTATCGTTCGTGGTTATCGTGATAGTCTTAAAATCATGGCAATCTTTACTGTGATTATGCTCACTATTATGCAGTTGTTCAGCAGAGTGATTATGGAGATTTTCGTTAAGGCTGATGCTACAGACGTTATCGCTATGGGTACTCAGGCGCTAAAGATTACTAGTCTTTTCTATATCTTCTTAGGTGCGCTATATGTTATCCGTGGTGTATCAAATGGTCTTGGTGATGGATTGTTCGCACTAATTAATGGTGTAGTTGAAGTTTTTGGTAGAGTACTTATTCCAATAGCACTCGTTGGAGTTTCATTCATCGGTGTATGGGGCATCTGGTGGTCAACAGGTCTTGTGTGGTTCATATCTGGTGTTACTGCTTGGATCCGCTATGTTTGCTATGGTGGTAAGAAGATGCACCTTAAGTATTCAGATCTGAAGAACTTAAGGAACACCTATGATGATAATAAAGTTGTAAGTGAAGAGTAATCTTAAATTTTGTAGTAGAATACCTCTATACTAATTGTATAGGGGTATTTTTATATGAGTGTATTTTTTATTGCTGATACTCATTTTTCTGATGAGCGTATATTGGCATATGAGAATAGGCCATTTCAGAATGTGGCAGAGATGAATGACACTATTGTTAGGAATTGGAATAGTGTAGTAGAAGATGACGATATCGTTTATATGTTAGGTGATATTGGTGATTGTAGTCCGATTAATAGTCTTAAAGGTAAGAAGTATCTTATTAAAGGGAATCACGATATTGAAAGCAATTCCTTCTATAGAGAATTAGGATTTGAAGAAGTATATGACCTTCCTGTAATTCTAGATAACTTTTGGATTCTTTCACATGAACCACAATATGTTTGTAGTAATATGCCTTATGCTAATCTGTTTGGTCATGTTCATAACAATCCAATTTATACTACTAAGACTAAGCAGAGCTTTTGTGTAAGTGTTGAGCGAATTGACTATACTCCAATATCCTTCGATAAGATTAAAGAAGAGGTCAAAGGTTGATTTGTGATATAATTAATATAAATAAGTATTGGGATGGATTTAGATTATGAAAAAGAGTGCAAAAACAATTGCTATAGCTGCTACATTTGCAGTTGCAATGGGATTAACTAGTTGTGTACCACCAACAGGCACATTTAATAAGAGTGATGTTGATGATGGTTCAAATTACAAGCCGGATGATGCCGATGTACCTTGTGTTTATGGTCCACCAGATGATTATGATCCATATTACGATGATGTTCAGACTGAGTATGAAGCTCCATATTTTGATGAGTACGATCCAAGTAATGATGACGTTGAAGACGTATATGGACCTCCACCAGATGATTTTATTGAAGAAGATTAATCTGTTAGTTAGTACTTAGGTGGATATATTTAATGTTAGACACAAATAAGAAAATAGCTGATTTGAATAAGCTCAGAGAATATAGAGAAGGCTTATTCAGTGAACCTCAGCTCAGAAATTTGTTCCTTGAACTTACACTTCGTTGTAATGAGAATTGTCTACACTGTGGTAGTAGATGTGGTGAAGTTAAATCAGAGGAATTAACAGTTGAAGATTATCGTAAGCTTCTTACAAAGGTTAAGGCCGATTTTGGACTTAAACGTAAGATGATTTGTGTTACTGGTGGTGAACCACTACTTCGTAAGGATTTCTTCGAAATCATGCAGATTGTTAAAGACCTTGGCTTTAGCTGGGGTATGACTTCTAATGCTACCCTTATTACTAAGGAAGTAGCTCATAAGCTAAGTGAAGTAGGAATGCGAACAATCTCAGTAAGTATTGATGGTCTTGAGAAGACTCATGATGCATTCAGAAGATCTCCAGGCGGTTATAAGAAAGCCATGCAAGGAATCCAAAATCTTATTGATGAGAATGCCTTCAAAGCTATTCAGGTTACTACTGTAGTAACTCATGAGAACATTAATGAGTTAGACGCGCTATATGAGATATTTAATGAGATGGATATTGATTCTTGGCGTGTAGTAGGAATTGAGCCAATGGGTAGAGCTAAGGATTATCCTAATCTTTTACTTACTCCTGAAGACCAGAAGAGACTATTCGAATTTATTAGAAATAAGAGAATAGCAGGAGAGCCAGTTGAGTATGGCTGTAGTCATTATCTTGGCCTCGAGTACGAGCGTGAAGTTCGTGATTGGTACTTCATATGTACAGCTGGATTATATACTGCTAGTATTACTGCTTCTGGCGATATTCTTGCTTGTCTTGATATTGAGAGACGTCCTGAATTCATACAGGGCAATATCCATACCGATGATTTTACAGAAGTATGGAACAATAAGTTTAAATGCTTTAGAAGAAATCTTTGTGAGGATAACGAGAAGTGCAGAAGTTGTAAAGAGAAGGATTTCTGTCATGGAGGCGCTTATCACAGTTGGGATTTCGATGAGAATAAGCAGGCAATCTGTTTCAAAGATATATTGTTTTAATAGCTATAAAAAGAAACACCATCTTAAGGATTTATTTCTAAGATGGTGTTTTTAGTTGCTTATTATTTGTTATCAGAAGCTTCCTCTTCCTTAAGTTTCTTGAAGAACCATATTGCAAATATTGCTGATGGAATGAGGATTACTATGTTACAGAATGGCTGCGAATAAATAATGCCGTTGAGTTTCCAAAGAGTAGCGAATAAATATACTACTGGGATAAAGATTATTCCACTTTTGAGTGATGACATTAGTGAAGCCAAGAACCTCTTTCCAGTACTTTGTAAAGACATCTCAGTTACAGTAGAAAATGGTGAAGCAAGCTGTGATAGTATCTGAAGGACAAGTGCCTTTTTACCAATCTCAATTACTGCAGGATCATCTCTTAAGAATGTAAGTATTGGAGTTACATTAAATAAAACAATTACTGTTGCTGTAGCAATAAGAACTTCGCCCATAATAACTGCTGACCAGAATGCCTTCTTAACTCTATCGTACTTCTTAGCTCCATAGTTGAATGAACTAATTGGCTGGAAACCCTGACCAATTCCAAGTGCAACTGAGAATACGAAGAATACTACACGAGATACAATGCTAAGTGCTGAGATAGCAGGATCGCCGTATGGATTAGCGAGCATATTAAGAACGATAGTAGATAAACTCTGAAGGCCCTGTCTTAGTAGACTAGGAAGACCAGTTGCGACAATGTTTCCGATTCTAGGGAGTTGGAAACTAACATTTTTAAATGAGAGAACGCACTGTGTTTTGCCACGCAAGAAGAAGCTAAGAAGAATACAAAAACTTACAACTTGAGACAGGCAAGTAGATAAGCCTGCACCAGAGATCCCCATATTACACACGAACATGAATAGCGGATCGCCACCGATATTAAGGAGTGCTCCTACAAAAAGACCAATCATACCAAGATATGCTTTGCCTTCGTATCTTAGGAGATTATTAAGTGTAAAGCTAGTTACGATAAATGGTGCAGAAATAAGGATGTACTTAGCGTAATCCATTGCATATGGAGCAATAGTAACAGTACTTCCAAGCATGTATACAAGTGGTTCGATAAATATCAAACAGATAATGGCTACGATAATACTTAGTGAGAATGCAAGGAAAGTACCAGTAGAACCAATTCGTGATGCTTCTTCTTTGTTCTTACTGCCGAGCTGTCTGGACATGAGTGAACCAGCACCTTGACCGAATAGAAAACCAACTGCCTGAAGTATAGCCATAAAGCCAAAGAGGATACCAGTGGCACCACTAGCTGAAGTTCCAAGTTTACCTACAAAAGCAGTATCAACCATGTTGTACACATTAGTTACAAGCATGCTGATAATTGTAGGGATGGACAAAGTAGCCAGTAATTTTGTAACTGGTGTCTGTGTCATTTTGATGTATTGTTTGTTGGCTTGGCTATCTGACATATTACTTCTCTTAACTTATATCTTATTTTTCAACGATAATTATACATCAATTAGTTGGTTTAAGTTATATGTTCATTTTGGCGATGAATGTCTAAAATATGCATTATATTTAACATTCTGTTTGGGATGTTTTCGATAGAATCATATCAATATACAAATCTATCAATAGGAGATTCATATGAAGTACAGACAATTCCCTAAGATTTCAGAGAAGGTATCAATTTTTGGTCTTGGATGCATGAGATTTAATGGAGTTGCATCAGGAGACAGTGTTATTAATGAAAAGAAGGCAATTAAGCTTATTCGTCAGGCAATTGATGGTGGAGTTAATTATCTTGATACTGCATATGTTTATCTTGATAAGACATCAGAGACAGTAGTAGGTAAAGCTCTCAGAGATGGCTATCGTGAGAAGGTTACTATTGCTACTAAGATGCCAATCGAGCATGTAAATAACTATGAGGAGATGGAGGCACTTCTTGATTCAGAACTTAAGAAACTCCAGACAGATCATATCGATTATTACCTAATGCATGGTATCGATAAGGCAAAATGGCTCAAGTTCAAGGAGATGGGTGCTGATAAGTTCTTCGAGGATAAGAAGAGAGAAGGAAAGATTAGATATAAGTGCTTCTCATTCCATGGTCCATATGAAGATTTCGAGTACATTATCAAGGATTATGACTGGGATATGGTTCAGATTCAGTATAACTTCATGGATATTGATAACCAGGCTGGTACTAAGGGTCTTAAGCTCGCAGGTGAACTCGGTATTCCAGTAGTTATTATGGAAGGTCTCCTCGGAGGTAAGCTCGCATCTGCTCCAGATAATGTTCAGAAGCTCTACGATGAATTCGAGACAAAGAGAAGTCCAGTTGAGTGGGCATTTAGATGGCTTGGTAATTGCCCTGAGATTATGACAATCCTTTCTGGTTGTAATGAAGAAGAGCAGATTAGCGATAACCTCAGAATTTTCGATACAATCGAAGCAGGCGTTATGGATGATAAGGAACTCGCACTTATTGACGCTGTTCGTAAAGCATATAACGATAGAACAAAGATTGGTTGTACAGGTTGTAGATATTGTATGCCATGCCCAGGTGGCGTAGATATTCCTCGTGTATTCACAGTATGGAACGAGTGCTCACTTTATGGCGGCAAGGCTCAGGACAACTGGAATTACATGGAGCTCAATAGATTAGAGATGACACCAGATAAGTGTCTCGAGTGTGGTGCTTGCGAGACTGCTTGTCCACAGAGTCTCAATATCATCGAGTCACTAAAGACTGCTTGGTCTGAGTTTAATTGATTAGTTATTCAATGCAATCGAAAACACACCAGAAGATTACTGATAGGTAGTCTAACTGGTGTGTTTTTTATTGGGTCTGATTTGTAATTGCTTATCACTTAGGATTAATGGCGCTACCACAGTATGGGCAGTTATTAGCATATCCGATTGCTGCGTGGAATGAAGCAGAGCAGTTAGGACATGTAACAGCAAGTGTCTGAACAGAATTCATATCAATTGGCTTGTTATCCATGAGTTCCTCTTCACGTGGAAGTATCTGATTTCTAACAGACTTAGGATCGTAACCATATTTGCCCTGATACTCATAGATATCAATTGTCATGCCGATAGGATACTGATTAGAACCTCTTGCAAAGGAAGTAGGAAGAATAGCTTCTCTCTCAATACCTTTGTTATCAAAGTAGTGAACCTTAGTATTAAGTGTATAAGCTCCATTAAGCATAAAAGATGTGTTATTTACATAGCCATAAATCTTACCTGAATACTTTGTTCCATTGCGCTTGATAGCTGATTTTTTTATTGAAGGGATTGTTATGCCTATAAGCATTCCTATTCCAATAATAACGAATATTAATGGAATGATTACTCCAATGCTCATTCCATCAGCAAGATAGAACACTAAAGCAATTCCGCCTCCTAAGACAATGTAGAACGCACCCATACATCCAAGAATAACCTTCGCCATATATTAACCTCTCACTAACTTGATGAGCCCAGTATAACATATTAATCTGTGAATGTTAATAACAAAATGTTAAAAAGAATAAATTTGTGATAAAGACTTGTTTTGCATCTTTTTATATGAAATGTTCGAAAATATAGTATAGTTATAGGAGGAACCGCTTTGGCTCCGATTAATTTTGTTTGGAGACATAGAATATGTATTACGTACCAGATGGAACAATGATGTGTGGTTTTTATGAGTGCGAGGATTGTGATAACAGATTTTTGTCACTTCAGATTGCGCCAAGATTAATATGCCCATATTGTGGCGAAGCTCCTGATATGGAAGTTGGTCCAGATGATGAGATGCCTGTAGCTCATGAAGCTGCAAAGCTTCTTGATGTAATTGAAGGTGAAGAGGAAGTAGAGAAGATGGATGCTCTATTATCTTTAGCTATCACTGGTGGCGATTACGACTGGTTATAAGATTAATTAAGATTTTTGGAGGATTATATGAGTGATTTTACTTTAACAGAAGAAATGCTAGCGGATGGAAGAATTCTTGATCTCGCAGTTTCTAGTTTTTTGGAGGATAAAACAAAGGAGAAGCTAGCTAAGGCGCTCATTATTTTAAGATCAAGCAAGGTATGGATTCCATGCAAGATTAGTATGAGTGATAGAGACCAGGCAAAGATGGATGCTGTTGTTAATAGAGCTACTAATAATATGGGTAATTCTGGTAATGTTCAGTTTGAGAACAAGGATGAAATTAGATACGTTCCAGAGCTTATTACAAATGGTGATGGATATTTTATGCCTATCTTCAGTAATGAGAAGTATATGGAGAAGTATGGTGCAGGCGTTGTTAAGTTAAATAGATCTATACTTGATGTTATTGATGTTGCTCAGAAGAATAAGGTTGATCTTAAAGGTCTTGTTCTAAATCCATTTAATGAGTCATTCATAATTACTAAGGAGATTTGGCCAACAATCTTGAAGATTGAACCTATTATCAAGGAATAATTATGAGTATTCGTACTGTAGCATGTCCTGCTTGTGGAATTGATCTTGAGGTTAAAGATAGTAAGGTTCTTACTTGTGAGCTTTGTGGGCATCAGATGATTCTTGAAGATGAGAAGAAGATGCCTGATAACATAGACGAGATCTTTGAAGAAGTTAAGAAACGATATGTATCAGATGCCAAGGAACTAAAGAAGACTATGAGCGGCTTTACTATTGCTGCGATAGTTTTGTTTGTTGTGGTTTTTGTTGTTACTATTGTCTTTATGATGAAATCTTTTAACAGTGCTAATGATGCAATGATGAAGAAAGTATTTAGTGACCCATTGGAAACTAGCGTTCAAGATAGTAATGGGTGATGAGGTGGTCTATGAGTATGCCAGCTTTTATTTGGGATTTAGATGGAACACTATTTGATTCATATGGTGTTATGGTTAGTTCGATTGTAGATACAATGAATGGGTTTGGTGTTCAACTCGACTACAATAAAGTGCATGAGTTTGTCATTAGATACTCAGTTAATAAGTTCTTTGTTGAGATATCTAAGAATACTGGAATTAATATTGATAGTATCAGGGCTTCTTATAATCTCATCTCGAGTAACAGAGTTTTTGATATTACATTAATGAATAATGCTAGGGATGCTTTATATGCATTAACACTGAAGCGTTATAGACATTTTGTTTATACACATAGAGGCTTATCTTCCAATGTCTTGATTGATCACTTTAATATGCGACATGTTTTCGAAGAGGTCGTAACAAGTCAGAATGAATTTCCACGCAAGCCAGCACCTGATGCGCTCAATTACTTGATAAGTAAATACTATCTTGATAGAGAGAATACTTATTATGTTGGAGACAGAATCCTAGATATGGAATCAGCGAATAATGCAGGGATTAAGGGAATTTTGTATCTTAAGCCTAACGGTGTAGGAGAGACTACTAATCTTGCGACCTATGTAGTATCAGACTTGATGGAGATACCTAATCTATCAGTCTTCAAATAAAATACCTAGTGAACCTAACTTATCAACAAGCTTTGTATAAATCTCTTCACTTGGACATTCAATTGTATGAAGGTGCACTCCGTCAGTTAATTCTGATAAAGAGTGTGCCTTTTCTGTTCTTACACGCTCTGCGAACTGCTCGGCATCAAGACGTGAAGCAATCTGGAGCTGACCACTAATCTGACCATATACAGGGTGATCAACGATGACATCCAAAACTTTGCAACCGAAATCAACTATAGTATAAAGCTCATTGAGCATTCCTTCTTCGCTCTCGTGAAGACATACAATAGTTCTTCTAATCTTATTGGCTGTCTCGAGTGGGAGCACATATCCGCGAGGAGTAGCTGAGATGTCTGTACCCTGAGCGCGTAATAGTGCGATATCACCAACGATAATCTGGCGACTAACATTGAATTCACGTGCTAAAGAAGTTGCGCTAACTGGAGCATCAGACTCTTCAAGAATTTTAAGTATTTGGTCTCTTCTAGTGTTTCCCTCGATCATATGTCCTCTGAATGATAATTATTTATGAACATTCTACCACAATGTATTGTGTTTTTTGACACTTTAAACATAATCAAGACAAGTGTCAAGACAATTTGTTTTGGAAGATATGCTTAATATCTATAAGATGGCTAATTCATAAGACTAATTCTTGATTAGTAATAGCAAATGACAATTCGAAGTGACCTCTTGAGCTCTTAGCTTAGGAGGTCATTTTGCTTGGTGCATTTTGTATGGTTTGATGATTACAGCAAAGATAGATTTTGAATTGTGATAGAATGATTTGGTTGGAAATCTAGATTGACTAAGTATTAGGGGAAAGATATGAGAAAGAAGTCTAATTCATTACTATTAGCTTTGATAGCTGGTGTGCTACTGCTATTTGTTGCATTACCTTGTTATTTTTTTGCTGGCGCTACAGAAGGAATTGATAGACTACCAGAGCTTTTATTAAGTGTTAGTTATTCTACTGTTTTTAATAGCATATGTATTATTGGTGTTGCACTGACACTTAAAAATCAATTCAAAGTCTATGAGGTAATGAAAGAAACTAATGACAGCGTCAAGTATGAAGTTAATCGTAAAGGACTTCGTGGAGTTTCAGTTTCAATATTACTAGCGATTGTTGTTCAGTCACTTTTTACATATTTGATATTGGCTAATGAAGATACTGCTAATATCGAGTTAGCAATTGTTTTTGCTAGTCTTATAGTACTTGCATTTGATGCATATGCTATTTTTCAAATAAGAAGTGCATTTAACTTTAGACTGCTTTTAGGTGAAAAGTTTATCGTAGTTAGCGATAAGAAGGGTAAGATGCATACATTTGAAATAAATAGCATTGTTAATGATCATGAGTATCACTTGAGAAAGAACCCAGCTGTGAGACATGTTTTCGAGTTCTCGAATGGTAGCTTTGATATATATAACTCTTCATATAGAGCACTTTGTCTTATCGCTTACTTGAAGGCTAAATTGGATAGCAAAAGGCATGGATTTGTTAATCCAGTTGATGAGTATTACGAAGGATTCCCTAAGAAATACAATATATCAACAGGGTCTAATGCAGGGTTCAATAAGGATAGTATTAACTTCGAAGCTTGGGTTAAGGCTGACAAGGAGACTACTAAGAATGTAAGAAGTAATTCAATAGTTGAGAGTATACTAGGTTTGTTTATTGTTGGATTAGTAGCAGTTATCATTTATGGAGTTATTTATTCACTAGTTGATAGATTCTTAGAATTTGATTATTTATTTGAATGCTCGGTAGTGTATATAATTGTTGTACTCATGTTTTGGGCGTATAACTTTAGACAATCTATTCTATGTAGTTTTTCTGAGATTTATTGTGTTGAAGGTAAGGTAGTTCGTAAGCATACTTCAGTGTCTCCAATCATGTTGGCAGATCCAGATGTCTATGTAGATGTTGCTGTTGCAGGTGATGTTATTTGTAATGTGCCATCTGGGGGCTTAGACTATAGAGAGTTGAAGCCAGGTCGTTCAAAGGTATTTCTAGTAAAATCTAAGCTATCAGCTCCAAAGATTTATACATATGATTGATTAGGTGCGACATAAGAGTTCACCACATCGTCTTAATAGTGAGAAAAGTGAGGATGTTCTGTATGAAAAAATATGTATCTTGTATTCTATGTACTTTGTTTTTAATTACTTCATTATGCTCATGCTCTGTAGATGAAGTTAAACAATCAGAAGTTACTTCACAGAGTTCAGAAGAAACTTATAAGGAAACGACAACAGTTGAAACAGATGCTCCTGACATAACAACTGAAGAGACTACGGTTGAGACAACTGTCAAAAAAGAAAGTCACTACACATTTCAGACACATGTATCTTCAACTCTCATGAATGAGATTATGGAAGATGAGATGTTAGTTGCTTATAACAATTTTATAGATGCAGTTATGGCTGGTGAAACATCCTTCGAATGTGCAGATCAGGATACCTATAATTGGGTTATGGGGCAGTATGCATATCTGCTATTTCCTGTGGTTGCTGAATATGTAGGAATAGATGGATATCGAGATGGAATGGGATATTTTTTCTACAAAATTCCATTAGAGGAGTTCCAGGAAAAACTCCAAGAGTTTGAAGATCTTGTTGTTGATATTCTTAATATTTGCCTTGAAGATGATTATTCTGATTTTGAGAAGGCCTTGGCATTGTACTATTACTTCATCGAGAATTATGTGTATGATTATGATATTTACTATGCGATGAAAACAGAGTACCAGGAGAATGTTTCTGGCTATAGACTTCTTACTGAGAAAACAGGTATATGCCAGGAAATATCTGTCGCTTATTCATATTTGTTATTACAGGCAGGAGTAGATGCAACTGTGCTTAAGGCACAGCGTGAATATGATAATGAAACTCATCAGTGGTCATTGGTAACTATTGATGGTAAGTACTATCATATTGATCCAACATATGGTCTTGGCCTATTAGCTTCATTAGACTACTTCATGATGACTGATGAAATCAGATATGATAGAGACTATTATAATTCAGATAAATTTATACCATCGACAGTGTATGCTCAGTTTAATGAATTCCCAGATATTTCGGTTACTGATGATACATATAGCGTATTATGGGGTAATTATATTCTTGATTGGGATGCTGATAAGAATGTGATTACATATATTGACGATGATGGTCAGGAGCAGGAGTTTTGCTACGGAGATGTGTAAATGAATATATCGAAAATAACATCTCGTTTATATTAGATATTTGGCCCCTAGTGTTAGAATTACTAGAAAGAAAACTAACACTAGGGGTTTATATATGAAATTAATCTTGAAACTAACAAAGGAAGCTGCAAGATATAAAGGCTATTATCTAGGGGCTATCTTAGCAACACTTTGTCTTACAATAGTTAATCTTACAGCACCAAGAATTCTATCTAGAGCTACAGGTATTATCGGAGGCGGTATATCGGAGGATAAACTTCCATTAATTATTAATCTCGCGGTTATCTTGTTGTTCTTATATATCGGTAGAGTTGTCTTTAGATTTCTTAATAACTTTCTTGCTCATAAGGCAGCTTGGGAACTAGTAGGTGATCTTCGTCAAAGACTATATGAGAAGATGCAGATTATGGATCTAGGTTTCTTCCACGATAAGCAGACTGGTGACCTCATGAGCCGAGTTGTTAATGATACTCGTGAGTTTGAGCTTTTGTATGCTCATATTATTCCAGATATGATTACTAACGTTGTTACTTTCGTTGGTGTTCTTGTAATACTTCTTTTGATTAACTGGAAACTCGCGCTTCTTACTTGTTGCCCAATTCCGCTCATCCTTGTGTCTGGATTGGTTTTCGCTAAGGTCATCAGACCTAACTTCAAGGCATCACAGAAGGTAATGGGCGAACTTAATGCCAAGCTTCAGGACAACTTATCTGGTATTCACGAGATTCAGTCTTTTGGTCAGCAGGAAGCTGAAGCCAAGGACATGAGAAATGTTAATAACAGACAGGTTAAGGCGATGCTCAAGGCGCTTCGTGCATCTGCTATTTTCCATCCAACAGTAGAGTTCATTTCTTCAATTGGTACAGTTCTGATTATTATCTTTGGTGGATTTATGTCTTATAAGTCAGGCCTTTCTGTTGAGGATGTATTGTCTTTCGTACTCTATTTATCACTATTTTATGCGCCTGTATCTGGATTAGCGCAGCTTCTTGAGAATTTGCAACAGGCTCTTGCTGGTGCGGAACGTGTAGCACTTATCTTAGAGACACCTTCTCAGATTGTTGATAAGAAGGGCGCGAAAACACTCACTAACGTTAAAGGTGAGATCACATTTGATAATGTATCTTTCCAGTACGAGAATGATGTTCCTGTACTTAAGGGTGTATCTTTCACATGTAAGCCAGGTCAGATGGTAGCGCTTGTAGGTCCTACGGGTGTAGGTAAGACAACAATTACTCAGTTGATGTCTAGATTTTATGATCCAACATCTGGTTCAGTTATGGTTGATGGCGAAGAT
Organism: Clostridia bacterium; assembly: GCA_024403735.1. GTDB lineage: Bacteria > Bacillota > Clostridia > Saccharofermentanales > Saccharofermentanaceae > Saccharofermentans. The sequence continues at coordinate 41,059 of JAKSRG010000009.1, forward strand.
GTTCGCGATGTAACTATTGATAGCCTTAGACGTAACATTTCTCCTGTACTGCAGGATACATTCTTATTCAACGCTACAATTGCAGAGAATATTGGATATGCTAATCCTACTGCTACAAGAGAAGAGATTATTAGTGCAGCCAAGGCTGCTTATATTAACGACGATATCTTAAGGATGCCGGATGGTTATGACACAATGGTTGGCGAACGTGGCTTAAGATTATCTGGTGGACAAAAGCAGCGTGTAGCAATTGCTCGTGCTATTTTACGTAAGTCTCCAATTATTGTATTGGACGAGGCAACTGCATCTGTTGACGTTGAGACAGAAAAGCACATCCAGGAAGCGATTAATGATCTTGCAGGTAAGCAGACAATTGTGGCGATAGCTCATAGACTATCTACAATTCAGCATGCAGATTTAATTATTGTTATTGAAGATGGTAAAATATCAGAGTCAGGTAATCACGATGAGCTTATGGCATCTAAGGGTTATTACTATCAGATGCAGATGAAGGCTCAGAGTGTGAACTGAAGATAGATATCATATTGGTTATGGATTATGGGAGAGATTAGATATGGCAGAGATTAAAGAGATTGTTTTCAATGAAGAGACAAAGGTTGATCACGTTAAGGCTCCTTGGGAAGATGAACTTAAGCCAGGTGATTTTGTTAGTTATTCTCCTTCTTATGTAAATGGTGAAGGCAGAAAGTTGTTCGATAAGTTGGTATATCCTTGTGATGTAACAGGTGATATCACATATTACTTATTTAATCCAATTAAGCATGGTGCTTCAGTAGATGGAAAGTACCCACTTATGGTTTGGATTCATGGCTTTAACTGCGCTGATGGAATTAATGCTGTAGGTCATAGTGGTGGTGAGCAGTTCGCATTGCCTTCATATCAAGAGGCTATTGGTGGAGGCGCATATATTCTTGTACCTGTTGCCAACGAGAAGTGGGTAGATGGCAAGATGGAAGGCGACTGGTCAGAGAAGTACTTCGAGCCACTTGCTAACATCATTAGAGGTATCAAAAATGACAATAAGAATATCTCCAAAACACTCATTTCAGGTGGTTCATCTGGTGGATGGATGTCTTGGATTATGGCAGAAAAGTATACGGAACTTTTCGATATCTGTGTACCAATAGCATCTGGTTATGTTCCTGCAAAAGTAGAATTGGATAGAATGGCTGATTCTGGACTTATCACATTTGTTATGCATGGAAGACGCGATGAACTCTGTAGCTTTGATGAGCATATCCTTCCAAGAATTGATGATTTGGAGAATATGAAAAATTGCACACTATATTTCCCTGAGTGGGTTAAGAATGGTGATGGCGGAGTTGCTTCTCTTAACTTTGGATTTGAGATGGGGCAGCATTGTCTTATCAATCAAGTGCAGGCTAATCTAATTTATACAGATGGAACTCCTTATGATGACAGACTTCCAAATGGTTTCACGGGTTGGGTTAAATCACAGTTGTAAGATTAGACCTATAAAGTATATAATCCATTAGGGTTAGTATTGTGGTGATATAAGGGGTATTGCGCACATATGAAGAATGGTAAGAAAAGAACTATAACTGATATTTTATTTGCGGTTTTAGTTGTTATTGTACTTGGTATTCTTGGTTACAAGTTTTTGAGATCAGATTTTTTACGTTTCAACATTGTAAAACAACAGTTTAAGAATGAATATGGAATAGCATTAACAGAGGGTTCCATTGGTATTGGTGACAAAAGCTTTTTGGCTAAGACAGAAGATGGTTTTTCAATTGTTGGAAAGTGTGACTGGATTGGAAATATCCAAACTGAAACATATATAAATTACTATTATGCAGATGAAACTGTTGAAATCGTCGAGAATGAGATAGGAGCTTGTTTTGATGACTGCATTATTATTGCTGATTACAGTCATACAGCAACTGATGATATTGATTTCAAGAGTATTCATTCCTTTGATGAATATTTATCAGTTTATGAGGAACACTATGGTGGTCCTTGGTTACCTAATATGGTAGTACTTCTCAGAGAGACTGAAGATATTGATCATGTTAGAGAGGCACTCGAGATACTAGATAATAGTGAATATAGAGCGGCTGTAGTTTTCTATAGGGTTCCTGACGATTTCTATGATGCTCATGTTACTAATGGAATATACTGCTATGCGCGTACAAGTAGTCCGTTTATGGAAAAATTGTTAGAAGATCACTATGGTTTATTGATGGATATTCTTGATAGAAAATATCATGCTTGTGGTTCGATTAGCCCACTAGGAATGAAGATTGATGTAGATGGTGAATTGGTAGCAATCTAAGTCTATCATCTAAGAGGCAGAAAGAAGATTCAAATGATTACGTATGTTCCTAATTACTATAGCCGATTTAAGTGTATAGCAGATAAATGTAAGCACACTTGTTGTAAGGGCTGGGAAATAGACGTAGACGAGAAGTCTATGGATAGATTTAGTAAGTATGAAGCTATCATTTCAAAGGTTAATGATAATTCATTCATTCTTCAGGGTGATGAGGAGCGCTGTCCATTCCTTCGTGATGATCTTCTTTGTCAGATGATTATTGATCGCGGTGAAGACTTTATTTGTGATATTTGTAAGGATCATCCAAGATTTAGAAATTATAATGAAGATGATATTGAGATGGGCGTAGGCCTATGCTGTGAAGCTGCCTGTGATTTGATTATTGATAACAAAGAGCAGTTCGCACTTATTCCACCTAAAAAGCTTACTAGAGAATTAGAAGTTTTGAATGTTTTCGATAGCGACATCTTGGAAAGATTTACTCTAATTGCGCCTGTTATTCTTGATCAGGAACAAAGTTCAGAACTATATGATGAGATGGAAGTATTGGATCAAGCATGTGCCAATATCATTAAAACTCGCGAACAGGATAGAAAGATAGTATCTGCTTTTATTAGGGAAAACAAATCTGCATTTGAGCAAATTGCTATTTACTATGCATACCGCTATCCAAAGATGACTTCTTTCGCTGTTGAAGCTTGTATGGTTATTGCAGGTTGCGCGATAAAACTCGGAGGCACTATTAGAGATATCAAAGAAGCAGCGCGTATTTATTCGTCTGAGATTGAATATTCAGATATAAACATAGAGATGATTGAGGACGTTTTCTATCTGGATTAATATGAGTATTCGCTACTAGTATTTAGATATTTTGTTTTCATTCATTCTTGCCCAATCTGATTTTGTCATTAGTAGTAAGATAACTTCGGATGATAGGAGATAGAATTATGAGTGTTAGTAAGATTGGTGTAAGAATTATTGCCTTTATTGTTGTCTTGGTAGTAATTGCAGGAATTGGTTGGTTTATTATATCTGGATTTCAGAAGACTCATGGAATATACATGGGTGAGTATGAAGTATCTGAGGACGGAACAGAATTAACTTTTAATTATCTTAATGTTAATTCGATGGGTTATGTAAGAGATATGAAGGATGATTATGCAGATGGTGTGCATAAATTGACGTTCTATCAGTGTTGGGGTGGTCTTAATAGTAGTATAGGACATCAGAGTACTTATACAATTCACCTTAACCCTGAAGATACCGAGATATATTGTATGGATGGACAAGGTATGGCAAGGCTTGTTCTTCATAAGGATCCAGAGACTGGTTCATGGATTAGATGATTTGGGTCAACAGAATAGTTGAAGTTTTATTTTTATTTGAGTGATAAAATGGTATGGCAAACTTAAGAGTGGTCATACCATTTTTATGTATTTAGCGAGGTAATTATTATGGCTGATAATGAGTATATTTTTGAGAATGGCGAACGTTTACATTCCTTAGTTGAAATGTTTAAGGCTGCAAAGACAGATGAAGAGCGAAATGAAGTTCTTAAAAGTTTGATTGGAACAGTGACATATTACGCTAAGACTGAAGCTGATGTTGTTTCATTGTTTGTTGACGAGGGACCAGATATTAAGACTGGTCTAATGAATGGACCTAATGATAGAAAGGTAATCCCTTTGTTTCTTACAAAGAATAACTTAGGCGCTTTTCAGATGCCTAATAGACCTCTTGTTACTAAGATGATTAGGGTTGTTCGTGATGCTTATAACAGAGAAGATTGCGATGGAATTGTAATTGATCCATTTGGTTCAAGTAATATGATACTTCCTAAGAAATTTCTTAAGATAGTACTTGATGTATATGATGGAAAACTTTGATTAATTGGAGTGGGATAGGATAGAGATGAAGAAATTTGTATCAGTATTATTAGTGTTGGCGATGGTATTCGCAGTAGCTGCTTGTGATGCGTCTAATAGTAGTAAGAAATCCAAGAAGCATAAGAAGGACAAGAAGCCTAAGGAAACAGTTGAAGAAGTAGTTGAGACTGATGAGCAAGAAGTTATTGATGAAACTGAAGAAACTGTAGAGGAAACAGAAGCTACTGAGACTGAGGCAGAAGTAACAGAGGAAACAACTACAGAAGAGTATATTGAGACTGAACCAACAATAGATATCTCATCTATCGAGAATATTTCATATGTTGGTGTATATCAGGATGATGGTTTCAATTCCATGAATGTTTATGTTACGAATTATGGACTATTTGTAGATATAGATTTCTATAGATTCATGAATGATACTCGAGGTGTTGCTTACACTGGAGATGATACATGTCTTCATATAGATTTTGATGATTACTCTTTTATTTTCTATGACAATAGCGAGGATACTTATACTCTCGAAGTTGTATCTAGTGAAATTACTCTAGTAAGTCCAGGTGATACGTTTGTTTTCGATAAGATGTATACAGGTGGTTGTACTGATGATCAGCTTGATGACGCACTTGAGTTTTATATGACTAATGTTGTTGATGTAATTAACGAGATGGGTGAAGCAGATGAGCAATTATTCTTATTGCACGATGGTTATCTTGATGTAGCTTGCTACTATACAATTAAACTTGATAATGATGAATATGCGATGTTCGATATAAGTACATTCTATTTCGATGATGAAGGTGGATTTACACCTGTTCATAGATTTGGAGTAGGAGATTTGAATTATGATGCGCCACTTGGCTCATCAACAAGAGAGTGTCTACAGGAAGTTGGTTATCCATATAGTATGTACACTTTGGATGAAATAATTGGTGCTGTAGGTTAATTAGATTAGTTTGATATGCTGAGCCCTGTAAGTGAATGAATTGTGCTTACAGGGTTTTATTATGCGCATATAGATAAGTGTTATTGGACAAAAAATCTGCAGTTTTACTAACCTATGTGTTATAGAAAGAAGGCTTGTAAAATGCTATCATTGTCACTGATTTTTCAAATGGATGGTATTTTATGCAAGGTAAATCAATGACAGAAGGAGCTCCATGGAAGCATATTATTAAGTTTTGTTTTCCAGTACTTCTTGGCTCCTTATTGCAACAGTTATATAGCACAGTAGATACAATTATTGTAGGTAACTTCTCAAGCGAAGAGGCTTTGTCTGCAGTTGGTACTACAGATACAGTTACATTTTTCTTCTTGTCTATAGCAATTGGTCTTTCGGCAGGTAGTGGTGTAGTTATTGCGCAATATTATGGCGCTAAGAATGAGAAAGAGGTTAGACGTAATGCTTCTGCAGGTATATTCTTCTTGATGATTCTAGGACTAGTTGTAACAGTCATTGCTGAATTGTTATCTACAGTAATATTCAAAGATGTTGTTAAAGTTCCAGCTGAGATATTAGATCTGACACTTGTTTACTTCAGACTATATATGATAGGTATGGTTTTCCAATTCGGTTATAACATATTCTCATCTATACTTAGAGCTGTTGGTGATAGTGTAGCTACGCTTATATTCTTGGTTATATCATCAGTTATTAATATCGTCCTTGACTTGTTATTTGTAGCAGGATTCCATTGGGGTGTAGTTGGTGCAGCAGTAGCAACTGTTATATCTCAGGTATGTTCCTTTGTTGCTGCATATTATTACATGATTAAGAGATATTCTGTATTCAAGTTCAAGATGAATGAATATCGATGGGATGGCCAGGCTGTTAAGCGAGCTGTTGTTATTGGAATGCCTATTTCAATTCAGCTCATAATCGTATCAGTTGGTCTTACATTCATTTCACGAGCAGCAAATGAATTTGGTAAATCAATGACTGCTTCATTTACAGTTGGAGGAAGAATAGAAAGATATATTAATCTTCCATGTAATTCACTTCAGACAACACTTGCTACATATACAGGCCAAAATATTGGTGCAGGTAAGCTCGATAGAGTAAAGAAGGGTGCTAAGCAGTCTATACTCATTTCAGTATTATCAACAATTGTAATCTCTACTTTGATCTGGGCTTTCTCAGGAACAATTGCTTCTTGGTTCTCATTAAGTGAAGATGCACTCGTATATTGTTTGCCACACATAAGGACAGTTGCGATTATTAATTTTGTATTGTCACTTTATATTCCATTGTTCGGTTTATATCAGGGAATGGGACATAGTTTCTTCCCAACAATTGTAGCAACTTGTGCGCTCGGAGTGAGAGTAATAGTAGTTTATTTATTAAGATATTCACCATTCCTTGGTCATACAATTATCTGGTGGAATGGTCTATTTGGTTTTGGTGTTGGATGCACAATTACATGGTTCTTCTATTTTAGTGGTTTATGGAAAAAGAAGAAGGCATTATAATGTTCTCATAGGGTTTGGGCTTACTTCACAATTTGTGAAGTGTTTGTTATGAGGACACAGATATGCTTTGGTTTGTTGTTGGTGTTGTTATAGGAATATTAGTTTTCGTATCATCTTCAGTTTTGATAGTTGGATCTTATGTAGTTAAGCGATCCTGCCAGATGACAACTGCAACAGGCGATAGTTATCCAGAGAAATCTTTTAAAGAAAATAATTTCAATGTTGAAGACTATAAGTCAAAGTATCAGATTGATAAGTTTGTTGTGTCTTCATCTTTTGATGAGCATGTAATTCCAGTTACATATGTTCATGCAAAGGGAAGTGAAGGTACTTTGAATAACAAGACTGTTATCATGGTTCATGGAATGCATGGCAATAAGTATTCAACATATCCAATGTCTGAAGTATTCTTGGAAAATGGCTATAATGTCCTTGCCTTTGATCAGAGAAGTTCAGGTGAGAATACTGCTCCATATACAATGTTCGGATATTATGAGAAGCATGATGTATTGGACTGTGTAAAGTATGTAGCTAGTAACTCATCAGAAGATATCGGCTTATGGGGTATGTCTTTTGGTGGCATAACCGTATGTAATTCACTTAAGTTTGATGAAGTAGTCAATAGAATTAAGTTCGTAGTACTAGATTGTCCTATTAGTAGTATGAAAGATATGGTTTACAGTAAGATTGATGCTAATGGTAAATTTATATCATCTTCATTCACAGCGTTCTGCGGTAATGTTATGAATAAGATTAAATTTGGTTTCTTCTACGAGGATTTAGACTCTACTAAGTGCGTTGCTAATGTTAGAGTTCCACTTGTTGTTATGAATTCATCAACAGACCAAGTAACTCCTTATTATATGGGTAAAGATATATATGAAGCTTCTGGTGCTACATATAAACAGTTAGTTACATTTGATGATTGTAAACATGCTGATTGCTGGATTAATGATAATAGCAAGTATCGTGCAGCAGTAGAGGATTTGCTCAGAAATATCTAAGCCTTTTTGCCTGTAAAATGCGGTTGTAAAAATCAAATTTCTAATATAAATAACTCGAATTTGCTAATAATATAACAATAAATTGCTTATATTGGTGTTATGTTTGTTACATATGTATATAAGTTTTGTATACATTTCTTGCTAACGACTCTGCTATAATACGACCTGGAAGAGAAAAGAATGACAATAATTGTATATCCGGGGAGGAAATTGAAATGAGAAGTATTAAGTTAGTAGCTTGTTCACTTATTCTTGCTGTTATGTGTTCAATCTTTGCAGGTTGTAGCAAGGTGTCACCAGAAGGACATTGGATCTTGATTAAGAAGATTCATTCAAACGGCGTTGTTTATAATGCACAGGATTTGAGTGATCACAGAATTAGTGAGGAAATTGATATTGTTGGTAATGTAGCAACATATAAGAGTTACGCTGATGGATATGCAAAGCTTAGTTGTGTTATGTCAGTAGACGAACTTTACGATAATAACTTTTCACTTAATATGCCAGGTACTACATCTTACATGATCGCTAGAGTTGATGGTAATGAACTTACTTACTATGTAGACGATGCACTTGGTACAAATCAGATGATCTTCAGAAGAGGATAATTTTAATTTAGTTTTCCGTTATTGTAATTACATAAAATGGACTGTTTCGAGAATGTGTTTTCGAGATGGTCTTTTTTATTGCAACTAATTATTGAGTATATGATTTGATATACTTGTAATGGATAAAATGTTGGGGGATTAGGTAATGAACGATAATTTCAATCTATTGGTAGATAGAATAAAGAGTAATGGATGGAATGTTCATGGAATTGAATTGATTAGTGAGGGTGAATTAGTTGACTCATACGGTGATACGAAGTCTCTTTATCCTTTGTATTCTGCTACGAAAACAATCCTCGCACTTGCAGTTGGAATTGCCTGGGATAGAGGCGTGTTCAATCTGGATGAAGCTGTAACTAAATACATTCCAGCTTCATTTATTGAGGGTATGAGTGAATGCCAGAAGAAGTTATTCGATAAGGTTACGATTAGAAGATTGATGACTATGTCTGTTAAAGGGTTTGCATTTAGACCTGAGGGAGATAGTTATCTTAAGTTCGCTCTTGCTTCATTAATTGATCCTGATGTTGATTGCTTTGAATATAGTAATATTAGTGCTTATCTAGTAGGTGTTGCACTCACATCTGTCGTAGGCGATGTAGGTGAATTCATTGAAAAAGAATTATTACTACCGCTTGGAATAACTTCATACAACTATGAAAGATGTCCAGATGGGTTCTTCTATGGAGCGTCTAAGATGTTTATGAGTGTATCTGATTTAAGTAAACTTGGCCTATTGGTGAGCAACCATGGTATATACGATGGAAAGCGCATCTTGTCTGAGGAATATATCCAAGAGATGACTAGGGTATATAGGCGAACAGAGCATAATGGATATGGACTTCTTACATGGATTAATGATAAGTGTTGTTATTTCAAAGGAAAGAATGAACAGAGATGTTTCATATTGTTTAGTGAAAACAAGGTGATTTCCTATTTATCTGAGATTGAGGGTAATAATGGAGAACTAGATGCGTGTGTGCAAGAGCTCCTTATCAAATAACTACGGTTAATGTATAATCTGTTTGAATTATCAAATCAATTAAAGAATAGGAAGGTATTGTTATGGCTAATTTGAGATTTAAGTGTGCTTCATGCGGAAATGTATTCGATATCCCAGGTGGCGCAGCAACTTGTCCAAAGTGTAATACACCAGTTAATGGTGAGATGGGAACAATTCAGCTTTATAGAATGGGAAGTCCTATTGGTGCAGCTGTAGGAATAGGTCTTTATATCAACGGTGCTCCATATGGTCATGTAGCTAATAAGGGTATGATTAATGTAATGGTACCTTATGGTACATATAAGATTCACGCTACACTTGGTATGACAAGAAGGTGCAAGGATTTGGAAGTTACTCTTACACCTGAAGCTAATGTTTGTTTTGTTAAGGCAAGAGTTAAGGCTGGTTTCTGGACTAATACAGTTATCATTGAACCAGCAAAACCAGAGGATATGCCAAGCAAGTAATTAGAATGTTAACTTATGGTAAAAGCCACCCTTGAGGTGGTTTTTATTTTGCCAAAAATAGTATAATCAAAGAGGTGTCGGGCAACACCAGATTATGTGGCGGAGGTAATATCATGAAGAAGATATTCGAGTTTGGTAAAGCTATTTGTTATTCAGGTTATAGAGATGGACAAAGTCCAGAAACTGTATGTCCTACAAAGGAACAGATTACAGAAGATTTATTAATTCTTGTAGATGAAGGATATAAGTATATCCGTATGTATGATCCTAATGATCACGCAAGATTTGTATTAGAAGTTATTAGAGAGAAGAAGCTCCCACTTAAGTGTCTCCTTGGAGTAGATTCATTTGCAGAAGCATCTAATGAACATAGTGCAGTTGGTCCATTATCTTTCACAGATGAGCAGATTGCAGCAAATATTAAGAGAAATGATAACGAGTATGAGAAGCTTATAGCGCTCGTTAAGGAGTTCGATGATGAAGTTATCGCTGTATCAATTGGTAATGAGAATACTCCTGAATGGGGTACAAGATTGGTATCTGAAGCTAGACTTATCGAACATGCAGATAGATTACACGAAGCACTTGATAAGCCTGTAACATTCTGTGAAGGTGCATTCGAGTGGATGAAGTTAGATGAACTCGCTAAGCACTTAGATTTCATATCAGTGCATAACTATCCTATGCATGCTCGCATTCTCCTCGAGGATGCAATTCCTGAGAATAAGAGAGCATATAAGGAAGTATCAGAGAAGTATCCAGATAAGGAAGTTATCTTTACTGAGGTTGGTTGGACTGTCAAAATTAGTAGCCATATGATTGAAGGTCAGGGTTCAGTTGAGAATCAGAAGACTTATATTACAGCACTTAATAAGTGGCTCGAAGAAGAACAAATTATCGCGTTCATTTTCGAGGCGTTCGACGAAACTTGGAAGGCTGAGACACCTGATAAGGGTGAATGTAACTGGGGCCTCCACTATATGGATAGAACAAAGAAATGGTAAAAGATATTGTAAGAGATCAGTTTTTTCTGGCACAAAAATCTACTGAAGCAACTATTGAGGACAAGCAGGTCGTAATCGACCTGCTTGATACTTTGAAGGCTAATTCTTATCGCTGCGTTGGATTAGCAGCAAATATGATTGGTGTATCAAAAAAGATTATCGCTGTTGCTGACGGTAACAAAAGATTTATTATGGTTAATCCTGTTATTACTAAGAAGACAGGTGAGTATCAGACTGAAGAGGGATGTCTATCGTTAGATGGCGTTAGACCATGTAATCGCTATGAGTATATTGAGGTTGATTATTTAGATCAGGACTTCAAGAAGAGACATGGTAGATTTAAGAATTTTGTCGCTCAGATTATCCAACACGAGATTGATCATTGTAACGGAATAATAATCTAGTTAAGTATTAACACTTTGTTTATAAATTGTGATATTTGGCTCGACTATAATCTTACTATAAGGTTAATAGTTAGGAGATTATTATGGATTATTTTGGTAAAGATGTTCCTAAGCTTGGTTTTGGTCTTATGAGACTTCCTCGTAAGGGCTTTAAGATAGATATTCCACAAGTTAGCAAGATGGTAGATATGTTCCTCGAAGCTGGGTTTACTCACTTTGATACTGCTCCTATATATCCTGGATCGGAAGCGGCTATTCGTCAGGCCCTTGTCGAGAGATATCCAAGAGAGTCTTATACATTGTCTACAAAGTTAAATGCTACGATTATGGCTGGTGTTACTTCTGAAAAGGGTATTGAGAAGGAATTCCAGGCAAGTCTTAAGAAAACTGGTGCAGGATATTTTGATTACTATTTTCTCCACATGTTAATGGAGAATAATTACAAGAACTATGATAAGTATCATTGTTGGGATTTCGTTAAGAAAAAGAAGGAAGAAGGTCTCATCAGGCATTATGGCTTCTCATTTCATGGTGGACCTGAGCTTTTGGATGAATTACTAACAATGCATCCTGATGTTGAATTTGTACTCCTTCAGTTAAACTATCTCGATTGGGAGAATAATATGGTTGCTTCACGAGCTAATTATGAGGTTGCTCGTAAACATAATAAGCCAATTGTAGTAATGGAGCCTATTAAGGGTGGTATCCTAGCAAATCCACCTGATAACGTTAAGGAGTTGTTCAAAAAATATAATCCTAATCTTTCATATGCGTCTTGGGCTGTCAGATATGCTGCTTCGTTGGAGGGTATCATTACTGTCTTGTCAGGAATGTCAGATATAGCTGCGATGGAAGATAATCTATCTTATATGAAGGATTTCCAGCCACTTAATGAGGAAGAGCAGAAGATTATCCAGGAAGCACAGAGGCTTATGGGTAAGTCTTCAACAATCCCATGTACTGGATGTAGATATTGTGCTAAGGGATGCCCTAAGGAGATTGATATTCCATTGATCTTTGAGGCTCTAAATAAACAGCTCGGTAATGGTCAGCTCAAAGAGGCAAAGGAATTATATAATTCTGTAGCTACAGAAGGTAAGAGAGCATCAGATTGTATTGGGTGTCTGCAGTGTGAGCGTAGTTGCCCACAGAAGCTTAATATTACTGATTACTTAAGATTAAGTAAGGAGACATTGGAGTGAATAGGATTTAGATTTAAATGATTTAATAAAATGAACACTATTTGATTAATAAGTAAAAGTGATTTGATATTAGTTCTATATACTTGCAATACTTCAAAAGTTTAGTATTATATTGCCATAAAGAGCAACGGGGTTCACAGTTTTTGTGAGCCCCATTTTATTTTGTTTGTTATATCTTAAGAACAAAGACGTTCAGATTATTCTGAGCGTCTTTTGCGTATATAGGAGGTAATTATTATGGTTGAGAGCATGCTATTTGATGGCGAAGTAAGTAATGAGATGCTTACCCTAGATGAGATGGGCGATTTGTCTGAATATATGGAAGTGTTCTATGAAGAATTACTCAAGAACCAACTCATAGATAGAGAACTATATACTAAGTATGATGTTAAGCGTGGACTTCGTGATTCATCAGGTAAGGGAGTACTTACAGGATTAACAGAAATCTCTGATGTAGTAGCCTTCGAAGAAGTAGATGGTAACAGAGTACCTATTGATGGACGTCTATATTATCAGGGTTGTAATGTAGAGGAGATTATTAATAATCTTAACGGTCGTAAGTTTGGATTTGAAGAGACGATTTATCTTCTTATGTTTGGTAAGCTTCCTTCAGTTGAGGAACTTGATAAGTTTATATATGCAATGGCTGAGATGCAGAGCCTTAATAACAGATTTGTACGAGACGTTGTTATGAAGGCATCTAATGCGAATATTATGAATGCTATGCAGCGTTGTGTATTAACACTTTACACATATGATGCTGATCCTGATGGAATATCACCACAAAATGTATTAAGACAGTCTCTTGAACTTATCAATAAGCTCCCATTGATAGCTGTCTATTCATATATGTCATATAGACACTTTAGAATGGATAAGAGCCTTCTTATTAAGAACCCTGAGAAAGGTCTGTCATTAGCAGAGAATATTCTCTATATGTTAAGACCTGATGGTAAATATACGGCACTCGAGGCTAAGGTACTCGATATAGCACTTATTCTTCATGCTGAACATGGTGGTGGTAATAACTCTACATTTACAACGCATGTAGTTACATCATCTGGTACAGATACATATTCATCAGTATCTGCTTCAATTGGTTCGCTTAAGGGTCCTAGACATGGTGGTGCTAATCTTAAAGTTCTCAATATGTTCCGTGATATTAAGGAACATGTTAGTGATTGGTCAGATGAGAAGAAGATATCTGAGTATCTTACTAAGATACTTGCTAAGGAAGCATTCGATGGTTCTGGACTTATCTATGGTATGGGACATGCCGTATATACATTGTCTGATCCAAGAGAAGTAATACTTAAGAAATTCGCTAGAAGTCTTGCTGAAGAAAAGGGCCTTTTGGAGGAGTTTGAGTTTTACAATCGAATTGAGAAGATTGCCGGTAAACTCATTATGGAGAAGCATAAAGTACAGAAGAATGTATGTGCGAATGTCGACTTTTATAGTGGCTTCGTATATAAAATGCTTGGTATTCCAGAGGAATTATTCACACCGATATTTGCTATAGCAAGAATTCCAGGCTGGTGTGCACATCGATTAGAAGAATTACTTAATGGTAACAAGATTATTAGACCAGCTTATAAGTATGTTGGACATCACATAGATTGTCCATCTATTGAGAAAAGATAATTAATTTTAAAGGAGAATATATATGGCTAAGATTAAGATGACAACACCATTGGTTGAAATGGATGGAGATGAGATGACAAGAGTTCTCTGGCAGATTATTAAAGATGAACTTCTTATTCCATTTATCGATTTGAAGACTGAATACTATGACTTAGGTCTTGAGTACAGAAATGAGACTAATGATCAGGTAACTATTGATTCAGCTAATGCAACTATGAAGTATGGTGTAGCTGTTAAGTGTGCGACAATCACACCTAATGCAGCAAGAATGACTGAATATGACTTGAAGGAAATGTGGAAGTCACCTAACGGTACAATCAGAGCTATGCTCGATGGTACTGTATTTAGAGCTCCAATTAAGGTTAAGGGTATCGACCCATGTGTTAAGAATTGGGAGAAGCCAATTACACTCGCAAGACACGCTTATGGTGATGTATATAAGAATACTGAGATTAGAGTTCCTGGTGCAGGTAAGGCTGAACTTGTATTTACTGCAGAGGATGGAACTGTAATTCGTGAGACAATAATGGATTTTGATGCTCCAGGTATTATCCAGGGTATTCATAACAAAGATAAGTCGATTGAGAGTTTTGCTAGATCATGCTTTAACTATGCACTCGATACTAAGCAGGATTTGTGGTTCGCAACTAAGGATACTATTTCTAAGAAGTACGATCATAGATTTAAGGATATTTTCGCTGAGATTTATGAGGCTGAATATATAGAGAAATTTGAAGCAGCTGGTATTGAGTATTTCTATACTCTTATTGATGATGCTGTTGCTCGTGTAATGAAGGCTAAGGGTGGTTTCATCTGGGCTTGTAAGAACTATGACGGTGATGTAATGAGTGACATGGTATCTTCTGCTTGTGGTTCACTTGCGATGATGACTTCTGTACTTGTATCTCCAAGTGGTGTGTATGAGTATGAAGCTGCACATGGTACAGTTCAGAGACATTACTATAAGCATCTTAAGGGTGAAGAGACATCTACTAACTCAGTAGCTACAATCTTTGCATGGACAGGTGCACTTCGTAAGCGTGGAGAACTTGATAATATCCCTGAACTCATTGACTTTGCAGATAAGCTTGAGAAGGCAACTTTATCTACTATCGAATCTGGAAAAATGACAAAGGATCTTGCTCTGATTACTGACCTTAAGGATGTTACAGTTCTTAATAGCCAGGACTTCATCAAGGCAATTCGTGAGACACTTGAGTCACTCTAATAAAAATGAATCTAAAATAGAATTACCTGGCATTGGTATGAGAATTATTAAATCTGCTATTGCCATGGCTATATGCTATTTGATTAACATGCTACGCGGTGATGCTGGAATAGTATTCTATTCCCAGCTAGCCGCTTTGTGGTGTATTCAGATGTATAGAAGTAATTCTATTAAGAATGCAATTCAGAGAACAATTGGAACAGCAGTTGGAGCTATATATGGACTTATATACCTTCTTATATATCCAGAATTAGCTATGAAAGTGGATAAGCCTATTGTTGTTGAGATTACTCTAGTTACAATTCTTCTTCTATTGGTTCTTTATACTACTGTTGTAGTGAATAAGAAGCAGGCTTCATATTTCTCATGTGTGGTTTTCTTAAGTATAGCTGTTAATCACGTTGGAGATGTTGTGCCATATTTATTTGTATGGAATAGATTTCTTGATACTATGATTGGTATTGCAATAGGAATTGCAATCAATAATGTTAGGATTTGTTTTAATCCTGATAGAGAAACACTATTTGTATCAGGTCTTGATGACACACTATTAGGTAGTGATGAGCTTCTTAGTCCATTCAGTAAAGTTGAGCTTAATAGAATGATTGATAGTGGACTTAAGTTTACTATTTCTACAACTAGAACACCTGCTTCACTTATTGAACCAATGCGTGATGTAAGACTAAATCTGCCGCTCATTGTTATGGATGGTGCTGCGTTATTCGATCTTAAGAAGAATAGATATCTTCATACTGTATCTATCCCTTCAGATCTGGTAGAAAGCTTATATGAGACAATTTGTGAATCTGGCATTTGTTGGTATGCCAATGTTATTATTGATGATGTATTGATTATCTATTATGGTGATACAGACGATGAGATTAATAATTCGCTTGTTAAGACACTTAAGGTATCTCCATATCGTAATTATCTTAAGAGAGCATTGCCACTTGATGAGCCAGTTATTTATTTTATGCTGCTTGATAAGAGTGAGAAGATTAATGAGTTCTCTGATAAGCTTAACCATATGAGTTATGCAGAGCGTCTTAGAATTAATACTTATAAATCTGACGATTACGAAGGGTACTCATATATAAAGATTTACTCTAGAAATGCAAATAAGAGTTATATGCTAGATTATCTTAAACAGACAACTGGATTAAGTAAGACAGTTACATTCGGAACTATAGAAGGACAGTATGATGTGCTTGTTCAAGAAGATAATGCTAATGAGGTTGTAAGAAGAGTAAGAAAGATGTATGAACCGTTCATAATGAGGAAGAAATAGTTACATATTTTGACATACAAATCAAATCACTTTGATATTATGGAAAATCGCTTGCAAATAGATTTATTAGTAGTAATATTTTCACATAAGAGCAAAGGAGTTCGCTAAGTATTTAGTGAGCTCCTTATTTTTTAGTGATTATTGCAGAACAAAGGTGTTCACTTCATTTGGGAGTGAGCACCTTGTTTAATTTAATCTTGAACAATGGCGTTCGGTTGAGTTTTGACTGAGCACTTTTATTATTTGGGCGAAGGAGTGACTAGAATGAGCAGATTAAAACTACTAGATAGTAGAGAGACTGTAAATGAACTTTTGGCTAGATATGGTGTAAAGTTCGGTATTTATAAGAATAATACATTCCATGAACAGCTATTTCCATTTGATGCAATTCCTAGAGTAATCGAAGCAGATGAATTCGAATACTTGGAGAAAGGTCTTAAACAGCGAGTTGTTGCGCTTAATCTTTTCTTGAAAGATATTTATAGCAAGAAGCAGATTGTTAAAGATGGCGTTGTTCCAGAAGATTTTATCTTTGCTTCCAGTGGCTATATGATTGAGTGCGAAGGTGTATCTCCAATTAAGGATATCTATTCACATATTTCAGGTATTGACCTTGTTAAAGGTAAGGATAACAACTGGTATATCCTCGAGGATAACTTAAGAGTTCCATCAGGAGCATCTTATCCAATGATTGCTCGAGAACTTTGTAGAAGATCTTCACCAGAGACATTCCTTGATAACAAGATTGAAGATAATAGAGACTACGCTAAGCTCCTTAGACGAACAATGGATAATGTTAATGTTGGAGGACACGCAGTAATCTTAACACCTGGCAGATATAACGCTGCATACTTCGAGCATAGTTATCTTGCTGAGCAGACAGGCGCTCATCTTGTAAATGGTTCTGAACTTACAGTTGAGGATGATATGCTTTATTTCATCACAGCAGATGGTAAGAAGGAACGAGTAGGCGTTGTATATAGACGTATCTCAGATGAGTACCTTGATCCAATGAACTTCAATCCAGAATCTCTTATCGGTATTCCTCATATCTATGACGTATTCCGTAAGGGTAATGTGGCACTTATGAATGCACCTGGTAATGGTGTAGCTGATGATAAGGGTATTTATTACTTCGTTCCTAAGATGATTAAGTATTATCTTGGCGAAGAACCAATTCTATCTAATGCTCCTACATATCTTCCATTCTATAAGGAAGATTACGATTACGTTATCAAGAACTTCGATAACCTTGTACTTAAGGATGTTGCTGAAGCTGGTGGTTATGGAGTTGTTTTCGGAAGCAAGATGACAAAAGAGCAGAAGGCAGATTTCTTAGAGCTTCTTAAGAATGAACCTAGAAGATTTATTGCTCAGGAAGTAATTGATTTCCAGGATTTGGACATTATCGATAATGGTGAACAGGTTCCAAGAAAAGCAGACCTTAGAGCATTCGTTCTTATGGCTGATGAGCCACTCGTATGGAAGAGTGGTCTCACAAGATTTTCGAGAAATCCTGATTCGTTTATTGTTAATTCATCTCAGGGAGGAGGATTTAAAGATACATGGGTATTATCTCGATAGAACAGGCTGACCGCCTATTGTGGCTTGGTCGTTATACAGAAAGAGTGTACACAACACTCAAGAGTTATTGCCAGAGTTATGACACGATGATTGACAAGGTTATTAATAACTATGTTGAGTTTTGTTCAAGTATTGATATTCCAAATATCTATTTGAATAGAGAAGATTTCATCACAAGATATCCTTTTGATGCTTCTAACCCAGACTCAATCATTAGTAATCTTAATAGAGCTTACGATAATGCTATCGTTCTTCGTGAGAGTATTGGTTCTGAGACACTCGCATATATTCAGCTCGCTATTTATGAGATGAATAAGGCTGCAAGTAGTACAGCTCCACTTATTGAACTCCAGAAGGTTACTGATAATCTTATTGCTTTCTACGGCATGGTTGATGATCAGATTGATAGTGAGAATGTTCGTAACATCATTAAGTCTGGTAAGAGAATTGAGCGTATAGATATGTATGCTAGATTTGGTGCAAATAAGAAGAGAATCACAAGAGAAGTGCATAGATTAATTCCAAGAGTAGAGCATTCTGGTCTTGATTATGATGCACAGAAACTTAAGAATCTCGAAGTGCTTATTGAGCCTGACGAACTAGATTATTACAAGATTGTTGAAGAGGTTGAAAGTATTTTCTAAGAGGTGAAGTTATGAAGAAATTGCATTTCGATTATAGTATGCAGATTGATTATTCTGAGAATGTATCAACCTGTAACTATACAATTAAATGCGTTCCACAGATAACTGCACGTCAAATACCTCATGATATAGAGATCGCACTTGTTCCACCGAGCAGATACAATCTTGGCTATGATGGACTTAAAAATCGACAGCTTTATGGTAAGAATGACCAGCCACATAAGATGTTTAATTTCAGAATATCGGGAAATGTGGATGTTGGTCTATCTGACTATGAGGAAGTCGAAGATAGTAATCTCTCAATGGTATTCAAGCATCCTCATGGACTTGTAATACCAGGACCGTCAATTAAGAGCTATTATGATAGCCTCGAGATTGACAAAAACTCCGATGCGTATTCCTTGGCTGTCAATGTCATGAATCGTTTGCATGAAGACTTCTGCTATAAGCCTAATACAACGACACTTGATACTACAGCCGAATCGGCCTTTCAGCAGGGGCATGGTGTATGTCAAGATTTTGCGCACATTTACATTACACTCATGCACCTGACTGGCCTGCCGGCTAGATACGTAGTTGGATTAATAGTTGGTGAAGGAGCCAGTCATGCCTGGGTAGAAGTACTCATAAATGGTAAATGGTATGGTTTTGATCCTACTAATAACAAAAAAGTATTTGATGAACATATCAAACTCGGTGTTGGAAGAGATGCCAGTGACTGCATGATAAATAGAGGCATCATGCATGGTGGAGGTCTTCACACACAGACTATAAATGTCAAAGTAATTGAAATTGAATAATTGTTAATGAAAGAGCCGATTATGATTAAAACAGTTGCATCTGTGTCACTTCCAGTTGATGAAGTCTTGACGATTAAGAAGAGACGAATTCAGCCAGAAGGTAAGACTAAAGGAATGAAAAGAATAAGTATTGTCACAGGTATTCACGGTGATGAATTGGAAGGACAGTACGTTTGCTATGAACTCGGAAAAAGAATTGAAGCTGAGTTCGATAAATTAACAGGAATTGTAGATATATATCCAGCTATGAACCCTCTTGGAATAGATTCTATTACAAGAGGTATTCCTGCGTTCGATCTTGATATGAATAGATTATTCCCTGGTAACAAAGAAGGTAACATGACAGAGTACCTTGCATCAGGAATTATGAAGGATGTATCAGGTTCAGATCTCGTTGTAGATATTCATGCTAGTAATATCTATCTTACTGAGATTCCACAGATTAGAATTAATGAACTTCATGAAAAGGAATTGGTTCCATTTGCCAAGAAATCAAATGTTGATTTTGTATGGGTTCATGGTGCTAGTACAGTATTGGAATCAACATTTGCATATAGTTTGAATAGTACAGGAACACCTTGTCTCGTAGTGGAGATGGGTGTAGGTATGAGAATAACTAAGTCCTATGGAGATCAGATGGTTGATGGTATCTTCAGCCTCATGAAGGAATTAGGTATCTGGAGTGGTAAGGCACCTAAGGTAAGAAAGCCTATCATCTCTAAAGACTATATGGATGTTAGTTATTTGAATGCCACAACGGGTGGTCTTTTTATACCTCAGGTTAACCATTGGGTTGAGCTTAATGAAGGTGATGTTATTGGAGAGATTGTAAATCCTCTTACTGGTGAAGTCCTAGAGACTGTTACTTCTCCTGTAGATGGAATCCTCTTTACTATAAGAGATTATCCTATCGTAGATGAAGGATCTCTTGTCGGAAGATTGCTTCGTAAGGAGGTATACTCAAAATGAAGAAGAGAATAGTATACGAACTTAAGGGTTTATACCGTGATAGCTTAAGAGTAACTGGCTATGAATTTGGTAAGGGTAAGAAGAGTGTATGTATTGTAGGAACAATGCGTGGTAATGAAGTTCAGCAGCTTTATTGCTGTTCACAGCTCGTTAAGAAGTTCAAGCAGTTAGAAGAAGAAGGAAGAATTACTCCTGGTCACAAGATACTTATTATCCCTTCTTGTAACCCATATTCAATCAATATTCAGAAGCGTTTCTGGCCTATTGATAACACAGATATTAATAGAATGTTCCCTGGCTATGATTTGGGTGAGACAACTCAGAGAATTGCTGATGGTGTATTTAGAGAGATTAAGGATTACAAATACGGTATTCAGTTCACATCTTTCTATATGCCAGGTGAGTTCATTCCACATATTCGTATGATGGATGAAGGTTATTCAACTGTAGAAGAAGCAATGAAGTTTGAGATGCCTTATGTAGTTACACGTAAGGTTAGACCTTATGATACTGCTACACTTAACTATAACTGGCAGGTATGGGAAACACAGGCATTTAGCTTTTATACAACAACAACTACTACAATTGATAGACGTTCAGCAGGACAGTCTGTTTTAAGTATTTTGAAATTCCTTGCTGCTAATGACATCGTAAAGTATCAGTCTAGTGGTAGAGTTCAGAAATCAGTAGTATTTAACGATACTGAATTAGTATCTGTAAGAACAGCTAAGTCTGGTATTTTCGAGCCACTCGTAAAAGTTGGAGACGATGTAGGTGAGGGTACTCCATTAGCTAATATAGTTAATCCATATGACGGAGAGATTATGGAGACACTATATGCTCCACTTGAGTCAAAGGTATTCTTCATGCATACTGATCCGCTTACATATGCAAATACGGCGGTATTTAAGCTTATATAATAAGAATATTTTGATATTAAGTGAAATCGCTTGAATTTATTGTTGTCATATGTATAATGCGTAGTGAACAACGGAGTTCACTTCCATTATTTGGGAGTGAACTCATTTTTTTGCTTCCGTTATTGTTGTTTGACTTAAGGCGAGGGAGTTAATCCGTCGCCGCTTAACAAGATAATTGACGTTATTTTTACCATAGTAAAAGGGATGTTTCTACTCGTAGAATGCATCCCTTTTGCATATCTGGAATTTATTGCTAGAATATTTAACGGAATAAATCTTAAAGAGGAAGATATGAGTAAGATTAAGTTTCCAAAAATTAATTCGATTAGTTTCGGTGGAAAGATGATAGGTGCTGCTCTTTTAATCGGTGGAGTTGCGCCACTAATAATCTGGTTTATTACTCATAAATTCATTTGGTGGTTAAGTCTTATTGGAGGATTGATACTGTTAACTCTTATCGTAATCTTAGCGATAGAGATGAGGCAGGATAATGTAAATATTCCTTATTATGAGCGAGACCTAAAGGATAGAATTCCATTTGATAAGGATAAGCAATATGCGGTTATTAGAAGTTCAATATGTACTGGTGAGAAGGTAGCAGGATTTAAGAACCGCGATGATGGGCATTTTACAGAGGTCATGCTCATTAGAAATACTTATGATGAAGAGCGTTTTATGAAGATATATGAGATTGATAGTATTCGTAAGGAGTATTGAGTCTCAATATTTTGGTTGGAGAATAATATGAACGAATTAGATATTATAATTGATATTGCTAGAAGAGCTGGCGCAATAATTTGAGATGCTAAAAGAGATACACTTCAGATAGATGCGAAGACAGGCTCTGCGAACTTTGTAACTACTTATGATAAGAAAGTTCAAGATTTTCTTAAAGAGGAATTACTTAAGTCAATTCCTAATTCTGTATTCGTAGGTGAGGAAGGCGACGATAAAAATTATTCATTATCTGGAAATTGCTTCATTGTTGACCCAATTGATGGAACAACAAATTTTATAAAGGATTATCATATAAGTTGTGTATCAATTGCGCTTCTTGTTGATGGCGATCCATATATCGGAGTAGTGTATAACCCTTATCTTGATGAGATGTTTTATGCAAAGAAAGGTGAAGGCGCTTTCCTTAATGGTAAGAAGATTAGTGTTTCTAATCAGCCATTAAGTAATGGTCTTGTTCTGTTTGGTTCTTCACCATACAATGAGGAACTTCATGAGAAGTCTTTTAAGGTTGCATATGACTATTTTAAGCAGGCGCTCGATATCAGAAGAAGTGGCTCTGCTGCTCTTGATCTTTGTTCTATTGCTTCTGGTAGAGCAGAACTATATTTTGAATTAATCT
The DNA here is from genome assembly GCA_024403735.1 of Clostridia bacterium. Lineage (GTDB taxonomy): Bacteria > Bacillota > Clostridia > Saccharofermentanales > Saccharofermentanaceae > Saccharofermentans. Next base: position 63,857 of record JAKSRG010000009.1, read on the forward strand.
TGTCTCCATGGGATTATTCTGCTGGATACTTGATTGTTAGAGAAGCTGGCGGAGTAGTAACAACGTTTGAAGGAAGCGAAGTTACATTTAATAAGCCTTGTTCAATTCTAGCAAGGAATATGGATTGATATAGAATTAAATATAAAGGATAGGTATGAGGAATATGATGAGAAATAAGTTTATGAGGGGTATTATACTCTTTTTGGCGATTAGTATGATGTTTGGATTAGCATCATGTAGCAATAAGAAAATACGTGAAATAGTAGTCGAGACGACTGGGATTACTGTAGTTGAGACTACTGAGAAGGATGCTCTTGATAATAGTGTTATTGAACCAACTGAAACTACTAATAGTGAACAGATTGTGGTTGTAAATCCAGTTGAGACTAAGATATCTGCTAAAGAAGCATATGATATCTATATGGAATTCGTAGATACAATTAATGAACCAGTAGTAGAAGTTCAAGAAGATATTGAAAACACAGAAGAAATTTCTAGTGATGAGAACTCAGAAGATGTCGTAGAGTATATTCTAGAGAAGTATTATAGTTTTGCATATACGAATGATGACGGATTAGATTTTCCTTTTTATTTAGGGGTTGCTGAAACTAATGAGGAACTTGAGATAACTTCAGGTTATATCTATGGAATAGTCGATGGGGAAGTTCAGTTAATAGCTGAACAGGAAACTTTGTATATGTCTCTTTTGTCATATGATGACTTTAAGAAACTTCCTACATTTACTTATTCTGTATCTGCTGCTGTATTTAGTCAGGAAAGTTTTGTAAGTGAGCTGTCAGATGGTACTTATGTAGGAAAACTTTGCGCATTCTCTCCTGATGGTAGTAAAGCACTTCTTAGAGTATCTGATCCTATTGTTTACACAAAGGAAGAATATGAAGCATTAGTTCCTGGTGATAAAGTTGAACGTTTATATGAATCTCCTTATTTTTCTGAAGAATACTTTGATAACACATTAGAAGAAGGCGGAACAATTCTTGGAACTATAAGTTTTGTAGAGAATTCTAATGGTGATTATGAGATTGCTTTTAGTGATGGAATGAGGGTTGAAAAGAATTCCAGATATATAGTGATTGATGTATCTCCTAATCTTTTGATTTACGACCCAACAAATTGGGAGAATTCAGAATGTGATGAGAATGGATTGTTGGTGACTGAACTTCCATTTGATAGTGGTGATAATAACTTCTGCAACACATTCCTCTACCGTGAACTCATGGCTGGCGGTCAGGATGATTATTACTATGATCCTATCTTTATGGAAGATGAATGGGTTATTGTTGATCTTCCTATAAAGAACATGTTAATTACTAATAATCAGTTAATGTATGCTGAGTTTAAATAACCTAAAATAATAACAAATAAACTCCCTTATAGGCCTCTATTTTTTACAGTTTACCCTAGTCTCATTCTATTGAGTGGCAGGCTTTGATAACGTATTATGTTAGAGATTAAAAGAGGGAGTTTTTTATATGAGTAGAGATTTATCATTTGATAGTTCTGTAGCAACTTTTGGTGTTGCTGGTAATTTTACAGGACACTTGGAACAGGCTAATGAAGCCTCTGATTTTGCTAATGTTAAGACAGAAGAAGCAAATGCGCCAAAGGCCATTTTCCCAACACATATTCCAGTAGATAATCCTAAGGTAACACCTGAGTTTTTGAAGGTTTTCCCATTCTCTGACGATAAAGTTATTGAGTATCCAGAAGGTCAGGATAAAGTTCAGATTGAGCCAGAATGTGCAGTTTTATTTGAGGCTGTATGGGAAGACGATACGCTCAAAGATTTGATCCCATTAGGATTTGGTGCGTCAAATGATTGCTCTATTCGTAGAGAAGGTGCTAAGAAGATAAGTCTTAAGAAGAATTGGTGTGCGAAGAGTAAGGGCTTTTCTACAAATATTCTTCCTATTGATACTTTTACTAGCGAAGGAAAGATTAATGATTATAGAATTGCGAGCTTTCTTTTGAGAGATGGAAGAGCTTATCCATATGGTGAGGATAGTGCAATTCGTGATTACAGTTATATCTATGGCAAACTTATCACATGGATGTTATTGAAGTTTAACTATCAGCTCGATGAGGGACCAGCAGAAAATATTCATGAATACCTTCTTGAGGCAGGTAAGCCAGAGAAGATTATGGTATCAATTGGTGCTACAAGATATACACCTTATGGTGAGACAAATTTCCTACATAAAGGCGATCATGCGGTAGTTGTTCTCTATCCAGAGAGTAAATATACATATGAAGAGGTAGCACGCATGCTCGAGAAGGGCGAACTTAATAAGCCTGATATTTCTGTCCTTGATCAGGAGATTGTTGAAGGATAATTGGAAATCTTATTGTTGGTGTTATTGGAATGCAAAGACTATTTAGTAAAATAGATTTACGAAGATTAATTGTGCCTTTACTCTTTGAGCAGGCACTGGCAATTACAGTTGGTATGGCTGATACAATGATGATCTCATCTGTTGGTGAGGCAGCTGTATCTGGCGTATCACTTATCGATATGTTTAATAATCTCGTAATGAGCATTCTTGCTGCTCTTGCTACTGGTGGTGCTGTAGTTACTTCACAGTTTCTTGGTGCACAAAAAGAGAAGGAAGCTTCTAATTCAGCTAAGCAGTTATTAGTGTCAGTAGGCCTTATAACATGCGTTGTAAGTGTGTTAGTAATGGTGTTCAATCACGGCATTATTTCTTTGCTGTTTGGTAAGATCGAGCAGGATGTTTTCGATAACGCCGTAATATATCTATTAATATCAGCTATATCATTTCCAGCGCTTGCTATCTATAACTCGTGTGCGGCGCTGTTTAGATCAATGGGTAACTCCAAGATTACACTTAAGGCATCAGTCCTCATGAACATCATTAATATTGCAGGTAATGCAATCTGCATCTATGGACTTAAGATGGGTGTAGTTGGTGTAGCACTTCCTTCACTTGTTTCCAGAGTTGTAGCTGCTGTTGTGTTATATGTGCTACTTAGAAATCCTAAGTATCCTATTCACATTGATAAAGAGAAATTCAAGTTTAAGTGGAATATTATTAAGAGGATTTTCTATATTGGAATTCCTAGTGGTATCGAAAGTGGAATATTCCAGTTAGGAAGAGTACTAGTTGTTAGCATTATCTCTGGTTTTGGTACTATTCAGATTGCTGCTAATGGTGTAGCGAATAGTCTTGATGCGATGGGATGTATTGTGGGTCAGGCGATGAGCCTTGCGATGATTACTGTTATAGGTAGATGTGTAGGTGCAGGTGACTTAGAGCAGGTTCGCTATTATACTAAGAAACTTATGTCCCAGACATACCTTTATACAGCTATTGTGAATGTGATTATTCTATCAACACTTCATTGGACACTTAAGCTATATGGATTAAGTCCTGAGACAACTAAACTAGCATTCATACTCGTAATGATCCATAATGGTGTCGCAATTTTCTTGTGGCCAGCTAGCTTTGTATTACCTAATATGCTCAGAGCTTGTAATGACGTTAATTATACGATGATACTTTCTATTTTATCGATGATTGTATTCAGAATTGGATTAAGTCTTGTTATAGCAGTTCACTTTGGATATGGAGCTATTGGAGTATGGATCGCCATGGTTGTGGACTGGGTATTTAGAACAATTTGCTTTGTTGCTCGATATATTAAGGGCGGATGGAAAAAGAAGTCTAGATTATCTCTTTAATATTTTTATCAAAGAACTTTATTAGTAGAGAAATGCATACATTTATAAATCATAACAGTGAAAAACTGTTATGTTTCTCCTTTTATATCTTACAAAAACGGCAGAAAGTCAGGTGATGAGCCTGGCTTTTTGTTTAGTTAATTTAGTTATGTGTGTTTACTTTACTTCTTAATCGTGCGAAAATCTGTATTGCTAGTAGTCAGTTATTTGGTTTGGATACTAGTTGTAAATGCCTATTTGTCTAGGAGAGAATATGATCTGTTATAATCGCAAAAACAAAGATATAAAGCCTAATATTAGTATTCTGAAGAAGTGCGGAATTGAATTTGAGGCTGTTAATGATAGCGATGAGGTTGTTTTCGAGCACGACGAAGAGGATGCGGTTAAGCTATTTAACTATTTGAGAAAGAATAGATATTTTGTTACCAAAGCTGAACTCATTGATGAGTTGGAGCAAAGAAGTTCTCAGTTAGAGCAAATAGTTGAAGAGATGATTTCTACTAATACTAGCGAAGTTGATATTGCATATATCAATATGTGCAAGAGTATCGCTAGAATGATGATAGAGATGAGAGATAAGCTTCAAGTAGTAGAGATGTTTGATGCTCCAGATTGTGATATGTGGAGATATGAAATCACTATAGATTCATATGGAATTTATGTTGAATTGGTGCTTTGTGATAAGCTCTTCAATGCTGATTTATCGTTCGAAAGAAAGGAACGATATGTATTAGTTAAAGTAGATGCTAAGTTCTATGACGTTGATAAGTATGCTGAGATCAATGATGTAAAAGTAGTAACAGTTCGTCAGTGGATTAGGCGAGGAAGAATTCATTCATGTAAGAAATTCGGTAATGAGTGGAGAATATCTGAACTTAATAAACCATATGTGCGTGGAAGGAAAACTGTGAATTATCGATGGAATACTTTATTAGATGTACCTGATGATTTTGAGTATGCGTTTATAAATGATTACACAGATGTTTCTATTACTCAGAGTGATAAGAAAAAGAGTGAATTTGTTGTTGTGTTTTCTAATGGGAATGACAGGGTTCAGCATATTCTTTCAACGGAAGATAAAGAGAGATTGGAATTATTCTTGATATCTAATCCTATGGTGAACAAAGAGGCTGAGGTTATTATTAGTATTAATGATAAGAAATCTTTTGATGCTTTTATTAATAACGTCAACTAACAGGTGTATATATGCTAAGAACGAATAATATTGATATTGATGTTGATTTCTATAAAACATTTGGAATAGATGTTGCTATTGAGGATAACGATGGTGATGTATATTATGAATGCGATAAATCTGATTGGTTGGTAATGATAGAGCATTACAAAAAAGGCTTCATGTATTCCAAACAAGATATAGTAGCGTTTTTAGAAGATAGAATTGCCCGATTTGATAGATTTAATGAGTCTATTGATGACGATTCTCCATTTAAGATTAAACGTGCTTGTCGTATACGTTTGTATAAAGAGTTATATGCAAAGGTGAAGGATATGAGTTTGTTCGATGCGCCTTTGTGTGAAGAAACAGATTGCTTTTGGTATTACGACATAGTAGAAGATGATTTTGGAATAAGTCTATCTCTTGCTAAAAATCGTGTATTTTCTTTTGTCTGTCGTTCGTTATCTGTGCGAGTAAATAATTTGTCTGATAAGGAAAGTTATGCTCATATAATTGATACTATCCTTCCGATAGCAAGGGTTGATGCACCTTTATTATCTGTATCTGATTATTATTCATTATTTGAGAAGCGTAATGAGAATGGTGATGTTGTTAATATTCTTGGAATAACTAAAGAAACACTTCGTCAGTATATTCGAAGAGGTAAAATTCATTCCTGTAAAAAATGCGGAACGGAGTGGAGAATATCAGAATTAACTAGAATAAGAGTAAATGCAAGAAAGCATATAAGTCCGATTGGAGACAGATATTTTAGAGTTAGCTATGCAGATGTCAAAGATCTAGATATTTCATTCAGAGATTGTATTAATGATTATAATTATATGATACTTAGACCTTCTAGTTCTTATATAAATGGCAGTAAGATTAAGGAAGCTAGAACATATCGTGCAATATTTAGGAATAGAATTTTTAATCCGCTTACTGGTGAAGTATCTTTTGAGGAAGAAAGAAGAGTTGAGACTATAACTGCTTCTGAATGTGAAAGACTTAATATGTATTTTACTGGAAATGAGGCATTTGTATATTTGGATAGGTTTATCAATTCTAGGGCGAGAAATAGAGATTATTTCTCTTCAGATAGAGAGTATGAAGAGAATACGAGATCTAGAACATTTTCTTTTGCTACTCTAGTAGTTAAGGATTAACAGAGTGAGATTATTAAGGAGTTAAATAGAAATATGAAAGAATGTATCAGAGTTCTTTTCATCTGCTGGGGAAATATATGCAGATCAACAATGGCTCAGAGTGTGTTTGACTACAAAGTTAATCAGCTGGGATTAGGTCATTTGTTCGAGATAGATTCTGCTGCTACGAGTACAGAAGAGATTGGTAATCCACCTCACTATGGTACTGTGGATATGCTTAGACAGAAGAAAATACCATTAATTCCACATCGTGCCAGACAAATGGTTACGAAAGATTATGATTACTATGATTATCTAATAGGAATGGATGACATAAACATTCGTTATATGAAGCGAATTGCAGGTGAAGATAGGGATGGAAAGATGTTTAAACTATTAGACTTTGTCGATGACAAGGATAAGGGTCGTAATGTAGCTGATCCTTGGTATACCGATAAGTTTGATGTTACATTTGCTGATGTAGATAAAGGATTAGATGGTTTTCTTAAGTATCTTAAGGATAATGGGAAAATATAATTTTTATCGATTTGTACGAAAAACACGTATGGCAGTGTTGACTTAGTATATAAGCATTGTTATTATACATGCACAATTTTAGAAACAAGGCCGATGCCTTGATAGAGATTTGAATGACGACTAACGGGATTAGTCTGTCTATTTAAGTTCCTATCAGGGCATCGGCTTTTTTATTGCTCCGAAGGAATTCGTACCTTGACAATTCATCCTCACACATAAGCAGACCGGCTGGGGAAGCACAGCGATGAACTCGGGTTCGAGTGAGCGTGCCAAGGCTATGGCGGCGTATGTAGTGAGATTGTAGTTTTTAGTTTTTTAATTAGAATTCGGAGGAATTTATTATGAATAATGAAATTGATATTTTTGATACACGTGTGAATGAAATCGCTTTAAGAGGCGTTAATCTATATGCATCTAAAAGCATTGGTGACAGATTAACCCTAATGACAAAACAATTAAAGGATGATGAAATGATTGGTATTAAAATCTCGTTAGGTGAAACTAATGAGATGGTAGTTTTTTCAAGTGAGAATGTACAGATAACATCTAGAGATTGTGATTGGATGTTCGATGGTGTGGCTGTATCTGAGAAGAACTCATGTTGTACAGTTCTAGAAGCTGAAAAAGACGAATATAAATATTCTTACTTCTTAGTGAATATGGAAAAAGAGTATTTGTCCTATGAGTATACAAAAACAGAAGATGCTCAGAAGCAGCTTTATAGTGAACTAGTTAGAATTGGCGCAAAAATCTTTATCACAGCAACTAATATGGATGGTGAGGTTTTTGTTGATGCTCAGTTTCTGACTAAAGAACCTCTTTCTGTTAGTCTTCGTGCGATGTTCACTAACTTGTTTACTAAGTGTAGTCTTGTAGAGTTAACTTCTGAAGAGTTAGTTTTAGATGTTTCTATCCCTGAAAATTATGTTAACTTACTGATTATGAGTTATTTCTTTGATTTAGAAGTATCTGATTTTAGTTCTAAGTACAAAGTAACTATTGATCATGATATTGCAATTGAAGAATTGAATTTTTCAGTTAGAACATATAACTGTTTGAAACGATCTGGTAAAGATACTGTTAATTCTTTGATTGAGATGAGTTTTGAAGAGTTAAGACGTATAAGAAATCTTGGAAAAAAGGGTGCTGAAGAAGTAGAGCTTAAACTTCGTCTATTTCGTGATAGAAGTTATAAAGATATCGACTTTGAAGATGAATATAAGGCATTAGAAGAAATACGCGAAGCTGATAACGCAGATGGTAAGAGAATAACCACTGCGAAGGATGACCTTGATGGATTAGTGGGTCTACATAATGTGAAACTCATGGTTCGAAAGATAGCTTCTTATGCAAGAATGATGAAGGCAATGAATGATAGTGAGATGAAGCTTTATCCATTGTCACTTAATACAGCATTCTATGGTAATCCAGGTACAGCTAAGACAACTGTAGCAAGAATACTAGCTAAAGTGTTGTTCGAAATGGGAATACTCAAGAGTGATAAGATTACTGAATTAGGTAGAGCTAATATCGTTGGTAGATATGTAGGTCATACTGCTAGTAATGTAAGTAATATCTTTGAAGAGGGAATGGGTGGCTTGATATTTATTGATGAAGCATATTCCTTAGTAGATGACAGCAATTCATATGGACAGGAAGCAATTAATGCTATTGTTCAGGAAATGGAAAATCACAGGGAAGATACAGTTGTTGTATTCGCTGGATATCCAGAAGAGATGAAGGAGTTCTTCTCTTGTAATCCAGGCTTTAAGTCAAGAATTCAGTTCCATATTGATTTTGATGATTATTCAGCTGATGAACTAATGCAGATTACTAAAATGATTGCTCAGCAGAGAGGATTTAGAATTAGTGAAGAAGCTGAAGATCGAGTAAAGGATATTCTCGAGAAGGCATCAACATCTAGAGATTTCGGTAATGGTAGATTTTGCAGAAATCTTGTTGAGGCAGCTATACTTAACTTTGCGTTCAGAAAGTATAGCCTTGATGAGAAGCAGGTTGAGATTAAGGAGTTTGTTTTAACTTCTGAAGATTTTACAGAACCAGAGAATGTGGAAGTTAAAAATGATTTCCATATTGGTTTCGTATAATCAATCAGTTGAAAGTGAAGGCAAAAAATAAGACGATGCAGTATTTGCATCGTCTTAAAATGTGTTTTCGATTAGGTCATTAAAGATTAATCTTCACCAGTCTCTTCGATGTACTTAGCATGCTCATCGTTGATTTCCTTGAAGAATGAGAGCATTGGAGTAACATCTTTCTTACCCTTAATCTTACGATCAACGTAATTCTGAGTAAGTTTAACAACGATAGGTGTAAGTGAGAGAACACCTATAAGGTTAGGGATCATCATCAGTCCATTAAATGTATCTGAGATATCCCATGCGAGTGAAGACTTCATGATAGCACCAGAGATAATCATGATTACGAAGATAATTCTATATACCTTCGCACCCTTAACACCAGCCAAGTACTCTACTGACTTAGAACCATAGTGAGACCAACCCATTACAGTAGTGAATGCAAAGAGGAGAACTGCAAGTGCTACGAACCACTCACCAGGCTTACCAAATACTGAACCAAATGAACGAGCAACAAGTGTAGCATCGTCAATGGATTTTTCTTCGATTGTATACTCGCCAGCCTTGAGAGTATCGATTGTCTTTGCTTCAGAAGAAGAATACCATTCTTCTGCAATCTCGTTGTTAGCATCGCGGATTTCAAATCTTACATCTTCAATAATCTTCTTATCGTTATCAACCTTGCTTACAGCGAGCTTAGTTCCATCGAGTGAGACTACGATGTTATCGTTAGTTGAAGAAGTAATTGAACTTGTGCCGTCTTCGTTAAGTACGATTGCAACTTTATCAGTTGTCTTGTATGCCTTAGTTGTCATGCGGCCTGTGTCGAGATCAAAGGCACCAGAAGTGAGTACTACGATAGCTGTCATTGTGCATACAACGATTGTATCAGCGAATACTTCGAAAATACCCCAGAGACCCTGCTTAACAGGCTCTTTTACAGTTGAGTTAGAGTGTACCATTACTGATGAACCAAGACCTGCTTCGTTAGAGAACACACCTCTCTTACAACCAGCCTTGATAACTTCCTTAACAACTACACCAAGAATAGCACCTTCTACAGCCTTGATACCGAAAGCGAACTTAAAGATAGCTGCAAAAACAGAACCTACCATAGTGATGTGAGTGATGATGATAATCAAAGCACCCAAGATATATACGAGAGCCATGAAAGGAACAACTTTCTCAGCGAAAGCAGCGATTCTCTTAAGACCGCCGAGGATAATGAAACCGCCAACGATTGTAAGAGCGATACCAATAATCCAGTTAACGAGTGACGCTCCAAGGAATTCAGGAGCATTAACATTTGAGAAGAAAGCTGATTCGATATTAAGAGTGATCTTATTAATCTGACCCATGTTACCAATACCGAAAGAAGCAAGGATAGCAAATACTGAGAAGATAACAGCGAGTACCTTACCAACAGTCTTCATTCCCTTATATGAACCAAGACCATCCTGGAGATAGTACATTGCACCACCAGACCACTCATTCTCAGCGTTACGACGACGGTAGTAAATACCAAGAATATTCTCTGAGAAGTTTGTCATCATACCAAGGATAGCAGCAATCCACATCCAGAAAACAGCACCAGGACCACCAACACAAATAGCAGCAGCTACACCAGCAATATTACCAGTACCGATTGTAGCAGCAAGAGCAGTACAGAGAGCTTGGAACTGAGATACAGCACCAACTTCATTCTTCTTGTGTGCATCTTTCTTAAAAACTGAACCGATTGTCTTTCTCCACCAATGTGGAAGATGAGTAATCTGGAAACACTTAGTGATGACCGAACATATTAAACCAGTTCCGAGGAGGAGGACTAATCCGAACCAACCCCATGCAAAACTGTTAACGGCATCATTAATCTGAACTAATTTATCCATAACGTAACTCCTAATAATAATAAATACATAACATAATCTATTAAAACGAAAATGAATAAATTAATCAAGTGAAAATCATATTTTTATCGGAAGGGAAGATGCATTAAATTTTGTTGCGTTCGTAGAAAAACATGAACTGCTGCATAATGCCTGCTGTTCCTACATAAGGAGTGGTATCAAATTTACCACCATAATATTTGTCCAAAATGCGCTGTATCCATACATCAATAGGAAAACTATTTGTTCTAGCGAAGCCAAAAAGCATTGTGCAATTAGCAACTTTAGTTCCAACTCCACGCATTGAAGTTAGGACTTCAAATAACTTATCATCTGGAAGTTTAGATATATCTTCTAATACTATTTTGCAATTTAGAATGTCTCTAAATGCATATAGTATATATTCAGCTCTGTAACCAACACCCATCTCTGAAATAGAATCCAAAGTAGCATCTGCCATATCTTCAGCAGAAGGGAAAGCGTAGTAATCTTTTTTTAGGGGACTAGCAAACACATCGTCTAATGTAGGGATTTCAATTTTTGCGCCAAAACGCTCTGAAATTCTCTCTACAGAAGTCTTAATCGCTGGTATTGAACGTCTCTGAGAAATAATGAAACTGATTAAAGTTTCAAATTTTTCCTGCTTGAGAATTCTGATACCATATCCAAACTCAGCTGCAGCAACTAAATATGTGTCATCACTATTGATAGAATTAACGATTGAACAGTAATCTCTCCCTAAATCAAAATAGTCAACATATACTTCATCAAATGTTGTTTCATCACAAGAGAAGGCAAAGTTGTTATTACCTAAGCAAGCAATCTGAAGATATTTGCCGAAAGCAACAAGTTCAACGTGTGTCTCATCAATAACATCTATTCTGAATGCTTGTCCGCTGAGGGCGATTTTATGTGGATCAAAGAAATCAATATGTTTAACGATCATGTCGTAATTCTCCTATTAAAATAGAAACGCATCGCATAGAGTATCGCACAAAATCCTGTGACATGCTCCCACCACTTAGCATTCCATGCTTGAAGTGGGGGCTTCTTACTC